>NZ_JAUALB010000001.1:3384220-4048440 GCF_030345795.1 Micromonospora sp. WMMA1363
TTGTTCCAGTGCGGCGACCGGGGCGGTGCGGTAGGACGCGCCAACGACGAGGAGCTTCACGTGCCGATCGCCTCCTGTGGGTCGGTGACGGCGAGCGCGCCGGAAAGGGCGGTGAGGGTGGACCCGCCCGTGGCGGGGAGCGCGGTCAGGGACGCCTTGCGATGCTCGTGGAAGGACAGGATCTGCAGCTCGACGGCGAGGTCGACCTTGCGCACGTCGACCCCGTCCGGAACCGAGAGTACGCACGGCGCGAAGTTCAGGATGCTCGTCACACCGGCCGCGACCAGTTGATCGGCGACCCGCTGCGCGGCGCCGGCCGGGGTGGCGATCACGCCGATCGCGATCGACTCCTCGGCGGCGATCCGGGGTAGCTCGTCGACGTGCCGGACGACCAGGTCACTGATCTCCTCGCCGACGCGGGCCGGGTCGGCGTCGAAGAGCGCGGCGATGCGGAAGCCACGGGTGGCGAAACCGTCGTACCCGGCCAGGGCGTGACCGAGATTACCCACACCGACCAGCGCGACCGACCGGCGCTGGGTGAGCCCGAGCACGTACTCGATCTGGTCGATCAGCAGGGCCACGTCGTAGCCGACGCCTCGGGTGCCGTACGAGCCCAGGTGTGACAGGTCCTTGCGGAGCTTGGCGGAATTCACTCCGGCGGCGCTGGCCAGCCCCTCGCTCGACACCGTCTCGTGGCCGGTTTCGGCCAGGTTGTGCAGGGCACGGAGATACTCGGGGAGCCGTGCGACCGTCGCCTCGGGCAGGTCCGGCAGCGCGGGAACGGCGCCGGGGCGTTCGGGCGCGCCGGGGCGGTGCTGACTCATGCGACTCCGTGCGGTGCGATCCTGGGCCAACTCCGCCGGTCGGCCACTTCGGGACTCCCGCTGGCGACCGAGGTTGCCGGCTGTGCTAGCAGGGCGCGTCGGAACTACAGGGTAGGCGCTTGTGAAGACACGCACAAATCGCGATCTTGGTCGCCCACGACGCGGCTTCACCAGGCCCTCCATTCCGCAAGATCGATCCGGCCACCACCGCCGGCGCCGCTCGGCGATTATGGCTCAATTACGACTTCTCTGACCAATCACGCTTGGGCGCGTCGCGTGCCCGGCCGAGGGGTATGGCCAGCACCACCATCCGGAGACCGGCGTACGGGATGGGCCGGACGAGGATCGGCCCATAGCCTCACCGCATGGCCACCGCACCAACGACCACCGCGCCACCCCCCGCCAGCCCCGTGCACAGCCTCGTCCGACAGCTCATCCGCGACTCGGGCTACGTGCTGATCGGTCTGCCGCTCGCACTGGTCGGCTTCGTGCTGGCGGTGGTGGGGATCCCACTCGCCGCCGCCCTGCTGGTCACCACGCTCGGTCTACCGGTGCTCGCCGGTACGCTGTACGCGGCACGGGCCCTGGCCGACGTCGAGCGGCACCGGCTCCCCGCCGTGCTGCACCAGCCCCGGGTCCGCCCCGACTACCTGGTACCCGCCCCCGACGCGCGGTTCTGGCGCCGGGTCCTCGTGCCGATGCGTGACCCGCAGTCGTGGCTCGATCTGCTGCACGCCCTCGGCAAGCTGTTGGTGGCCCTGCCGACTTTCTCGGTGCTGGTCGTCTGGTGGGTGGCGGGTATCGCCGGCACCAGCTACGCGGCGTACGACCGGATGATCCCGCACAGCCCGGACAACCAGGACCTGAGCCAGCTCCTCGGAATGGGCGACGGGACCGCCGGCCGGGTGATCCTGAACACCGCCATCGGCGTGTTCTGTCTGTTCACCCTGCCGTTGGTGGCCCGTGGTTGTGCCCGGCTGCAGGCCGGACTGGCCCGTTCCCTGCTGACCGGCGTGGCCGAGATGCGCAACCGGATCAGCACGCTGGAGGAGCAGCGGCGCGCGGCCGTGTCGGCGGAGGCCAGCGCGCTGCGCCGGCTGGAACGCGACATCCACGACGGGCCGCAGCAGCGCCTGGTCCGGCTCGCGATGGACCTCAGCCGGGCGCGCGAGCAGCTCGCCGCCGACCCGAACGAGGCCCGCCGGACGCTGGACGAGGCCGTCGGCCAGACCCGGGACACCCTCGCCGAGCTGCGTGCCCTGTCCCGGGGCATCGCCCCGCCCGTCCTCGTCGACCGGGGCCTGCCCAGCGCCCTCGCCGCGCTGGCGGGGCGAGGGCTGATCCCCATCGAACTGCGGGTCGATCCGGCACTCGGGGTGCCGGAGGGGCGGCTCGACCCGGCGGTGGAGAGCACGGCGTACTTCGTCGTCGCCGAGGCGCTGGCCAACGTGGCGAAGCACAGCCGGGCCGCCGAGTGCCGGGTCACCGTGGAACGGGACGGACCGCTGCTGCGGGTCGACGTCACCGACGACGGTCAGGGCGGCGCGCACCTGGCCAAGGGCCACGGGCTGGCCGGCATAGCCGACCGGGTCCGGGCGGCCGGCGGCCGGCTCGCCGTGACGAGCCCAGCCGGTGGCCCCACCGAGGTACGCGCGGAGCTTCCTCGGTGACCAGCGACGGCCGGGCCGGTCCGCGCCGGGCCAACCGGACACCGCGACGTCCAGGCCAACCGGCCGACCGGCCAACCGGGCACCGAACGACCGGGCGAGGTCCCGCGGGAACGAGGTCTCCGTGGTAGACAACACGTCCATGCGAATCGTCATCGCCGACGACGCCGTCCTGCTCCGGGAAGGGCTGGTCCGGCTGCTCACCGAACGCGACCACCAGGTGGTGGCCGCCGTCGGCGACGGCCCCGCGCTGGTGGCGGCGGTGGCAGCCCACCGTCCGGACGCGTCGATCGTCGACGTCCGGATGCCTCCGTCGCACACCGACGAGGGGTTGCGGGCCTCGGTGGAGGCCCGTCGGCTGGTGCCCCGGACCCCCATCCTGGTGCTGTCCCAGTACGTCGAGGTGTCGTACGCCGACGACCTACTCGCCACCGGGTCCGGAATCGGCTACCTGCTCAAGGACCGGGTGGCCGCGATCGGCGAGTTCCTGGACGCGCTGGATCGGGTGGCGGCCGGCGGCACCGTCCTCGACCCCGAGGTGATCTCTCAGCTGTTCGCCCGCCGGCGCCGCGACGACCCGCTGCGCGGCCTGACCCCGCGCGAGCGCGAGGTGCTCGGCCTGATGGCCGAGGGCCACTCCAACACCGCGATCGCCCGCACCCTGGTGGTAACGGACGGTGCGGTGGAAAAACACGTCCGCAACATCTTCACCAAACTCGACCTGCCCCCGGACACGGAACAACACCGCCGGGTCCGCGCTGTCCTGACCTACCTCCGCACCTGACGCCCCACCCGAGACCTCTCTGGTCACGACGTTCTCGGACGCGTCGGGTCGCCGCAACCGCCGGATATTCGTGATCAGAATGAGGCGGTGCCGAGCACGCCGGCCAGGGCCACCGCCTCGGTGAGGGTGTCGGCCACCGGGTGGCCGGAGGCCTTCAGACGGGTGGGGTCGGTGAAGCCGCCGGTGTAGAGGACCGCGCGACCGCCGACCGACAACGCGGCGTCGGCGTCGTCGAGCGAGTCGCCGATCAGCACCACGTCCCGGCCGTCCATCCTCAGCTCAGCCAGGTGTTCGGTCAGCGACGCGGCCTTGCGGTCCCCACCGATCGTCGCCCGCAGCCCGTCGATCCGCAGGAAGCGACTTGTCAACCCGTGCGTGTCCACGGCCGGCACCAGTTCGTCGTGGAACCACATCGACAACAGCGACTGCCCGCCCGGCCAGGACGACATCGCCGCCACCGCGTCGTGCGCCAACACGCAGGTGGTCAGCCCGTCCCGGTACGCGTCGTGGAAGATTCGGTCGAGCCGCCCGAACGCCTCGTCGTCGACCGCCTGCCCGAGCACCTCCGCGTAGTAGTCCGCGATCGGCCGGCGGAACCGGACCCGGTGCTCGTCGGCGGTGATCCGTGGCCCACCGACACTGGCGAAGGCCGCGTTGGTGGACGAGACGACCAGGTCCAGGTCGTTGAGCAGAGTGCCGTTCCAGTCCCACACCAGGTGCGGGTGCGCGGGGGTCATCGCCGCACCCTACCGGTCGGCGGTCAGAGCTGCGGTTCGGTGAGGTCGTGCAGCAACCGCTCCTCCTCGACCCGCCAGTAGCCGTGCTCCTTGCCGTCGAGCAGCACCACCGGCAGTCGGTCGCCGTACTCCCGCTCCAGCTCGAGGTCGCCGGTCACGTCCTTCTCGACCCACTGGTCCCCGGTGACCGCCACCACCCGGTCCAGCGCTGCCTTCGCGTCCGTGCAGAGGTGGCAACCCGGTCGGGTGATCAGGGCGAGGCGAGGTTCACGCATCTGTCTCCTCCGTCGTACCGGTCAGGGCCGGCTCGCTGTCGGTCGGGGCCGCCGTCGGCGGCGGCGCGGGCGGCGCCGGCGACCGGAGCAGCCTCTTGCGGACCTTACCGATCGCCGAGTGCGGCAGCTCGTCGACGAACTCGACGCTGGTCGGGCACTTGAACCGGGCCAGGTTGCGGGCGCAGTGGGCGAGCAGTTCCGACACCGTCACCTCCCGGCCCGGTTTCAGAACCACGTACGCGTGGACAGTCTCGCCGGTCCGCGGGTACGGCACACCCAGTACGGCAGACTCCGCCACGCCCGGGTGCGCGGCGAGCACCAGTTCCACCTCGTGCGGGTAGACGTTGAAGCCGTTGACCAGGATCAGCTCGCCGATCCGGTCAACCAGGAACAGGTCCCCGTCGCCGTCGGCGTACGCCACGTCGCCGGTCGCCCACCAGCCCTCGGCGTCCGGCCCGCCCCGCCCGTCCGGCCAGTACCCGGAGAAGACGTTGGCCCCGCGAACCACGATCTGCCCGGGGTCGGTGCCCGGCACCGGGTCGGCGATGTCCAGCTCGTCGGCGTCGTCGTCAGGCACGGCGGCACCGTCCCGCCACAGGTCGGCCCCGTCCGCCGCGACCAGCCGCAACTCCACACCGGGTAGCGGGCGGCCGATCGAGCCGGGCTTTGCCTCCCCACCGACGAGGGTGGAGGTGAGCACCGGCGAGGTCTCCGTCAGCCCGTACCCGACGTGCGCCGCAAGCCCGGTCACCACGCCGAACCGCGCCGCGGCGGCCGGCTCCAGCGGCGCCGCGCCGCTGACGGCGACCCGCACCGTCGCCAGCGCCGCAGCGGCCGGCGCGGTGTCCGCCGTGGACCACGCCGCGATCATCGACGGTACGCCGACCAGCACGGTGACCCGGTGCCGGGCGATCTCGGCGAGCCCCAGGTCGGCCCCGAGGTCGTCGACCAGCACCCCCGTCGCCCCGTGGTGGACGACCGAGCCGAGCCCGGAGTTGAGCCCGTAGGCGTGAAACAGCGGCAGCGCGAGCAGCACGGTGTCGTCTGGACCCACCACGGCTGGCTCGATGCGTTCGAGCTGCTCATGGTTGGCCGCCAGGGCGCGGTGTGACAGCATCGCCCCCTTCGGCCGTCCCTCGGTGCCGGAGGTGTAGAGCAACACGGCGAGGTCCTCCCCGCCCCGAGCCGGGAATTCGCCGTCGCCGTCCGCTGCCGGAGGCGCGGACTGCACGACGACGAGCGCCGGCAGGTCGTCGACCACCTCGCCGATCCGGTCGCGCACCTGTCTGGTCCCGATCAGCACGGACGCGCCAGAGTCCGCCAGGATGTGCGCGAGTTCGCGGGCGGTGAGGGCCGGGTGACCGGCACGGCGATCAGTCCGGCACGCAGCGCGCCCAGGTAGCTCACCACGAAGTCCGGCGTGTTGCCGAGCGCGATCGCGACCCGGGGCGGGTGCCGGTCGGCGCCTACCGCCTGCGCCACCAACGCGTGTGCGCCAGCCGTCACTGCCGTGTCCAGTTCGGACCAGCTCAGCGTCGTCCCACGCCAGTGCAGCGCGGGCTGGCCGCCGTGGGCGACGGCAGCCCGGCGGAGGCGGTCGGCGAGGGTCGACGCGCTGCTTCGCGATGTGTCCTGCACGGTCGCCGAGTCTGGCACAGCCCGGCCGGCCCGGCTATGCCCGGAACCGGTACGGCCGACGACACCGAACTGCCCGCGGGCCCGTCACACACCGGCCGGGAGGCCCCGACGCGACGGATCGACGGACGCACGGACCGGACGGCACGCAACCGCCACGGCGACGTGTGGTGGTCCCAGCGACGGGACCAGCCGCCGACACGACCGGTGACACCTCTGGTCCCGCGCATAGGACACCTCGGAGGGGCCGACACGCCGATCCACCCTCGGCCGACCGGGTCGACCGGGTCGTCGGATCGGCCACATACGGCATCGCCCACCTGCGGATCCATTGCAGACCACCGGGAAACCCGAAAGTCAACCGCACACGACGGACAACCGGTCCGCCGGCTCCGCGACACCGCAGGAAATACTTCGGCCCTGTGTAACGGACTTGCCACGCGCGGGTGACGTTGGCCCTATCATCACTCGGGTCGGCTCACCCCATTTGCCGTGAGTCGACACCCCTCAGCCCCGAGGAGGCCCCCGTGCCCGTGAGCGCATTGGACCAGCACCTCAAGGGGGTCTGCCGCACGCCGGCACACCCCCGCACCGCCCTGCCCGACCATCGCGTACCCGGCGGGCCGGAGGTGGCCCGATGACAGCCTTCGGCTACGCGGACCGCCCGGTCGGCCTGACCGGCCCGGCGCCCCGGCCGGCGATGAACGAACGGCCGGCCGCCCGCGGCTCCGTCGAGGACACGGGCGGCCTCGCCGCCCGAACCGACAGCGGGTCGAACCGCCTGCGCAACCGCCCACACCACAACGAGCCACCAGCGAGACCGGCGGCCCCGGGCGGAAACGCCAAGCCGATCGGCGGCCGGGTCGCCACACCGGCCCGGCCGACGATGCCGGTGCAGGGCCGCCGGGCCGCCGACCCACCAGCCACCGCCGACTCCTCCACCGCGGAGACCGCGGTGCTGCCGGCGGTGCCCGCCGCCGAAACCGGCAACGCGACCGGGTTCCCCAGCCGCCCCGACCCGTCCGACCCGGCAACCGAGGTCTGGGCGCTGGTGGAGCGGGCGCAGGCCGGCGAAACCGAGGCGTTCGGGCTGATCTACGACCGCTACGTCGACACGGTGTTCCGGTTCATCTACTTCCGCGTGGGCAACCGCCAACTGGCGGAGGACCTCACCTCCGACACCTTCCTGCGTGCGCTCAAGCGGATCGGCAGCTTCACCTGGCAGGGCCGGGACCTCGGGGCGTGGCTGGTGACGATCGCCCGCAACCTGGTGGCGGACCACTTCAAGTCCGGCCGGTACCGGCTGGAGGTGACCACCGGCGACGTGCTCGACGCCGATCGGGAGGACCGGGGCCCGGAGGGCAGCCCGGAGGCGGCGGTGGTCGAACACATCACCAACGTCGCCCTACTCAGCGCCGTCAAACAGCTCAACCCGGAGCAACAGGAGTGCATCGTGCTCCGTTTCCTACAGGGCTTCTCGGTAGCGGAGACCGCGCGGGCGATGGGCAAGAACGAGGGCGCGATCAAGGCGCTGCAGTACCGAGCGGTACGGGCTCTGGCGCGGCTGCTGCCCGACGGCTTCCAACCGTGATCCGGGCGGCACAGGTCCGGCGACACCCTCAGCTCCACGCGGCTGGCCACCAGTGAGACCGATCACTTTCCGTAATTTCGCCCCCGCCGGCCCCGTAACCCGTGCCCGGCACGGCGCGTTTGTCCGGGTGCGACCGATGGCAGTCCCGGCGTCCTCCGGGTTTCTCAGCTCCGGCGACGCCGCCGGCCACGAGTTGCCCTGCGGTGTCCCGCCGTCACCGGTCACCGGTGACGACCGCGGCCGACCGGCCGTGACCAGCGAGAGGAGGTGCCAGCGGTGGACAGTGACCTCTTCTCCCGCCGACGCGCCGAGCGCTTCGCTCAGCTCCTCGGCGAGGCCAACGGTGGCCGACGGCACCGCGCACGGTCCCGCGCGGACGACCAGCTCACCGCGCTCGTCGCGGTCGGGCGGCAGCTCAGCGCCAACCCACCGGCGATCACGGTGGACCCGGAATTCCGCGCCGGCCTGCGGGCGATGCTGCTGGCCACCGCCGAGCGCGAAGGTGTCGGTGCCTCCGCCTCCGCCGGCGGGGCCGCCGTCCCGGCACGCCGCTCGGCCGTAACCCGCTGGCCCGTACTGCCGGCGGTCACCGCACGGCGCGCCCGCGCCCGCGGCGCCATCCTGATCGGCATCACGGCCGGCGCCGTGGCCGTCTCCGGCATCTCGGCCGCCAGCGAAAACGCCGTGCCAGGCGACGCGCTGTACGGCATGAAGCGGTCCACCGAGCGCGCCCAGCTCGCGTTCACCAGCTCCGACGTCAGCCGTGGGCAGCTCTTCCTGGACTTCGCCCGCACCCGGTTGGGCGAGGCCGCGGAGCTGCGGGGCGACCAGGTGGGCTACAGCGACGTTCTGGACGACATGGACGCCGACACCCGCCACGGCGTACGCCTGCTGACCGGTGCCGCCGTGCAGCGTCCCGACCCGGCGGTGCTCGATCGGATCAACACCTTCGTCACGGCCCAGCAGCGGGCCGTGGGTGCCTTGCTCGACGAGGGAACACCCGCCGAGCGGGAACGCACCCGCCGCTCGCTCGCCCTGCTGGACGCGGTCGGCAAGCGCTCAGCCGCGCTCCGCGCCGCCATCGCGTGCGGCCTGCCGGCGCCGACCGCCAGCGACGCCCTCGGCCCGGCCCCGGCCACCTGCGCCGCCGCCCGCTGACCGCCGTCCATCGACGTGCCATGACCAACGCCAGACCGGGCGCCGCCTCCGGCTACCCACGCGACGTGGCGCAGGACGCACCGGCCGAGCGGAGGGAGGGTAGGTGTCCCGCAGCCGGAAGGTGACGCTCAGGGCCCACCCGCACGGTCCCACCCCCGGCTGGGCAGAGGTGGACACGCCGCCCCCGGCACCGGATTCGACCGCCGCCGCCTTCTTCGACGTGGACAACACGATGATGCAGGGCGCGTCGATCTACTGGTTCGCCCGCGGCCTGGCCGCACGCAACTACTTCACCACCGGCGACCTGATCCGGTTCGCCTGGCAGCAACTGCGGTTCCGGGTGCTCGCCACCGAGCGCTCCGGGGACATGTCACAGGCCAGGGAGGTCGCGCTCGCCTTCATCGAGGGCTGGCGGGTGGAGGACGTGCAGCGGCTTGCCGAGGAGATCTTCGACGAGCTGATGGCACCCCGGATCTGGGCCGGCACGCGCCGGATCGCGCAGCGCCACCTCGACGCCGGTGAGCGGGTCTGGCTGGTCAGCGCGGCGCCCGTGGAGATCGGCCGGGTGATCGCCGCCCGGCTGGGGCTGACCGGCGCGATGGGCACGGTGGCCGAGGTGGTCGACGGGTCCTACACCGGGCGGCTGGTCGGCGATCTCATGCACGGGCCGGCGAAGGCCGAGGCGATCATCCAGCTC
The DNA here is from genome assembly GCF_030345795.1 of Micromonospora sp. WMMA1363. Taxonomy (NCBI): domain Bacteria; kingdom Bacillati; phylum Actinomycetota; class Actinomycetes; order Micromonosporales; family Micromonosporaceae; genus Micromonospora; species Micromonospora sp. WMMA1363. The sequence continues at coordinate 3,393,589 of NZ_JAUALB010000001.1, forward strand.
GCCGCGGTGGAAGGCCTCGACCTCTCCCGCTGCACCGCGTACAGCGATTCGGCCAACGACCTGCCCATGCTCAGCACCGTCGGACGGGGGGTGGCGATCAACCCGGACGCCGTCCTGCTGCGGGAGGCACGACAGCGCGGCTGGGAGGTCCGGGACTTCCGCAGCGGACGCCGAGCGGTGAAGATCGCCGTCCCGTCGACGGCCGCCGCCGGGCTGGTCGCCGGGGCGGTGACCGCGGGCTTGGCCCTGCACCGGCGCCGCCAGCGCGTCTCCTGACCCTCAGGCGGTCGCCACGGCCGGCTCGGCGGTCGACTCCTGACCGTGTGCGATGCGGGCGAACTCGCGCCACAACAGGACGACGAGGACCGCCGAACCGGCGAAGGCGAACCAGAAGGGCCCGGTGACACCGAACGGGGTGACCAGCAGGCCACCCACCGCCGAACCGACGACGAGGCCGCCGAACGTGCTGATGGTGTTGATGCTGTTCACTCGCCCCTGCAGGTGGGTCGGGACGGCCCGCTGCCGGATGGTCAGCGAGGTAGTGCCCCAGACGAACGCGTGCGCACCGAAGACGAACAGGACCGCGGCGGCGACCCACGGCGAGGTGGTCACGGCGAGACCGAGGTGCGTGAGCGTCTCGATGATCAACCCAACCCGCATGATCCCACCCAGGCTCACCCGACGGGTCAGCCACCCGTACCCGACGGTGCCGAGCAGGCCGCCGACTGCCGTCACGGTGCTGAGCAGGCCGAAGCCGACGGCACCCAGATCAAGGCGGTCGGCCGCGTAGAGCACCAGGACCGACCAGGCCGCTCCGTACGTGATGTTGAAAACCAGGATGGTGAGGCAGAGCGTCCGGACGGCCGGATGGCGGACGGTCCAGCGGAGGCCTTCGACGATGTCCCGCCGCACACTGCGGGCCGCCTCCGCCGAAACCGGGTCGCGTGGCGGTAGCGACACCCGGGACACCAGCAGCACGCCGGCTGCGGCAAGGATCGCCTCGGTGGCGAAGGGCCAGGCCTGACCGGCTGCGAACAGCGCCGCCCCGATCGCCGGGCCGGCCAACTGGTTGAGCGTGATGAACCCGGCCAGCACACGGGCGTTGGCGATCGCCAGGTCGTCCCGCCGCACCAGCATGGGGGTCAGCGTGCCGGTGGTGTTGTCGGCGAAGACCTCGGCGGTGGCGATCAACCCCAACGCCAGCAACGCCCCGAACACCGAGACCCGGTCGGCCACCAGCGCCAGGGTCAGCACGCCGAGCACCACCACCCGGACCGCGTTCGCCACCAGCACGATCCGCCGCCGGTCGAGCCGGTCGGAGAGCACGCCGGCGTACAGACCGAACACCATCGGCGGGGCCCAGCGCAGCAGCGCCGCCAGCGACACCAGGAACGGTTCGTCGGTCAGCGACGCCACCAACAGCGGCCCGGCGGCGACCGCGATCCCGTCACCGAGGTTCGTCGCCCACGACGACGCCAACAACCAGCGGAATCCGATCCCCAGCCGGGCCGGCACGGCGGCCTCCACCATCCTGCTCACAAACCCAGGACCGTACGACGTTCGGACTCGGGGCCGCACCGGAGTTTCGTCGGCGACGCGCTCACGCACAGCGGACCGGCCGGCGTCGCCCCCGTTCAGAGGCCGAACGGGTCCGGCCGGCGTTCCAGCAGCTTGTGCAGGGTTTGCTGGATGGTCTCCCGCACCTGGTCGGCGAGGTTGAACACCACCAACGGGTCGTCGGCCGAGTCGGTCAGCTGGGCGGTGGGGATTGGCGGGCAGAACTCGATCAGCCACTTGCTCGGCAGCGGCACGATGCCCAACGGGCCGAGCCAGGGAAAGGTCGGCGTGATCGGGAAGTACGGCAGCTTGAGCAGCCGCGCGAGCGGCTTCACGTCGGCGAGCATCGGGTAGATCTCCTCGCCGCCGACGATGGCCACCGGCACGATCGGCGTCCCGGTCCGCAGCGCCGCCGACACGAAACCGCCTCGGCCAAAGCGTTGCAGCTTGTAGCGTTCCGCGTACAGCTTGCCGATGCCCTTGAAACCCTCGGGGAAGACGCCCACCAGTTCACCGGCGCCGAGCAGGCGCTCCGCATCCGGGTTGCAGGCCACCGTACCGCCGGTCTTGCGGGCGATCTCCGACACCACCGGCATCCGGAAGACCAGATCCGCGCCGAGCAGGCGGAGGAACCGACGCGCCGGGTGCCGGTCGTGCAGCACGGCCGAGAGGATCAACGCGTCAAGCGCCATCGTGCCGGAGTGGTTGCCCACCACCAGGCCGGGCCCGTTGACCGGCACATTCTCCAAGCCGGTGGCCTCGGTGCGGAACCAGTCCCGGTAGAGCAGTCGCAGCAGCGGGTGGAACACGGCCTCGGTGATCTGCGGGTCGAAGCCGAACTCGTCGACCTCGTACTCACCGGCGAGCCGCCGCCGCAGGAACGCCAGGCCGTTCGCGACCTTGCGGTCCCAGTGGTCGCCGGGGCGGTCGGTCACCGCCGGTGCGTCCGGCCCGGGCGCCCGCCGGGGGCCCGCCGGTCCGTCCCGGTGCGCCGGGATCGCCCCGCCCGCGTCCACCGGCCCGCCCACCGAGGACAGGTCGGCGGCCGCGGCGGCGTCGGGACCGCCCGGCGCCGTGCCTGGCTCGTTCGTCCGCGCGGCGGCCGGCTCGTCCGTCGCCGGCGTGTCCGGCTCGTCGGCTGCCGCGGCCGGGCGGTGCCCGTTGGCCCGGGCCGGCTCCGGCACCGCCAACGGTAGGTCGTACCGGCCGTCGTCGCCGGCCGACTCCCGCCGGGCTCGACCGGTCACGACCCCTCCCGGACGGCCGTGCGGACCTGCCGGATCCCCTCCAGCACCCGCCGCTCGGCGGCGGCGAGCTGATCCCGGGTCACCACGGCACCACCGCGGTGGGCGCGGATGAAGTCGTCGAACGCGACGGCCGTGGAGCGCGGCGTGAAACCATACTTCCGCTCGAGCCGGCCGGTGTCGACGACCCGTCCGTGCACGAAGAGGTCGACTTGGTCGAGCCCGTAGCGGCCGAACCCGAGGTTACGGGCGAGCGCCGCGGCGCCGGACAGGCCCGGTTCGAGGACCGGCACCGCGACCCGGCCGGCCCGCCGGATGGCCTGGGAGAGCGCGAGCACACCGGGACCCGCCACGTTGTAGGTGCCGGGATGGTCCTCGACGATCGACCGGTGCAGCACCTCCAGCGCGTCGTTGAAGTGCAGGAACTGCAACCGGGGATCCCGGCCGAAGACGGTGGGCACCACCGGCTGCGAGAAGTAGCGGGTGAGGGTGGTGTCGGCGGTGGAGCCGATGAACGGCGCGAAGCGCAGGACGGTGGCGATCACCTCGGGCCGGCGACGGCGGAAACCTCGCACATACCCCTCGATGTCCAGGATGTCACGGCCGAACCCACCACGTGGCACCTCGCGCGGTTCGGTCTCCTCGGTGAACACCGCCGGGTCGCGGAACGAGGCCCCGTACGCGGCGGTCGACGAGCGGATGACGAGCTTGCGTAGCCGGGGAGCCCGCTGGGCGGCGGCGAGCAGCTGCATCGTGCCGATGACGTTCTGTTCCTTCATCGCCGCCCGGCCCCCTTGCTGCGGGTCCGGCCCGCTGATCAGGGCGAGGTGCACCACGACAGCCACGTCGAGGTCGGTGAGCAGACCACCGATCGAGCCGGCGTCCACGCGGACCGTCTCGACCCGTTCGAGCAGGTCGGGCAGGTCGGGCAGCTCCGTACCGGACGCGGGTGGGTCGATGCCGATGACCCGCCCGATCCGCGGGTCGGCGGCGAGCCGGGCGGCGACGTGAGCACCGAGGTAGCGGCTCACCCCGGTCACGACGACGACCCCCGGCGCACCAGGAGTGCCACCGGGGGTCATGTCTCGCACCACTCTCGGCAGGCGGGATCGAGCCGGGACGTCCAAGGCCTGATCACCTGAGCCTCCGAGGGTCGACAGTTGGCAAGTGACCATGGTGCCGGGCCGAACCCGGCACCATGGTCACTTGCCGAGACGGCGACGCTGGACGCGGGTCTTGCGCAGCAGCTTGCGGTGCTTCTTCTTAGCCATGCGCTTGCGGCGCTTCTTGACCACCGAGCCCATACGAAAGCCTTTCGATGCAACATGCGGGGCGGGCCGGATGACGCCACAGGTGACACCGGCAACCGCTTGCGGACAACGGACCAGACCGGCGGGATCGGCGGCGGTGCGCACCTGCGGTCATGGTCGGGGTCCAGGGTAGCCGGAGAGCGTCAGCAGGACCAACACGGCCCCTTCGCCAGCCGTCACGCCGACCGGTCCGCGCGCCCCGGCGGCTCAGGCGGTTTCCTGGAAGGCGCCGCGTAGGTATTCGTGCACGGCGTGCTCGGGAACGCGGAACGACCGACCGACCCGGACCGCGGTGAGCTCGCCGCTGTGCACCAGCCGGTAGACCGTCATCTTCGACACCCGCATGACCGTCGCTACCTCGGCGACGGTGAGAAACTTGACCTCCGACAGCCGACCGTCGGACTGCGACCCGGCCATGGCTCACCAGCCCATCCCATGCCCGGCGCGTGCGATCCGGCGGGGAGCCTCCGCCCGGACCGGCGACGCGCGTGTTACCAGTACGGTAGCGGGGCCGCTGTGACCGGCGCGATCCCTTCGGACAACCGATCATAATTCGCACGGGCGTCCGACCGGTTGTTACGTCCCGTCGACGACAAACATCCGGCTCGGCACGGCTCACTCCGACCGCAGTGCCACGACCGGGTCCAGCCGCCCGGCGCGCTGCGCGGGCACCACGCCGAACACGATCCCAACGGCCGCCGACACGCCGAACGCCAGCGCCAAGGACCACCAGGTGACCGCCGCCGGGATCGGCGACACCGCCGCCACGGCGAGCGCGGTACCGACCCCGAGGGCCATCCCGGTCAGCCCGCCGATCGAGGTCAGCAGCACCGCCTCCAGCAGGAACTGCACGCCGATGTCCCGAGGGCGGGCGCCGACCGCCTTGCGTAACCCGATCTCCCTGGTCCGCTCGCGAACCGAGACCAGCATGATGTTGGAGACGCCGACGCCGCCGACCAACAGCGAGATGCCGGCGATCGCGGCCAGCACCCCGGTGAGGATGCCCAGGATGTCACCGAGGACGCCGAGGATCTGCTCCTGGGTGACCGCGCTGAACTCGGTCGCCGGGTGCCGGCGGGTCAGGTCGGCGATGATCCGCTCGCCCAGCTCGTCGATCCGCTCCCGGTCCGGCGCCCTCACCGCGATGCCGTCGATCCGCTGCGTGCCGTACAGCCGTTGCGCGGCGGTGACCGGCACGTGCACCTCGTCGTCCCGGTCCACGCCGAGGCTCTGGCCGAGCGGGGCGAACACCCCGATCACCCGGAACCGGACCCCGGAGACGGTGACCTGCCGCCCGACCGGGTCCCGGTCCGGAAAGAGGGACCGCGCCACCGACGCACCCAGCACCGCCACCCTGCGACTGGTGTCCACGTCGGACCGACTGAGGTAACGGCCCCGGGCGAGCTCGCGGGTGAACACGGTGGGAGTCGTCTCCAGCACACCCTGCACCGTGCTGAAGTCCGACCGGGTGCCCGCCCGGACCGTGGCGCCGGAGGCGACGGCGACGGCCACCCGGTCGGGGTCACCGACCACCCGGGTGACCGCGTCGACGTCGTCCAGGGTCAGCGGGGAGAGCGCCGGAGCGGCCCCCACGTCCAGCCGGCCGGGGACGACCAGCAACAGATTCGAGCCCAGGCCCTCGACCTGCTGCTCGACCCGCTGCTTGGTGCCGGAGCCGATCGCCACGAGGATCACCACCGAGGCGACCCCGATGATCACACCGAGCATGGTCAGGGTGCTGCGCAGCCGGTTGACCCGCAGCGCGTCCAGGGCAACCCGCCATCCCTCGGCCAGCCTCACGAGCGGTCCTCCCAGCCGCCCGCAGCCTCGTCGGTCGGCTCGCCCGGCCCCGCAGCCGCGCGGCGTCCGGTGACTCCGGCGGGCCCACCGGTGCCACCGAACAGGCGCCCCGGACCGCTTCCGGACGCGGACCGGGGCTCCGCGCTGGGAGCGGGCACCAGTGTGTCAGGTGGTCCGCCGTCTCCCGACACCGGTGGATCATGCCGATGATCGACGGCGCTGTCCGCGACGACCACCCCGTCCCGCATCGCGATCCGCCGGCGCGCCCGCGCCGCGACCTCGTTGTCGTGGGTGACCATCACCAGCGCCACACCGGACTCGGCGTTGAGCCGTTCCAGCAGCTCCAGCACGGCCGCGCCGGTTCCGCTGTCAAGATTGCCGGTCGGCTCGTCGGCGAGCAGCACCGTCGGGTCGGTGACCAACGCGCGGGCGATCGCCACCCGCTGCTGCTCACCACCGGAAAGCTGGTTCGGCCGGTGGTCGAGCCGGTGCCCGAGACCGACCCGGCCGAGCATCGCGGCGGCCCGTTCCCGCCGCTGCCGGGCACCCATCCCCCGATAGACCAGGGGAAGCGCCACGTTGTCCACCGCGGAAGTTCGGGGCAGCAGATGGAAGGCCTGGAACACGAAGCCGATGGTCTCGTTGCGCAGCGCCGCCAGCTCGGCGGCGGAGAGGCTGGTCACCTCCCGACCACCGATCTCCAACCGGCCGCCGGTCGGCCGGTCCAGCCCGCCGAGCAGGTGCATGAGGGTCGACTTGCCGGAGCCGGACGGCCCGACCAGGGCCACATAGTCCCCCGGCTCGACTGTCAGCGACACCCCGCGCAGGGCCGACACCGACACCCCGTCATGCCGGTACGTGCGGGACACGGCAACAGCCTCGATCGCCGGCGGGCTCACCCCACCTCCTGGCCGTCGCGGACCTGGTCGGCGCCGCGCACCACGATCCGGTCGCCGAGCCGCACCCCGCGTACGATCTGCACGAGGTCCTCCCCCTGCACTCCGACGGTGACCGGTGCCCGCTCGGCCCGGCCGCCGCGCACCACCCAGACCACGTCCCGCCCGTCGGCCGTGAAGACCGCCGACGCCGGCACGGTGATCGCGTCGGTGGCCTCCCGCACCTGGAGCCGGACCACCGCGTTCATGCCCGGGCGGGGAGTCGGCGCGGCCTCTCCCTCGCCGAACCGACCGGCACCGAGCAGCAGCCGCACCCGGTACCCCACCCCTCCCCGCGCCGAGGTGGTGGGCAGAACGTCGACCGAGCGGACGGTGGCCTCGTACCAGGCGCCGGGGACCGCGTCCAGCTCGACGGTCGCCGCCAGCCCGGCCCTGACCAGCAGCACGTCGGTCTCGTCGACCTCGGCGAGCAGCCCGAGCTGACCGGTGTCGACGACCGTCAGCACCGGCGTGCCGGCCGTCACCAGACCACCCACCGGCACCGCGACGTCCACCCCCGGCGGCGGGCCAGCCGGTGCGACGCCGAGCGCCGCCGGGTCGAGCGCAGCCGGCACGCCGCCACCCAGCAACCCGGCCAGGGACTCGGGGGAAACTCCGGCGCTGGTCGCCGTCCCGCCCACCTGGACGACACCGCCGACCGGGGCACGCAGGGTCAGCGCGTCCACGGTCGTCCTCGCCAGGTCGTACGCCTGCTGGGCCTGGAGTCGCTGGGCGGTGGCGAGCGCGCCGACGGCGGCATTGAGGTTGCTCACCCCGCGCTGCACCGCGCGGACCGCGCGGTCGGCGGCGCGCGCGGCGGCCTGGTATCGCTGCTGGGCCTGGCGAACCTGAAGCAGCAACGCCTCGCGCAGCTCCCGATCGCTGATCCTCGCCGCCGCCGCGCGGGCCGCCGCGTAGGTCTCGTCGGCGGCGCGGTCGGTCCCGCGCAGCCCGCCGGACAGGTCTCCTCCCCCGCCACCGCCGCGGCCGGCCCGCTTGGCGGCGTCGAGCGCCTCCTTCGCCTGCCGGAGCCGCTCCTGCGCCTGCGGCGAGTCGATCACGGCAAGCACCTGGCCGCGCCGCACCCGCTGGCCGGGCTGTACGCGGATGCTCGCCAGCGTCCCGTCGGCGGGGGCGGTGAGCGTGGCGGCGGCACGAGCGGTCACGGTGGCCGGGGCGTCGATGACCTCGGCAACGGCGGTCCGACCGGCCGCGGCGACGGCGACCGGCGACTCCTCCCCGCCGCACGAGGCGGCGGTGGTGCCGGTCAAAACGAGAACGGCGAGCAGGGCGGTGAGCAGGCGGGGGCGCGTGGCTGCGGGTAGCCGCGGCGGCTCGGTGCGGCGCACGCGCCCCATGTTACGAGCCCGCCACCACGGCCCCGGCTCGTCAGTCCGCGACACTCCGGACATACGCCACGCAGTCGCCGTGGACGATCACCGGCGGTCGGAGGAGCGACGAGCCGGCCGGCCGTGGGCCCGCGGCGACCACGCGCGTCACCGCCGGCGCCGTCGGGTCGTCGCGGGGCTACTTCCTGGATGCCAGGGCGCGCGCGAAGAAGGCCACATTGGCGGGGCGCTCGGCGAGGCGGCGCATGAGGTAGCCGTACCACTGGTCCCCGTAGGGGACGTAGCTGCGCACGGTGTGGCCCTCGCCGACCAGCCGGGCCTGCTCCTCCGGGCGGATGCCGTACAGCATCTGGAACTCGAACCGTTCCGGGCCGCGGTCGAACCAGCGGGCCCGGTCCTCGCCGATCGCGATCAGCCGGGGGTCGTGGGTGGCGAGCATCGGGTACCCGTCGCCGGACATGAGGACGTTCAGGCAGCGGACGTACGACCTGTCCACGTCGCGGGCGGACTGGTAGGCCACCGACTCGGGCTCGGAGTACGCGCCCTTGCACAACCGCACCCGCGACCCGGCGCCCGCCAGCTCACGGCAGTCCGACTCGGTGCGCCGCAGGTACGCCTGGAGCACCGCCCCGGTCGCCGGATGGTCCTTACGGAGCTTGGCGAGGATGTCCAGCGTCGAGTCGGTGGTGGTGTGGTCCTCCATGTCGAGGGTGACCGTGGTGCCCGCCTCGTCGGCCGCCGCGCAGATGGCCCGCGCGTTGTCGTACGCGAGCTGCTCGTCGAACATCTGGCCCAGCGCGGAGAGCTTGACGCTCACCTCGGCGGCCGGGGTGAGCCCGGCGGTGGCGAGCATTCGCAGCAGCTCCAGGTACTCGTCCCGGGTGGCGGTGGCCTGCTCGGGGGTGACGGTGTCCTCGCCGAGGTTGTCGAGGGTGACCGCGAGACCGTCGTCGACGAGTTCGCGGGTCGCGCGCAACGCGTCGTCGGTCGTGGCGCCGGCGACGAATCGGCGCACGACGGCCCGGGTGAACGGGGCCGTCGCGACAAGCCGCTCAACCTGGGATGACCGGGCAGCGGCGAGGATGACGGAACGGAGCATGAGCTGAGCGTAACGCCCGTGCCGGGAGCGGCTCCGCGCGGCAGGGCTGCTGTGGCCAGGCGGGCGCCGGGGCGTCGACGGTGTCCCCGGGCGCCGAGCGGGCCCCTCCTCGTAGCCGGGTCGTCGACCACGAGCCGGCCCGCGCCGGCGTCCGAGAGAGCGCAACCCTGATCACCGAGGGTTATGCGCGGTTCCTGCCGCACTACATCGACGCTCCGCACCTGGTGCGTCGTCTACCGTTGGTGGGGTGAACTTCGACGCGTACGCCCGGACCGGCGTTGATCTCGTCAACGCGCGGCTGGACGACCTCGACGCCCTACGATCGCTGTTCCCCGACGACAACGCGTGGATGCGCGACGAGGTGTCGGAGCGGGACCTCTCGACGTTCCGACGTGCGCAGAAGCGCCTCCGTGACGTCTTCGAGTACGGCACGTCCGGGCGGGACGCCCAGGCGGTCGCCGAACTGAACGGGCTACTCGCGTCGTACCCGGTCCAGCCCCGCATCTCCGGGCACGACTCCAGCGACTGGCACATGCACGTCACCAGCCGCGGCGCCTCGGTGAGCGCGGAATACCTGGCCGGCGCGGTCTGGGGCCTGTCGGTCTGGCTCTGCGAGTACGGCAGCGCCCGGTTCGGGGTGTGCGCCGACGACCGCTGCGGCAACGTCTACCTGGACACGTCGTCGAACTGCTGCCGGCGGTTCTGCTCCGAGCGCTGCGCCACCCGCTCGCACGTAGCCGCGCACCGGGCCCGGAAGCGGGCCGCGGTCGGCGGGCGGGTCACGGTGGCGCCCCAGTCGACCGCCCCGGCGGACACCCTCACGCCCGTCAGCTGACCGCGCGCTTCCGCCCGGCGGGGGCAGCGCTCCCGCCGGGTCAGGCGTCGACCGGGGACGGCGTGCCGAGGTGCTGCCGGGCGAACTCCAACGCGGCCCGCAGGTCCGCCTCGCGGACGGCGCGACTCTTCGCGCCCCGGGTCGACACCTCCACCGCCACCGACCCGGTGAAACCCCGACCGGCCAGCGAGCGCAGCAGCTCGGCGCAGGGTTGGGTGCCCCGACCCGGCACCAGGTGCTCGTCGCGCCCCTCGCCCGTGCCGTCGCCCAGGTGGACGTGTGCCAGGCCGGCGCCCATCCGGTCGGCCATTTCCAGCGCGTCGGTGTGCGAGGCGGCGCAGTGGGACAGGTCGAGGGTGTACGACGGGTACCCGGCCTCGGTCGGGTCCCACCCGGGCACGTACGGCACGAACTGCCGGCCGGCCATCCGGACCGGGTACATGTTCTCCACCGGGAAGCGCAGCCCGCTGAACCGCTCGGCCACGTCGTGCAGTCCCTCGGCGAAGGTGCGCGCGTACTCGCGCTGCCAGCTGAACGGTGGGTGCACCACCACCGTCGGCGCGCCGAGGGTCTCGGCCAGCTCACCGGAGCGGCGCAGCCGCTCCCACGGGTCGGCGCTCCACACCCGCTGGGTGACCAGCAGGCACGGGGCGTGGACGGAGAGCACCGGCACGCCGTAGTGCTCCGCGAGACCGGCCAGCGCGCCGGCGTCCTGGCTGACCGCGTCGGTCCAGACCATGACCTCGACGCCGTCGTAGCCGAGCGCCGCGGCCAGCTGGAACGCCGCCGCCGTGCGCTCGGGGAAGACCGAGGAGGTGGAGAGGAGCACCGGGACCCGGGAAGTCACATGGTCGAGGGTAGCCGGCGTCGATGGGAGGCATCAGGACGAGCACCCGCAAACACGGCCGGGTCCCGTACGGACGTCACGTTGGCGCGAGCTGATCCAGCCGGCGCAGGATCACGCCCTCCCGCAATGCCCAGGGGCAGATGTCCAGCGCGTCGATGTCCAGGCGGCGCATCACCGCCTCGGCCACCACCGCGCCGGCGAGCAGTTGGTGGGCGCGGCTGACGCTGACCCCCTCCAACTCGACGAGCTGGGCCGGGGGAATGTGCCGGATGAAGCCCAGCACCTGCCGCAGCCCGGCACGGGTGAGCCGGCGACGTGCCCACAGACCGGCCCCGGAGGGGGCCGCCCCGGCAAGGCGGGCCAGCGTGCGGAAGGTCTTCGAGGTGGCGACGGGGCGCTCCCAGTCCACCTCGGTCAGCTGCTCGACCACCGGGTCGAGCCGCTCGTCCACGTACGCCCGCAGGTCCTCCACCAGCTCGGCCAGCGGCGGCGTGGCGCTGTCCGGACAGACCCGGAGACGGTCACGGGTGAGCCGACCGGCGCCGAGCGGCAGCGAGACGGCGGCGTCCGGCTCCTCGTCGATACCGGCCGCGATCTCCAGTGACCCACCGCCGATGTCGAGCACCAGCAGACGCCCGGCCGACCAGCCGAACCAGCGCCGCACCGCGAGGAAGGTCATCCGGGCTTCGTCGGCGCCGGAGAGGACCTCCAGTCGTACGCCGGTCTCGTCGCGGACCCGGGTCAGCACGTCGGAGGAGTTGGTGGCGTCGCGGACCGCCGAGGTGGCGAACGCCAACAGGTCGTCGGTGTCCAGCCCGGCCGCCGCCTCCTTCGCCGTTCCGACCGCCTTCACCAAGGCGTCCGCACCGGCGTCGGTCAGCGCGCCGTCCGGGCCGATCTGCTCGGCCAGCCGCAGCACCACCTTCTCCGAGTGGGCCGGCCAGGGGTGGGCGCCGCGGTGGCCGTCGACCACCAGCAGGTGCACCGTGTTGGACCCGACATCGAGGACACCCAGTCGCATGGGAAGAACCCTAGGGCCAACACGTTCGCCCGGCTCACCGGCCCGCCGGGGCCACCGGGCGTAGGCTGGGCCGAATGACAGGGCAGATCGAGCTCCGGGTGCTGGTGGACGACCCGGGCGACCCGCGCGGCCGCGAGGTGCCGCTGGATTTCCCGCGGGAGTGGATCGAGTTCGTCGACCCGGCCGACGAAACACACCTGGTCCGCGCCGACCTGACCTGGCTGCTGTCCCGGTGGACCTGCGTCTTCGGTCGTGGCTGCCATGGGATCGTCGCCAACCGGGCCGCAGAGGGGTGCTGCTCGCACGGCGCCTTCTTCACCGACTCCGACGACGAGAAGCGGGTCCGCGCCGCGGTGAAGCGGCTGACGCCGGCGACCTGGCAGCATCACCGCCGGGGCTTCAAGAACTGGACCGTGAGCGACACGGTCGACGGCAAGACACCGGCCCGCCGGACTGCCACCCGCGACGGCGACGGCCCGTGCGTCTTCCTCAACGACCCCGACTTCCCGGGCGGGGCCGGCTGCGCCCTGCACGCCCAGGCCCTGCGCGCCGGCGTGCATCCGCTGGAATACAAGCCGGACGTCTGCTGGCAGCTGCCGGTCCGCCGCGACCAGGAGTGGATCAAGCGACCGGACACCACGAAGGTGCTGGTGTCCACGCTGGGCGAGTTCGACCGCCGGGGTTGGGGTGCCGGCGGGCACGACCTGCACTGGTGGTGCACCTCGTCGACCGACGCGCACGTGGGCGCCGAACCGATGTACGTCTCGTACGGCCCGGAGCTGACCGCCCTGATCGGCGCCCCCGCGTACGCGAAGCTGGCCGAGCTGTGCGTGACCCGGCTGCACCAGGGCCAGATCGCCCCCCATCCGGCCAGCCAGGGCTGAACAGCGCGGTTCGAGTTCGCACTCCCCCTCGGGCCGTGAACCGCGTCGACCCGAACCCGACTCGGGTTTACGGTCGACCGCGAGCACCGGGCACGGCGTGCGCCGCCCGACCCGGCTGCGACATCCTGTCCGCCGGCGACGACGATCAGCGCCGGCGACGACGAGAAGAGGAGCCCGCGCGATCAGCGCGGGCCCCTCTCTCGGTACGCCAGGTCACGGCTCGAACTTGTAGCCCAGGCCGCGGACCGTGACGATGAAGCGCGGAGCGGACGGCTCCGGCTCGATCTTGGAGCGGAGCCGCTTGACGTGCACGTCCAGCGTCTTGGTGTCGCCGACGTAGTCGGCCCCCCAGACCCGGTCGATGAGCTGGCCCCGGGTGAGCACCCGCCCGGCGTTGCGCAGCAGGAGCTCCAACAGCTCGAACTCCTTGAGCGGCAGCTGCACGGCGGCCCCGCCGACGGTGACCACGTGCCGCTCGATGTCCATCCGGACCGGCCCGGCAGCCAGCGTCGGCGCGCCCGACTCGGCCGCCTCGGTGCTCTGCCGGCGCAGCACCGCCCGGATGCGGGCGACCAGCTCGCGTGGCGAGTACGGCTTCGTCACATAGTCGTCGGCGCCGATCTCCAGCCCGACCACCTTGTCGATCTCGCTGTCCCGGGCGGTGACCATGATGATCGGCACGTGCGAGCGCTGCCGGAGCTGCCGGCACACCTCGGTGCCCGACATCTCGGGCAGCATCAGGTCGAGCAGCACGATGTCCGCGCCGGTCCGGTCGAACTCGGTGAGGGCGGAGGGGCCTGTCGCGGCGACGGAGACCTCGAAGCCTTCCTTACGCAGCATGTACGACAGGGCGTCGGAGAACGACTCCTCGTCCTCCACCACCAGAACGCGGCTCAACGGAGTTTTCCTTTCATTACTGTCAGACCTGCCGGAGCTCGGCCGGACCGGCCTCGATCCCAGCTGAGGGCAATGTCGCCAGAAGGTCGTCCGGTGGACGGGCGGGCAGCCGGAGGGTGAACGTCGACCCCCCACCAAGAGTGCTCGACACCTCGACCCGTCCGCCATGATTGCTGGCGATGTGTTTGACGATGGCGAGCCCCAGCCCCGTGCCGCCGGTCGCGCGGGACCGGGCCTGGTCGGCCCGGTAGAACCGCTCGAAGATCCGGTCGACGTCGGTCGGGGCGATGCCGATGCCCTGGTCGGCGACGGCGATCGTGACGTGCTCGTCGTCCGCCCGCGCGACGATCCGGACCGTGGTGTCCTCGCCCGAGTAGTTGATGGCGTTCTCGACCAGGTTCGACACAGCGGTGGCGAGCTGGGTGTCGCTGCCGTACACGGTCAGCCCGCGCTCGCCGTCGACCAGCACGTCGATGTGCCGGGCGCTGGCGCTGGTCCGGGTCCGGTCGACCACCTCGGCGATCACCCAGTCCACCGCGACCGGCTCCGGCGCGGGCTGCGGTTCGGCGCCCTGGAGCCGGGTCAGCTCCAGCAGCTCCTGCACGAGTCGTCCCAGCCGGGTCGACTCGTGCTGGATCCGCTCGGCGAACCGGCGCGCCGCCACCAGATCCTCGGAGAGGTCCGGCGGGCCGTCGCCGGTTGGCTCGGTGGCGTCCACCAGCGCCTCCGCCAGCAGTTGCAGGGCGCCGATCGGGGTCTTCAACTCGTGACTCACGTTGGCCACGAAGTCACGCCGGACCCGGGCGAGCCGGTGCGACTCGGTCACGTCGGCCGCCTCCACCGCGATGTAGCCGGCGCCCAGCCCGACCGCCCGCAGGTGCACGCCGAGCGGGTTCTCCCCGGCGTTGTCGCGACCCCGCGGCAGGTCCAGCTCGATCTCGCGGCGAACGCCGGTGCGCCGGACCTGACCCGCGAGCGTACGGATCAGAGGATGAGCGGCGATCGCACCCGGTGTGGCGCCCGCACGGAGCAGCCCCATCGCGCGGGCCGCCGGGTTGACCAGGACCGGAACATCGTCAGCGTCCAGCACGACGACGCCGGCCCGGAGGGAGTCGATGGTCCGGCCACCGAGGCCGGACTGCGGATCTTCGGCTATCGCGAGCCTCCCCTTGCTCCGGAGGAAGCCGGACCAGCGGCTCCCTGTCGAGGCGGAGGGTCGGCGCAGCGCCGGGCGGAACCGGGGCAGCAGCACCCCGGCCGCCAGCCCGGCCACCACGCCCACGGCCCCTGCGACCGCCACCGCCCATTCCACGCGGCGATCGTAGGGTCACTGTTAACCTGACGACCCCCCAGAACCGGATGAAACACTCTCATGTTCAGGAAAGTTCACTGATGCGTCCAGCGTCGTTCACCATGGTTCATCTACGGTCCGCCCGTTCCCCCTTACCGTGGGCCGCACACCTGATCCCGACGCCGGCTACCGCCGGCGGCACCAACCACAGGACGTGACCATGCGAGCGGAGTTCCGGGCCGATCTACAGATCGTCAGCCAGCTACTGGTGGACATGGCGGAGGGAGTCCGCGCCGCGATGCGGCAGGCCACCCGCGCCCTGCTCACCGCCGACCGGACGGCGGCGGAGACGGTGATCGAGCGGGACGCGGAGATCGACGACCTCTACCGCCACGTCGAGGAGCGGGTCTGCGACCTGCTCGCCCGGCAGGCCCCGGTCGCCTCCGACCTGCGCGCGATGATCACCGCGCTGCACGTGGCCGCCGACCTCGAGCGGATGGGCGACCTCGCCGACCACGTGGCGAAGACGGCGCTGCGCCGGCACCCGTCGCCGGCCGTGCCAGCGGAACTACGGCCGGTCTTCACCGACATGGCGAACATCGCCGACCGGATGGGCGGGAAGATCGCCGCGGTGCTGGCCAAGCCCGACGCCAACCTGGCGGCCGAGCTGGACCGTGACGACGACGCGATGGACGACCTGCACAGGAATCTGTTCGGCGTGCTGCTCGGCGACGACTGGCCGTACGGTGTGGAGACCGCGATCGACGCGACCCTGCTCGGGCGCTTCTACGAGCGCTTCGCCGACCACGCGGTCAACGCCGCCGAGCACGTCGTCTATCTGATCACCGGCGAGACCGCCAGCTCGGCCGGCGAGTAGTCGAGACGCGGCGGAGGCGTCCGGTCCGCCGACCGGGCGCCTCCGCGCGCGCTCAGCGGCCCTGGTTGGCGACCGCGGCGGCGGCCGCCCTCGCCGCCTCCGGGTCCAGGTAGGTGCCGCCCAGCGTGAGTGGGCGCAGCTGCGGGTCGAGGTCGTAGCGCAGCGGGATCCCGGTCGGGATGTTCAGCTTCGCGATCGCCTCGTCGCTGATCTCGTCGAGGTGCTTGACCAGCGCGCGCAGCGAGTTGCCGTGCGCCGCCACCAGCACCGTCCGGCCGGCGAGGATGTCCGGCACGATCGAGTCGTACCAGTACGGCAGCATCCGCTCCACGACGTCCTTCAGGCACTCCGTCCGTGGCATCAGCTCGGTCGGCAGTAGCTTGTAGCGCGGGTCGCCGACCTGCGACCACTCGTCGTCGTCCGGGATCGGCGGCGGCGGGGTGTCGTACGACCGGCGCCAGAGCATGAACTGCTCCTCGCCGTACTCGTCGAGGGTCTGCTTTTTGTTCTTGCCCTGTAGTGCGCCGTAGTGGCGCTCGTTGAGCCGCCACGACCGGCGCACCGCGATCCAGTGCCGGTCGGCGGCGTTCAGCGCCAGCTCGGCGGTGCGGATCGCCCGGCGCAAGAGGCTGGTGTGCACCACATCCGGCAGCAGGCTGTGCTCGCGCAGCAGCTCGCCACCGCGGCGTGCCTCGGTCTCGCCCTTGCCGGTCAGGTCGACGTCGACCCAGCCGGTGAAGAGGTTCTTGGCGTTCCAGTCGCTCTCGCCGTGCCGCAGCAGGACCAGCGTCCCGACGGTGGGCCCTTCGCTAGCAGTCATGCGGATCATCCTGCCCCACCCGACCGACCGGCCGCGCGTGAAGGGTGGTGACGACCACCACGTGGAAAATCCGGTGACCGCGGTCCAGAGCCGACACTAGGTTGTAAGGCGCTGAGATGATGTCGGTCATTACGGAGCGGGGGCGCCGACGTGCGGACGATGCGGGGTTGGCTACACGATACGGCCGGCGGGTTGCCCCGCACCTTCTGGTACCTGTGGACCGGCACGCTGATCAACCGGCTCGGCTCGTTCGTCCTGGTCTTCCTCGCCATCTACCTCACCCAGGAACGCGGCTTCTCCGCCGCCCAGGCCGGCCTGGTGCTGGGGCTCTGGGGGGTCGGCGGCGCGGTGGGCACCACGATCGGCGGCACGCTCGCCGACCGTTGGGGACGCCGCCCCACCCTGCTCACCGCCCACCTCGGCGCGGCGAGCATGATGCTGGCCCTGGGCTTCGCCCGGGACATGTGGACAGTCGCGCTCGGCGCCCTGCTGCTCGGCCTCTTCGCCGAGGCGGTCCGGCCCGCCTTCGGCGCGATGATGATCGACGTGGTCCCGGCCAAGGACCGACTGCGGGCCTTCTCCCTGAACTACTGGGCGATCAACCTCGGCTTCGCCTGCGCCGCCGTGCTCGCCGGGATCGCGGCCGAGGCCGGCTACCTGCTGCTCTTCCTGGTCGACGCGGCCACCACGCTGGTCACCGCGCTGATCATCTTCCTGAGGGTCGGCGAGACCCGCAGATCGACGGTGGCCGGCACCGGGCGGACGGCGGCACCAGCCGGCGCACTGCGCACCATCCTGTCCGACCGCGTCTACCTCGGCTTCGTGACGCTGAACCTCTTCGCCGCGCTGGTGTTCCTCCAGCACATCTCGATGCTGCCGATCGCCATGGGCGACGCCGGGCTCAGCCCCACCACGTACGGTTCGGTGATCGCCCTCAACGGCGTCCTGATCGTGGTGGGTCAGCTCTTCGTGCCGCGGCTCATCAAGGGCCGTAGCCGCTCGCACGTGCTGGCCCTGGCCGCGGTGGTGATGGGGGTCGGGTTCGGCCTGACCGCGTTCGCCGAGACCGCCTGGTTCTACGGCCTGACCGTACTGATCTGGACCGTCGGCGAGATGCTCAACTCGCCGTCCAACGCAACCCTGATCGCCGAACTCTCCCCGAATGAGCTTCGCGGTCGCTACCAGGGTGTCTTCTCACTGTCCTGGCAGGTGGCCGGCGCCGCCGCGCCGGTCCTCGGCGGCCTCGTCCGGGAGCAGGCCGGCAACACCGCGCTCTGGCTGGGCTGTGCCACGATCGGCGGGTTGATGGCGGTGGCGCACCTGGTCTCCGGACCGGCGCGGGAGCGCCGCGCCACCGCCCTGCGGGCCGCGACGCAGCCGATGGCCCCGACCGCCCCCCTCCGCCCGTCCGCACCCGAGGCCGCCGAGGCCACCGCACCGGTCGAGCCGCAGCAGTCGACCGAGACCGACGGTGGCACACACTCCCGCACGGTCGGCACCGGCCAGGCATGAGGCGCGGCACACCGGAGCGCGAGAACCCCCGGATTCCTCCGGCCTGATCGGGCTCCGGGCCGGTACGCGCAACGCCCACCGCGACGTCGTCGCGGTGGGCGTTGCGCGTATATGACCGGCGGCGGCGGGCGACACTCACCCCCGTAAGCGGCGCCCGCTCACGCCGCCGGTCCAAACGGGTGGGCCACCGTCCCCCAACGGTGTCGGTCCACCCGTCCTCCACGCCTCACTCGGTGCACAGATCTGATCGATCCTCCGCTCCCCCGAACGGATCCGAGCCCGGCGCGGTACAATAAAGTTAGTTCGCCCGGAATGTGGTTTCAACCTGAACCGACTGTCTCGCCGGTCACAGGACTCGCCTCCGACCCGGTGTCACCCCGCCTCCTGAGGTCCCGGGGCGGTCGACAGCGACTACCCGATGGCCACTCCCGCAAACACCTCACCCGGCCTCCCGATCGGGTGATTCGGTCCGGAAGAAGTTGCTCGGCCGGCCGTCCCGCAGCCGCTCCTGGTAGATCAGGTTCAGCTTTCGCAGCTCGAACGTCCGGAACCACTCAGCCCAGGTGATCTCGCGTACCCGGTTGCTCTCCCGGTAGCCCGGTAGGTTGAAGGTGAGCACGCCGGCGCGGCCGTCGCGTTCCGTGCCGGCGATCGTGGCCGGTTTCGCGTTCCGCTGTCGCGCCCACCGCCGGATGACATCGTGGTTGGTGGTGACCAGGCTCCGACCGAGACGCTCCGGCCGGTCCTCCAGCGACGAGATGACCTGCGACGACCGGACCGAACGCGACGAGAACGGCCCGATCCGTACCGCCGCACCTCGGGCCGGACCGGCCCCGTCCGCAGCCTTCTTCGCCGCCGGTGCGGCCCGCTTCGCCGCCGCCTTCTTCGCCGGTGTGGCCCGCTTCGCCGGCTTGGCCGGTGCCGTCTTCGCCGGCACGGCCCCGCGGGCGGCGGCCCGCTTCGCCGCGGCCTTCTTCGCCGGCGCGGACTTGTTCGCCGGCACCGCCTTCGCCCGGGCCGGCGCGGCCTTCGCCCGGGCCGTCGTGGTGCGACCGGCCGTCTTCCTCGTGGCCGCCGCGCGGCCCGCCGACGCCCTGGTGCCCGCCGCGCGGCCCGCCGGACCGGTGCTCGCGCGGGCCGCCGCGCCGGGGCGGCCCGCTGCCCGCAGGGTCCTCACGAGGGTCTTCACCAACTCCGGCTTGCGCAGCGTGGAGACGCCGGAGACCCCGTGCCGGCGCAACTGACCACGGATCTCGTCCACCCTCATTCGGGTGATGGCGGATTCGGAGACCTGCGGGGTGTTCGGGGTCCGGTTCCCCGTCTGTCGTCCGGTCCGGGTCGCAGTCCCGCCGCGACCTGAGCTGCTTCGCTGAGCCATGGGCGCTCACGCTCCTCGACAGTCCGTCCCTCGGCACGCGGCGGATCCCAGTGCTGCACCGCGCGGTGCGGCATACCCGTCAGGTCCGGTCCGAACCTCCGGCGGCCGAGCGGGTGTCCGCAGCGGCCTCGCCACCGGTGGCAGAAGACTCGAAGAGGTGCGCGAAGGCCGCGAGGTTCGCGGTGGACTCACCGCGCTTGACCCGCCACTCCCATTCCCGGCGGATCGAGGTGCCGAAGCCGATCTCCAGCATGGTGTCGAAGGACTCGTCCGCGTACGTCAGCACCGCCCCGAGCAGCCGGTCCAGTTCGTCGGCGTCGACACCGGCGGGATTGACCCGGCCGGTCAGGTAGACGTCACCGACCGCGTCGATGGAGAAGGAGACCCCGTACATCCGGGCGTTGCGCTGGAGCAGCCAGGCCCAGAGTTCCTCCCGGCGCTCGTCCGGCTGGCGCATCACGAAGGCCTCGATCCGCAACGCGTGCTCACCGACGACCAGGTTGCAGATCGTCTTGAGTTTGTGGGTGCCGGGCAGGGTGACCGCGTACGAGTGCGGGCCGGTGGGCTCCCAGGCAAGGTCCCGCTCGTCGCAGGCCGACTCGATCAAAGCTCCGAGATCGTTCTTCCCGCTCATCGCACCCACTCTACGGTCGCCCCGGCACCCGCGCCCGTGGCGACGCCGGTATCGACCGGGGCGCGCACTCCACCGCTGGCGTCTGGCGGCGCCGGTCCGCCCACCAGGCGCCCCTCCTCACCAGGCGCCTCCTCACCAGGCGCAGGTGGCGAGTTCGGACGTCAGCCGGGCACGGTGTTCGACGATCGCCTCACCGTAGACGTCCAGCAGCGCGGAGACCGTGCGATCCCAGGAGAAGCTGCGGGCGTGCCGCTGAGCGCCCCGGGCCAACTCCGCCCGCCCACCCACGTCCGGCAACAGGCGCGCCAGCGTACGGGCCCAGTCGACCGGGTCGTGGCCGGCCACGAGGACGCCGCTGACCTGGTCGCGGACCGCCGTGACCAGGCCGCCGACGGCGGCTGCCACGACCGGCGTACCACAGGCCTGGGCCTCCAGCGCGACCAGTCCGAAGCTCTCGTTGTACGACGGGACCGCCACCAGGTCCGCCGCCCGGTACAGGGCGGGCAGGTCGTCGCCGGTGAGCGGCGGCAGGAACCGCACCCGGTCGGTGACGCCCAGCGCGGCGGCCAGCTCCATCAGCGCGGTCGGCCGGTCGAGCCCGCTACCGCTTGGCCCGCCGCAGACGACCACGGTCAGCTCCTCGGCGAGCACCGGGTCCCGCTCGCGCAGTGCCGCCGCCGCGCGGATCAGCACGTCCGGCGCCTTGAGCGGCTGGATCCGGCCGACGAAAGCCACCACGTACCCGGTCTCGGGCAGGCCGACGCGGCGGCGGGCGGCGATCCGGGTCCGCTCCCGCTCACCGCGGACGGGGTGGAAACGGGCCAGGTCCACGCCGGGCTCGACGACCGCGACCCTGGTCGGATCGGCGTCGTACCGGTCGATCAGGTCGCCGGCCTCGACCTTGGTGTTGGCGACCAGCCGGTCGGCCTCGGCGACCACCTGCTCCTCACCGATCACCCGGGCCTTGGGCTCCGGGCGGTCCCCGGCGGCGAGCTGCGCGTTCTTCACCTTGGCGAGGGTGTGCGCGCTGTGCACCAACGGCACCCCCCAGCGCTCCTTGGACAGCCAGCCGACCTGCCCGGAGAGCCAGTAGTGCGAGTGGATCAGGTCGTAGTGGCCCGGCGGCCGCGCCGCCTCCGCACGCAACACCCCGGCGGTGAACGCGCAGAGTTGTCCGGACAGCTCCTCCTTGGTCAGCCCCCGAGGGGGCCGGAGATGATGTGCCGGACATGGACGCCGGGCGCCATCTCCACCTCCGGTGGCAGGTCGCCGGAGGTGGCCCGGGTGAAGATCTCCACCTCGACGTCCCGCTCGGCGAGCCGCCGGGCGACCTCGAGAATGTAGACGTTCATCCCACCGGCGTCGCCGGTGCCGGGCTGGTGCAGCGGCGAGGTGTGCACCGAGAGCGTGGCGATGCGACGGGGCCACGGACGGGCACCTCGCTGACGACCGACACCGGTGTGCTGTTCCGCCACGTCCGCTCCCCACTGTCACGGTTATTGCCGTCCGCACGACCGGCGCTTCTCGGTCAACCCCCACGCCGGGTGCCATCTTCCCCATCGGGGATCGGTAATGCCTAACGACGTCTTCAGGCGTGACGGACCTCATTGCGCCGTCGGCCGGCGCCGGGGGTGAGAATGGGCGGATGACATCTGTCGCCGTCGTCACCGGAGCATCCAGCGGGATCGGTGCGGCCACCGCCCGCCGGCTCGCCGTCGAAGGGTTTCACGTGCTGGCCGCCGCCCGGCGTGTCGACCGGCTCACCGGCCTGGTCACGGAGATCCGGGACGCGGGGGGCTCAGCCACCGCGGTCGCCTGCGACGTAACCTCCGACGAGTCGGTGGCCGGGCTCGCCGCCGCGGCCGCGGCGGCCCCGGGGCCCGTCACCCTGCTGGTCAACAACGCCGGGGGGGCACGCGGGCTGGACCCGGTGGAGACCGGCTCGATCGGCGACTGGCAGTGGATGTACGACGTGAACGTGCTGGGCACCCTGCGGGTCACGCAGGCGCTGTTGCCCGCGCTGGTGTCCTCCGCGGCCGGCACCATCGTCGTCGTCTCGTCCACCGCCGGCTTCACCGTGTACGAGGGCGGGGGCGGCTACGCCGCCGCCAAGCACGCGCAGACCGCGGTCGCCGGCACGCTGCGCCTGGAGCTGTGCGGCCGGCCGGTCCGGGTCGTCGAGATCGACCCCGGCATGGTGCGGACCGACGAGTTCTCGCTGGTCCGCTTCGACGGGGACGCCGCGCAGGCCACCGCCGTCTACGCCGGGGTTCCCGATCCGCTGGTCGCCGACGACGTAGCCGACTGCATCGCCTGGTGTGCCACCCGCCCGCACCACGTCAACGTCGACCGCCTGGTGGTCCGCCCACTGGCGCAGGCCGCGCAGCACAAGGTGCACCGGGTCGGCTGAGCCGGGTGGCGTGATGGCGGGATCGGCGCGGCGCCCGGTGGGCGTGGTCACCCGCGGGACGACCAACCCCAACCGGCTGCGCCGGGTGGACAACTGGATCGTCGAGACCTGCGGGGACGCGCTGCGCGCCACCGCGGACCCGCTGGTCGTCGACCTCGGTTACGGCGCCACCCCGGTCACTGCCGTCGAGCTGCGGGCCCGGCTGGCCGCCGCCGTCCGCACCGATGTCCGGGTGGTCGGGCTGGAGATCGATCCGGTACGCGTCGCCGCCGCCCGACCCGCCGCCGATCCGCCCTGGCTCACCTTCGCCCGGGGCGGCTTCGAGCTGGCCGGGCTGCGCCCCGCTCTGGTCCGCGCGTTCAACGTGCTCCGCCAGTACGACGAGCGCGAGGTGCCGGCGGCTTGGGCGACGATGACCGCCGCGCTGGCCCCGGGCGGCCTGCTGATCGAGGGGACCTGCGACGAGCTGGGCCGGCTCGGCGCCTGGGTGCTGTTGGACGCCGACGGCCCGCGCTCGCTGACCCTCGCCGCCCGGCTCAGCACGCTGGCGAGCCCGGCCCAGCTCGCCGAACGCCTCCCGAAGGCGCTCATCCACCGCAACGTCGACGGTGAGCCCATCCACGCGCTGCTCCGCGCCCTCGAACATGCCTGGCACACCGCGGCCCCGTACGCTCCGTACGGCCCCCGTCAACGCTGGCTCCGGGCGGTGACCACGGTCCGCGAGTCCGGCTGGCCGGTCCTCGGCCGGCCGCGCCACTGGCGCCGGGGACTGCTGACCGTCCCCTGGTCCGCCACAGCCCCCCGCTAGATCCCTCCTTCCGCCCCTTGCCTCGTGGCTCGTTCAGGCTGCCGGCCTGTTCGTGGGCGGCGGGAGACGCGAGATCACGGGGGCCGGGACAGGAGGGGGTTACAGGGTGCAGTTGATGAGGACAGGTTCGGGGTGGAGGGTTACGCCGAAGCGGGATTCGACGCCTGCGCGGATCTCGCGGGCGAGGGCGACCAGGTCCTCCGTCCGGGCGGCGCCGCTGCGGTGGGTCAGGGCCAGGGTGTGCTTGGTGGAGATGGTGACGGCGCCGTCCGGACCGGGGTGGCCCTTACCGAAGCCGGCCCTGTCGATCAGCCAGGCGGCGCTGACCTTCACCGTATCCTCGGCGCCGGGCCAGGACGGCGGCTCACCGACGTCGGCGGCCCGCTCCCGCAGCCGCTCGTACGCGGCCCGGTCGAGCACCGGGTTGGTGAAGAACGACCCGACCGACCAGGTGTCCGGGTCGGCGGCGTCCAGCACCATGCCCTTGCCGGCGCGCAGCCGCAGCACGACGGCCCGCGCGTCGGCCAGCGGCACCCGGTCACCGACCTCGACGTCGAGCGCCCGGGCCAGCTCCGCGTACCGGATCGGACCGGACAGCGGCGACCGGGTCAGGCGGAAGTCGACCGACAGCACCACCCAGCGGTCGCTGTTCTTGAAGATGCTGGACCGGTACGCGAAGCCGCAGTCGGCGGCAGCGAGGGTGGTGGTGCGGCCGGCCACCCGGTCGTAGACCCGCACCCCGACGATCGTCTCCGCGACCTCCTGCCCGTACGCGCCGACGTTCTGGATCGGGGTGGCTCCGGTGGACCCGGGGATCCCGGAAAGGCACTCCAGGCCGGACCAGCCGTTGGCCACCGTGGCCGCGACCAGGTCGTCCCACGGTTCGCCGGCCTCGACCCGCACGGTGACGGTGCCGGCGTCATCCGCGACCACCTGGACCCCCCGGGACCGGACCAGGACCACGGTCCCGGGGAAGCCCGCGTCGCCGATCACCACGTTGCTGCCACCGGCGAGGATCAGGACCGGCTCGCCCGCCTCCCGTACGCTGCGGACGATCTCGTCGGCGCTGGTTGCGGTGACGACGCGGGCCGCGAGGCCACCGAGCCGAAGTGTCGTGTATCGGGCCAGGTGGCACAAAGCGTCGGGTTCGGCACCGGTTGTCGACTGGATGTAGACCTCTGACACGCTCCTCACCCTAGGCTGGAGGGGTAGCCGCGGCACCCACTGGTAGCCCGGTCCCCCGGGATGGCGATGAGCAGACTGCACGGCACGAAGGACTTCTGGATCGGGGCGCTCCGGGCGGAGGGCCCCGCGTTCGCCGCCGCGATCGCGCAGGCGCCGCCCGAGACACCGGTGCTCTCCTGTCCCGGCTGGACCGTGACCGATCTGACGCTGCACCTCGCGGGGGTCTACCACTGGGTGCACGGGGTGGCCGGCGCAGCCGCCACCACCGCGCCGGTCGGCGGCTCCCGCCCGCCCCGGCCGGGTCCCGACGAGACCCCGCTGGAGCTCTGGCAGCAGGCGTACGACCAGCTGATGGCCCGTTTCGACGCGCTGGACCCGGAGGCGCCGGCCTGGAACTGGGCGCCCCAGCCGAAGAAGGCGGGGTTCTGGCCGCGCCGGATGGCGCACGAGACGGCCGTGCACCGGTGGGACGCCCAGCTCGCCATCGCGGCCGGCGAGCCGATCGAGTCGAAGCTCGCGGCGGACGGGGTGAGCGAGGTGCTGGACACCTGGCTGCCCGCCGGCCGGCGCCGGCCGGGCGGGCCGTGGCACGGGTTGGTGCAGCTGTCCGCTGCCGACGCCGGACAGGAGTGGTTCCTGCGGCTGCGCGGCGAGGGGGTGGCGCTGCTCGACACCGCGACGATCCTCGACCACGATGCGCACCACGCCCGCGTCCAGGTCAGCGGCACGGCCAGCGACCTGCTGCTGGCGTTGTGGGGCCGGGTCAGCTTCGACACGCTCACCGTCGCCGGTGACCGCACCCTGCTGGCCGGTCTCCGCGCCGACTGACGGCCCGCCCCGCGCCGACAGCACGAAGGCGCACCTTCACGGGAGGAGTGGCTGTTCCGGTGCCGGACAGCCGCTCCATGTTCTATGGGTGACCACTGGGTGGCGATGGTGGAGCGACGTGAGAGAGCGCTCTCTTGACAGCTGTCAAGAGGACAGGCCAAGGTGTGAGAGAGCGCTCTCTCACACCTCCACCATCACCAACCCGACCTGAGAGGGGTCCGAGACATGGGTGCCACCTCGCGCCGCCGCCTCGCGGCCGTCGCCTTCGTCGCCGCCACCGCGCTGTTCGCCAGCGCCGCCTGCGGCGGTGCTGGCGACGACGCCGGCGACGGCACCGTCACGCTGACCGTCGACGTGTTCGGCCAGTTCGGCTACGACGAGCTGTACCAGGAGTACATCGCCGCCAACCCCGGCGTGAAGATCGTCGAACGGGGCACCGGCAGCAACCTCGACGAGTACTCACCGAAGCTCACCCAGTGGCTCGCGGCCGGCAACGGCGCCGGCGACGTGGTCGCGATCGAGGAAGGGCTGCTGGTCGAGTACAAGGCCAACCCGGACAACTTCGTGAACCTGCTCGACCACGGCGCGGCCGAACTGAAGGGCAACTTCCTGGACTGGAAGTGGAACGGCGGACTCACCGCCGACGGCAAGCACCTCATCGGGCTCGGCACCGACGTCGGGGGCATGGCGATGTGCTACCGCACCGACCTGTTCGCCAAGGCCGGCCTGCCGACCGAGCGGGACGCCGTGTCCGCGCTATGGCCTACCTGGCCAGACTACATCCGGGTCGGCGAGAGGTTCGTGGCGGCGAAGACCGGCGCGGCGTTCCTGGACGCGGCCACCAACACGTTCAACACGATCGTGCTCCAGACCGCGGGCAACACCTCGGGCTACCACTACTACGACACCAGCGACAACCTGGTGGTCGACACCAACCCCGCCGTGAAGCAGGCCTGGGACACCACCATGGACATCATCGACTCCGGCCTGTCCGGCAGGTACGGCGCCTGGTCGGAGGAGTGGGTCGCCGCGTTCAAGCAGGCCAAGTTCGCCACCATCGCCTGCCCCGCCTGGATGACCGGGGTCATCGAGGGCAACGCCGGCGAGGCGGCCAAGGGCAAGTGGGACATCGCCCGGGTGCCCGGCACCGGCGGCAACTGGGGCGGCTCGTACCTCGCCGTGCCGAAGCAGAGCAAGCACCAGGACGAGGCGATCAAGCTCGCCAAGTTCCTGACCAGCGCCGAGGGCCAGATCGGCGCGTTCAAGGCCAAGGGGCCACTGCCGTCCTCGCCACAGGCGCTGGACGACCCGGCGATCACCGACGCCACCAACGCGTACTTCTCGGACGCCCCGGTGGGGCAGATCTTCGCCGCCGGGGCGAGGAGCCTGAAGCCGGTCTACATGGGCCCGAAGAACCAGGCGGTACGCACCGAGGTGGAGAACGCCGTACGCACCGTGGAGCTCGGTCAGCGTACGCCCGAGCGGGGCTGGACCGACGCGGTGACGAACTCGAAGAAGGCCGCCGCCAAGTAGCCACTCGCCGCTCCCCACCGGCCCCGCGAACCGTCGCCGACCGGTGGGGAACGGGTGGCGGGGGAAGGAGTACCGGGGCATGAGCGTGCAGCTTGCCCAGCCGCCGGCAACGGCGGCACCACCCACCCGGCCCGCCCGCTCACACCGGCTCAGCCGGCTCGACGAGCGCTGGTCGCCCTACCTCTACATCGCCCCGTTCTTCCTGCTCTTCGCGGTCTTCGGGGCCTACCCGCTGGCATACACGCTCTGGGTGTCCCTACACGACTGGGATCTGCTCGGCACCGATCCGACCTTCGTCGGCGCCGAGAACTACACCCGGCTGCTGGTGGACACCGACTTCTGGCACTCCGTCGTCAACACCCTGGGCATCTTCGTCCTCTCCACCGTCCCACAGATGCTCGCCGCGCTCTGGCTGGCGAACCTGCTGAACCGGCAGCTCCGGTTCCGGACCGGCTGGCGGATGGCGGTACTGGTCCCGAACGTCACCTCCACCGCCGCGGTGGCGATCGTCTTCGGGGTGCTGTTCGGCCGCGAGTTCGGCATGGTCAACTGGCTACTCGACGTGGTCGGAGTCGACGCGGTCGACTGGGAGTCCAACCGGGTCGCCTCCTGGGTCGCCATCTCCACCATGGTGGACTGGCGGTGGACCGGCTACAATGCGCTGATCTTCCTCGCCGCGATGCAGGCCATCCCCCGCGACCTCTACGAATCGGCGGCGATCGACGGCGCGAGCCGGGCCCGACAGTTCTGGTCGATCACCGTC
The DNA here is from genome assembly GCF_030345795.1 of Micromonospora sp. WMMA1363. NCBI lineage: Bacteria > Bacillati > Actinomycetota > Actinomycetes > Micromonosporales > Micromonosporaceae > Micromonospora > Micromonospora sp. WMMA1363. The sequence continues at coordinate 3,421,406 of NZ_JAUALB010000001.1, forward strand.
CCGCTACTCAAGCCGACGATCTTCTTCGTGGTCATCATCTCCACCATCGGCGGCCTCCAACTCTTCACCGAGCCCCGCCTCTTCCACTCCGGGACCAACCCGATCCGCGGCGGTCCGCTGCGCGAGTCGCAGACGGTGACCATGTACATGTTCGAGAACGCGTTCGCCCCGCACTACAACTTCGGATACGGCTCGGCGGTGGCCTGGCTGCTGTTCCTGCTCATCGCCGTCGTGGCGGTGGCCAACGTGCTGATCATCCGGCGGCTGGGCACCGGCGCCGGGAAGGGAGGCCGGGGATGAGCCGGCTCTGGCGGGCCAGCCCGCTCACGTACGGCGCCCTGGTGGTCGCCGCGTTCGCCTCGATCTTCCCGATCTGGTGGATGTTCGTGGTCGCGAGCCGGTCCAGCGACGCCATGGGTCAGCTCCCGCCGCCGGTCACCCCCGGCGGCAACCTGGGCGCGAACATCTCCCGGCTCTTCGCCAACACCGACGCCTACTTCCTCACCGGCCTGATCAACTCGACGATCGTGGCGACCACGGTGACCGTGTCCGTGGTGTTCTTCTCCACCCTGGCCGGGTTCGCCTTCGCCAAGCTGCGGTTCCGCGGGCGCAACGCGCTGCTGATGGTCATCATCGCGACGATGATGGTGCCCACCCAGCTCGGCGTCATCCCGCTGTACCTGCTGATGACGAAGCTCAACTGGAACGACCGACTGCCGGCCGTGATCGTCCCGGCCCTGGTCACCGGGTTCGGGGTGTTCATGATGCGCCAGTACGCGGCCCAGGCGGTCAGCGCCGAGCTGATCGAGGCGGCCCGCGTCGACGGTTGCGGCACGGCACGCATCTACTGGAACGTGGTGCTGCCGGCGCTCCGCCCGGCCGCCGCCGTCCTCGGCCTGCTCACCTTCATGACCACCTGGAACGACTTCCTCTGGCCCTATGCTGTGCTCAACGACCCGGAAAACCCGACCGTGCAGTTGTCACTGCGGGCTCTGTCAGACGGGTACTACCAGGACATGTCCCAGGTCTTCACCGGGACGGCCCTCGCGACCCTCCCGCTGTTGCTGGTCTTCGTCCTGTTCGGCCGGCAGATCATCGGCGGGATCATGGAAGGTGCGGTCAAGGCGTGAACGCGAGGAGTGAGCCGGGGCCGCACGCCCCGCAGCCACGAACGGAAGAAGGTGCCCGCGTGAGTCAACTCCGGTTTCCCGAGCACTTCGTCTGGGGGGCGGCCACCGCCGCCTACCAGATCGAGGGCGCGGCCCGCGACGACGGTCGCGGACCCTCGATCTGGGACACCTTCAGCCGTACCCCCGGCAAGGTCTACCGGGGGCACACCGGCGACGTCGCGTGCGACCACTACCACCGGTACGCCGAGGACGTGGCCCTGATGGCGGAGCTGGGTCTGCGCGCGTACCGCTTCTCCGTCGCCTGGCCGCGGATCCAGCCGGACGGCACCGGCCCCGTCAACCCACGCGGGCTGGACTTCTACGACCGGCTGGTCGACACGCTGCTCGACCGGAACATCAACCCGATCGTCACGCTCTACCACTGGGACCTGCCGCAGACACTGGCGGACCGGGGCGGGTGGACCAACCGGGAGACCGCGGAGCACTTCGCCACCTACGCCACCGCCGTGCACGCCCGGCTGGGCGACCGGGTGGGCGTGTGGACCACGCTCAACGAGCCCTGGTGCTCGGCCTACCTGGGGTACGGCAACGGCGTGCACGCGCCCGGGGTGCAGGACCCGGCCGCGGCCTTCACCGCCGTACACCACCTGCTGCTCGCGCACGGCCTGGCGGCCCGCGCGCTGCGTGCGGCCGGCGCGGAGACCGTGGGGATCACCCTCAACACCGCCGATGTCCGTCCGGCCGACCCCGACAGCGCGGCGGACAACGCCGCGGTGCGCCTGGTCGACGGCCTACACAACCGGATCTTCCTCGATCCGCTGCTGCGCGCCGCCTATCCGGAGGACGTGCTGGACCAGGTCGGGCGACTCGTCGAGCCGACGTACGTCCGGGACGGGGACGAGAAGCTGATCGCCGCGCCGATCGACCTGCTCGGAGTGAACTACTACGCACCCACGTACGTCGCCGGACGACCGGACGGCGCGGGGGGCGGGGGCGCCTACCCGGGCACCGACGGCGCCGTGGAGTTCCTGCCGCCCGCCGGTCCGCTCACCGACATGGGCTGGATGATCGAGCCGGCCGGCCTGACCCGGATGCTGGAACGCCTCGCCGCCGACTACCCCGGGGTGCCGCTGCTGGTCACCGAGAACGGCGCGGCCTTCCCGGACGAGGCCAGCCCGGAGCCGGCCGGGGAGGTGGTCGACACCGACCGCATCGCGTACCTGGACGGGCACCTGCGCGCCGCGCACGAGGCCATCGCCCGGGGGGTGGACCTGCGGGGCTATCTCGTATGGTCACTGTTGGACAACTTCGAGTGGGCCGAGGGGTACCGGAAGCGGTTCGGGATCGTCCACGTCGACTACCTGACCCAGCGGCGCACACCGAAGGCGAGCGCCCGCTGGTACCAGGAGGTGATCTCCCGGAACGGGCTGTGACGAGCGGGGATACGGCGATGACAACAGCGCAGCGGCCGACCCTCGAAGCGGTGGCCCGGCGGGCCGGGGTCTCCCGGGCCACCGTCTCCCGTGTGGTGAACGGCTCCACCACCGTGGCCGAACCGATCCGGGAGGCGGTCCGCCGCGCGGTCGCCGAGCTGGGTTACGTGCCGAACCTGGCCGCCCGCAGCCTGGTCACCCAGCGCACCGACTCGATCGCGCTGGTGATGCCCGAGGCTGCCACCCGGGTCTTCTCCGACGACCAGTTCTTCCCCGGCATCATCCGAGGCGTCAGCCAGGAGCTGGAGGCGGCCGACAAGCAGCTGGTGCTGATGCTGGCGGGCTCACCGGCCGGGCACGAGCGGGTCGAGCGGTACACCACCGGGCGACACGTCGACGGGGTGCTCTTCGCGTCCCTGCACGCCGACGATCCGCTGCCCGCGACGCTCGCCGGGATCGGCATACCGGTGGTGTGCGGCGGCCGGCCGCTGGACGACGCCCCGCTGCCGTACGTCGACGTCGACCATGTCGGCGGGGTGAACCGGGCCGTGCAACACCTCATCGACAGCGGCCGACGGCGGATCACCACCATCGCCGGCCCACAGGACATGGTGGGCGGCATCGAACGGCTCACCGGCTACCGGGAGACGGTGGCCGCCGCCGGACTGCCCGAGCGGGTCGCGTTCGGGGACTTCACCCGGGAGTCCGGGATGACGGCGATGCGTCAACTCCTCGCCGAGCACCCGGACCTGGACGCGGTCTTCGCCGCCTCCGACCTGATGGCGCACGCCGCCCTACGGACGCTGCGTGCGGCGGGGCGACGGGTGCCGGACGACGTGGCGGTGATCGGCTTCGACGACATCGAAACCGCCGCCTACACCGAGCCGCCGCTCACCACGGTCCGCCAGCCGATCCAGGAAATCGGCCGGCAGATGACCCGCCAACTGCTGCGCCTGGCCGCTGGCGAGCACATCGAACCGGCCGTCGTTCTCCCCACCGAGCTGGTCCTCCGCGACTCCGCCTGAGGCGGGAAATTCAGTCGAGCCCCCGCGGGCCGGGGGTTAGCGTCGGGCCGTGCCGCATCTTCGCCACGTTCCCCACCTCGCCGACGCCGAGTACGCCTACGTCGCCACGGTCGAGCCACCGGCGCGCCTCGTCTTCACCGCCGGCGCCTGCCCGCTCGACGCCGACGGTCGTACCGTCGCTCCCGATGACCACGTCGCCCAGGCGCGGCAGGTGATGGCCAACCTGGAGACGGCCCTCGCGTCGGCCGGCGCCCGCCTGTCCGACGTCGTCAAGACCACGGTGTACGTGGCCTCGGCGCACCGGCCCGACCTGGTGACGGTCTGGCAGGTCGTCCGGGACGCCTTCGGTGACCACGACCCGCCCAGCACCCTGCTCGGCGTCACCGTCCTCGGCTACCCGGACCAACTCGTCGAGGTCGAGGCAGTCGCCGCCGTGACGGCGTGAGCTGATGCGCATCCGTCCCGCCGTCCCGGACGACGCGCCCGCCGTCGTGGCGCTGCGCGCCCATGTCCTGCCGCACCTGGTGCGCGGCGTCCCGTCGACCCGCCAGATGATCGCGCAACCGCCGAGAGACCAGCACTGGACGGCGGTCGTGGCCGAGGTCGACGGTGAGATCGTCGGGTGGGTCTCGGCGTTCCGCAACGCCGGAACGAGCAGGCCGGTCGGCGAGATCTCGCTGCTGCACGTCCACCCCGAGCACCGGGGACGGGGCATCGGAACCGGGCTCCTGGACACCGCCCTGGACCATCTCGCCCCGCTCCGGCTCCCACTGCTGCGCGGTCGCGCGCTGCCGGAGACCCTGCCGTTCGCCCGACGACGCGGATTCACGCCGAGCCGGGAGGAACGCTTCTCCGGGCTGGATCTGGCGTCCCTGCCACCACTGCCCGCCGCGCCCGCCGGCGTACGGCTGGTGCCGCTGTCCGAGATCGACCCGCGCCGGGTGTACGAGGTGGAGGTCGCCGCCAGCGCCGACGAGCCGGGGGACGTCCCCTCCGACGCCCTCACATACGAGCACTGGCAGGCCGACACGTGGGACAACGTCGGCCTGGACCGGGAAGCCAGCACAGGCGCGGAGGTCGACGGCGTGCTGGCCGCGATCAGCCTGGTCGAGCGCGACGGCGCGCGGATGTGGACGGACTACACCGGCGCCGTGCCGGCGTACCGGGGACGCGGGCTGGCCACCGCCGTGAAGCTCGCCGCCCTGCACCGGGCCGCGGCGGGCGGCGTGACCGTCGCGTACACGGGCAACGACGAGGCGAACGCGCCGATGCTGGCGATCAACGCGCGCCTCGGCTACCGCCCGGTCGCCTCCCAGTGGAGTTGCCTCCGCGAGACGGCCTGACCGGCCAGCGACTACCGCGCGCGGGCCCACAGGACGAAGCGCTCGGCCAGGCTGCCTACTCATGTCACCGGAAGGTCCGCCCGTGCGGGTCATGGCGTTGGCAGAGGTCGCTGACTACCTCGGCGTATCGCGCCAGCGCGCCGCGATCCTGGTCGACCGGCCGGACTTCCCCGACCCCATCGACACGCTGACCGTCGGCTGCATCTGGGACGCCGCCGAGGTGCGCGGGTACGCGGAGCGACGAAGTCGGCGGCTGGCCGACGAGGAAACGCGGTAGCCGGTAGGAGTTGCCTCCGCGAGACGGGCCCGATCAGCCCTCGTCGGCGACTCGCCGGGCAGCGGCGTACGTGTCCGCGCCGAACAGGACCAGCCGTGCCTCGGTGACGCTGGCGGGCCAGGCAGGGCGTAGCACCGACAGCGCCCGCCGCACGGCGTCGTCAACAGGCCACCGGTACACCCCGGCGGAGATCAGCGGGAACGCGATCGTCGACGCGCCCAGCTCGTCGGCGACCCGGAGACTGGTCGCGTAGCAGTCACGCAGCAACCCGGACCGGTCCTCGGCGGCCGACCAGACCGGCCCGACCGTGTGCACGACCCAGCGGGCGGGCAGGTTGCCGGCGGTGGTGGCCACCGCCTGCCCGGTCGGCAGGCCCCGGCCGTACCGGGACGCGCGCAGGTGTCGGCACTCGGCCAGGATGGCCGGGCCGCCCTTGCGGTGGATCGCGCCGTCCACTCCCCCGCCACCCGGTAGTGAGGAGTTGGCGGCGTTGACGATCACGTCGACCTGCTGGACGGTGACGTCGCCCTCGACCAACGTGATCTCCATCGTCAGCCCTCCGTCGTCGGCTGGCCGAGCGTGCGGCGGGCCAGCAGGGTGGCGCCGGCGACGGCGGCCGGCATCAGCAGCACCGCGCCGAGCGGGATCAGGAAGCAGACGAAGACCGCCGTCCCGAAGCCGATCGTGGTCGGCCGGTCGGCGCTGAGCGCCGCCCGCCGGTCCGGCAACCGCAGCCCCCGCCGATAGAAGGGTGCGCCGACCAGCTCCACGGCGAGCAGCCAACCGCCGACCGCCGCGCCGAGCACCGGCACCACGGTCTGGCCGACCACCGGGATGAAACCGGCGGCGAAGAGCGGCACGCCGAACAGCACCGACAGCCCCACCAGGCGCAGCGAGTCGGCCGCACTGTGCCGCAGCGACGCCCAGAACGGCACGTCCACGGCGTTCGGCGTGCCGCCGAACCGCTCCTCCACCCGCTCGGAGATCTTTTCGTAGAACGGATCGCCGATGACCAGGGTGACGGCGGTGAACGCAACCACCCCGAGCAGGCCGCCCAGCCCGAGCAGGGCCAGCCCCGCGACCACCCGGACCATGCTGCGCCAGGTGTCCGACCAGCCGTCGGCGAACGGCGTGAGCAGCGCCGCCAGGTCGTCCACGAAGTACGCCAGTGTGGCGAACGCGCCGATGAAGAGCGCCCCGGAGACCAGCGCCGGCACGACGCCGAGCAGCATCAGGCCGGGGCTGCGGACATACAGGCCGAGGCCACGCAGGAACAGCCCGACGCCGGTGAGGAACCGACCGGCGGCCCCGGTCAGGGGCGCGGCGAGGTCGAGGGGAGCGCGCACGACGGAGAGCCTAGTGGCCGCCGCCGCATCGCCCGGGGTGAGGCCGCCCCGTTCTCACGCGCGGCGCTCACCGGTAGCCGGTGACGTCCGCCTGTTTGCCGGCCTCCACCACCTCGGTGAAGTAGCGGTACGCGTCGGGCTGGCTGCCGTCGACGTCGGTGAACCCGTACACCTGGGCGAGTTCGCCGGCCGAGACGGAGGCCTGGTTCCAGCGGGCCCGGTCCTCGTCGGCGGCGAGCGCGGCGACCGCGCGTCCGATGAAGGCGGGGGTCTCCGAGATGAGGAAGTGCGGGTCGGTGGCGGCGCCGGCACGCCAGTTCTCCTCGGTGACCCCGAAGTGCTCCAGCATTGCCTCGGACCGGAGCCAGCCAGGGGTGAGCGCCACGGCGGTGCCCCCGTGCGGTTTCAGTTCGTGCCCCCAACTGAACGCGAGCCGGTTCACCGACACCTTCGCCAGGTCGTAGAAGACCGACAGCCGGTAGTTGGCGTCGTTGTACGCCGTCGTGCCGTCGCCGACCTCGACGACCAGCCCGCCGGGTTGGCGGATCAGCAGCGGAAACGCGTAGTGACTGGTGATGATGTGGGTGTCGATCGCCAGCCGCAACGTGCGGAAGCCACCGTCGAGCGGCTGCTCCCAGACCGGCTTCTCCCAGGTGATCAGCGGGTCGGCGCCCCAGATGTCGTTGACCAGCACGTCGAGCCGGCCCTGCTCGGCGTCGATCCGCTCGACCAGCGCGCGAACCTCGTCGGCGACCAGGTGGTCCACCCGGACCGCGATGCCGGTGCCGCCGGCCGCGGTGACCAGGTCGGCGGTCTCCTCGATGGTCTCCGGCCGGTCCAGTTCGGAGCGGCCGGCGCGGCTGCTGCGGCCGGTGGCGTAGACCGTGGCGCCCGCCGCGCCGAGCTGAACCGCGATCTGCCGACCGGCTCCCCGGGTCGCGCCGGCGACCAGCGTGACCTTCCCTGTCAGCGGTTTCGTCGTCATGCGTCCGACCCTGGCAGGAGGGTCTGACAGCCGAGGTCCCGTTCTGCGATCGGATGCTCGCCAGCATGCGGTTGCGAGCCCGGTGGGTGCGGCGATGGTGTGCCGCCCTGGACGGCGCAGGTCACTCGTTGAGGAAGGCGGATATGCGCGTCCGCAGGTCGGCGCGATCCGTCCACAGGACGCCGGGCCGGCCGTACACGTGCAAAGTGGCCCGGGGCAGCGCGGCGGCGAGCTGCTCGGCGACCTCGACCGGGTGCAGGTCATCGCCCGCGCACCCGATCACCAGGGCCGGTGCGGTCACCGCGGCCAGGGCCGTGGCGTCGGTCAACGGCACCGAGTCCGGCACGCTGGCCAGCCCCGGCGCGAGGCCGTCGCGCAGCAGCTGATCCAGGCGTTGCCGCAGGTACGCCCAGCCGGCGGGGGTGTTCCGCACGGCCGGGGGCAGCTCCAGCTGCACCACGTCCGCGACGGTGGCGGCATCGCCGCCGTCGACCGCCTCGAGCAGCGCCGTGAGCCGTTCCCGAGCGACCTCGCCGCGGGCCCGATCCAGCACCGCCGGCAGGAAGAAGACCAGCCGCTCGAACCGCCCCGGGCTCTCCGTGAGCAGCCGGCAGAGCGCACCCGCGCCCAGGCTCGCGCCGAACGCCCTCGTCGCGCCGCCCAGGTCGGCGACCGTGCGCAGGTCACGGGCCAGGTCGGCGTAGCTCCACGGGCCGGCCGGCGCGTCCGAGCGGCCGTGCCCACGGAACTGGAAGAAGAGCTTGCGCCCGGTCACGCCGCTGCCGAACGGCCGGGTGGTCGCGATGCCGTTGCCCAGCCCGTGCGCGAACACCGTGACCGGGTCACCCGCACCGGTGACCAGCTGTTCCAGGCGTACGCCGTGCGGCGTGACGACCAGCTCCGTCTCCGGCTCCGGAAGGGCGGGACGGCCGGTGCGGGGGGCTCCCGGGCCGGGGCCCCAGGTGCGGGGACCGCCGTCGGGCGGTGGCGGCCAGCGGAAATCCCTCACCAGGAACCTCGGCTGTCGCCGAGGTCGCGCAGTCCGACCCGGACGTCGAGCAGGTAGATGAGCCCGGCGGCGATGCCGATCAGCCCGAAGATGCTGATCGAGGTACGGGTCAGCAGGGTCAGCACGAGACAGACGGCGAGGATCGCGACCCAACCGCCCTTCGGCAGAGTGCCGATCGCGGCGAACGCGTCGGCGCGCTGGGTGATGGCGTGCACGAGGGCAACGCCCAGCAGGACCAGCGCGAATGCGAGCAGAATCAGCTCGATGACGTAGCGGATGGCAAATACGAAGATCGGCGCGGCGATGGCCATGACGGCAAGCTTATGCCGGCGACCCCGGATACGTCCGACAGGACAGATCCGGGGTCGCCACTTCGTTGGGTCACTCGGCGGCCGGGCGGGTCCGCTTCGTGGCGCGCGGCGGCTTCGCCGACGGGGTGGCCGGCTTGGCAGTCGCCTTGGTGGCACGCTTCTTGACGGCGGCCGGCTTGTCGACGGCGGCCGGCTTGTCGACGGCGGCCGGCTTGTCGACGGCGGCCGGCTCGGCCACCTCGACCGGGGTCGGCGCTTCGGCGGCGGCCGAACCGGTGGTAGTGGCCGACGCCGTCGGGGCCAGCCCGGCGGTAGTGGCCGACGCGGCCTTCGGCGCGGCCCCGGTCGCCTCGATGTCCGCGTTCACGGTCTCGGCGGCTTCCAGCACACCGGCGCCGACCACCCGCTCGCCACGGGCGACCAGCACGCCGTACGCGGCAACCGCCCGCTCCTGCGCGGCCTGCGCGCCGGCGACCACGACGGCCGCGTTGCGGGCGGCGAGCTCGCGCAGCTTGTCGAGGTCGGTGGTCTCGCGCAGCTTGTCGAGATCGGCGATCGCCCGGGCACGGGTGAGCTCCGCCGCCGCACGCAGGCGGTCGAGGTCCAGGTCGGTGGTGGCGGCCTTGCGGCGCAGACTGCCGGCCGTCACGGTCGCGGTGCGCAGCGTCTCGCTGGCCTTCTGGCGCAGCTCGGCACCGGTGACCACGGCCCTGCCGCCGAGGTCGGCGGGGACCCGGCTGCGCAGCTCGCTCACGACGGTCGGGAGTTTGCGCAGCTGCCGGTACGCCAGCTCGCCGGCACCGGCGGCGGCGTAGAGCGGGGCCGGGATGCGGTTGGTCTTCGGCTGGGTGGTCATGACTTCTCCTCCTCGGCCGCGTCGGCGGCCGTCGGGGCCGCGCTGCGGGCGGCCTTCTTCGCGGGGGTCGGGGCGGGTGCCGGGCCGGACTCGGCGACCGACTCGGGGGCGGCCTCCGTCGGGGTGCCTTCCGCCGTGGTCGGCCCGGTGGCGGCGACGGTGGCCAGGTCCGCGGCGGTCGCGGGTGGGGCGGTGGCCGTCGCCTCGTCGGTGGTGGTCGGAGCCGCCCCGCCGGCAGCCGCGGTCGCCTCGGCGAGTCGCGCATTCTCCCGGCGGAACGTCTCGTAGATCTGGGTGAGCGACTGCTTCTGCGCCATCGTCAGGTCAGGGTCGACGGCGATCGACGCCAGCACACCCTGCCCCTCCCTGTCGTCCAGCAGCCCGGCCCGCAGGTACATCGCCGGGGTGGAGACCCGCAACGCGCTGGCGAGCTGCTGCAGCACCTCCGCGCTGGGTTTGCGCAGACCGCGCTCGATCTGGCTGAGGTACGGGTTGCTGACCCCCGCCTGCTCGGCGAGCTGCCGGAGCGAGATCTTCGCGTTCCGCCGCAGGTCACGAATGAACCCGCCGACGTCGGGAAGGTCTTTACCAGTGGCCATACTTCGACGCTAGCTCGTAATGCTAGCTCTTGCAAGCATTACGCTAGCCGGAGTTAGCGACAGAAGGAGCCAGCGCGGGACGAACCACGGGGGCGAACCCACCGAAACCCCCGGAGCGCACCAAGGTCCGGAACGCCGGTGAACGCGCACGGGGCCGGTGTCAAGGGCGTACCCGACTACCGGTAGAGGGCGCACCAACTACCACAGGGGACGGATGGCGCCCACCGGCAGGCCACCGCCGAGCAGCGGCACCTCGGCGAGCTCCGCCAGCACCGGCGCGGTCACCCCGAGTCGGCGCAGCGCGGAGACCAGCACCGGCATCCGGGGCCGGCCGGCACCGTCGTCGATCTTCAGAGCGACCGCCCCGACGCCCGGCACCGCCGCGGCGATGACGCCCTCGGCGCCGATCTTGGCCAGCAGCCCCGGAACCCCGCGCATCAGCCGGGTGTCGTCGGCCCGGGTACCGCCGACGATCTCCGGGTGTGTCCGCATCGCGTCTGCCACCGAGCGCGGCGCCGAGCCCGGCTCGGCACCCACCAGCCGCAGGTACGCCGTCGCCAGGCCGGTCAGCGAGACGGCGAGCACCGGGGCGCCGCAGCCGTCCACCCCGTGCGCCCGCGCCGGCTCGCCGGTGAACTCCTCCACCGCCTCCCGCAGGCGCTGTTGCAACGGGTGCTCCGGACGGCAGTACCCGTCCAGCGGCCACCCCGCCGCCTGACAGGTCAGCACCATCCCGGTGTGCTTCCCGGAGCAGTTCATCTGCGTCCGGGTCGGGCCGCCGCCGGCCCGCAGCACCACCGCACGAGCATCGTCCCCCATCGGCAGCTCCGGCGGGCAGTGCAGCGCCGACTCGTCGAGCCCGGCCCGCGCCAGCAGCGCACCGACCCGGGCCAGGTGGAAGTCCTCCCCGGCGTGGCTGGCCGAGACCAGCGCCAGGTCGGCCGGGTCGGCCAGCGGCAACCCGGCGCGGATCATGCCGACCGCCTGCATCGGCTTGTTCGACGAGCGGGGAAAGATCGGCGAGGTCACGTCCCCGGCGGCGGCCACCGATACGCCGGCGGCGTCGAGCACCACCACCGATCCCCGGTGCACACCCTCCACGAAACCCGAACGGACCACCTCGGCGAGCGGCACGCCACCCTCGTACGTCTCTCCCACGACGTGGACGGTACCGCCCGCCGGTCACGCCCGACGGCCGGGTGAGCAGGTACGCCGCCTCGCGGCGTACAGGGGTGCCGGCCGGACCGCCGCTTACCGGCGCGCGGCGGTGACCCCGAGCAGCTCGCGAGCCTCGGCGGTGGTGAGCGGCGGCCGCTGGGCGAGCTGGGCGAGGCCGACCGCCCGGGCGACGAGCTGCATGTTGGACTCGACCGGCTGACCCTTGGCGTAGGTCACCGTGTCCTCCATACCGACCCGCAGGTGTCCGCCGGCGGACAGCGAGGCGAGCATGACCGGGAGCGCGCTGCGACCGATGCCGGTGGCCGAGAACGTCGTGCCCGCCGGCAGGTCACGCAGCATCTGCTGGGCGGCGACCAGGGTCGCCGTGGTGCCCGGCATCCCACCCGGGACACCCATCACGAAGTCGACGTGCACGTGCCCGCCGGCCGGCAGCCCGTGCTTTCCGAGCAGCCGGTGCAGCGCGGCGAGGTGACCAAGGTCGAAGATCTCGTACTCGGGGACGATCCCCCGCTCCTGCATGCGGGTGTGCAGCTCGACGATGAACTCCCAGCGGTTGAGGAAGACGTCGTCGCCGAAGTTGACCGTGCCCATCGTGCAGGAGGCCATGTCCGGACCGGCGTCGAGGACGGCGAGCCGGTCGGCCTCCGGGTCGGTCACCGCGCCGCCCGAGGAGAGCTGCACGACCAGGCCGGTGCTCTCCCGCAACACGGCCACGGTGTCCCGCAGCCGGCCCTGGTCGAGGGTCGGCCGCGCGTCGTCGTCCCGAACATGGACGTGGATGACGGCCGCACCGAGCGCCTCGCACTCCTTCGCGGTCAGCAACAGCTCGTCGAGCGTGACCGGCAACGCCGGCACCTCGGCCTTGGCCGACTCCGCGCCGGTCGGAGCAACCGTGATCAACGTCCCTGTCGTCATGCCCGAATACTAGACGGCCGGGCCGAGGCAGGTCGACAGGAAGAATTCCGGCGCGACGGGCATCAAGAAGAGACCCTTCCGCCGTCGGAGGCGCTAGGCAGGGACCCTTCCTCACCCATCGATGGCGGCGGCCGTTTCGCCGATCAGGAGGCGGGCGTCGTCGGGCACGTTGCGCTTGACGACCGCGAGGGCGATCTGGCCCAGCTCGTGGTGCTGCACGGCGGTGCCGACGAAGCCCACGGCCCGGCCGTCGAGGGTCACCGGCGTACCGGCGGGCGGCGGCCGGTCGGTGGTCACGCCGTCCAGGTGCAGCAGGACGAGCCGGCGCGGCGGTCGCCCCATGTTGTGCACCCGGGCCACCGTCTCCTGACCCCGGTAACAGCCCTTCTCCAAATGCACGGCCGGCGCGACCAGGTCCACCTCGGCCGGGATGCTCCGGTGGTCGGTGTCCACCCCGACCCGGGGCCGGCGGGCGGCCACCCGCACCGCCTCGTACGCCCACAGACCGGCGGCCGGCACCCCGGCGCCCCGCAGCTCGGTGACCACCTGCTCCATCGCGGACCGGGGCACCAGCAGGTCGACGCCGAGCGGGACGCGACGCGCCCACCCGCCCACGGGCAGCGGACGGACGTCGTAGCGCACCGTGGGCCGCGGCGGGACGGAGCCGGCACGGAACTTCGGACCGGGCACGGCGACCACGTCCGGCCCCGCCAGGCCGGTCACGCCGAGCGTCACCGACGCGTCCGGGGCTCCCGGCCCGACCAGCGAGAGCAACGCGTGGTCAGGGGTGACGTCCCGCGGCTCCACCCGACTGAAGAACCGCATCCTCTCCAGATACGACAGCAGCCCGCCGGTGGCACCGGGCTCGGTGTCCAGCCAGGTGGTGACGCCGTCCTCGGCGACCATCGCGTGCTGCTCGACGTGGCCGTGCGGGGAGAGCACCAGCAGCTCGGTGCCCTGCCCGGCGCTCAGCTCCGCCAGGTGCTGGGTGGTGAGCGTGTGCAGCCAGCCGACCCGGTCCTCGCCGGGCACCGCGATCACACCCCGGTGCGAGCGGTCGACCAGACCGACCGCGGTGTCCAGGGTGCGCTGCTCACGCAGCGGGTCGCCGTAGTGGGCGGCCACCGGCCGTACACCGGCCGCGGCGTGCGCCGGCTCCGGCTGGTCCCGGCTCGCCTCGTCGATGCTCTCGACAGCCACCGCACCCTCGATGTTGATCATTCCTGTTCCCCGTTTCCGCAGCGGTCGCAGACGCCGAAGAGCGAGACGTGGCCGATGTCCACCCGGAACCCCCGCTGCTCGACGAGCTGGTCGGCCAGCGGGCGCAGCAGGTCCGGATCGATCTCGTCGATCGCGCCGCACTCGCGGCAGACCAGGTGCACATGCTGGTTCTCGCCGGCCGCGTGGTAGGTGGGCGAGCCGTGCGAGAGGTGGGTGTGGGTCACCAGGCCGAGCCGTTCCAGCAGCTCCAGCGTGCGGTAGATGGTGGTGATGTTGACCCCCGCGGCCACCTCCCGGACAGCCGTGTGGACCTGCTCCGGTGTGGCATGGCCCAGGTCCAGCACCGCCTGGAGGACGAGCTGCCGCTGCGCCGTCAGCCGCAGCCCACGGGCCCGGAGCAGTTCCGCGAGGGATGATTCGGACACCGTCCGATCATAGTTCGCTCCGGCGCGGGCCTCCGGCTCCGGCGGAGGACGGCCCGGGTCGACGCCCCCGGCGCGGGCCGACGCCCCCGGCACGTGCCGCGGCCCCGGCACGTGCCCTAGGCTCGACGGTCATGGTGGCGGCGAGGATAGCGGTGCTCGGGCGCGGCCTGGTGCCGGCCGGGGATCCGGTGCTGCGCGGCGACGACCTGGGCGTGCTACGCGGCGACGGGCTCTTCGAGACCATGCACCTGCGGTCGGGGCGGCCCTGGCTGCCGGCGGCGCACCTGGAGCGGATGGCCCGGTCCGCGAAAGCGGTGGAGCTGCCGCTGCCCCCGGCCGACGCGCTGACCGCGCTGCTCGACGAGGTCTGCACCGGGTGGCCCGCCGGCGTCGAGGGCGCGCTGCGGCTGGTCTGCACCCGCGGGCCGGAGGGCGACGGCCCGGCGACCGTCTACGCCACGCTGGCCGAGGTGCCGGCGTCGGCCCGGGCCGCCCGCCGAGACGGGATCACCGTGGCGACGCTGCCGCTGGGCGTACCCGCCCGGGCCCGGTCCGGCCTGGACTGGCTGCCGATGGGCATCAAGTCCACGTCGTACGCGGTGAGCACCGCCGCCCGCCGGTGGGCGTCCCGTACGGGTGTCGACGACGTGCTCTGGGTCTCCACCGACGGGTACGTCCTGGAAGGGCCCATCGCGAACGTCGTGTGGCTGGCCGGGGACACCCTCTGCACGGTGCCGGCCACCGACACCGGCATCCTCCCCGGCACCACCGTCGCCTGGCTGCTCGCCCACGCCGCCGAGGCGGGGCTGGACGCGGGCGGGCGGATGGCCACACCGGCCGACCTGCACACCGCTGACGGCGTCTGGTTCACCTCGTCCGTCCGAGGCCTGGTCGAGGTCCGCGCCCTCGACGGCGCCGAACTCCCCCGGTCGGCGCACACCGGCCGGCTGCAGGCACTGCTGGGCTTTCCCGTCCCGCCCCGCTGAGACCGGGCGGGACAGGAACAGATGTCAGCCGCCCACCCGAACCAGTCGGGCGGAGAGGTGCGGGGACAGGCCGTGGCCGACGGCCGCCATCTCCTGCGCGTAGAGCAGGGCACCCTCGACGATGCCGAAGAGGCGGTGGCCGGCGGTGACCTCCTTGGCCGTGGCGGTGCGCAGCACGGCGTCGGTGACGAACTCGATCTGCGTGCCCTTGCGCGTGCCGAGGTGCAGCTCCATCACCCCGGTCGGGGTGGACATCAGCGCCTCCAGCTCGTCGGTGGCGCGGTCGCCGGCCAGCACCGGCCGCCACCATCCGGTCTCCCGCCCGGCCGGGCGGACCGGCTGGCTCTGCTCGTCGAGGAGCCAGGCCCGGGACTCGTAGAACAGGAACGGCCGACCGTCGTGGCTGATCCTGATCTCCTGCGCGAAGTCGAAATCCTCGATCGTGGGATAGCCGCCCCGGCCCCGGCCCCGCCACACCCCGATGTACGGCAGCAGGCCGTCCAGCGTCGGGTGCAGCTTCGGTCCGACCCGCAGGTCGTGGCTCTCCACATAGGGGTACGGGTCGACCGGCGGCGCGTCCAGCCACGGCGGCGGCTGTAGGGGGTTCTCGTCGCTCACCAGTTCACTCCGCTCACCGCTCACTCCTCGCGCTCACCGCACCAACCCCGTTCGCGACTGCGGGGCTCGCAAACCGGCTCACTCCTCGCACTCACCGCACCAACCCCGTTCGCGACTGCGGGGCTCGCAAACCGGCTCACTCCTCGCGCTCACCGCACCAACCCCGTTCGCGACTGCGGGGCTCGCAAACCGGCTCACTCCTCGCACTCACCAACGGCCTCTCGACATGCGTACGGCAGCGTAGACCAAGCCACCGGCGAGGGCGCCGAGGCCGGCGACCAGCAGGCTGACGAACCCTGTCTCGGTGACCATCGGCGACCATCCTATGCTGGCACCATGGCCCGCATGCTCGTCGTCAAGGCCACCGCCGGCGCCGACGCCCCGGAGCGGTGCGCGCAGGCGTTCACGGTCGCGTCCACCGCAGCCGCCGCCGGGGTGGACGTCTCGCTCTGGTTGACCGGCGAGGCGACCTGGTTCGCGCTGCCCGGCCGGGCCCAGGAGTTCGAGCTGCCGCACTCCGCCCCGCTGGCCGAGCTGCTGCACGTGATCCTGGCCACCGGTCGGGTGACGGCCTGCACCCAGTGCGCGGCGCGCCGTGACATCGGCCCGGGCGACGTGCTGCCGGGCGTCCGGATCGCGGGTGCGGCGGTATTCGTCGAGGAGACCATGACCGAGGACGCTCAGGCGCTCGTCTACTAGCCCGATCTTCAACGATCAGCTGACTGACATCGACCCTGGCCGATCACCAGACAACCCTTGGCCGGTCATTCCTCATGTCCGGGGAGGAAGATCCGAACCAGGGGCTGTCTGGTGGCCAGTGGCGGAGATGTCACCACTCGGGAGTCTCCGGGAAACTCGTGTCTACCAGGTAGATGGTGATGGTGTCGGACGTCGAAGATTGGGACTCCTTCTCGGTTACCACAATGCCCGACGCCCCGAAGAATCGTTCACTCCCGTTGTTGATCACGGACGTCCACGTTCGCGGACCAGGCATCGCCGACTGGACGGTCAGGGCCTGGGAGGTCAGCGTCCCGACGCTGTCGAGGGCCCAGGTCTGCTGACATTGGAGCGTCTGTTCCGCATTGGCCATGAGGAAGACGCACTGGTTGCCGAACCTGCCGACCCGCTGTCCGCCCTTCAACAGGTAGCCGGTGGACAGTGTCACGTCGCCAGCGCTGGGCCCGCTCGGCGGGATGTCCCGGTAGCTGTTGATCGCTTCGGTCGTCAGGTCGATGCGCTTGAAGCGTCCCGAACGAACCGGGTGTGCATGCTTGTCGTCGTCGAGCCTCGGACCGTTGCCAGGGGCGGCCGGCGCACGGTCTTCGCCGTCGAAAGGACGGGCATGGGCGGCCGGCGCACGGTCTTCGCCGTCGAAAGGGTCGGCGTGGGCAGCCGCCGCTGGAGTCAGAGCGGCGGCGCTGGCGACGCAGATGGCGGCGCCGAGACCGAAGATTCCAGTTGTTCGCATGATCGTTCCTCGTCTTGCGGATCGGAGTTGGTGCACACATAGGTACGAACGAGAATGTACTTCGGCTTATCGGACAAGTAATTACGTATCGACGAAAAGGGCACGAGTGGGTGAGATGACGGCATCCCGATCGAGCGACATCGCGACAAGCGGCCGGTGGCAGCCAACCCGCCCCGGATACGCTCAGAACCCGACCCAAGGTGATCTTCATGTCGTGGTGTGAACCGCTGACGCGATCGGGCGTCGCCTGGGGTCCGTCGCCGGCCGACGACGGATCGAGGGGCACGCCCTAACGGCCGATCCGACCCGACAAGTCGGGCTAATGCCTACGATTCGGATGTGACCGAGGCGACGGAGCGATTCTTCGAATCACTGCCCGCGCGCGCCCCAGACGTCCTGCGCGGCCTGGTGAGCGGGACGCTCCAGATCCAGCTCAACAACGGCGACCACACCGCGCACTGGCGGGTCCGGATGGCGCCGGGCTCGATCGAGGTGAGCCGCCAGCCCGGACCCGCCGACGCGATCCTGTACAGCACCGAGGACCTCTTCGACCGGCTCGTCACCGGACGTGCACAGCTGCTCGCCGCCGTACTGCGCAACGAGAGCACGCTCAGCGGGAACGTGGTGCTCTTCCTCGCCTTCCGCCGGTTCTTTCCGGACCCGCCGGGCACCCGGGACCCCCGCGAGGTCGCCCGCGAGCAGGTCGGGCGGCCGCGGTGAAGCAACTGATCAGCATCCTGGACGGCAGCACCTTCCTGGTCAGCGACCGGCGCGGGGACGTCGAGCCGTCGGAGGACTTCCCGACCGGGCTCTTCTCGTTCGACACCCGCTTTCTCTCCACCTGGCTGCTCACGCTGGACGGCAAGCGACTGCACGCACTGTCGGTCGACGACGCGCGGTCGTACCGAACCCGGTACTTCCTGACCCCCGGCGAGCCGTCCCACTATCTGGATGCAAAGGTGTCGGTGATCCGCAGCCGGGCCATCGGCGGCAGCTTCGACGAGGAACTGACCGTGCTCAACCACGCGGGCAAGGAGGAGGAGTTCACCCTCCGGCTGGACGTCGGCGCCGACTTCGCCGACCTCTTCGAGATCAAGAACGTCAGCCGGAAGCACGGCCACACCACCGCCGCGGTAGGCGACAACGAGCTTCGGCTGATCTACCGGCGCGAGGCGTTCCACCGGGAGACGGTCGTCCAGACCAGCGCGCCCGGCACAATCGACACGTCCGGCATGACGTTCCGGGTCTGCGTCCCGCCGCACGGGGAGTGGACCACCCGACTGCACGTGGCCACCGTCGTCTACGGGGCCCGGGGCGAGGACACCCGGACCACCCTGCCGTACGCGGGCAGCCGCAGCCCGAGCGCCATCGAGACCGAGCAGAACGAGCTGATCGAGCGGGCACCGAAGCTCGGCTGCGACTGCGAGCCGCTGGCCGGGGCCTACCGGCGCAGCCTCGACGACCTGGCCGCCCTGCGCTACGAGTCGATCGCCCTCGGCGTCCGGCTGATGGCCGCCGGCCTGCCCTGGTTCATGACCCTCTTCGGGCGGGACAGCATCTTCACCTCGTTGCAGGCGGTGCCGTTCCTACCCGAGCTACTCCCGTCGACGATCATGATTCTCGCCGGTCTGCAGGGGCACCGGTTGGACGACTTCCGGGACGAGGAGCCGGGCAAGATCCTGCACGAGCTGCGGTACGGCGAGACCGCCGGGTTCGAGGAACAGCCGCACTCGCCGTACTACGGAGCCGCCGACTCCACCCCGCTCTTCGTGATCCTGCTCGACGAGTACGAACGGTGGACCGGCGACACCGAACTGGTCATGAAGCTGGAGTCCAACGCCCGCGCCGCGCTCGCCTGGATCGACACGTACGGCGACCTGCTCGGGACCGGCTACGTCTGGTACCAGACCCGCAACCAGAAAACCGGGCTGGAGAACCAGTGCTGGAAGGACTCCTGGGACGCGATCTCGTACCGGGACGGCCGGCTGCCCGGCTTCCCCCGCGCCACCTGCGAACACCAGGGGTACGCGTACGACGCGAAGCTCCGGGGAGCCCGGCTCGCCCGCACCTGCTGGAACGACCCGGCGTACGCGGACCAGCTGGAGCGGGAGGCCGCCGAGCTGAAGAACCGGTTCAATCGGGACTTCTGGCTTCCGGAGAAGGAGTACTACGCGCTCGCCCTCGACGCCGACGGGCGGCAGGTGGACGCGCTCAGCTCGAACCTCGGCCACCTGCTGTGGAGCGGCATCGTGGACGAGTCGCGGGCCGGCCGCCTCGTTCAGCACCTGCTCGGCCCCCGGCTGTTCTCCGGGTGGGGTGTCCGGACACTCGCCGACGATCAGGGCCGGTACAACCCGATCGGCTACCACGTCGGAACCGTCTGGCCGTTCGACAACTCGATCATCGCCTGGGGGCTGTGGAAGTACGGCTTCCGCGAGGAGGCCGGTCGGATCTGCGACGCGATGATCGCCGCCTCCCGCTTCTTCGGAGGCCGGCTACCGGAGGCGTTCGCCGGCTACGACCGGTCCCTCACCGAGTACCCGGTGCAGTATCCCACCGCCTGCAGCCCACAGGCCTGGTCGGCGGGGACGCCGCTGTTGATGATCCGGGTCATCCTCGGCCTGGAGCCGAAGGGTGAACACCTCATCATCGACCCGCACGTGCCGGACGGCATGGGCCGGGTCGAGCTGCTCGACATCCCGGGCCGCTGGGGCCGGGTCGACGCCCTCGGCCGCAGCCGCGCCCCGAGCGACTTCAGCCACGGCCGCTGACCCGCCTCCCCGCCGACGGGCGACGCCGGGCGCACCCCCGGACCCAGCGCCGGGCGCACCCCGGACTTTCGGCGCCGGTCACTGCCAGGAACGCGGATCCGCGGTGCGGCGGCGACCGGTCAGCCGGCGCAGCCGGTGGAGGCGGTGAGCCGCAGCTGGTCGCCGGTGGCGTCGGCGAGCACGACCGCCGGGCCGCGCCGGTAGGCGTACACACCGGGGGTGTCGACCAGGACGGCTCCGTCGGCCAGCGACGCCAGCACGCCCAGCGACACCGGCTCGGATCCGGTGTCGAGCCACCTGCTCTCCGCGTTGCCGCCGCCCGGGCACGGCGCCACGATCCGCTCCGGCGGGTCCGCCGCCGGGCGGTCCAGCGC
Source organism: Micromonospora sp. WMMA1363 (assembly GCF_030345795.1). Classification (NCBI taxonomy): domain Bacteria; kingdom Bacillati; phylum Actinomycetota; class Actinomycetes; order Micromonosporales; family Micromonosporaceae; genus Micromonospora; species Micromonospora sp. WMMA1363. The sequence continues at coordinate 3,441,677 of NZ_JAUALB010000001.1, forward strand.
GCGCAACGCCTCCACCAGTGCCGGCCCCGGAGGGTAATCCGGCAGCAGGTCGGCGACGTCGACGTCCGCCGGGCGGCAGCCGGTCTGCGCCGTGAGCGACACCCGGCCGGGCTCCGCTGCCCGGCCCTGCACCAGGACGAACTCCCCGGCGTCGGCGCGCAGGACCGGACCGTCGACGCCGTCTCGCACCCCGGCCCGCCAGCCCTGCGGGAGCTGGTCGGCGACCCGGGCGAGCAGGTCGCGTTCGCGCCCCTCGGCCACCACGACGTCGACGCCACGGGTCAGTTCCGCGCCGCGGCTGACCGGCGTGACCCGGCACCCCGTTTCGACCGCCCGGGGGGTCATCGCCCATGCCTCGCCGCCGACCGCGGCGACGAGCCGGCCCACCGCCCGGTCGACCAGGCGCGCCGCCTGGCCGATGCTGCGCTGCTCCCGCACGGTCGGCGGGTCGGTGCGGGCGGACCACCAGGTGAGCACCGCCAGCAACACCGCCCACGCAGCGGACGCGACGAGCAGCCACCGCACGGCGCGGCGGCCCCGCGGGCGGTCGGGACCGGCGGGAGGGGCGTACCCGGGGTGGACGACGCTCACCACGCCATCGTGTCACGCGCCGGCAGGCTCCCCGCCGACGGCACCACCGCGCCTCCGCCTGCCCGAAGCCCGCTCCCGTCGCGTCGTGGCCGGGCTCACCCGGGCGGATCGTCGGGCGCGGTGACGAGGCGGTAGCCGACCCCCCGTACGGTCTGCACCCGCGGGCCGCCGGACAGCACGCGCAGCTTGTGGCGGAGCCGCTTCATCGCCGAGTGCAGGATCGCCGTGTCACCGAGGTACGCCCCGCCCCACACCGAGGCGAAGAGCCGCTCGTAACTCCAGAGGCTGACCGGCGGACTGGCCAGTCGGGCCAGCAGTTCCCGTTCGGTGCGGGTCAACGCCAGCGGCCGACCCCGCCAGGTGACCAGGTGCCCGCCTGGGTCGACGAGCAGATCGCCGAAGCTCACCGGCTGCTCGGCCCCGACCGGCTCGACCGGCTGCCCGTCGACCGGCCGGGCGGGATTCGACTCGTGGGGCTGAGCGGGAGTCGACTCGCCCGGCCGGGCGGGAGTCGACTCGACCGGCTGCCCCGCAGTCGGCTCGGCGAAGAGCATCGCGCGCAGCTCGGCGAGGTCGGCGCAGCTCACCACCGGCCCCACCCCGTCGAGCCGGCGCAGCACGTGCTCGCGCACCGCCACGTCGGGACTGACACAGACCACGATCGGAACTCCCCCATCGGACACGTTGCCCTCCCCGGCCGTCCGCGCTGACGTGAAAGCTCCCGCCCGCCGGCGCGCACCGGCGGGCCCGGGGTCAGCGTATCGGTCAGAATCGCGCCGCGTCACTGACCAAGTACTGACCGAAACATTTCATTGATCGCTGTCTGTACTCCCACGAGCATGGCTGACGCGGGCCCGGAACCGACCGGCCCCGCGGACGACGGGAGGAACTGTGTTCGTACGACCACCCGCGCGGTCCCGCCTCTGGCGCACGGCCGTCGCGCTCGGCGCGCTGGTGCTCGGGCTGACCGCCCAGCCCGCGTTCGCCGCGTCGCCACCCGGCACGCCGGACCGGGCCGCCGTCGCACCGGGCCTGCTCGACGCGACCGGCGACTCGACGTTCCTGGTGTACCTGCGGGAGACCGCCCCGCTCGCCGACACCGCGAAGCTGCCCGACGCCGACGGCCGGGCCCGCGCGGTGCACCAGCTGCTCACCGCCACCGCCGAGCGCACCCAGCGCGACCTGCGGAAACTGCTCGACGCGCGGAAGGCCGAGCACACGTCCTACTGGATCGCCAACGCGATCCGGGTGCGCGGCGACCGGACCCTGATCGACGAACTGGCCCGCCGGCCGGAGGTGTCCCGGATCGAGCCGACCCGCGGCTACCCGCTGGTCCGGCCGACCCCGGCCCAGGTCACCCGGGCCCGGACGGCCGCCGTGGAGTGGGGCCTCACCGACATCGGCGCGCCCCGGGTGTGGGACGAGTTCGGCGACCGCGGCGAGGGCGTCGTGGTGGCCAACATCGACAGCGGGGTGCAGTACGACCACCCGGCCCTGGTCCGCTCCTACCGGGGCAACCTCGGCGGCGGCTTCGACCACGCCTACAACTGGTTCGACCCGGCCGGCGTCTGCCCCGACCCGGTGCCCTGCGACAACAACGACCACGGCACCCACGTGATGGGCACGATGGTCGGTGACGACGGGGCCGGCAACCAGACGGGTGTCGCCCCGGGTGCCCGCTGGATCGCCGCGAAGGGCTGCGAGTTCAACACCTGCTCGGACGCGTCGCTGCTCGCCGCCGGTCAGTGGGTGCTCGCACCCACCGACCTGAACGGGCAGAACCCGCGGCCCGACCTGCGACCCGACATCGTGAACAACTCGTGGGGCGGCGCCGGCGGCAACCCCTGGTACCAGCAGACCGTCGCCGCCTGGCGGGCGGCCGGCATCCTCCCCGTGTTCTCCGCCGGCAACAGCGGCCCGGCCTGCGGCAGCGCCGGCTCACCCGGCGACTACCCGACCTCGTACGCCGTCGGGGCGTACGGGTCGAACGGCGCCATCGCCTCGTTCTCCGGTCGCGGCTCCGGCACCGACCCGCTGAAGCCGAACGTGGCCGCCCCCGGCGTGGCGGTCCGCTCCAGCGTGCCCGGCGGCGGCTACGCGGCCTTCAACGGCACCTCGATGGCCGCCCCGCACGTCTCCGGCACCGCGGCCCTGGTCTGGTCGGCGGCCCCCAGTTTGCGCGGCGACGTCGCCGCCACCGAAGCGCTGCTGGACCGCACCGCCCGCGACGTCGACGCCACGACCTGCGGCGGCACCCCCGCCGACAACAACGTCTTCGGGGAGGGCCGGCTCGACGCGTACGAGGCGGTGCGGACCGCCCCGCGCGGGTCGGTCGGACGGATCACCGGCACGGTGACCTCGGCCGCCGACGGCGACCCGATCGCCGGGGCGACCGTCGGCGACGGCACCCGCACCGTGACCACCGGGGCGGACGGCCGGTACGCGCTGACCGTGCCGGCCGGCGAGACCACCGTGACCGTCACCGCGTACGGTTTCGCCGGGCAGTCGGCCACCGTCACGGTCACCGAAGGTGGCGCCGTCACCCGGGACTTCGCGCTGGTGGCGAGCCCCGTGGTCACCCTGGGTGGCCGGGTCACCGACGGTTCGGGGCACGGCTGGCCGCTGTACGCCACCGTGGACGTCGCCGGTCGGCCGGGCGGGCCGGTCTTCACCGACCCGGTGACCGGGCGCTGGTCGGTCACCGTCGCCGGGGACGCCACGTACCGGATCACCGTCACCGCCCGGTACCCGGGCTACCGCACGGTGACCCGGGAGGTGCCGGTCGGCGGGGACGCCGTCCCGGTCGACGTGGCCGTGCCGGTCGACGCGGCCTGCACCGCCGCCGGTTACACCGGCAGCCTCGGCGCGCCGCTGCTCAGCGAAAGCTTCGACGGCACCTCCGCGCCGGCCGGCTGGTCGCGGGTCAACCGCACCGACAAGGGCGGCTGGGTCTTCGACGACCCCGGCGGCCGGGGCAACCTGACCGGCGGCAGCGGCGGCTTCGCGATCATCGACAGCGACGCGCTCGGCTCCGGCAACAGCCAGGACACCGACCTGGTGACCCCGGCGGTGGACCTGTCCGGGGCGCCCGCGCCGGTGCTGCGTTTCCGCAGCGACTGGCGGGCGGTCGGGGTGTCCGACACCGCCGACATCGACGTCTCCACCGACGGGGGCGCGACCTGGGCCAACGTGTGGCACCAGACCAGCAGCCGGCGCGGGCCCCGGGTCGAGGAGGTGCCGCTGACGGTGGCCGGCGGCGCGTCCGACGTGCGCGTCCGGTTCCGCTTCCAGGGCACCTTCGCCTGGTGGTGGGAGGTCGACGACGTCGCCCTGGTCAACCGGGAGTGCACGCCGACACCGGGTGGCCTGGTGGTCGGCACCACCACCGACCGCAACACCGGCGCGCCGGTGAACGGGGTCACCGTGACCAGTGTGGACCGGCCCGCCGACACGGGGGTCTCGGCGGCCACGCCGGAGGACCCGAACGAGCCGGACGGCTTCTACTGGCTCTTCTCCGGCCTCACCGGGACGCACCCGTTCACCGCGACCCGGACGCCGTACCCGCCGACCACCCGGGACGTCACCGTCGTCGCCGACGACGTGCGGCGGGCCGATCTCGCGCTGGCCGCCGGGCGTCTCACGGTCACACCGGCGGAGGTGGAGTCCCACCAGCCGTACGGCAGCACCCGGAAGACCCGGCTGACGGTGACGAACACCGGCAGCGCACCGGCCACGGTCGAGGTGCTGGAGCGGGCCGGCCGGTTCGAACTGCTCGACAAGCGGGGCGCGCCGCTGCGTGAGGTCACGCTGAAGGGCATCAGCAAGGCGCGCACCGGAACCGCGTACGGCGGCCCGACACCGGACGCGGGCACGTCGGCGGACGACGCGTGGACCCGGGTCGCCGACCTGCCGACGGCTGTCTTCGACAACGCCGCCGCCTCGCTGGACGGCCGGGTCTACTCGGTCGGCGGTGGCAGCGGCACCGGGACCGAGGGTAAGGCCTGGGTGTACGACCCGGACACCGACGCCTGGTCGGCGCTGCCCGACCTGCCGACCGTCCGCGCCAAGCCGGCCGTCGCCGCGGTCGGCGGCAAGCTGTACGCGTTCGGCGGCTGGAGCGCCGGCGGGAACCCGGTCGCGTCGGTGGACGTCCTCGACCCGGGGGCCGGCACCTGGAGCACCCTGCCCGGGGTGACCAACCCGACGCCGGTCGCCGCGGCCGGGACGGCGGTCGCCGGCGGCAAGGTCTACCTGGTGGGCGGCTGCACCGACGGGGCCTGCGCGGCGACGGACCGGCTGGTGGTGTTCGACCCGAGGTCCGGGGCCTTCACCACCGGCGCGCCCTACCCGCACCCGGTCTCGTGGCTGAGCTGCGGCGGGATCGGCGCCCAGGTGTACTGCGCCGGCGGCACCGGCGGCACCGAGTACACCGACGCGTACCGGTACGACCCGGCGGCGGACGCCTGGACCCGGATCGCGGACCTGCCGCTGGAGATGTGGGCTTCGCAGTACGCGGCGGCCGGCGGGATGCTCGTGCTGGCCGGCGGCGTGACCAGCGGGTCGACCGTGGTGACCAACCGGACGGTCGGGTACGACCCGACGACCGGAAGCTGGGTGGACCTGCCGAACACCGAGTTCTCCCGGTACCGGGGCGCCGCGGCGTGCGGGGCGTACCGGATCGGCGGCTCGCCCACCTCGTTCGTCGGGTCCGTGGAGAGTGAGCGGCTCGGCGGGCTGGAACAGTGCACGGAGGAGGCGGACCTGCCCTGGCTGAGCACCTCGCCCAGCAGCTTCACGCTGGCGCCGGGGGCGTCCCGCACGGTGACCGTCACGCTCGCCGCGACGGCCGCCGCCGGGGTCGCCCAGCCCGGCCGGTACTCCGGTGAGCTGGCGTTCGCCGCGGACGTGCCGTACCCGGTGCCGCCGGTCAGTGTGGAGATGAACGTGTCGCCACCGGCGAAGTGGGGCAAGCTCCAGGGCACGGTCACCGGGGTGACCTGCGGCGGGGTGACGGTCGGTGTGCCGGCGACGGTGCGCGTCAACCGGGTCGGCGGCGACACCGGCTACACGCTCACCGCCGACACGGCCGGCCGGTACGCGTGGTGGTTGCCCAGGGGCCGGTACGACGTGATCGTCGCCAAGGACGGCTGGATCCCGGAGGTGCACCGCATCCGGGTCCAGGCGGGCTTCGTCGGCACCCTCGACGTCAGCCTGGAACCGTCGTCGGACTGCACGAGAGCAACCGGCATCTGAGCTGAGCACCGTGGTGGTCGGCGGTCCTCCGGACCGCCGACCACCGTTCTTCCGCTCGGGGTCACCCGGTGCCCGCGGATGCGACCTCGGTCAGCGCCGCCGAGGTAGGCCGCCGCTGGCCGAGCGGGGTGGCAGGGGCACGGTGGAGTCAGGCCGGATGCTCTCGCCGACGTGGTGGAACCCGGGTCACCATCCGCTAGTTCGTGAAGTCCGCCTTGTGGTCCTCCGCCCACTCGGCGAAGGTCCGCGCCGGCTTGCCAAGGATCTTCTCGACGGTCCGGTCGATCTCGTCAGGCCCGTCGAGAGCCTCCAGGTAGTAGCGGATCCTGGTTTCGATGATCCCCGGAGGGTCCGTCGGGCCGATCACCCCGTCCTGTATCAACTCTTGCAGGCGGGGCCCGAACCGTGCGCGGAGCTCAGCGCGTGCCTCATCGCCCGTGATGTCCTCGAAGGCCAGCTCACGGCCGATCGCCTGACCGATGAGGGCAAGTTGCTCGGCCTGAGTGATGCTGTCACCACCGGTGATGTGATACGTCGCCCCGTCGTGGCCTTCCTGGAGCAGAGCACAGGTGCTCACTTCGGCGATGTCCCGCTCGTGGATCGAGGACAGGTAGGAGTGCGCGTAGTGGAGCCGCACCGGCCGTCCCTCCTTGACCGAAGGGGCCCACAGGAGGGAGTTCACGGCGAACGCGCCCGGCCGCACGAACGTCCACGACAGGCCGGACTGCTCGATCGCGTACTCGGTCGCCCGATGCCACCGCGCGATCCAATGGTCCGGATCTCGGCCGGCGGCGGCCAAGGAGGACAGGAGCACGGCGTACCTGACGCCGGCGGCCTTCGCGGCCGCCATGACCCCTTCGATGGCGGACGGCTGGTTGTAGAGAAAGACCTTCTCCACGCCGCGAAACGCTTGTGTGAACGTCTCCGGGTCGGTGAGATCCGCTCGGCGGACGTCAACCGCTGCCGGCAGGTCGAGCGATTCTGGATTGCGGGAGGTCGCCCGCACGTCCACTCCCGCCCGCAGCAGGAGGTCTACGACGTTGCGGCCGACATTGCCGGTCGCGCCAGTCACCAAGACCGTCATCATTCCCCCATGTGGCTTGTTGGGCCTTCTGCACCCACCGGTGAATGTGCGCGGGGGGCCGACCTGTGGGCCGCTCCACGTCGTTCGTCATCTCGGCCGTCGGCACCGATGTGCCCCAGGACGCCGCCGACGCTCCCCGCTGGATCTCATCCATCAAACGTTGCGACTATATCCGGCGGGCCTCCTCGAGCGGAAGATCCTGAAGCTCCACCGGTTTCGCCGACGGAGCCCTGCCAGCCTCGGTATTGGCGTCAAGCCCAGGTCATCCAACAAGGAGTGCCGATACGGGCGGGATCTGCGTCGAAGCGATTCCCGCCGGGACCGGAGGCGCCGTGACGCCGCGCACTATCAACGGAGGGGATGCGGGCTGGCCGTCTCATGGCTACCGTTTTGGGCCGGGACTATGGTCCGCCCGCCCGGCCACCCGGATTGACGCATTCGAACGCGAAGGGAGGGCTTCATGACCACCACCGGCGACACTCTCGCCGAGACGGTCAGGGCTCCAATCCGCACGGATCACGCGCAGATCAACGCATTGGTTGCTCGGAGGATCCCCGCATGACTGACAGCGTCGCGTTCCCGCAGGGCCGCATCTGCCCCCACCAGCCGGCACCGGGCTACCGACCGTTGACGGCGCGGGGGCCACTCGCTCAGGTGACCCTCTACGACGGCCGGCGGGTCTGGGCTGTCACCACTCGTGATCTGGCCCGCCGGCTCCTGATCGACCCTCGCATCTCCAGCGACCGCACCAACCCCGCGTGGCCCGCGATGGTGCCGATCGTCGCCGCCGCCGTCGGCGACGCCCAGCAAAAGGTCCTGAAGATCGTCACCGCGTTGGTGGGCGTCGACGACCCGGTGCACAAAGCCCGGCGCAGGATGCTGATCCCCAGCTTCACGTTCAGACGCATCAACGCCCTACGTCCGAAGATCCAGGAGATCGTCGACCAACAGCTGGATCACATGATCAAGAACGGCGCTCCCACGGATCTGATCCCGGCGTTCGCCGCGCCTGTGCCCGTGACGGTGTTGTACCGACTGATGGGCATACCGGACGACGACCACGGATCCTTCGAGAAGCTGTCGCACCAGCTCGCCGCCGGCCCGAACGCCAACGAGGCATACGACCAGCTCATGGACTACATGGGCACGCTGATCGCGGAGAAGCGGCGCAACCCCGGTGAGGGGGTTCTCGACGACCTCCTCGCGAAGCGCGGTGCCACCGGTGACGTGGACCACGACGAACTGGTCTCGACGCTGGTCCTGCAGGTGGCCGGCGGCCACGGCACCACCGGAAACATGATCGCGCTCGGCATGTTCGCCCTGCTCCAACACCCCGAGCGGCTCGCCGAGCTGCGAGCCGATCCCTCCCTGATGCCCACCGCCGTGGACGAGCTGTTGCGGTTCCTGTCCGTCCCCGACGGTGTCACGCGGTTGGCGGCGGACGACATCGAGGTCGACGGCACCACCATCCGCAAGGGCGACGGCGTGTTCTTCATCACCTCCCTCATCAACCGCGACACCGACGTCCACGACGCGCCGAACTCCCTGGACTGGCATCGCGCCTCCGCCGCGGACCACCTGACGTTCGGATTCGGCGCCCACCAGTGCCTCGGCCAGAGCCTCGCTCGCATCACGATGGAGATCGCCCTCGGCACGCTGATCGATCGCCTGCCCAGCCTGCGTCTCGCGGTTCCGGCGGAGGACGTTTCGTTCCTTCCCGCTGCGAGCTTCCAGGTGCTAACCGAACTCCCCGTCACCTGGTAGGACTGCGTGGGCGCCGAGCCGCCAGCGTGCCTGCGGACGGTGCTGGGCGGGGAAACTCGGACGTCCGGTTCGGGGAGAAGTCGCGCGGAAACGATCCCAAGAGGACACCGCGCCGCGCGGCTTACTTCACACCGCGTCTGTACCGCCAACTCAAGACGCTGCCCTGGGCGAAGATCCCGATCCAGGACGAGACCGGCACCCGCGGGCACAGCCGCTACGACATCCGCCGCCTGCAAGCCGTCACCTGCACCGGAGCACTCGCGCTGGACTTCCCACACGCCGTGCAAGCACTACGGATCCGGCGCCGCCGGCTGAACCTGGCCACCGGCCGCTGGACCACCGTCACCGTCTACGCGATCACCAACCTGACCGCAGCCCAGGCCGACCCCACCGACCTCGCGGACTGGCTGCGCGGACACTGGTCCATCGAGACTCTGCACCACATCCGCTACCAGCACCGTGCCGGGCCGTCGCGGCGGGAACGCGACGACGCAGACCTCGCCGCCCGCATCGCGCAGATCCACGCCGACTCGGCCGGCACCTACGGCGCACCCCGGGTCCGCGCCGAACTCGCCGGCCAGGGGCGGCGGCACTCCGGCAAGCGGGTCGCCCGGCTGATGCGGGGCGCCGGGTTGTGCGGCCGCACGCCGAAGCGGTGGCGCACCACGACCGTGCCCGACCCGGGGGCGGCGTTGTCGGCGGACCTGATCCGCCGGGACTTCGACGTCGCCGCCGGCCGGGTCGACACCCGCTGGTGCGGCGACATCACCTACATCCACACGTGGGAGGGCTGGCTGTACCTCGCCACCGTCATCGACATCGCCTCACGCCGGGTTGTGGGCTGGGCGACCGCCGACCACCTACGGACCGATCTGCCCGCTCAGGCGTTGTCCAACGCGATCGCCGTCCGACGCCCGACCGGGCCGGTGATCTTCCACAGCGACCGGGGTTGCCAGTACACGAGTGCGCAGTACGCCCGGCTGGCCGACCGCAACGGGGTGCGGTTGTCGGTCGGTGGGCGGGGTCAGTGCTGGGACAACGCCGTCGCGGAGTCGTTCTTCGCCACGATCAAGACCGAACTGCTCGACCGGAGGGCGTGGCCGACCCGGGCCGCCGCCCGTGCGGCGATCTTCGAGTGGATCGAGGGGTGGTACAACACCCGCCGCCGCCATTCCACCCTGGACTACATGAGCCCGGCCGAGTATGAGGCGACGGCCTATTCCCGCAGGCCAACGAGCAAGGTAGCGTGAGATCAACTTACCGACCCTGTCCGTCAAACCGGGTCAACCCCATCCCGGTGCTGACCCGATTCCGCGACCGCCACCAGGCCGACGACCTGGTCGTGGTGGCCGACGCCGGGATGCTGTCCGCGGCCAACCTGCTGGCCTTGGAAGACGGATTCCGGTTCATCGTCGGCTCCAAGACCAGCAAAATCCCCTACGAACTTGAGGCCCACGTCGAGCGGCACGGCAACCACCTGCCCGACGGCGCGACGATCGAGACCACCCGGCGCATGGGCACCGGGACCAAGGCCCGCGACCGGCGGGTGGTCTACCAGTACACGTTCACACGAGCCCAGCACGACAACCGCGCGATCAACGCCATGGTCGAACGCGCCGAAAAGGTCGCCGCCGGCGAACGACCGCTGAAGAAGGACCGCTTCGTCACCTTCACCGACAGCACCACCAGCGTGAACTGGGACCTCGTCGAACGCGCCCGATCCCTGATCGGGATCAAGGGCTACGTCACCAACATCGACCCCACCGTGATGGACGGCGCGGCCGTCGTGGCCGCCTACCACGACCTCTACCAGGTCGAACGTTCCTTCCGGATGACCAAGTCCGACCTGGCCGCACGACCGGTCTTCCACCGCCTCGAAGACAGCATCCAGGCCCACCTGACCGTCGTGTTCGCCGCCCTGGCCATCTCCCGCGAAGCCCAAGCACGCTCCGGGCTGAGCATCAACAAGATCCTCAAGACCCTGCGGCCCCTCCGCTCAGCCACCGTCACCATCGGCACCCAGCAAGTGACCGCCCAGCCACGCATCACCGCCGAGACCCGAACCCTCCTGACCACCCTCGGCTGGAGTGGTCACTAAATCGCTACAACTCAGGCCTGGCCATGCCCGACCCGCCAACGACAACTGATCGCCCACTACCACCAAGCACCGGTATCGCTCATGATCTACCTGTCCGGGTACTTCATCGAAGCCTGCCAGGATCTGCCCAACACCGCCGCAGGCACGCTGCACCGGCGCTTCCTCGGCTGGCCGGCGCGCATCCCCGCCGAACACTGGCACGCCGACGCCCTCGAACACGACGATCGGATCGACACCGACGCCTACCACGACGCAAGATCGTAGGCTGGCTCAAAACGTCTATACAAGGAACATCAAGACGGCCCGGCTGACGCCGGGCCGCGCGCACGCGCTACTGCCTTCGGGTCGCGCGCACGCGCCCGCGCGACGACCAAGACGGCCAGGCGATGCGTCCCGGTCGAAGCGATCAAGGCCGTGACGATCCCATCACGGGTCAACCCACGCGACGGGTTCCGGGGATCGAGTAGGGGGCCGGGTCGCCCGACCCCCTCTCACACCACCGGACATGCGGGCCCGCATCCGGCGGTTCGTTAAGCCGCTTGGTTGAATCGTTGCCAGAGTTGGAAGAGCCGGTGCAGGCCGAGGTTGTCCCAGTAGGCACCGGGCAGGGCGACGCTGAGCGCGGTCGACCTCGCCATACGCCAGTGGCCCCGGTGGCTGTTGCCCCATTGGTGGGCTTGGCCAGTCGGGATCCCCAGCGACTTGAGGGCCCGCACTCTGCGTTTCGGAAGTTTCCACTCCTTCCAGCGCACCTGCCGTAGCCGGCGGTGTAGCCAGGCATCCACCCGACGGAACACGCTGGGTGTGCCGACCAGACGGAAGTAGCCCATCCACCCGAGGATGAACCCGTTGAGTTCCTCGATCCGCCTGCCCATCGGCACCCGCCAGTTTCGGCGGGTCAGTTGGCGCAGCCGCTGCTTGAGCCGCAGCACCGCCTTGGGATCGACCCGGATCCTGACCTCAGATTTAGAACAGTAGAACCCGAATCCGAGTAGCGTCGCCTTCGGAGCCGGGCGCACCGAGGACTTGTCCTGGTTCACCTTGAGCTTGAGCCGCTCCTCGATCACCTTCGTGACCGAGCCGAGCACCCTTTGGGCGGCTCGTTCGCTGCGCACGAACACGCGAATATCGTCGGCGTAGCGGACGAACCGGTGACCGCGCTGCCACAGCTCCCGGTCCAAGTCGTCGAGCATGATGTTCGACAAGATCGGCGAGAGCGGGGAGCCTTGCGGCGTTCCCTCCTCGGTCGCCAGTTTGACCCCGTCGACCATCACCCCGGCTTCCAGGTACCGGCGGATGAGCTTGAGCAGCTTACGGTCGTCAACCTTGCGAGCCACCCGCGCCATCAGCGTGTCGAACTGAACCCGGTCGAAGAACCGGTCCAGATCGACATCGACGACCCAGCGCAGCCCGTCAGCGACCGCTCGCCGCGCGACCCGTACCGCCCGGTGGGCGGACTTGCCGGGACGAAACCCGAAGCTGGCACCGCTGAAATGCGGGTCGAAGATCGGCGTGAGTACCTGCGCGATCGCCTGCTGGATCAACCGGTCCAGCACCGTGGGCACACCCAGATTCCGCGAACCGCCCCCGGGCTTGGGGATCACCACCCGGCGTACCGGCTGCGGCTGGTACGTGCCCGCGTCCAGAGCCGCCCGGACCTGCCCCCAGTGCTGACGTAGCCACCCACGAAGCTCGTGCGTGGCCAGGCCATCCACACCGGGTGCACCCCGATTGGACTCCACACGCTTCAGCGCCCGGCCAAGATTCTGCGGCGTGAGCATCTGCTCCCACAACGACAGCTCCCCGGCCTCGAAGGCGTTCTCCCCAATGCGCGCCGACCGGCCGCTACGCTCCACCGCAGGCTTTGACGGACTCACCGTCGCCGCCCTCGATGAGCCCACGTCCGCGGGATGGCTGCGATCACCGCGACCGGCACGAGCAACACCAGATCCTTCGCCTCACCTAACGTTCGGCCCTTCCCGACGTGAAACATCGATCCCCGCCGGTACTATGGCCTCTGCTGACTTCTGCCCGGTCCATCCCGCCCTCACGGCCGAGACGGTCACCACCATCGGCGGTGACACCCGGACAGACCTCCCCGGATAAGAACGACCACTTTCCCCCTACGCCCGCCGCGTCTACGTGACGGCCCTGTCGATGGTGACGGGCTTCGTCGTGCGATGCCGACTCACCCAAACCGTCCCGCCTCACTACGCGGTTCGTGTTCCTCGGTGCAGGGTTTCGCCTCGGGCTTCCTCCCGACCCCGCCTCACGACGACGCCGTTGCCTCCGGCTCGGGGCAAGCACCACCTCTCTCCCCAGGGGACTCTCACCCCCAAGCAATCGCCCATGCCGGGCATACATCGACGCCACGCCGCTTCGCGCCGTGCCAACGAGCAGCGCGATCTCGGTACCCAAGCCCTGAGATCTACATCGATCAATTCGCATGCGTTCCCGGTATCTGACATCAGTCGTGACAGCAACCGGGGTGCACAACCATGCACCCCGGCGCGCAAAGTCACTGAACCAGCACCATATGGAGTGGTCCACCGATGCTCCACAACTCCGGATCAATCGAACGTTTGGAAATCAAAGAGCCGACCGCTTGCGCCACTCTGCTTCAATTTCGGCGATCATTTCAGTTACGTTCTCATCCGAGAAGACGAACGGGCGCATTTGATCGACCACAGCCTCTCTTTTGGCTTCCGGCGTGGATAACTCACCCCACATTTCGGCCAGGTAATCGCGTACGGCAGGGCGTTCCATTGCTCGCGCTTCAAAGCGACGCCAATCACGCCAACCTTGCGCTTTCCGCGACTCCCCGATTTCTTCGTGATGCGCAATGATCGTCTCAACTAGCCGCTCATGTACGCGACTCAGGAGCGGGCTACCTTTCACCGCCCAATCCACATCGGCCGCGTTGAAGCGGATCTCCATCAAGCCCTTCTGAAGTGCGTAAAGCTCGTCGATGTTGTCGATCTCGAACATACTTCCTCATCATCCGAATGGATTCGGGCCATGGAAAACCACGTCATCGAGCGTGAATCTGAACGACCCCGTGTGCATGAGCTCGTTGGGTTGTGAGCCAGGCACCAGTTTAGTCCCAGCGGGCAACCTGAACGCGATCAGGTGGGTTCCTCGGTCTCCGCCCCTTCCCATGAAGAGTGCGTTGCTTGTTTCCTTAGAGCTAAGCATCTCCCTTGTGAAGTACGTGACGCCCTTTGCGTTCGCAGTTACCACACCGCCGTCCATGATTTTGGCGTGACTGCCTTCGGACGTGTAATGGAATACGACATTGTCGTCTAGCGAGTCCGCAAGGTTATCTACGCTGTGCTTCGCTGCATCGCCGCAGTTGTGGACGAGGACCGGCGTGTTGCCGGCTAGCACATAGTACGTGTGGGATTTTCACCCCGTCACGCAGTGTGACCTACGTGCTCATGGCCTTTCACCTGGCCTTTCGTGTGTGGCGCCAACTCGCCGCATCGAAATCTATCGGTGTTGACGGCGACGGTGACGGCAACCTGGAGAGACGCCCGTGACCGCCTGCGGTCGAGGCATCGATGGGTGGCGCTATCCGAGGTACGGGGTGTCGCGTTGCTCGGCGTGGTGGTGGAGGCGGAGGCGGACGGTGTCGTGGATGGGGATGTGGTCGAACTCGGCGGGGTCGATGAAGCGGACGTCAGTGGATTCATCGCTGACGGTGATGGCGCCGCCGACCGCGCGGGCGAGGTAGGTCACGGTGAACTCCTGCCGCACCTCACCGTCTGCGTACGCGATGACGTGTGCGGGGTCGGTGTAGATGCCGAGTAGGCCGGTGATCTCGATGTCGAGGCCGGTTTCTTCTTTGACCTCGCGGATGGCGCATTGTTGGAGGGTTTCGCCGATGTCCATGGCGCCGCCGGGTAGGGCCCAGTTGCCGGAGTCGGTGCGGCGTTGCAGCAGTACGCGGCCGTGCTGGTCGGTGACGATGGCGGCGGCGCCGGGGACGAGGCTGTTCGCGGTGGGGGCGTGCGGGTCGTGGTAGTAGTCGCGCCGGCCGGTCACCGGGTCTCCTTCGGGTAGGCGGTGGCGGTTTGCCAGATCTGTTCGAACTGGTCGGCGTGGGCGGCGAAGATGCCGTGCGGGGAGAGTTCGCGCAGGTGTAGGGCGGGGTGTTGGTAGCCGCGGGCGCGGTATAGGTGTGGGGTGACGATCATCTGGTGGTCGAACCGGAACACCGAGTTGTACAGGTGCACGGTGTGCAGGCCGATCTCCACCCCGGGTACGTCGTGGAGGGTTCGCAGAAGTTGAGGGCGTTGCGGATCCGGCCGGGTAGGGTGCCGCCGATCTGTTCGAGGGCGTCGCGTTCGGCGACGTGCGGGCAGTCGGGGTCGGCGAACGCGAGCCGGACGCGGGCGCCGTTGGCGGCTTTGTCGGTGATGAGCTGCATGGTGTTGGGCAGCAGTTCCAGCAGGAACGGGTAGGCGTAGCCGAGCAGGTCGATCCGCGTGGTGGCGCCGGTGAGCAGGGCGGCCCAGACGTGGTGGGGGATGTCGGCGCGGTGGGCGTAGGCGGCGACGACCTCAGCGGTGGCTTCCGCGCCCGGAGCCTGGTCGGGGCGGGTCTGGGGCCACAGGTCGGCTTCGGTCTCGCCGAGGGCGTCGGCGACGGCGAGGCGGGTGCGTTGGTGCGGGACGCGACCGGCGAGCCACCGGGTGACGGTCTTGACGTCGACACCGACGGCTGCGGCGAGGGCGGCCGGGTCGAGGTGGGCGCGGAGCATGGCCGCGCGGAGGCGGTGACTCATACCGACCCACGGTAGTGGACACGGCGGGACGCGCCAGGGTCATAGAAGTGTCCGACGTGATGTCTGTCGGGACGTTGGGGTGCCCGGGGTTGGTTCGTAGGTTCTGCGGCAGGGCCTCGCCGGTTCGCTTGCGGCAGATTCGCCGGGCTGGTGGGTGCCAGGGGGAAGGGGTTGCCGTCGACCCGGGATGTGGTCGGGTCGGGTGTCGGCAGTGGCCCCTTCCCCCTTCCAACGAGTCGGAAGGGTGGTGGGGTGGGTGTCGGTGCATCAGCCGGTACGGCCGCAGTGGATCTGCGCGGGGTGCGGCGCAGCGTGGCCGTGTCGGACTCGTAAGCGGCAGCTCGTGGCGGAGTTCACCGGTGCACGGGTGTCGCTGATGCTGCACCTGTCGGCGTACCTGGTGCAGGCGTGCGAGGATCTGCCACACACGCCGTCGGGGGTGTTGCACGCGCGGTTCCTCGCCTGGCCACGCTCGGCGGCACTGCGCGACGAGTAGCAAGCGCCCCGACCAGGATCATGGGTCCGGGTCGGGGCGCCGCTGGTCGGGTGTCAGTTGTCGGCGGGTGGGGTGTCGTCGTCTGGGTCGGTGTCGTCGGGGTGCAGGGCTCGGTTCATGGCTTCGATGGCGTTGCGGTGCAGGCGGGGTCGGATGTGGGCGTAGATGTCGGCGGTGACGTGCAGCCGGGCGTGGCCGAGGAGTTCCTTGATGGTGACGAGTTCGACGCCCTGTTCCAGCAGCAACGTCGCGCAAGTGTGTCGGAGATCGTGGAAGCGGATGTAGCGGACCTCGGCGAGGTAACAAATCGTCTCGTGTTGACGGTGCACGTTGGCGGGGTCGAGCGGCCCTCCCGTAGTTGAGGCGAACACCAGGTCGAGATCTGCCCAGGTGTCGCCGGCTTTCCGCCGGTCGACGGCCTGGCGTTGGCGGTAGAGGGTCAGCGAGGTGATGCAGTCTCGGGGTAGCAGGATCCGCCGTTGTGAGGCTTCGGTCTTGGGTGGTTGGAAGGTCATGCCGCCTTTGGTGCGGGCGAGGGTGCGGCGTACGGACAGGTGCCCGGCTTCGAGGTCGATGTCGGACCATTGCAGGCCGAGGATTTCGCCGCGTCGCATGCCGGTGCGTAGCGCGAGTTCGAACAGTGGGCCGTGGCGGTGGAACGCGGCGGCGTACAGATATTTGCGGGCCTCCCGGGCGGTGAACGGTTGGTATCGGCTGCGGGCGGGGGTGGGGAGTCGGACCGGGGAGGCGACGTTGCGGTGCAAGAGTTCCTCCCGTACGGCGTGGGCGAGGGCTGCGGACAGGACCGCGCGGATGTAGCGGACCGTCGCCGGCTTCACGTGGCGTTGGCAGCAGGCGCCGACGGCGCAGCAGCGGGGCCGTCGGTCCTTGCGCGGGTGGTGCGGGTCGCGGCGGGTGTCCCAACCACGGGCGCAGCACTGGCACACGGATTGGATGGTGTCAAGGAACGTGCGGACCTCGGTGACGGTGAGCGCGGCGAGCCGGCGGTGACCGAGGGCGGGGATGAGGAACTGGCGGACGTAGGTGTCGTAGTTGGCGTAGGTGGTGGGCCGGACCTGGTGGACCACCACGGTGGTGAGCCAGCGGGTGAGGTAGTCGGCGACGGTGAGCGTCGGGTCGGCGGTCGCGGGCAGACCCCGGTGGGAGTCGGCGAGTTTGACGGCCAGCTTGTCGGCGGCTTCCTTGCGGGTGGCGCCGTAGACCCGGACCCGTCGGCTGCTGCCGTCGGCGGCCTGGACGTAGCCGGCGCCTTCCCACCGGCCGTCGGCGCGCTGGTAGACGGTGCCTTCACCGTTGGCGCGTTTCCTACCGGCCATGTCCGGTCACCTCCCCGTTCAACTCGCGCAGGTAGGCGGCCAGGGCCGTGGCGGGGATGCGGCGGCACCGGCCGATGCGGACCGACCGGAGTCGTCGGGTGCGGATGAGGTGGTAGACGGTGTGCTTGGACACTTGGAGCCGGTCCATGACCTGGGCCACGGTGAGCAGGTCAGCGGTCACGCCCCACCTCCGGGTCCGGTGTAGCGCCAGTCGCCGACAACGAGCACGCCCGCCGGGTTGACGCCGGCCCGCTCGGCGTGCCGGTCGGCCATCCAGTTGCGGCGTTCGGCGCGTAGCGCAGTGAGGGTGGTGGAGTAGGTGCGTGAGGTGGTGGCGAAGTGGCCCCGGAAGCCGAGGGTGTGCGCGTACCGGCGCAGCGTCAGCCGACCGAGGCCGGGTTGGGCGCCCAGCCACCAGCAGGTGTCGACCAGCCGGCGGGCGTGCCCGCTCAGGTGCCGCAGGCTGACGCCGGGTCGCCGACCAGTGCCCGAGCACCGGTGACACAGCACCGTCGTTGCGCGGTTGGTGCCGTGGCCGTCGCAGGTGCGGCAGTAGATCGGGCCGAGGTCGACCCCGACCGTCTCGGCGGCCTTGGTGGCGTACTTCGCCACGTACCGGGCCACCACCGTCTCCGACAGGTCACCGGCGCGGCTGATCGGGCGGACGTCGACCTGCCTGCCCCACCTCAACCGTCGAGCTGGCACCCGTCGGCAGGCCGGGGTGGTCACCTCGACTCGCCGGATCGCGGCGTGGATGGCGTGGTCGAGCAGGTCGACGCTGGCCCAGCCGGCCGGGGCCGAGGACGGGCCGTCGGCGCCGTCCAGGCGGACGATCGCATGCAGGTGCACCACTCCCCGGGCCTGGAACTCGGCGACCTTGGCGAACACCACCCGCACCTGCCGTGCCGCCACCGCCCGAGGCAGGCCGGCTGCGGCGGCCAGGCCACGACGCGTCTCGGTCGTGAACCGCGCCCACAGCAGCCCGGCGTTCGCGTTGAACAGCACCTGACCGGGGTAGTCGTAGCCGGTCGGGTCCAGGGGCGTGCCGATCGCCGGATCGGCGGCGAGGTGCCACCTGCCACAGCTACGGTGAGCCGCCGTACGCCGGGTGCGGGGGTGGCAAGGGCGGGGCTGGCCGTGCCGGTCCGGGCCGAGGTGCACCGGCCCGAACGACGGCGCGGTCACCGTGACGAACAGCCGGGGCCGGTCGGCGACCTGCGCTGGAGTGTCCTTTCCGCCGTGCAGGCCGGCGGCGATCAGGTGGTACGCGTCCAGCTTGTACAACGCGGAGCAGGCCGGACACACCGTCGCGCGGCGGCTGCGGCAGCGCAACCCGACCACCCGACCGGGTGTGGTGGCCGCGTCGAGGCGGTCGACGATCCTGCCGGTGCCGCGCTCGACGAGCAGACTGCTACCGGCGACGGCGACCGGATGCCGGCACTCGCCGACCTGGTGTGCGAGGCCGGTGGAGGCCATCACGCGGAGCAGGCCGCCCAGATCCGTTGGTACAGGGTGGGGTGACATCATCGGGGGTGGTTCCTTCTCCTTGCTGGGATAGGGGCTGGACCCGGGCAGCGCGGCGGAGTGTTCTTGGCGGAATGGGCCGCCGCTCTGCCCGGGGAACTCGTCATCGGGGTGCGGCATCGGCCACCGCCTCCCCCGTGGTCAACAGGTGCAGCGGGTCGCGGACCAGGTGCGCGGTCGCGGTGGCGATCGCATCGGCGGTCGCGTCGGGCACGTACGGCGTGCGGACCAGGGTGAACCCGGGCCGACCCTGCGCAACCATCGACGCCACGCCGACATAGGCCGGGTCTTGCAGCCGACGCGGATGCTCATCCGGCGCGGCCGTGATGTCCGAGCCGAGCACCGCCGTGGCCGCCTCCGAGGTGCGCTGCGCGAAGCTGATCGCGACCTGGCAGTTGTCGCGGATCTTCGTCGGGATCGCATCCCCGGTCGCCTTCTGCGTCGCCAGAACGACCTGGATGCCGACGTTGCGGCCCTTACGGATCAACTCCTCCACCAGCCGGGCGGTCTCCCGGGCCAGGGCGTCAAGGCGCTTGGACTGCGCGTCGGTGCCCTTGGTCTCGTTCAGGAACGTGTGCGCCTCATCGATCACCACCACAACCAGAGGCCAGGAGGCGGACGGGCCTACGTGCCACACGTTCTTCACCCCGAGCACCGAGCGGATCGCGTACTGCCGGGCGACCATCAACTCCCGCACCCGGGCCAGATGATCACGGACCTGCTCCGGGTCGTCCTTCGCCGACAACCACGCGCGGGCGAACAGATCGTCGTAGTCCGGGCCACCCTTGCCGTCAATCAGCACGAACTGCACCGCCGGGCAAGAGGCGAGCTGACAGAACCGGGCGTTCAGGAACGACGTCTTGCCGTAACCCGCCAGCCCCGCAACCACCACTCCGGAGACACCGGCCGAGCGGATCGTGACCGGCTGGCCGTCGGCGTCCACGCCAGCGACCCACACCGCCGGATCCGACCCGGCCTCTGCCGATTCGGCCCAGGTCGCGGGTTCGGTGAGGGGGTCGTGCAGCAGCGCCCGTATCCGGACCAGGCCGGGGCGGGCCTGCGCCACCCTCACCAGCGGCACCCGCCACACGTCGGCCAGATGCCCGGCCGCCTGCGTGAACTCCTCAACGCCGAGACGACCGACGGTGGAAGCGTCGACGCGCACGCCCCATCGCTCGGCCGCCACCGTCACCGCCGGGATCAACTCCCGGGTCACGACCGTGCCCGGCGGCCGATTGGACCACCACGGCGGGCGGATCCGCTCGGTCTGGGCCAGGCCGACCCGGCGGCGGTCCGCCGCCACGTGTACTTGATCCGCCACGCGACCCGCAGCACCGGACGGAGCTGCTTGCCTACTACCAGATACCGCACGGCGTGCGCGCCGAGCCATACGAGTACGGCCAGGGCGGCGACCGACAGCACGACGGCCGGCACCGCCATGGCGAGGCGGGTATCAGGGGGATTGATCATGCGGCCTTCACCGCCGTTAACGCCGACGCCCGGAAGATCTGCCAGGCCCGGCCGTTCTTCTCCCCCGTCACGAACGTCAACCCGGACGCCTGGACCATCTGCCCCACGGCCAGGTCCTTCGGCACCGACGGCTGCGGCACCGACACCCGCAAAACCTGCGGGGTCCCGCCCTCGACCGTCAACGCGAGGGGCACCTCCACCAACGGCGCACCCGTGACCCGATCCGTCGCGGCAACACCATTGGCCTTGTCCTTGAACTGCGGTGCCGGCACAGCCAGCACCAGCAGCGTCTGGCTGCCATCAATCGGCAACACCAACATGTCGTGTTCTCCTCTACTCTGGTCCACGCCACTGCGGCATGCGTCCCGTGCACATAAGGTGTCACGTGACACCCGTGATGGTCAAGAGGTTTGGGAACACGACTGTCATGTGACGCCTGTCTCGCCCGATCAGCCCATGACGGTTACGATCAGCGCATGGCCCACGACCCAGACGACAAGCGAGCCCTATTCCAGCAGGTCGTCGACGACATCCTCGACCAGATTCGCGACGGACGCCTCAACCCCAACGACCCACTCCCGTCCGCCCGCAAGATGGCCGACCTCTACGGCGTGGCCTCCATGACCGCCCAACGCGCACTACGCGAACTCCAACACCGGCGCATCACCTACAGCGTCGCCGGCAAAGGCACCTTCGTGCACCCCGACGCCTTCGACCTGCTCCGCGGCGGCGTCCTCCGCGAACCCATCGACGACCCCGACCTCCGACGCCGAGTCGCCGCCTACCTCGCCGACCAACAGGCCATCACCATCCGCTACCACCACGCCCGCACCGCCGACGACAAGAACGCCGCCCTACACGCGCTGTTGCGCCACGCCGACACCAACAACGACCTGATCGACGAAGTGATCAAATACCAGGCCAACCGCGGCAACTTCGCCCAGCAACCCGAACACCTCCGACGCCCCAGCAACGACGAGCAGGCCCCGCCACCCGCCAAGCGCTCCCGCAGCAGCCGCCAGCGCACGCCGAAGCAGTAAGCCAGCCGGACCAAGGCCCTCGACCAAGATCCGACTGGCTCAAAACTGCTCTACAGGATCAAGTGCGCCCGGCTACGCCGGACGCACGCGCACGCGCTATGCCGTTCCGGCCCGCGCGCACGCACCCACGCAACAGGACGCGCCGAGTCCGAAGCAACCCACATCGAGGCCGTGACGATCGCTGAAGCGATGCAGGGTGCTTAAAGTACTTCCGGCAATCGAGTAGGGGGCCGGGTCGCCCGACCCCCTCTCACACCACCGGACATGCGGGCCCGCATCCGGCGGTTCGTTAAGCCGCTTGGTTGAATCGTTGCCAGAGTTGGAAGAGCCGGTGCAGGCCGAGGTTGTCCCAGTAGGCACCGGGCAGGGCGACGCTGAGCGCGGTCGACCTCGCCATACGCCAGTGGCCCCGGTGGCTGTTGCCCCATTGGTGGGCTTGGCCAGTCGGGATCCCCAGCGACTTGAGGGCCCGCACTCTGCGTTTCGGAAGTTTCCACTCCTTCCAGCGCACCTGCCGTAGCCGGCGGTGTAGCCAGGCATCCACCCGACGGAACACGCTGGGTGTGCCGACCAGACGGAAGTAGCCCATCCACCCGAGGATGAACCCGTTGAGTTCCTCGATCCGCCTGCCCATCGGCACCCGCCAGTTTCGGCGGGTCAGTTGGCGCAGCCGCTGCTTGAGCCGCAGCACCGCCTTGGGATCGACCCGGATCCTGACCTCAGATTTAGAACAGTAGAACCCGAATCCGAGTAGCGTCGCCTTCGGAGCCGGGCGCACCGAGGACTTGTCCTGGTTCACCTTGAGCTTGAGCCGCTCCTCGATCACCTTCGTGACCGAGCCGAGCACCCTTTGGGCGGCTCGTTCGCTGCGCACGAACACGCGAATATCGTCGGCGTAGCGGACGAACCGGTGACCGCGCTGCCACAGCTCCCGGTCCAAGTCGTCGAGCATGATGTTCGACAAGATCGGCGAGAGCGGGGAGCCTTGCGGCGTTCCCTCCTCGGTCGCCAGTTTGACCCCGTCGACCATCACCCCGGCTTCCAGGTACCGGCGGATGAGCTTGAGCAGCTTACGGTCGTCAACCTTGCGAGCCACCCGCGCCATCAGCGTGTCGAACTGAACCCGGTCGAAGAACCGGTCCAGATCGACATCGACGACCCAGCGCAGCCCGTCAGCGACCGCTCGCCGCGCGACCCGTACCGCCCGGTGGGCGGACTTGCCGGGACGAAACCCGAAGCTGGCACCGCTGAAATGCGGGTCGAAGATCGGCGTGAGTACCTGCGCGATCGCCTGCTGGATCAACCGGTCCAGCACCGTGGGCACACCCAGATTCCGCGAACCGCCCCCGGGCTTGGGGATCACCACCCGGCGTACCGGCTGCGGCTGGTACGTGCCCGCGTCCAGAGCCGCCCGGACCTGCCCCCAGTGCTGACGTAGCCACCCACGAAGCTCGTGCGTGGCCAGGCCATCCACACCGGGTGCACCCCGATTGGACTCCACACGCTTCAGCGCCCGGCCAAGATTCTGCGGCGTGAGCATCTGCTCCCACAACGACAGCTCCCCGGCCTCGAAGGCGTTCTCCCCAATGCGCGCCGACCGGCCGCTACGCTCCACCGCAGGCTTTGACGGACTCACCGTCGCCGCCCTCGATGAGCCCACGTCCGCGGGATGGCTGCGATCACCGCGACCGGCACGAGCAACACCAGATCCTTCGCCTCACCTAACGTTCGGCCCTTCCCGACGTGAAACATCGATCCCCGCCGGTACTATGGCCTCTGCTGACTTCTGCCCGGTCCATCCCGCCCTCACGGCCGAGACGGTCACCACCATCGGCGGTGACACCCGGACAGACCTCCCCGGATAAGAACGACCACTTTCCCCCTACGCCCGCCGCGTCTACGTGACGGCCCTGTCGATGGTGACGGGCTTCGTCGTGCGATGCCGACTCACCCAAACCGTCCCGCCTCACTACGCGGTTCGTGTTCCTCGGTGCAGGGTTTCGCCTCGGGCTTCCTCCCGACCCCGCCTCACGACGACGCCGTTGCCTCCGGCTCGGGGCAAGCACCACCTCTCTCCCCAGGGGACTCTCACCCCCAAGCAATCGCCCATGCCGGGCATACATCGACGCCGCACCGCTACGCGGCACGCCACCGAACAGTCCAGCAGCCGGAACCGCCGGAAACCCAGCCAAACAAACCAATCGATAAACTCGGATTTCATCTCTTTCTTGACGGCAACTGTGACGGCAACGCAGGCCGACACCGACCAACCACGACGCACGACAGCGAGCGAGCCACTACGGGATGTTACTCGCTCGCTGTCGAGCGGAGCGCCCGTTTCCTAATTCCCCAAGCCGCCAGCTACGCCCTCTAGCAGCCACGACTTGACCGAATCAATAAGCGCTTTTACTGCCGATTCACCCTCTATCGTGTGGTGCTCCGAAATAACTTGTCCGGTCTCCACCTCAGCCAATTCAATCTCTGATTGGCCGTCCTCCCACAACACAATCTGACTCATTCGATGTTCGCCTTGCCTGAGCCCTGGAGGACGGACCACGTGCAACAACTGCTACACACAGTTGCAGGCCATTACTCAGAAACCCTCGGCGACCAAGACAGTCACGATAACGATTCATTGCGAAACGAGGTGATCTGCGAACCTGATCGCGACGGCCGCAACGATTAGCTGTCCGACAAATTCGACGCCAAGATAGACGGACCTGGGTGTGATAAATAAACCAAGACACGCTACGGGCAGCAGGAGCATTAAGCAGAGCATCCGCAAGTAAATAGTATTGCCAGATACTCGGCCTATCGCCGCCAGCACCGCCAAAATCACCACTGACGGAAGAAAGTAAAAGAAGAATTCTACGCCCAGCACAAGACCCACGCCTTCTAACACAGGCGAGCTGAGATAATCCTCCGCGCCGATAAGAACGAGCAGGAGAGTGAACTTTGCCGGGATGAGTAAAGCGGCCACTGCGGAGGTTCGCCCAAGCCACCAGCCGCCGCCCCTGCGGCGGGGAGTCACCTCAGCACCCCCGCTCCCGGAAGGGACGTATACCACGACAGTTCCCTATTTCTCCAAGCAGGCATCGATTTCAACCCCCAGGCACCTCCCGTCGGAGTCATGTCTCGCGCGAGATACCGCGAACTTCCGTCGCTTGCATACTGTACCGCCTGAAACGATGGATAGTCATCTCCCTCGAGCGCAACGGTCACACCGCGATAGACATGCTTCCCCGAGGACAACAAAGGCGACAATTCCCCACGCGAGAATCTGATCGTCAGTCGCCCTTCGATCGAACAGCAAGGCAACGCGCTATTCAAACCGCCATAATCGGCCTGCAGCATGCCCTCGGTTACACCATCCCGAGAGGCCGAGATCTTGATATGATTGGCCCCACCATCCACTATGGCATCCTGCGGCTCGCAATCGCCATCGCGCCAGCACGACATCACCACGGTATAGCTTACCTGGCCGGTGTCAGTATCCCATGCAAGGGCTATTCGATACGGAAGCCTGGGATCGGTGCCGAAGCCGCGATCGTCGCCGCGAAGCGCACCGAAGGCGGCGGTATTGTCTTGAATGAAGAAAGTGGCCGCGATTAGCCCGTTTCCTGGCGCTTTCGGGCCAGGAACAATTGTCCGGACATCCCCTTGTTGTGGAGATCCGAAAAATAGGTCACGCACTGACGTCATTCTTGGCCTCTGCCTTGCGGCGACGGTCCACTTTTTTTTATGGACGTTGTAAGTGACCTTCTTGTTCCGCTTTTTCCAGTAGGTTTCCTCTTCGGCTCCACCGCCGGTGGCCAGCGGAATAAGGCCACTGGGGTCGCTGTAGGTGGTGGGGTTGTTGTGGCCGTAGGCGTATGGGTTCCATTGCTGGGGGTCGGTGAGGTCGATGATGGGGTCGACGCTGATGAAGCGGCCGAGGGTGGGGTCGTATTCGCGGGCGCCGAGGTGGGTGAGGCCGGTGGGGTCTTGGGTGCCGCCGAGGAAGCCTTTGTCCATGTTGGTGGGCCAGGTGCCGGTGGTGGTGCCGCGTTGTTCGCCGTAGGGGAGGGTGCGGCGTGTGGCGGTGGTGAGGGTGGTGGCGTTGATGGTGAGTTCGGCGGTGCCGTGGTGGTCGCTGGTGATCCAGTGGAGGTTGGTGGCGGTGCGGATGGCGATGGTGCGGCCGGCGAAGGTGTAGTAGCGGGTGGCTTGCTTAATGCCGCTGTTGGTGTGGCGGATTTCGGTGCCGCCGGGGAGGTAGAGGGTTTTGCCGGTGGGGTCGGTGCGGATGAGTCGGCTGCCGTCGGCGTCGTAGATGTAGCTGGTGGCGCCGTCGTCGTCGGTGGTGGCGGTGAGTTTGCCTTCGCGGTCCCAGGTGAGGGTTTGGGTGTCACCCGTGGTGGTGGGTCGGGTTGTGGTGTTGCCGGCGTCGTCGTAGGTGTAGCTGCGGTTCCAGGTGGCGCCGCCGGTGGCGGTCACGTTCGTGACGGCGTGGGGCCTGGGATCGCCGGCGTTGGGGTAGGTGTAGGTATGCGTGGTGTCCGTGGTGCCGTGGCGGGTTTCGGTGGTGCGGTTGCCGATGTCGTCGAGGGTCCAGGTGTGCCAGTACGGGTCGGTGGCCCCGTCGATCTGGCTCCACGCGGTGGGCTTGGTGGCGCAGGTGCCGCCCTCCGGGGTCCAGGCTTCGGTCAGGCGGCGTAGGTGGTCGGTGGTGAAGCATTGGTGGTCGGCGGTGCCGCCGCCGGGGGTGTCGTGGATTTCGGTGACGTTGCCGGCGTTGTCGTAGGTGTAGGTGTGGTTCGCGGCCTCGGATTTGAGCTCGGGGACGACGTTGGTGCTGGTGAGCCGGCGGGTGGGTTCGTCGATGGTGGCGGTGACGGCGACACGGCGGCCGAATTCGCCAAGTTGGTACTGGGTAAGTTGGTCGAGTTTGTCATAGATGACGTCGTAGACGTAGATCTGAGCTGAGGAGAAGGGGCCGGCGGGGGCGCCGACGTCGGTGTAGCCGAGAGTCAGGGTTTCCGCGGGTAGGTCAGCGGCGGCGGGCATGGCGACCCGGAAGGGCAGCCCGTTGGCGCGGTAGGTGTGTTTGGTGGTGTAGGTACAGGTGTTCGGGCTCGCGGCGGCGCACAAGTCTGACTGTGCTGCCGGGAGCACCGTGGAGGTGGATGTGGGTCGACCGTAGGCGTCGTAGGCGTCGACCTGGGTGGTGTAGGGGTTGCCGCCTGCGTAGCGGATCGCTGCGGTGGGTTTACCCTTGCCGTTGGGCAGCGTGTCGTACACCCATTCAGCGCGTTTGGCCCCGCTGGTGGTGTCGTCGCGCACGCTGGTTTTGCGGCCGAGTTCGTCGTAGGTGTAGGCGATGGGGGATCGTCCCGTGGCCGAGCTGGTTTCGAGGTTGCCGGCGGCGTCGTAGGTGCTGGTGGTGGTGCCCTTGTCCGGGTCCACCGCCTGGGTTTGCCGGCCGCGCAGGTCGTAGGTGTAGGACCAGGCGTTGGCGCCGGTGACGTCGGTGACGGTCTTGAGTTGTCCGAGCAGGGTGTAGGCGTAGCTGGTCTTGTCGAACGTTGCCGGGTCGTCACTGCCGAGGTCGGTGGGGTTCTTGTACTGGCGCAGGGCGGTGGTGCGGCCGTGGGCGTCGGTGATGGTGGTGGTGGCGGTGCCACCGGTCGGTGGGGTGGTGTGGACGCGGTCACCGCCGTAGCTGGTGGTGGTGCGCCACTTCTCCACGCCGTTGGCGAGCAGGATCTGCGCGGTCTGCCGTCCGGCGCCGTCGTAGGTGTGTTGGGTGATCGAGGGGATCTGGCCTTGTGGTGTGGCCAGGCTGGTGTTCACCGCGGTGTTGGTGGAGTCGTAGTAGGGCGCGGACGTCCACGCGGTCGCACCGAGGCTGTTGGTCATCGTGTCGGTGACCGTGCGTCCACCGCCGGTGGCCTGGAGTTGGTTCTGTCGCAGCCGCAGGAACCCGTCATACAGGTTCACCGACGTGCGGTACGTCCTCCCGGTCGGCAGGAGAGACTCGGTGGTGACCGCGGTCGGGCCACCGCTCTTACGGACCTGGTAGGCGAACTTCATGCTCGGTGTTTGGGTGGCCTTGTTCCGGCCGGGCTTCCACGCGTTGGTCAACCGGCCGAGACCGTCGTAGGTGAGTTCGGCGACCGCGCCGTTGGCGTCGGTGACCTTCGTCGCGGCGCCCCACGCCGGCACCAGCAGGGTCGTGCTCGCGTGCCCCTTCGGGTTGGTCACCACGGTCTGGACGACCTGACCACCGTTCGCGGTCGTGTGAGCGGTGGTGGTGGTGTGCCCACGCGGGTCGGTAACAGCGGTGATGCGGCCGTTGGTGTCGTAGGCCATGGTGGAGGTGCGGGTATACACCGGTGTGCTGCCGCTGAATGTCTCCAGTTCCTCGGTGCGGACCACGTTGCCCTTCGTGGGCGCCTGGCCGTGAGAGGAGTCGTTGACGTAGGTGTCGTAGAACGACCGGGACCGGTTCAGGACGGTGGCCGGGTCGGCGGGGGTCGGGGCGCCGGCACAGAGCCTGGACAGGGTTTCGGTCTGCGACGCCCGGTTGATCATCCAGATGGCGTCGTTACGGGCATAGCTGGTACGGGTGCACGTCTCGTCACCGGTGACGGCCTCGTCGCCGTGGTCCTCGACTGTGACCGGTAGGCCGTCACTGTTGTAACTGGTGACAGTCTTGGCGTATCGGTGTCCGCCGGCGGCGAGGGCGGTGCGGGCGCGGGCGACGTCGGTGTCGACCATCCACGCCTTCGTGGTGATGCCGTTGCGGCTGCGGGTGGCGGTGGGCCCATTGATCCACGGGTCGTTGCGGGTGGAGGCCACCTCCGCGCCACTCGGCCCGTTCTTCGTGATCGTCTGCAGTTCGAAGCCCCGCAGGGCTTCGTGGTCCTCGATGGTGCCGCCCCAGGAGTCGGTGACCCACACATCCTTGACACCCGAGCTGGCCTTGTCGCCGTCGAGGCCGCGTAGGTAGCGGTGCTCGACGGCGGTCTGCTGCCCGGTCGTGTCGCCGTGCCGGACGGTGACCTTGCCGTAGCCGCGCCAGTCCCCCCAGGTGCGGTACTTGTCCTTGGTCAACTCGTCGGTGTTGTACGCCCACGCCGGGGTGTCGTAGTCGTACAGGGTGACCTCGGACGGCTGGTCCGTGACCGTGTCATCAAGGTCGATGCGGGTGACGACGTACTTGTGGAACCAGTCCAACGTCGGCGGTTGCCCGTCCGGGGAGTAGTACGACGGCATGCACCGCTTCGTGTTGGTCGCCGGGCTGGGCAGCGTCGTGCGGGTGCAGTCCGCACCGGAGTAGGAGACGATGATGTCCCCACCGGTCTCCGTGTGCACCGCCTTGATCCGCCACCGATACAGCGCCGTACGGTCGTCGTCCGGGCCGTCGACCCGGTTCGGCAACGGATCAGAACCACTGTCGAACGTGATCTCCGGGTCCGACACGACCGCACCGCCGGCGGTGGTGACATGCCCGGTGCGGGTGATCCCCCGCAGCCACATCGGCACGGTCTCACCGTTACCCGCGTTCAGGAACTCGTGCCGCAACGCCCACGACTCCACATCCGCATACGTGGACGTGCCGCTCCGGGTCTGCGCGGTGACCTTCGCCAGCCGGCGCGCGCTCCAGAACGTCGGCGCGCCCTGCGTCGTACACGGCGCGGTCTTGCAGTACTGGTCCCACGGGGTGTCATGCCAGTTCGCGGTCACCGGATCCGACGTCCACGCCGCCCCGCTCCAACACGACGTGAGGCACCGCTCGGCGGTGGTGAACAGCACCCGCAGCGGCGCCGCCTGGCTGTATTCGGCGTTGGCGCGCATGCCGTACTCGACGCGCTTCAGATACCCACCGCGGTCGTAGGTGGTGCGCTGGTCGGGGTTGAGATCACGGGCGTAGGCGCCGGTCTCCGTGCCGTAGAAGTACGCCATCGAGTTCGCGTTCGGGTCCACGACGTAGTCGAGGTTCCACCGCCACGCCTGCGCGCAGTGGGCGTCGGCGAACGTGGCGTCGTAACACGGCTCACCCGGGTTGTTTCCGAACACCGGCACCGTCCACGTCGAGTCCGTGACCGGCTTGCCGCTGCTCCAACCGGGCAGCTTGTGGTAGCCGAAGAAGTACTGGGTGCCGTCGGTGGTGGTGACCTTCCAGTACTCGTTGTCGTTGTCGCCGTTCCCCCGCGCCGAGTTGGTCAGCCTTTCGACCTTCGTGCCGTCGTCGTTGCGGAGCCGCCACACCGACCCGTCCCGGATCAACTCCCCGGCGTGGCCGTTGAGTGACAGGGTCGCGTTGTCACTGAACCAGCACAGGTCACCGGTCTTGTGACCAGGATTGTCGTCGTCACACGACTGGTACTTACGTTCGATGAACCCCGGCCAGGTATCCCAGCCGTCACCGATCCAGGAACCCTGGTTGTTGGTCAACGCCGTCCGACCGTCGACACTGCCCGACGAGTACGCGAAACTGACATCCGGCGCCGGTCCGCCGAGGGAGGGCGGCACCCGCAGCGGATACGACCACGAGAAGTCACCCGTCTGCGTGGACACCTGCCACTGGCCTGCCGGCGAGAGACTCGTCGCGGTGTAGTCACCGTTGTCACCCGACGCCCCGGCCTCGACAGCGAGCACCATCGACGCCCGCGCCCCGACGGCCACGGTGGCCGCCACCTCACTGTTCGCGGTGTCGTTGTCCGTCGGCACGGGGGTGCGGGTGCGACACGCCTCCACCTCCGGCGTGCTCAGGGCACACTCCGGCAGCTGCACCAACCGCAGCCGTGACGCCCATCCCCCACCATAGGCCCGCGCGAAGCCCGCGTAGTCGACCTGGACCCGCGCCCGCCCCACCCCGGGCTTCCCATCGGCGCGGGCAGCCGACACCAGCAGTCCCTCCACACCGGCCTTCGCGGTGGCGGCCCGGTCGTGCACCTTCACCTTCACCGCCGACACCGCCGCAGCGGCACCCCTACGCGGCAACACATCATCCGCCGGCGGCACGGCGGACACCGTGACCGGAAGAGTGCCGGCGCGGGCACGGACCGGGCCGGTCAACCCCGCCCGGGTCGTACGCGCCTTACCAGCCGCCACGGTCGCCGCAGCCACATCAGCGACCGCGGTCCCCGACGGCCACACCACATCCTTCGCCCCCGCCGTCACCCTCGACGCATCGGCATGATGAGAACGGCCAGGAGTGGGTTTGCCAGCACGCGCCGCCACCCCGGCAGCGTCTTTGGGCTTGGGCGGATCCCACTTCGGCGCCGCCACCGCGTCCGGCTGCTCACCCAACATCGTCAGCGTCAGCACCGCCGACAAGCCCGCAGCCAACCACACCGACCGCCCCGCCCGCCGACCGAAACCCTGACTCCGGCGTCGACCCGGGCCTACTGCACTCACCACGCCGCTCCCCTACGCGTTCGGACCTGACTGCGCTACCGATGCTGCATATTTCTCAATAGCGGGTGACCCTCACCCATCCGGTCACGACTCCCGCGGACCGGCTGCCCGCCCTTTTGTCTGGCGCGAAACCAACCCGCTGACACACCGCGCTACGGCGAACTCATCCGACAGATCTCAACGTTGCTCAGTACCCGCTGGAAGGCATACACATCGGACACCTGCCCGACGAGCTGATGCGCGGGCGTGTCGTCCTCGCCCTGCGTCCCGCGTCCGATCAGGAACGCGCCGCCGGCCGGCGGGGATGACGCGAGAGCGGCCTCACCGAAATCACCCGCGCAGCGCACGGGGTCACCCATCACGTGCACCTGGACCATGCCCTGCGTCGAGTCGTACACACCGGCCAGATGCACCCACTCGCCCTCGCTGACTGGCCACGACACCGGCTCCGCGCAGGCGGCCGTCAGCCCGCCGTCACCTGCAGCCATCGTGAAGCAGAATCCACCCGCTCCACCATTCGCATCCTGCCGGTACTGCAGGCTCACATCGCTGACGTCATCCCCAGCCTGCGAAACGGCCGTCTGCACGTTGCCCGACGCCAGATCCGTCAACTTCACCCACGCGGTCACCGTGAAGGCCTTCGTCGTATCGAGCACCGGGCTCGACGTGGCGATCTCGCCCGAACCGTCGAAGCTGGCCACCTGCCCACGCTCCGGATCCGCCACCCAGGTCGCTCCCGACGAGAGAGTGCCGGGCATCGCCGTCACCGAAGAACCGATCGGCGGACACACGACATCACCGGCGTCCTGGTTACCCGAGTCCGTAGCCGTGGTCCCCGCCGTCTCATCCAACCGCCAGTTCCAGCAGCGGTTAGGAGCCGGTGTCACCCAGAACTGGTGCTCGGCAGTCGGACCGACATTGCCTGCGACGTCCTTCGCCTTCGCGTACAACGTGTGCACCATATCCGTCGCCGGCGCGTACGAATCGGTCGTCACCGTGGTCGGGTCACCGCCCGTCGCCGACACCGTCGTCACCGGCCCCGCATCCACCTGCCAGGTGAACTCGGCGGCATCCGAAGCGGAAGTCAGGGTGAACGTGCCCGCGGTGCCCACCTCAGCGCCCCACTGCTTGGCAGGAAACGCGCTTGACGTAACAGACGACAACTCAGGCGGGGACGTGTCGACCGTGAAGCTGTACCAGGGGCCCCAGCCACTCCACAACCCCAGCTCGTCCACTGTGGTCGCGTGCCAGTAGTACGTTGCCCCCGACGCCAACTTGCCCGCCGGAACCTGAGACGTCGCGGTCGCGGTCGCGTTACCCGACGTCGTGACGAACGACCGCGGCATCGTCGTGCTACTCACCACGATCGGCGCCGACAGGCTCGCCGCCGTCCGGATCTCGAACGCCGTCTGTAACACACCGCCATCCGCGTCCTGCACCTGCGCCCGCAACGTCGGCCTCAGATTCCGCACCACCGCCGGAGACGAACACCGCAAATAGCAATCCGACGTCGTCGTGAACGGCTTTCCGACCGGCCGCGCCGGAACCATGTCGTACTGCACAACCAGGGCTGTCTTGTTCGGCAGGAAATTCGTCCACTGATAGTAGTCAGACTCGCTGGCCGCCCGCATACCGAACGTCATCGCGGTAGCACCGGCACTCACCCTCGCCTGCACCGCCGACTTCAACGCCCCACCAAACACGTTGTCGTCGTCACCCTTGGGACACGACGCCTCATTCGCATCGAAATGCTTCGTGTCCAGATACTTCAACCAGCCATTAGCCGCGGTATTCCACGTGTACTGATAGAAGTGACTGATATGCTCCGTCTCCCACAACTGGATATCCGTACCCGCACAATCCGCCGTATGATCAGCAGTCACCTTGAACTCCGCCGACAGGATCCTCGAGCCAGCCATGGCAGCAAAGTTGTGGAACTGCATGTGCGTACGCCACACATTCGACGTCTTCCACTGCCGACCCACCTTCAACTCGTCATGCTGGTTGAAATACGAGTGGTTCGGGTTGTCGTCCATCACGTTCGTCCAGTACGCCGGCGACGGATACGCAAAATTCGGATCGATGTAAACCGGGAAGACCGCATCCGGCGACCGCAGCACTTCCTGCACCGGCACCACCGTCAACCGCGACTGCGACACCTCAGCATCCATCCGCACCCGATGCGGCTCAACCGGCTCATCAACGGCCGCCGCACCCACCAGGGCGTCCAACACCGCCGGCGACCACTCCCCGGACCGGGCTGCCACCTCTATCCCCGACGAGTCGGGAGACGCCCACATCGACGGCGCTGCAGCGGCAAACACCACCTCACCCGCGGCGTCCACCGCCTCGATCGCCCCGTCCGACTGTTCCCGCAGCGTCACACCCTCCGTCGCCACATCGAACGACAGCGACGCCAACGCGGGATTTGCCGCCGCCTCCGCCGACTTCACCACAAACAACTGTTGATACCAACTGTCACCAACACGGACCTGCAAATCCACGCCCGGAAAGACCTCTGGATACGTCGCGAGGTCACCGCTCAGCACCGGCGCCGGCAAATCCGCCGACCACGTCAACGCAATCCGCCGACCAGGCTCACCCAACGTCAACAACGGACCCGAACCACCACCGGACAACGTCAAATCCTGAGTCGTGGCCACCGGCGACACTGTCCCGTCACCGTTACGCGCCAGAGTCGTGTCAATATCGACCCACTCAGACCCCTGCAACGTCCGAACCGGAACCGGCGACATCACCGCCGTCATCGTCTCATCCGGATTCGCATACGCCAACAACGTCTCCGACCGCATCGAAGACACCTCAACCTGCGCATCACAGGCCTCAGCCGTCGCCAACGCGGCCTCGACAGTCGCCACCTCATCGACACACGCCGCCGACGCCGACGCCGCCGGCACGACCACCCCGCCGAATACCGCGACCACCGCCACCACGGCAGCCAAACCGGCCACCCGCCGCCCGCCACCCCACGGCCACACCACACCGGCCAACAAACCCGACCCCCCGAAGTCGACACGTCCCAGCGACCCTAGATCAAACCGGACGAACGCGAAAGACCCTACGCCCGCCCAACCAAGCCAAAGACCCGCCCCTTTCACCCCAGAAGCACCAACAGAGTCGCGATGGTGAATACTTGCGCAACTCCGAGTTGACGCACTCTGACCGTCCCACCGTCGCCGAGCGACTGACCGTCGACGTTCGTCGGAGGGCGTGGCAGCCGTCCGGGTCAACTCGCCCGTTAATCCGCCGTCGTCGTCATTCACGGCGGGCAGGCCGATGGCCCTCCGGGGATTGTGGATAAACGCGCGCCGTTGCCGGGCCCCACAGCGACCAGTCATCCCGTACACCCCTGAACAGCACGTGAGCGCAGACAGCGGCCCGACCGCCGGCAGGGATGGTCCTACGGCTTGCGGAGCCAGGTCTTCGGATCGGTGACGAAGACACCCTTGCCCTGGTGGCGGTCGATCACCTCGAGCGCCTCAAGCCGGATGAACACCTGGCGGATCGTGGACGCGCCAACCTGATGCAGCTCGCACAGCTGGGCGATCGACGGAAGCTTGTCGCCCGGCTTGAGCTTGCCGCTCTCGACGTCCGACATGATCTGGTTGGAGATTCTCAGGTAATCCGGTACAGCAGGCATGGCGCTCCTCGCGTGGCCCTTCGATTCGATCACGCTTCCCGGCACCTCGACAAGCCGACGCTCACCTGACCTTGACTCTTGCGCCTTACGCGCATAAGTTGACCGGCGAGTGCTCCTCGCGTGGCAACGAGTAGGGCTCGATCCCCCGGTCGGGGTGGGCTGGGCACCACGGCTCACCCCGGCCCACCCGGTCAGGAGAGGTGGTCGACGTGCGTAACCCGTTCCGGCGTCTCCGTCGAAGGGCGGACCGTCCAGCCCCGAGCCACCCCGCGGATCGCACCGGCTCGCCCGGCGGCGGGAACACGGTCCGCCCCACCGCAGGCGTCGGCGACGCGGACGGCCGCCGGTTGGTCGCCGGCAAAGCGGGCGGGCACTACCGGTCGGCGGCGCGCCGGCCGTTGAGCCCGGGGCAGGTGCGGGAGCGGCAGTTCGCGCGGGCCGGGCGTGGCGTCGACGCGACCGAGGTGGAGCTGTTCCTCCGCCGGGTCGCGGACGACCTCGCCGCGCTGCACGCCGAGCTGGGACGCACCCGCGACGAGAACGTCCGGATCAAGCGGGCGCTGCGCGACTGGCAGTCCCGGTTCGCCCCGGGCGTGCGGGCGTGACCGCGCCGGACGTCGACGACCGGCCGCGTTTCGTCGTTCACCTGACCCTCCGCGCCGCCGACCTGGCCGGTGCGCACCTGCTCGCCCGCGCGCTCGCCCGGTCCCTGGCCTTCCTGCCCGAGCTGGTGCTCGGCGAGACGACGGTCACCGTGGACGGCGCACCCGACGTACACCACCAGGTCTTCTGCGACCGGTTGCTGGGCCACGGCTGGCGCTGCCTGCTGCGGCCCGACCACGACGGCGACTGCTCCCGACGGTTCCTCCGGCCCGTCACGTGACGCGCGGCCCGTCACAGGACCGGCGCATACCAGGGATCGCGCCGACCGGACGACTGCGGCCCGCCACCAGCGGGTGGCGGGCCGCAGTCGATCAGAGCGTGGGTCAGTCGGTGACCGTGACGGCCACCTCGTTGATGCCGCGGGCGGCGGTCACCACGACGTCGCCGTTGCCGTGCCGGGACAACGCCCGCACCGTCCAGGCGCCGGGGGCGGCGAAGAAGCGGAACTGGCCCGCCGGCGAGGTGACCACCTCGGCGGTGAACTCACCGGTGGCGTCCAGCAGCCGGACGTACGCGCCGGGCACCGTCTCGCCCTCCGCGGAGCGGACCACGCCGGTGATCACCGTCTCCTTCTCCAGGTCGAGGCTGGCGGGCAGCGGGGCGGCCTGGTCGGGTGCGGCGCAGCCGGCGGCCGTGGCAGCGGTGGATGCGGTCATGTCAGGCCTCCCCCGGCTCGTCGCCGAGCGCGACCGGCACGCCGACCAGCGAGCCGTACTCGGTCCAGGAACCGTCGTAGTTCTTCACGTTCCGGTGGCCGAGCAACTCCTGCAGCACGAACCAGGTGTGCGAGGAGCGCTCGCCGATCCGGCAGTACGCGATGGTCTCCCTGCTGTCGTCCAGCCCGGCCTCGGCGTAGATCCGGCGCAGCTCGTCGTCGGACTTGAAGGTGCCGTCCTCGTTGGCCGCCCTCGACCACGGGACGCTGATCGCCGTCGGCACGTGGCCGGCCCGCTGCGCCTGCTCCTGCGGCAGGTGGGCGGGGGCGAGCAGGCGGCCCGCGTACTCGTCCGGGCTGCGCACGTCGACCAGGTTCGTCGTGCCGATCGCGGCCACGACCTCGTCCCGGAAGGCCCGGATCGAGGTGTCCGGCTGCCGCGCCACGTACCGCGTCGCCGGGCGGCTCACCGCGTCCCTGTCCAACGGCCGGGCGTCCAGCTCCCACTTCTTGCGACCGCCGTCGAGCAGCTTGACGTCGCGGTGGCCGTAGAGCTTGAAGTACCAGTACGCGTACGCGGCGAACCAGTTGTTGTTGCCGCCGTACAGGATCACGGTGTCGTCGTTGCCGATGCCCCGCTCCGAGAGCAGCGCCTCGAACTGAGCCCTGTCGACGAAGTCCCGGCGGATCGGGTCCTGGAGGTCGGTCTTCCAGTCGAGCTTGATCGCGCCGGGCAGGTGGCCCGTGTCGTAGGCCGAGGTGTCCTCGTCGACCTCGACGAAGACGACGCCCGGGGCGTCGAGGTTCTTCTCGGCCCAGTCGGCCGGGACGAGTGCGGTGTCGCGACTCATCAGATCACTCCCTGGTGAGGATGGATGGTGTACCAGCACGAGGCATCGAAAGACGTGACGATCGCACCGCGCGGATTCCACCGGGTGGACGGATCACGGGTTCGTGCGACGGCGCCGCTGCCGGGCGTTGACAGGGAGAACAGGGAAGACAGACGCCCCTGCGTGCCGGCCGCTGTCAGGCAGCCGAGGACAGCCCCGCCGTCAGATGACGGGGCGACACAGGCAGGTGGCCACGCGGCACAGGTCGACCGCGCGCCGTTTGGTGAGGAACGTCCCCATGGCCAGGGAGCCTACCAGTGATCCCGGGCGAGACCACCGCGCCGACCAGCATCCGGGACATCGGCGGCGGGTGGCGCCCGTCGAGCCGTCGCCCGTCAGCTCACCGAGTTGATCGGCACGTCCGTCGCGTCCGCGGTGACCTGGAGCCCCTCGGGCAGCGCCCGCACCTCCCGGACGACGAGCCCGAACGGCAGAGCCGGCAGCGGCACGTCGATCGAGATGCTCTGCGCGTAGGTGTTGAGCAGGGCGCGGGCCGGCGCCACGTCGGGCAACCCCTCGGCGGTCAGGTCGTTGAACCGTAACGCCACCTGGCCCTGCTCGCTGACCTCGATGTCGGCCGCGCCGGTGGCGGTCAGCCGCTGCCCGAAGAGGTCCACCGGGGCGGTGACGGCGAGCCGACCGTCCCGCTCACCCAGCTCCAGCCCCTCGCGGTCGAGCAGCGCGACGAGGCTGTCGTAGCTGATGATGCCGGTGCCGGTGACGGTCTCGGCGACCACGTCCCCCTGCCCGGACCGGATGGTGTCCAGGGAGGCCGTCACGTTGCGGGCGTCCACATCGAGCGTCGGCAGCGCCACCGCGTCGCCCCGCACCGACCCGCGCACCTCGCGCAGACCGATGGAGATCCGCTCGTACCGGCCGTTCAACACCTGGGTGAGGAAGGGGAAACCACCGATCTCGACCTCCGGCGGGGAGGACCGGACATCCTGGTTGGCGACCTCCTGCCGGACCTGGTCGGCGAGCACGCGCTCGGCCACCCCGACGGCCACGCGGTCGGCCACCGCCAGCAGCCCGACCAGGACCAGCAGCAGGACGACGAGGACGACGAGCGCGCGGCGGCCCCGCCGGCGGGGCCGCACCTGGTACGCGTACTCCTCGGTCACGTTGCCTCCTGTCGTCCTGCCGCCGCCGTGCCGCGACGGTGGTACCCGAACGGGCACGATCTCAACCGCGGGGTCAGAGCACCAGCTTGCACATGGCGTACGCGGCGGGCGCGGCGAGGGCGAAGCCGGCGAGCGGACCCTGCATGTGCCGGGCCACCCACATGGTGGGCTGCTCACCGGCCATCAGCCGGCCCGCCTCCGCGTACCCCACGGCGAGGTCGGCGAGGACGGCGGCGACGGCCGCGACCAAGCCCATGATCGCGGCCCGGGTGGGGGTGAACGGGGTCACCAGGTAGCTGCCGAGGACCGCGCTGACGAGCGTGCCGACCATGGCCCCGCCGACGACGCCGGCGGCGCCCCGGGGAACCTGGGGGGCCAGTCGGGGCCAGGCGGCGAACGCGTCGGTGACCCGGGCGACGGCGAGGGCGACGCCGGCGGCGGTGAGGCAGACCGCGATGGTCTGGGTGCCGGCCGGAGTCCGGCTCAGCGTGATCAGCGTCGCGACGGCGACCACACCGGCGACGATCAGCGCGGTGCCCCGCAGCCCGTCGGTCACCCGGACCCGGTCGACCCGGCGGACGAGCTGCCCCAGGACGGCGACGACCAGGCCCGCGAGGAGGACCTGCACCAGCGGCATCAGCCGGGCGACATCGCTCCGCACGGCCACCGCGTCGGCCGCGACCGCGGCGACGGCGCTGACCGCGCCGACCACCGCCAGCGCGGGCGGCCGCACCGCCGTCGTCCAGGCCAGCACCGAGAACGCCTGGACGCTGAGGACGACGATGGTGAACGGCAGCCGGTTACCGGGACCGGAGGTCTGTGCCGCCAGCACCAGACCGGCCCCGAGCAGCGCGGCGAAACCGGCGACGGAGAGCGCGAGTGACCGGCGCACCGCGACGGGCGGGGTGGCCTCGTCGTCGCCGGGGCGGGACACCGGCGACGCGCCAGCGGATGGTTGGTCGGGCCGCGGGGCACGGCCGGCCTCGGGCGTGCTGGAGGGAAACACCCACCGATCGTGCCAGACCCCGCGGTCAGCTGCGACCGTGCCGGACCCGGCGGGCACCACGGGGGGTCGCGGTTTCGGGCACGTTAAATCCGCGGCCCGATCACGGGCACACCGGGCAAACGGGAAATGGGCAGGAGGCTCAGCGTGGGCCATCGGTTACGCTCAAGCCGTTACCCGCCCGTCAGCGACGCCGGGACCCACCTAAGTTCCCAGCGCCACCCGCGAGGCGTGCCGCTGGTCGTGCGCGGCCGAGTGCCGCCGGGACGGAGGTGATCGTGGAGATCCTGCTGCTGGTGACCGCGCGTGCAGGTGAACCGTCCGCTGTGCTGCCGGCACTGGACCTGTTGCCGCACTCGGTCCGCACCGCCCCACGCGACGTCCGGACCCTGGTCGCCGGCCCCAGCCCCGACGCGGTGCTGGTCGACGCCCGCTCCGAGCTGAGCGAGGCTCGGGCCACCTGCCGGATGCTGCACGCCACCGGGCTCGGCGTGCCGCTGGTCGCCGTGGTCACCGAGGCGGGCCTGATCGCGCTCAGCGCGGACTGGGGCGTCGACGACGTCATCCTCGCCTCGGCGGGCCCGGCCGAGGTCGAGGCACGGCTGCGTCTCGTCGTGGGCCGGTTGAGCAACGCGGCCGCCGGGACCGGTGGCTCGATCCGGGCGGGCGAGCTCACCATCGACCCCGACACCTACGCCGCCAGGCTCAAGGGCCGACCGCTCGACCTGACGTACAAGGAGTTCGAGCTGCTCAAGTTCCTGGCACAACACCCGGGCCGGGTCTTCACCCGGGACCAACTGCTGCGCGAGGTGTGGGGGTACGACTACTTCGGCGGCACCCGCACCGTGGACGTGCACGTCCGGCGACTGCGGGCGAAGCTCGGTTCGGAGTACGAGTCGATGATCGGCACGGTGCGCCAGGTCGGTTACAAGTTCGTCGTCCCGCCGTCCCGTTCCCTGCCGGAGAGCGAGCCGGCGCCGCTGCCGGTCTGACCCGACTCGATCGGGGAATCATCCGTTTCGCGCAGTAAGTTCACTTTATTCTGACTGCCGGCTGGGCCAGTCAGAGGGGGCGACAGTGCGTGCGGTGACGATGGGGTCTGCGGCTCGACGCGGGCGGGCCGACTGATGCGGGTCTCCCCGGCCGTTCGCGCCCTCGGCATCGTGACGCTGGTGGTGGTGGCGCTGCTCGGCTCCGCGTACGCGCTCGGCCGCAGCCTCGTCCCGGACCGGCCGCCCGCCGGCGTCACCGACACCCCCCGCCACGCCGGCCCGTCGCCGGCCGACGACCGGGACAGCGGCGCGGGCCCGTCCCCGTCGATTGGCGCCCCGGAGGGGGCCACCCGACCCGGGCCCGCCGGGACCGCCGGGCCCGAAAACGTCGACGGCCTCCCCACGTACGGCGCTCGCAGCACCACCGGCACGGAGACGGTCGCGTTGACCTTCGACGACGGGCCGGACCCTCTCTACACCCCACAGATCCTGCAGATCCTGCGCGAGTTCGACGTGACGGCCACGTTCTGCGTGGTCGGCGAGAACGCGCTCAACTACCCGGAGCTGATCCGGGCGATCGTCGCCGACGGCCACACCCTGTGCAACCACACCTGGGATCACGACATCACGCTCGGCGCCCGGTCGCCGGATTGGATCCGAGCCGACCTGATCCGGACCAGCGAGGCGATCCGGGCGGCGGTGCCGGACGCCACGATCGCCTACTACCGCCAGCCCGGTGGGGCATGGACCTACTCGGTGGTGTCGGTGGCGGAGGACCTCGACATGATCCCGCTGCACTGGACGGTCGACCCGGCGGACTGGCAGACGCCCGGCGCCGACCGGATCTCGTCAATGGTGATCAACAACGTGGAGCCCGGCGCGGTCGTGCTGCTGCACGACGCCGGCGGGGATCGACAGGGCACGGTGGACGCGCTCTACCGGATCCTGCGCTACCTCACCGGCCGGTTCCACGTGGAGGCGCTACCGCCCGGCAGGACATGATGACGGCCGCGGCGGACGCCGCCCGACCGGCCCGACCCGCCCGATCGGCTCGACCGACCCGATCGGCCCGACCCGCGCAACCGGCTCGACCGGCGCGACGGACCGGGGGCACGGGCTACGGTGACCCGATGAGCAGCGCCGAACCCACGACCGACCGGGTGTCCCGGACCGACCGGCTCGGCCCGGCGGACATCGCCGACGTGCTGGCCCTGGCCGACACCGCCGGGGACGCCGACGGCGCGGGCCCACTCGACGAGCACGTCCTGCTCCGGCTTCGGGACCCCGAGGCCCCGGCGGCACACCTCACCACCCGCACCGACGACGGCACCCTGACCGGATACGCGCACCTGGACACCACCGACCCGGCGGCGGGCACCGGGGTGGAACTGGTCGTCCATCCCGCGCACCGCCGACGCGGCACCGGACGGGCACTGGCACGCGGTGTGCTGGCGGCCGCCACCGGGCCGCTGCGGGCCTGGGCGCACGGTGACCATCCGTCCGCCGCCGCGCTCGCCGTCGACCTCGGGTTCCGGCGGGCCCGGGTGCTCTGGCAACTGCGCCGCCCGCTCACCGCCCCGATACCGGAGCCGCGCCTGCCCGACGGGGTCACGTTGCGCGGGTACCGGCCCGGCGCCGACGACGACGCGTGGCTGGCGCTCAACGCGCGGGCCTTCGCCGACCACCCGGAGCAGGGCCGCTGGACCGCCGCCGACCTGCGGGTACGCCTCGACGAGCCATGGTTCGACCCGGCCGGCTTCCTGCTCGCCGTCGACCGGTCGACGGGTGAGCTGCGCGGCTTCCACTGGACCAAGGTCCACGAACGGCCCGGCGCGGCCCGGATCGGCGAGGTGTACGTCCTGGGTGTCGACCCGACAGCGCACGGCGGCGGGCTCGGCAGGGCGCTGACCGCGGCCGGCCTGGCATACCTGCGGGACGTCCGCGGCCTGGACCGGGTGATGCTCTACGTCGACGAGTCGAACACCGCGGCGGTGGCGCTGTACGAGCGGCTCGGCTTCGCCCGTTGGTCCGCGCACGTCAACTACCAGCTGGGCTGAGCA
Organism: Micromonospora sp. WMMA1363; assembly: GCF_030345795.1. Lineage (NCBI taxonomy): Bacteria > Bacillati > Actinomycetota > Actinomycetes > Micromonosporales > Micromonosporaceae > Micromonospora > Micromonospora sp. WMMA1363. The sequence continues at coordinate 3,483,570 of NZ_JAUALB010000001.1, forward strand.
ATGGGCGGCCGGCGGGTGGCGACGTGGCGGCGGCGCACGCCCACCGGCCCGCACCGCCGGTGGGTGTGCGCCACCCTGGCCGGGCTGTGCGGCACGCTGCTGCTCGCCGCGTGCGCGTCCGGTCGGCTCGACGGCCCGGTCCCGAAGGAGTTCTGCGCCGCCGGCACGCTGAACGCGCAGGGTTCCTCGGCCCAGCGCAACGCCATGGAGCGGTGGATCAACGCGTACCAGCGGTCGTGTCCCGGGTCGACCATCAACTACGAGGCCACCGGATCGGGCGCCGGCATCAAGGCTCTGGTCTCCGGTGTCGCGGACTTCGCCGGCAGCGAGTCCCTGCTCGAGCCGAAGGAGCAGGTCCAAGCCGACGTGCAGTGCTCCGGCGGACGGGCGATCAGCCTGCCCATGGTGATCGGCCCGGTCGCGGTGGCCTACCAGCTCGGTGGCGTCCCGGAGCTGCGGCTGACCCCGGGCACGCTCGCAGGGATCTTCACGGGCCAGGTGAAGCGGTGGGACGACCCGGTGATCCGGGCCGACAACCCCGGAACGTCGCTGCCACCGGCACCGATCCACGCGATCCACCGGGCCGAGGACTCCGGCACCACGGAGACCTTCACCACCTATCTCGCCTGGGCCGCACCGGCGGAGTGGACACTGGGCTCCGACCGGAAGTGGCCGGCATCCGGCGGCAGCGGCGCCGAGGGATCGGAGCGGCTGGCCGAGGCGGTCCGCGCCACCGACGGCGCGATCGGCTACCTGGAGCTGTCGAACGCCCGCAACGAGGGACTGTCGGTGGCCCGGATCCGCAACGCGTCGGGCAATTTCACGGCCCCGTCGGCGGAGGCCGCCGCGCAGGTCGTCCCCGAGCCGAGAGACGACCTGCGGGTCGACGTCGACAGCGGCAGCCGGGCCGACGGGGCCTACCCGATCGTGTTGGTGACGTACGAGATCGTCTGCGACCGTGGTTTGGCCGTGGACGAGGTGCCGCTGGTCCGGGGCTTCCTGGGGTGGGCGGTCAGCGCCGACGGCCAGGAGCTCATCACCGAACTGGGCTTCGCGTCGCTGCCCGAGTCGCTGCGCCAGCGGGTGGCGGCCGAGGTGGCCCGGATCTCCTGACCCTGATCCTCCTCGTCCCGCACCAGCTGCGCCGCCACGGCTTCGCGCCGTTCGCCATCTCCGTGGCACGGTGACGTCAGGTGGCCCGCCCCCCGGGCGTGGGCGTGGGCGCGCCCACGCCCGGGGGTCACCGCCGGATAACGGCCACAACTCGGCCCGGTAACGGCCAGCCGGACAAATGTCCATACTTCCGACAGTGGTAGGCGAGTTCACGTAACGGACAACCCACCCTAAGCGAGCAGTCATCACAAAGGCCGCGCGTGTTCACCCCTCATTCACTTGCGACCGGCGAACCAGTCACCTGGCACTCCTAACTTTTGGTCCAGCCGGTCAGCGTGCCGGCTCCTCCGGCCCCGAACCCGGGGCGCCAGATTGCAAGCCAGACGTGAAGGGAAACCCCTCAGGTGAAGCTCCAGCGGCACGGCACTCTCGCCTGCCTCGCTCTTACCGCGACGCTCGCTCTCAGTGCATGCGGCTCGGACAACAACGAGCCTGCCAACCCGTCGGCCTCCGGGTCGTCCGCCGCGGCCGACTGCGCCACCGGCACGCTGAACGCTCAGGGCTCCTCGGCGCAGAAGAACGCCGTCGACGAGTGGATCAAGGCGTACCAGCAGAAGTGCAGCGACGCGCGAATCAACTACGAGCCCTCCGGTTCGGGCGCCGGTATCGAGGCGTTCATCGCCGGTACGGCCGACTTCGCCGGCTCGGACTCCGCGCTGAAGGAAGATGAGCAGCCGAAGGCCGACGCCCGGTGCGACACCGGCAAGGCCATCAACCTGCCGATGGTGATCGGCCCGGTGGCCATCGCCTACAACCTCAACGGCGTGGACGACCTCCAGCTGCAGCCGGCCACTCTGGCCAAGATCTTCGCCGGCAAGATCACCAAGTGGGACGACGCGGCCATCAAGGCCGACAACCCGGACGCCACGCTGCCGTCGACCGCGATCAACGCGGTGCACCGCTCGGACTCGTCCGGCACCAGCGCCAACTTCACCGACTTCTTGTCGAAGACCGCCGAGGCGGACTGGACCTTCGGCAAGGCCAAGGAGTGGAAGGCTCCGGGTGGCACCGGTGCGGCCAAGTCCGACGGCGTGGCCAGTGCCATCAAGAACCAGGACGGCAGCATCGGCTACGTCGAGTGGTCGTACGCCGAGAACGGCGGCCTGAAGATGGCCAAGGTCGGCAACGGCGCCGGCGAGTTCGCCGCGCTGACCGCCGAGGCGGCCGGCAAGACCATCCAGGGCGCCACGGTCGAGGGCCAGGGCAACGACCTGAAGATGAAGATTGACTACAACACCAAGGAGGCCGGGGCCTACCCGATCGTCCTGGTGACGTACGAGATCGTCTGCGAGAAGGGCATCGCCGCCGACAAGCTCCCGCTGGTCAAGGGTTTCCTCGGCCACGCGGCCAGCACCGAGGGCCAGGCGGACCTGACCGAGCTGGGCTACGCCCCGCTGCCGGAGACCGTCCGCGCCAAGGTCGAGACCGCTGTCAAGAGCCTTTCCTGACCTGACCGGTAGCACCACACCACGAATCTCACATCGGAGCGAGCGAGCTGATGGGTGACATCCCTCCCCGCTCGGCCGACGCCGGCACCGGCGGGACCCCCGTGACCCCGAGTCACGAGCGTCCCGCCGGTGCCTCGGCGCTTCCGGCCGAGGCACCACTTCGCACCCCCGGTAGCCCAGGGCTGGGCGGCGGCGGCGCACTGCCGCGGGCCCGCAAGTTCGGCGCCGAACGGGCCTTCCGCGGCCTCACGTTGGCCGCCGGGAGCACGGTCCTGGTGATCATCGCGGCGATCGCGATCTTCCTGATCGCCAGGGCGGTCCCGGCACTGCAAGCCAACACCGAGAACTTCTGGACATTCGAGGGTTGGTTCCCGAACGACGCAGAGCCGAAGTTCGGCATCGGCGCCCTCGCCTTCGGCACGGTGCTCAGCTCGGTGTTGGCACTCCTGATCGCGGTGCCGATCGCCCTTGGCATCGCGCTCTACCTGTCCCACTACGCGCCGCGCCGGGTGGGCACCACCCTCGGCTTCCTGATCGATCTGCTCGCGGCGGTGCCCAGTGTCGTCTTCGGCCTCTGGGGACGGGACATCTTCATCAATCCGGTCCGCGACTTCTCCGTCTGGCTCAACAAGTACTTCGGCTGGCTCCCCGTCTTCGGTGGCGACGGACCTTTCGGCAAGTCGATCATGCTCGGTGCCCTGGTGCTGGCGATCATGGTGCTGCCGATCATCACCTCGCTCTCCCGTGAGGTTTTCCTACAGACCCCGACCGCCAACGAGGAGGCCGCCCTCGCGCTCGGCGCCGGCCACTGGGAGATGATCCGGACGGCGGTGCTCCCCTACGGCCGCCCGGGCATCATCGCGGCGGTCATGCTCGGCCTGGGTCGCGCCCTCGGCGAGACCATCGCGCTCGCCATGACCCTCGGCATCACCTTCAACATCTCGTTCAACCTGATCGAGAACGGCGGCAACACCATCGCCGCCAACATCGCCAACACGTTCGGCGAGGCGAACGAGACGGGTCGGGGCGCACTGATCGCCTCGGGTCTGGTGCTCTTCGCCATCACTCTGATCGTCAACATGACCGCGCGGGCGATCATCTACCGCCGCCGGGAGTTCACGGAGTCGGCCGCATGACCACCACCGTCACCTCGCATCACACCCGCCCGCCGAACCAACCGCCGACGCTGCGCGCCCGACGCCTGCCGAGGTACGCCGCGCCAGCCATCGCGCTGGCCGCCCTGCTGCTCGCCGCCGCGCTGGTGTACGGCGCCGGCATCGGCGGTCCGGTCCTGGTCCTGGTGATCGGGGCGCTGCTCTACCTGACCGGGTTCTACCTCGCGGCCAACGCCGTCGAGGGTGGCCGGTCGGCCCGCAACCGCACCTGGAGCGCCCTGATCCACTCAGCGTTCGTGCTGGCCGTGCTGCCCCTGGCCTCGGTGGTCTGGACGCTGCTCAGCAGGGGCCTGGAGCGGTTCGACGCCAACTTCTTCGGCACCTCGATGAACAACATCGGGGCACGGGATCCGGAGGGTGGCGCGTACCACGCCATCATCGGCACGCTGGAGCAGGTCGGTATCGCCACGCTGATCACCGTCCCGCTGGGCATCCTCTGCGCGATCTACATCGTCGAGTACGGCCGGGGCAAGTTCACCTTCGCCATCCGGTTCTTCGTCGACGTGATGACCGGTATCCCGTCGATCGTCTCCGGCCTGTTCATCCTGGCGTTCTGGATCCTGGTCATCTCGCCGTACCTCAGCCCCACCGGCCGGCCGTTCTTCTCCGGCTTCGCCGCGGCACTGGCGCTGAGCGTGCTGATGCTGCCCACGGTCGTCCGGTCGACCGAGGAGATGCTGCGCCTGGTCCCGGCACCGCTGCGCGAGGGCGCCTACGCGCTCGGCGTGCCGAAGTGGAAGACGATCCTGCGGATCGTGCTGCCGACCGCCCTGCCGGGCATCGTCACCGGTGTCATGCTCGGCATCGCCCGCGCGGCCGGCGAGACCGCCCCGGTGCTGCTCGTCGCCGGTGGCGGAGCGGCGATCAACTTCAACCCGTTCGAGAACAACCAGTCCTCGCTGGCGCTCTTCGTCTACCAGCAGGCCGGCGACGCGTCCAAGTACGCGCCCGCGCGGGCATGGACCGCGGCCCTCACCCTGGTCGCCCTCGTGCTGATCCTGACGATCACCGCGAAGCTGCTGGCCCGTCGCAACCGGCTCAGCCGCTGAACCCCGGAGGTACCACCATGGCCAAGCGCATCGAAGCCTCGAGCGTCACCGCGTACTACGGCGGGTTCAAGGCGATCGAGGACATCAACCTAACCGTCGAGCCGAAGACGGTCACCGCTCTGATCGGGCCGTCCGGCTGCGGCAAGTCCACCTTCCTGCGGTCGATCAACCGGATGCACGAGGTGCTCCCCGGTGCCCGGGTCGAGGGCAGCCTGACCATCGACGGCCAGGACATCTACGACCGCGACGTGGACGTCACCGCCGTCCGCCGGATGATCGGCATGGTCTTCCAGCGGCCCAACCCGTTCCCGACGATGAGCATCTTCGAGAACGTGGTGGCCGGCCTGCGGCTCAACGGCGTCCGCCGCAAGTCGATCCTGGAAGAGGCGGCCGAGAAGGCGCTCCGCTCGGCGAACCTCTGGGACGAGGTGAAGGACCGGCTCGGCAAGCCCGGCGCGGGCCTCTCCGGCGGTCAGCAGCAGCGGCTCTGCATCGCCCGCACCATCGCGGTCGAGCCGCAGGTGGTGCTGATGGACGAGCCCTGCTCCGCGCTCGACCCGATCTCCACGCTGGCCATCGAGGACCTGATGTTCCAGCTGAAGGACAAGTTCACCATCGTCATCGTCACGCACAACATGCAGCAGGCCGCCCGGGTCTCGGACCGGACCGCGTTCTTCTCCATCGAGAAGACCGGCGACCCGGGTCGCCTCATCGAGTACGACAACACGCAGAAGATCTTCAGCAACCCGAGCGTGAAGAAGACCGAGGACTACATCACCGGCCGCTTCGGCTGAGTCACGGAGTCTCGGTCGGCCGGAATCTCCGGCACGCGTGCGGACAACGCGGAACGGGTGGTCATTCTCGCGGGAGTGACCACCCGTTCCGCGTCCGGCCGTTCAGCGGAGGACGAAGCGGGCTTCCCCGTCGGGGCGGAGGTCGAGGCGGGGCGTGACCGGGGTCGCGGGGTCGCGGGTCGCCGAGGCCGCACCGACACCGGCCAGGTCGCCGCACGCCGCGACCTGGCCGAGGGTGACCAGCGTGGGCGGCAGCATCGTCAGCTCGCCGGCGTCCGCCGGGCGGACCCACAGCGTCCGGTCGGCCTCGCCAGAGACGTCCCGGGTCAGCTGCCCCGCGGGCAGCAGCGCCGCGAAGAAGTACGTGTCGAAGCGGCGCGGCTCGAACTCCGGCGTGATCCACCGGCTCCACGGCAGCAGCAAATCCGACCGGAGGGTGAGCCCCCGCTCGGCGAGCAGGTCGGCGAAGCCCACCTCGCGCCGCTCCAACGCGACCCGGGCCGCCTCCCAGTCGTCCCCGCTCACGTCGCCCACGACGGTGCGGGCGTCCGGGCCGGCGAGCAGGACACCCGCCTCCTCGAACACCTCCCGCGCGGCGGCGCAGACCACCGCCTGCGCGGCGGCCGGCGCCAACCCGAGGCGGGCTCCCCACTCCGCCGGGGCGGGCCCCGCCCAGCCCACGTGGGCCTGCGAATCAGAAACGTCGACCCCACCACCAGGGAAGGCGTACATGCCGCCGAAGGCCATCGCGGCGACCCGACGGATCAGGTACACCTCGAAGTCGGCGCCGTCCGTCACGGCGCGCTCGGGCCGGCCGCCGGCCGGGCGGAGCAGCAACACGGTGGCCGCGACCCGGGGAACCGCGGGGACGCCACCCTCGGCGTGGAACCGCCGGGCATGCTCCACCAGCGCCGCCGGCGCGGGGAAGCCGTCGGGATCGATCGTCATGCGGCGAGCCTAGGGCATGCCTCCCGGGGTGCTCCGGCTCCCGGGCGCCGACCCGGTCCGTTCGCTGATCTTCAGTAGCGTTGCCACCATGACGCGATGGGGCATTCTCGCGACCGGTCAGATCGCCGGCCGCTTCGCTGACGACCTCCGGCTGGTGCCGGATGCCGAACTGGTGGCGGTCGGTTCGCGGACCGCCGAGAGCGCACAGCGCTTCGCGCGCCGGCACGGCGCGCCCCGGGCGTACGCCTCCTGGTCGGACCTGGCGACGGACCCGGAGGTGGACGTCGTCTACGTCGCCACCCCGCACGCCGCCCACCATGCGGCTGCCCTGACCTGCCTGCGGGCCGGCCGGCCGGTTCTGCTGGAGAAGCCGTTCACCCTCGACCTGGCCACCAGCCGGGAGCTGGTGGCCACGGCGCGCGCGGCCGGGGTCTTCCTGATGGAGGCCATGTGGATGCGCACCAACCCGCTGCTCAGGCGGGTGTGCCAGCTGGTTGCCGACGGGGTTGTCGGCACGGTGACCGGCGTGCGGGCCGACTTCGGCGTGACCGGGCCGTTTCCGCCCGAGCACCGATCGCGGGCCCGCGCCCTCGGTGGTGGGGCGCTGCTGGACCTGGGGGTCTACCCGGTCAGTCTGGCCCACCTGCTGCTCGGGGTGCCCGACCACGTCCGGTCGTGGGCGAAGCTGAGCCCGGAGGGGGTGGACGAGAACACCGGGATCGTCTTCGGGTACGACTCCGGGGCAGTCGCCACGCTGAGCTGCGGCATGGTGGGCGCCACCGGGCTGGTCGCCTCGGTCACCGGCACCGCGGGGCGGATCGACCTGCCGGAGCCGTTCTTCCGGCCCGGCTCGGTCACGCTGCACCGAGTCGGCGAAGACCCGGAGACGACCACGGGCGAACTGGTCGGCAACGGCTACCAGTACGAGGCCAGCGAGGTGCAGCGCTGCCTCGCCGAGGGGCTCCTGGAGAGCCCGCTGGTGCCGCACTCCGCGACCCTGGAGATCATGGCGCTGCTCGACGACATCCGGGCGCAGATCGGCGTCGACTACGCGTGAGACGACGTCGGGCCCAGCCGTCGGCGGGGCCCCACGTGGCCGCTCAGCCGAAGAAGGGGCGGGCGGGAGGTTGGCCACTCAGCCGAAGAAGGGGCGGGCCAGGAGGTACATCAGGGCGCCGATGGAGCCGGCGGCGGGAAAGGTCAGCACCCAGGCGCCGATGATGTTGCCGGCGACGCCCCAGCGAACGGCGGAGAGCCGCTTGGTGGCGCCCACGCCCATGATCGCCGAGGTGATCGTGTGCGTGGTGGAGATGGGCGCACCGAGGACCAGGGCCTGGAAGTAGAGCACCGAGCTGGCCACGGTCTCGGCGGCGAAGCCCTCCGGCGGGCGCAGGTCGATGATCCTCCGGCCCAGCGTCCGGATGATCCGCCAGCCACCGACGTAGGTGCCGACGGCCAGGACGGCGGCCGAGGTCCAGAACGTCCACTCCGGGATGACCGTGGCGTCGTCCTGGAAGCCACCCACGAAGAGCGCGAGAACCACGATGCCGATGGTCTTCGCGGCGTCCTGCATGCCGTGGCCAACCGACATGGCCGCGGCCGAGGCGGTCTGTGCCCAACGGAAGCCCCGGTTGAGCCTGCCGGGTTGCCCCTTCCGGAAGATCCACCGGACGGCGATCATCGCGAGGTAGCCGAGCAGGAAGCCGACCAACGGCGACAGGATCATCGGGATGACGACGTTCTCCCCGATGCCGGTCCAGAGCACGGTGCCGGACGCGGCGATGGTCGAGCCGACCAGGCCGCCGATCAGCGCGTGCGACGACGACGAGGGCAGGCCGAAGTACCAGGTGATGATGTTCCAGATGATCGCGCCGACCACGCCGGCGAAGACGATGCCGAGGCTGGACGTGCCGGTGGGCAGCTTGACCAGCCCGCCACCCACGGTCTTGGCCACCTCGGCACCGAAGTGGGCGCCGACGAAGTTGCCGACCGCGGCCATGACCAGGGCCGCCCGCGGGGTCAGCGCCCGGGTGGAGATGCTGGTCGCGATCGCGTTGGCGGCGTCGTGGAAGCCGTTGGTGTAGTCGAACACGAGAGCCACCGCGATCACCGCCAGCACGGCGATGAGTTCCGGACTCACGGATCAGGACTCCTTGACCGCGATGGTCTCGACGGTGTTCGCCACGTGCTCGAAGGCGTCGCAGGCGGCTTCCAACTCGTCGGCCACCTCCTTCATCTTCAGGACGGTCAGCGCGTCGTACTCGCCGGAGAAGAGGCGGACCAACAGCATCCGGTACGCCTGGTCGCCCTCGTTCTCCAGCCGGTTGCACTCGATCCAGTAGTCCTCGAGGAACTTCATGGTCTTCAGGTGGGGCATCGCCTCGGCGGTTAGCTTGGCCTGCTGGTCCAGCACGTTGACCAGCTCGTGCATCTCCCGCGGCAGCGAGGGGAGCTGGGTCAGGCCGTACAGGTAGAGCAGGTTACCGACCGCCTCCAGGTGGTCCATCACGTCGTCCAGCTGAGAACCGAGCCGGTAGATGTCCTCCCGGTCGAACGGCGTGACGAAGGTAGAGTTGATCTTCTTGAACAGCTCGTGGGTGATCTGGTCGCTGTCGTGCTCCACCTCGGTGAGCCGCTCGCTCACCGACTCCACCGCCACGCCGGGCAGGGCCAACTCGTTGAGGAGCCGGGTGCCCCGCACCAGGTTGTGCGCGGCCCTCGTGAACAGCTCGTAGAAGGCGTCCTCGTTCGGGCGGAAGGGAAACTTCACAGCACAGACCTCGTCGTGTCGGTGGCGGGGGTGGCGGCGGCACGGAGACACACCTGCCTGGGGATGGTAGGTAACGTCGGATCCAGGGATTCGCCGGCCCAACACCGGCCAGACCCCCCTCACCGCCTATTCACCTCTTATTAACCCTCACCCTTTTCTCAGACCCCAACAGCCGCTCCCGTTCCCGCCGTAGGTCGAACCCGGCAGGAGGATACCCGAGCGTGAGAGCGCCGAACGTCTCCCTCAGCAGGTGCGCGACCGCCCAGTCCCGGTACCACTTGCGGTCCGCGGGGACCACGTACCAGGGCGCGGCTTCCGTGTCGCACCGGCTCAACGCCTCCGCGTACGCGGTCTGGTAGTCGTCCCAGCGGGCCCGGGCGTTGACGTCCGACGGGTCGTACTTCCAGTGCTTACGCGGGTCGCCCAGCCGCTCCAGTAGCCGCCGGCGCTGCTCGGCGTACGATATGTGCAGCAGCACCTTGACCGGGGTCACCCCGGCGTCGACCAGCTCCCGCTCAAAGGTGTTGATCTCGTCGTACCGGGCCCGCCAGACGGTCTCCGGCACCAGCGACTCGACCCGGGCCACCAGCACGTCCTCGTAGTGGGACCGGTTGAACACCCCGACGTACCCGGGCGGCGGCAACGCGCACCGGATCCGCCACAGGAAGTCGTGCCGAAGTTCCTCGGGGGTGGGCGGACCGAACGAACGGATGTGCAGCCCGAGCGGGTTCATCGCCCCGGCGACGCGCTTGACGGCGCCGTCCTTACCGCCGCAGTCCATCGCCTGCAGCACGAGCAGCACCCGGGGCGCACCACCCGCCACCCCACCCCGCGGCCCACCAGTCGCCTGCGCCGCCGCCTCGCCCGTCGTTCCCGCCCGAGCCTTCGCCGTGGCGAACAGCATCTCCTGCTGCCGGGCCAGTTCCCCGCCGAGCAGCCCGACCTGCGCCCGGGCCCAGCCCTTGCGGTCGTCGCCGGTCACGTCCCGGCCCGGCAGGCCGGGGGTCGACCCAGGGTCGACCACCGCGAGATCGACCCGGCCACCGGCGCCCGCCCGCAGCCTCCTCCGCATCGCCCCGCCCACCGGCCCCACCACACCCGACACATCGATAGCACTCATGCCCGCATCCTCGCCTACCCCGCCAAGCTCCGCTTCCCTCCGACGGTCACGCTCCTCCCCGACGTCACGGTGGACGATTCAGGCCCGCTCGGGGTCTTCGCGAGGCAATGCCGACGACGTGCCGGTCGCCCCTGTCCCGGTCCGACGCCGCTGACCCGTGCCGCCCGTGACCACGGGCCGGGCCAGCAGGGCGCCGCTCCACCCCGGGCGGCCACGTGCCCGGCTCACACCACCAGTGCGAGCCACTTCCGGTACGACGTGGCGAACGGTTCGGTGTCATCGCCGAGCGCACCGAGCAGCCAGCGGGCCGCCGCCTCCGCCTTGGTGACCACCTCGTCCGGGTAGTCGAACCGCTGCCGGTGCACGGCGAACTCGTCCTCGTCCCGCAACTCGACCAGGCCGGTGCCCCGACGGCGCACCACGTCGAGGTCGAGGTCGACCAGGTGCACGGTGTCCTCGTCCACCCACCGGGCCGGGCTGGTGATGTCGCAGTAGACCTCGCTGGTGCGTGGCGGCGGGTTGAACATGCCCGTCCACCAGGCGTGGTGCGGCACCAGCAGCACGAACGGGATCTGCTCGACCGAGGGACGGCCGTGGTAGACCGAGGGGGTGCCGGTGGTCACCCCCAGCCAGACGCCGAGGTCGTCCTCCGTGAGCCGGCGGGCCGGGTAGTCGCGGTGGGCGCTGCCGTCGTACTTGCGGTAGATCACGCGGACCACGTCGCTCGGCATGACTGGCACCCTAGCCGATTCGGTTGAACCGGCGCGGCAGGGAAAGAACCGGGCGGCCGGCCGCCGGCCCACCGTGAGGACGCCACGGCGCCCGTCGGGCGACGCCTGTCGGGATCGGCGGGTACCGTCGCACGGTGACCCCGCCGCGCACCGCCACCGGTTCCGCCAGCCCGTCGTCCCGTGCTCAGGGCCGGCGCTCCGGCAGCCCGGCGAGCGGGGCCGACCTGCTCGAGGCGGCGGTCGGCGCGGTGCCCGGCGGCGCGGCGCGCCCCGGCCAGCAGGAGATGACGGCGGCGATCGAGGCGGCCGTGACAGCCCGCGAGCACCTGTTGGTGCAGGCCGGCACCGGCACCGGCAAGTCGCTGGCGTACCTGGCCCCCGCGCTGACCGTCGACGGCCCGGTGGTCGTCTCCACGGCCACCCTGGCGCTCCAGTCCCAGCTCGTCGACCACGACCTGCCCCGGCTCGCCGACGCGGTGGAACCGCTGCTGCGCCGGCGTCCCACCTTCGCCGTGCTGAAGGGCCGGCACCACTACCTCTGCCTGGCCCGGCTCGACAGCGCCACCGAGGAGGAGCCGGGGGACACACTCTTCGATGCCCCCCGCCCCGCCGGGGGGACGACGTGGCTCGGCGAGGCGGGCCGGCTCGGCAGACAGGTCCAGCGGTTACGCGACTGGGCGGAGAAAACCGGCACCGGCGACCGCGACGAACTGGACCCGGGCGTCGACGACCAGGCCTGGCGGCTGGTGTCGATGCCGGCACGGGAGTGCGTCGGGGCGACCCGCTGCCCGTTCGGGGCGGAGTGTTTCGCCGAGGCGTCCCGGGCACGCGCCCGCGAGGCGGACATCGTGGTGACCAACCATAGCCTGCTCGCGGTGGACATGCTGGCCGGGCGGCAGATCGTGCCGCCGCACCGGCTGCTCGTCGTCGACGAGGCGCACGAGTTGGCCGACCGGGTCTCCTCCGCCGCCCAAGCGGAACTGGTGCCGGAACTGATCGACCGGTCCACCCGCCGGGCCCGGCCGCTGCTGCGCCCGGAGACCGCCGACGCGCTCACCGCCGCGGGCGACGCGCTGGCCGTCGGGCTGGGCGAGACGCCGGCCGGGCGGATCACCGCCGGGCTGCCGGCCCCGCTGCGTGCGGCGTGCACGCTGCTCGACGCGGCGACCCGCGCCGCACTCGACGCGATCGGCGACGTCAAGGCCGACGATCCGGATCCGGTCCGCAAGCAGCAGGTGAAGGCGGTGCTCGACGAGCTGTCGACCACGGCCCAGCGGCTGCTGGAGGAGCCCGACCACGACGTGGCCTGGGTGGAACGGAACGACGCCACCGGGCGGCAGGCGCTGGTGGTCGCCCCGCTCTCGGTGGCCGGCACGCTCGCCACCCATCTCTACGAGGAACGCACCGTCGTCGCCACGTCCGCGACGCTGACCCTGGGCGGCCGTTTCGACACGGTTGCCCGGGCCCTCGGCCTGGACGTCCCCACCGCGCCACCGTCCCCGGCCGCCGCCGCCCTCGCCGCCGCCGCGGGTGGCGGACCCGCCACCGCCCCGGCCGCCCCGGCCACCTGCGGGCCGGGGTGGCGGTCACTCGACGTGGGGTCACCGTTCGACTACGCCCGGCAGGGCATCCTCTACGTCGCGGCGCACCTGCCCCGACCCAGCGTGTCCGGCCTGCCGGACGCCGCCGGCGCGGAGCTACGCGGGCTGATCGAGGCGCTCGGCGGGCGTACGCTCGGGCTCTTCTCCTCCCGACGGGCGGCGCAGCAGGCCGCGGAGCTGATCCGGGCCCACACCGACCTGCCGGTGCTGCTGCAGGGCGAGGAGGCGCTGCCACTGCTCGTCCGCCGGTTCCGGGACGAGCGGTCGAGCTGCCTGTTCGGGGTGATGTCGCTCTGGCAGGGGGTGGACGTGCCCGGCGACTCCTGCCAGTTGGTCGTCATCGACCGGCTGCCCTTCCCCCGGCCGGACGAGCCGCTCGCCGCCGCCCGGGCGGCCGCGGTCGACGCGACCGGCGGGTCCGGATTCGCCGCGGTCAGTGTGCCGATCGCCGCCGTCCGGCTCGCGCAGGGGGTGGGCCGGCTGATCCGGGCCACCGGGGACCGGGGCGTGGTCGCGGTCCTCGACTCCCGGCTGGAGACCGCCCGAGGATACGGCCCGTTCCTGCGCCGCTCGCTGCCCCCATTCTGGTACACGACCCGCCCGGACGTCGCCCGCGGCGCCCTCGAACGCCTCGCCAGGACCTGACCCCGGGCGTCAGCCCCGCCCCGACCCGGCGTGCCCGTTGACTCCGCGCGCGCCCTCAGGGAACGAGCGGCCTTGGCGCCCGCCGAGACCGCTCATTCATGGACAGCGAGGGAACCGCGGGAACCGTTCACTGACAGCGCGGAAACCGCGGGACCCGTTCACTGACAGCGTGGGAAACCGCCGGTCCTGGCGGCGGCGCGGTGGGCAGGGTTGCTCAGGTGGCCTGGCTCGCCACCACCACCGCGTCCGGTGGGGTCGCCGGGACGGTACGGGCGGCGAGGCGGCGGACGGCGGTGTTGAGCACGGCGATCAGCGGCACCGCGACCAACGCGCCCGTGATCCCGGCGAGGACCACACCGGCGGTGATTCCGACGATCACCGCAAGCGGGTGGATCGCCACCGCCCGACCCATGATCAGCGGCTGGAGCACATGCCCCTCCAACTGCTGCACGCCGACCACCGCCCCGAGAATGATCAGCGCGGTGATCACCCCGCTGTCGACCAGGGCGACGAGCACGGCGACCACACCCGACAGCGTCGCACCGACGATCGGGATGAACGCCCCGAGAAAGACCAGCGCGGCGAGTGGCAGGGCGAACGGGACGTCGAACACGACCAGGAAGATCCCGATGCCGACCGCGTCGATGAAGGCGACCAGAACCGTCGCCCGCACGTACGCGCCCAACGTCTGCCAGGACGCTCGACCGGCGTCGTCGACCTTCCAACGGGCGTTCACCGGGAGGAGCCGGACCAGGAAGCGCCAGATCCGGCTGCCGTCCCGGAGGAAGAAGAACGTCGCGAAGAGCACCAGGATCGTGCCGGTCAGCACCTCGGCCAGGGTGGCCGCGGTGCTGAGCGCCCCGCTGGTCAACCCGTCGGTGTTGGAGTTGACCCAGTCCTCGGCCTCCTTGATGTAGCGGTCCAACTGGCCGTCGTCGAGGTGCAGCGGGCCGGTCTTCAACCAGTCCTGGATCTGGCGTACGCCCTGGGAAGCCTTCTCGCTCAGCTCCGGCACGCCCTGGATGAACTCGTTGACCACCAGGGTCAGCGTTCCGATCACCCCGGCCAGCCCGCCCACCAACACCACTGCGGTCGCCAGCGACCGCGGGAACTGGGCCCGCAGCAGCCAGCCGACCGCCGGAGCGAGCAGGGCCGACAGCAGCAACGCGATCGCCAGCGGGATGATCACGATCCGGATCTGGCCGACGATCTTCAACAGGGCCCACGCGACGATGCCGACCGCGATCAGCCGCCACGACCACGCGGCGCTGATGCGCAGCGCGTGCGGCACGTCGGCGTCGTCCCGGCTGATCGTGGAGGTGTGCATCGCGGCCGGCGGTTGCCCGCCGACCACGGTCGCCGACGCAGGCGCCACCGGGCCCGGCGCCGCCGGCGAGGCGGTGCGCGGCTCGACGGCCGCCTCGGTACGGCGGGCATCGACCGACTCGCGCCGGGCGCGGAGCGCCGCACGGCCCGACTCGTACGCGCGACGGACCCGTCCACGCATCCGCTCGAAGCGGCTCAAGCGCACCTCCCGGCGATAGCGCACCTCCCGGCGATGTGGCTGCACCGGCATGGCGGTACCGGCCACGGGTCAGGTCGGACAGGATACGCCCGATCATGCCACCGTAGAGCAGATCCGCCACACGTTGCCCGCCGCACCCGGCCGGGTAACCACGCCAGGGCCGGCGAAGCGGGACACGGTAGCGTCTGCGACGTGACCGCCGACCAGAATCTCGAGTCCGGCCTGCCGATCCGGCTTCTACACGATCGCGTGCTGGTGCGCGTGGAGGAGGGCGAGGGTGAGCGTCGCTCCACCGCCGGCATTGTGATCCCGGCGACCGCCGCGGTCGGCCGGCGGCTGGCGTGGGCCACCGCGGTGGGGGTGGGGCCGAACGTCCGCTCGATCGTCTCCGGGGATCGGGTCCTTTTCGACCCGGACGACCGGTCGGAGGTCGAGTTGCACGGGCGTGGCTACGTGCTGCTGCGCGAGCGGGACGTGCACGCCGTCGCCGCTGAGCGCGTCGAACCGGACTCGACCGGGCTGTACCTCTAGCGTTTTCCAGCCGCACCTCTGGCGTGTTCCAGCAGCGCTGGCCGGCCCGCGCCGAGTCGGCACTGCTGAAGCGCACCCACCGTTTGCACCGCTCCGTCCCGGGAAGCCAGCCGCACCAGAGGCCCTGGGGAGGGACGATGCCGGTATTGGTGAAGAAGCTGTTGCTCTGGGGCGGCGTCGCGTTCCTGATCTATTTCATGGCGTTCCGACCCGAGGGCGCCGCGGAGATGTTCAAGGCCATCGGCGCCGTTCTGATGGCGATGGCGCAGGGCCTCGGCGACTTCCTGACCAGCCTGATGACCTGACCTGACCGGCGTCAGGCCCGGCCCGGGGCGTCAGGCCCGGCCCGGGGCGTCAGGGCCGGCCGGGCGGCCAGGGCGCCGGCGGGCGGAAGCCGGGCCAGCCCGGCGGCGGACCATAGCCCGGCGGCGGACCATAGCCCGGCGGCGGACCGTAGCCGGCCACGAACGCCGGCGGGGGCGGCGGAGTCAGCACGACGGGGATCGGGACCACCGGCTCGTCCGGAGCGTCCACCGGCCGCTGTGAGCCGTCCGGGAAGCGCAAATGGTACCGGCGCCCATCCCAGACGCCGATCGGGGCCTGCGGATCCCGGCCCACGAAGAACGCCCGGTAGCCGCTGATCGCTTCGAGCAGGTGCTGCTCCTCGGCGGCGGCCCGAGCCTGGTCGGCCGGCCGGCTGTCCAGCCCACGGCGCATACCGTCGCGCAGCAGCGCGAGGCGGGTCGCCGCGAACTGGTACCCGCGCATCGCCCTCAGTCCGGCGTCACCGCCCACCCGCTTGGCCCACACCCGGGCCGCGTGCCGCCGCCCCAGGCTGCTGAGCGCCGCCACCTCGGGCGGGGTGAGCCAGCCGGCGCGGACGTAGTCAGGCAGGGTGCGCTCGGTGAGCCGCCCCTCCCAGGAACGCAACCAGACGGCCAGCCCGACCATGCCGAAGAAGATCGGCACCATGACACCGAGGAAGCCGTACAGCAGGATCAGTGGCTGGCCGGTGGCCTGGGTCAACGTCGGCAGCAGGTTCCACGTGCCGTGCAGCATCATCGCCAGCAGCAGGCCAGCGGCCGGCGCGAGCACCCGCACCCGCCGGTCGGCCGACCGGGCGGCGATGCCGAGCCCCACCCCGGTCATCGAGGTGAAGAGCGGGTGGGCGAACCCGAAGAGCAGGATCCGCACGATGAAGATCGCGATGACCTGCTGGGTGCCGGTCGCCGGGCCGTACTGCTGCACGCCGCTGGCGTACCCGTGGCCGCCGAGGTAGAGGATGTTCTCCACCATGGCGAAGCCGATCGCGGACAGCCCGCAGTAGACCAGGGCGTCGGTGATCCCGGAGAACTCCCGGCGCCGGAAGATCAGCAGCAGGATCGGCCCGAGCGCCTTGGTCAACTCCTCGATGAACGGCGCGACGAGCACGGCCGTGAGCGCGGTCGGTAGGTTCAACGCCTCGAACCGGCCGGCGGCGTAGCTGTTCACGGTCAGCGAGGCCGCGGTGGAGACGAATGCGCCCCAGGCGAAGCAGAAGATCAGATACTTCAGCGGCTCCGGCTCGTAGCGGTCGAGCCAGAGGAAGCAGGCCACCAGCACCGGGACCGGGAGCACGGCGGCCGCCGTGCCGATCAGGAGAGCCTCACCGCCCAGATTCGTGCCCAGCCGGAAGAGCATGAAGACCGCGCACGCGGCGATCAGCAGGATCACCCCGGCCAGCACCACGGCCCGGATCCAGTTGATCCGGCGCCGGGGGGCCGTCGGCGTGCCACCGACCGGCGACGGAACGGGCACGGCGGTCGGCGACGGCGGCAGGGGCGCGCCGGGTGGGGTGTCGGACATGCCGCCAGCGTAGCCACCGCCGGCCCGGCGGGCCGTCCGCATCGGGGCCCCGATATGCTGCCGACAGGTCACGAGCGCCAGCGTCAAGCCCCGGCTTGCTGGCCGGCAACCCTCGTCGAGGTTCGCGGTGGGGTGCCCCGGGTGATGACCGGGCCCGGCCCGATCCGCGTGCTGGGCAAGCGCGGACCCCGCCCGTGTGCCCACCGGGGTCCCGGACCCGGAGGTACCGTCGATGACCCTCACCATCTTCCCCCCGGCGGCGCCGTCGCGGGGGACCACGGCCGGACCGCTCGACGTGCTCGGCGTACCCGGTCAGGTCAACCTCGACTACGCCGCCACGGCGCCGTGCGCGCGGGTCGCGGCCGACGCGGTGGCCGATCTGCTTCCCTGGCACGCGAGTGTGCATCGGGGCGCCGGCGCGCTGTCGCGACGCTGCACGCTCGCCTACGAGCGGGCCCGGCAGACGGTCGGCGACTTCTTCGGCGCCCGGACCGACGACCACGTGATCTTCACCCGCAACACGACGGACGCGCTCAACCTCCTGGCGCGGGTGCTGCCGGCCGGCACCACGGTGGTGACGTTCGGCGGCGAGCACCACGCCAATCTGCTGCCGTGGCCGCCCGGCTCCGTCCGACTGCCGGTGCCGGCCGACCCGGCCGGTGCGGTCCGCGCGCTCGACGCCGCTCTCGGCGAGCTGCGCCGGGGTGGCGTTCCCGGTCGGGACCTGCCGGTTTTGGTCGCGGTGACCGGGGCCGGCAACGTGACCGGCGAGCTCTGGCCGGTGACCGAGCTGGCCCGGGTCGCCCGGCGACACCGGGCTCGGATCGCGGTGGACGCCGCGCAGCTCGCCCCGCACGCCCCCGTCGACCTGACCGCGCTCGACGTCGACTACCTGGCCGTCTCCGGCCACAAGCTGTACGCGCCGTTCGGCGCGGGGGCACTCGTCGGGCGGGCGGACTGGCTGGACGCCGCGCCTCCCTACCTGGCCGGTGGTGGCGCGACCAGCCATGTCGGGGCCGCCACCCACGACGTCCGGTGGGCTACCGGGCCGGCCCGGCACGAGGCCGGCACCCCGAACCTGCTCGGCGCGGTTGCCCTCGCCGCGGTCTGCGCCGCCCTCGCCGGGGCGGACCGGGACGCGCTGCACGACGCCGAGCAGGCGCTGCTGGCCCGGCTGCGGGACGGCATCGCGGCACTACCGCACGTGGTCGAGTTGCGTGCCTTCGGCCCGGACTCGCCCCGGGTGGGGATCGTCTCGTTCGTGCTGGCCGGTCGCGACTCCGCCGAGGTGGCGGCCCACCTCGCGGCTGACCACGACATCGGGGTACGGGACGGACTGTTCTGCGCCCACCCACTCGCCCGCCGCCTGCTCGCCGAGGCGGCCGGCCGGAGCGGCCGGCGGGACCTGCCACCGACAGCGCTGCGGGCCAGCATCGGCCTGGGCAGCACCGAGGAGCACGTGGACCGGCTGTTCGCCGCGCTGGCCACGCTGGGCTGAGCCCCACCCGCACGGGTCGGACGGCGCGGGCCGGAGCGTGGCACCGGTCAGCCGACGGGCAGGGCCGAGGGCGGTTCCGGGCCGTTCCCGTCCCCGCCCCGACTACCCCGACCGGTTCATCTCGCCGAAGGATCTGCGAACCAGGCGGTTCGCCTCCTCTTGGCTGATGCCGGAGGCGACCAGCAGGTCACTCGCGGTGGTGCGCACCTGCGCGATCACGACGCTGCCGGAGAAGCCCACGCCCTCGCCGTACGCCCGGCCGGCCTCACTGACCGCGCGCAGTGACCGTTCGCGGGCCTTCTCGGGCTCCACGCCCTGGGCGAACTCGTGCTTGAGCAACCGCACCGACTCGGCGAGGTGGGCTACCGCGTCCGGCATCGGCTCCGGGACCGGCTCCTCGTCCTCGATGAGCGTGACCGCCCGCCGGATCAGGGTGCCGCTGTTCCGCATCGCCCGGTCGACCGGGTCGGCCGCCTCGGCGTAGTGGGTGAGCTCGTCGCGCCGGTGCCAGCGTGCCGGCGACAGCATGGCGGTCTCCTTGGCTCCCTCGATCGCCTCGCCGAACGTGGCCAGTTCCTCCTTGTTGTCCCGTAGTCGTTCCAGCGCCCCCTGGGCCTTGTCCCGGTCCCGGTCGCGCAGGCCGTCCGCGGCGACGTCCAGCTGCGCGGCCAGCAGGTCCAGGGCCGGGCGGGCGGCCCGGTTGAGCACCCGCAGTGGGTTCAGTGGGAGGAGCAGGGCCGTGACCAGCAGCGCGACGCTGCCGCCGACGAGCGCGTCAACGAAGCGGGGAA
This sequence comes from Micromonospora sp. WMMA1363, assembly GCF_030345795.1. Classification (NCBI taxonomy): domain Bacteria; kingdom Bacillati; phylum Actinomycetota; class Actinomycetes; order Micromonosporales; family Micromonosporaceae; genus Micromonospora; species Micromonospora sp. WMMA1363. The sequence continues at coordinate 3,503,214 of NZ_JAUALB010000001.1, forward strand.
TCTCCAGGTCCTCGATCGATGGGCTGAGCGTGACGATCAGCACCGCCGTCGCCGCCGACTGGATGACGATCGCGACGCTGGCTCCGGCGAAGACGGTGAGGATGATCGCCGAGGTCACCACGAGGCCGAGCTGCCACGGGCCGGTGCCGAGCAGGTAGATGAGGAGGTCACCGACGGCCACCCCGGCACCAACCCCGATGATCAGCTCGATCGTCCGCCGGAACCGTTGGCCGACCGACACGGCCAGCGTGCCGACCGCCGAGATCGGCGCGAAGACCGGCTGCGGGTTACCGAGCAGTTCGTGCGCCGCCAACCAGGAGAGCCCGGCGGCGAGGCCGGCCTGGACGGCGAGGCCCAGCGCCATGCGGACCCGGTGCAGGCGGTCGCGCACGTTCGCCTTCCCCAGGTGGTGCAGCTGGTTCACTGCCTCGGCGATCCGCGCGCCGTCGATGTCCACGCCACGGTCGCGCAACCCGAACCGCTGTCTCAGCGAGGGTCGTCCGTCCTGGGCCACGGCCGGTACTACCCATACCGCGCCCACCGAATCCTGCAACCACCCGGAAGGATCCCTCCGCCGCACGCCACCGCCACCTCGGGCCCCGTCCACCCCAACAGGCGGGGGTCGTAGCCTCGGCGGCATGGATCCCCTCCTCGACGAACTGCGCGCCGCGCTCGGCGACGACGCCGTGCTGACCGATCCGGATCTGCTTCGGACGCACGAACGGGACGAGGCAGACCTCTGCGCCGCGGGTAGCCCCCTCGTCGTCACCCGGCCGCGGGACACCGCCCAGGTGGCGGCTGTCGTCCGAGCCGCCGCCCGGCACGGCGCGCCCGTCGTGCCGCAGGGCGCACGGACCGGGCTGGCGGGCGCGGCGAACGCGGTCGACGGCGCCGTGGTGATCAGCACCGGGGCGCTGGACGCCATCGTGGAGATCGATCCGGTCAGCCGGATCGCCGTGGTGCAGCCCGGGGTGGTCAACGCCGCGCTCGCCGCCGCCGTCGCCAGGCACGGCCTCTGGTACCCGCCCGACCCCGGCTCCTGGGAATCGTCGACCATCGGCGGCAACGTGGCCACCAACGCCGGCGGCATGTGCTGCGTCAAGTACGGCGTGACCACCGAGTACGTACTCGGCCTGGAGGTGGTGCTCGCCTCCGGCGAGGTGCTGCGCACCGGCCGGCGGACCGCCAAGGGCGTGGCCGGGTACGACCTGACCCGACTCTTCGTCGGCTCCGAGGGCACCCTCGGAGTGATCACCGAGGTGACGGTCGGGCTGCGGCCCGCCCCAGCGGAGTCGTTGACCATGGTGGCGGTGTTTTCCTCGACGACCGCAGCCGGAGCGGCCGTGGCCGAGATCGCCGTCCAGGGACTCTCCCCCAGCCTGCTGGAGTTGCTCGACCAGACGCACCTGCGGGCGATCGAGGCGTACCGGCCGATGGGGCTGCGAACCGACGCGCGGGCGCTGCTGCTGGCCGCCGTGGACACCGGCCCGCGAGCCGCCGACGACCTGGCCGACCTGACGGCGGTCTGCGCGGCGGCCGGCGCCGACGAGGTGTACGCGGCCACCGACGCGGTGGAGGCGGCGGCGCTGCTGCAGGCCCGGCGGCTGGCGCACCCGGCGATGGAGAAGTTCGCCGCCGACTCGCACCCGGACGGCAACGGCGGGCTGGTCATCGACGACGTGGCGGTGCCCCGCGGGTCGCTGACCGCGCTGCTCGACGGGGTGACGCGGATCGCGGCGGAGTGCGACGTGCCGATCGGCGTCGTGGGGCACGCCGGGGACGGCAACCTGCACCCGAACATCGTGGTGGACCGGGCGGACCCGGTAAGCCTGAAGCGGGGACGCCGGGCCTTCGACGAGATCATGCGACTGGGGCTCGACCTCGGTGGCACCTGCACCGGCGAGCACGGGGTCGGGCTGCTCAAGCGCGACTGGCTGGCTCGCGAGATCGGCCCGGTCGGCGTGCGGGTGCACCAGGCGATCAAGGCCGCGCTGGACCCGACCGGGCTGTTCAACCCCGGCAAGGTGCTGTGACGGAAGTCGTGGTGGACGCTGCGGACAACGCGGATCGGTCAGTGGGACGACGACGGAAGTCCGACCGGATCTCCGTCCGCACCCCGATCCGCGGCGAGGCCCCGCACGTCCGGAGCGCCGAGCCGGGCAGCGTCCGCGGTCGCGTCGTCCGGCATCAACTGCGAGTTCCGCTCAGCCGCCACGCGCGCCCGGTAATGCGCGATCTCCCGCGCCCGCGCGTCGGCGTCCCACCCGAGCACCGCCCCCATCAGCTCCGCGGCGTGCTCGGCGGACTCCAGGCCGCGATGCGCGGTCTCGATGGAGATCCGGGTACGGCGGGCAAGCACGTCCTCCAGGTGCAGCGCCCCCTCGGCGCGGGCTGCGTAGGTGACCTCGGCGGCCACGTACTCGGGCGCGCCGGCCAGCGGTGAGGCGAGCAACGGGTCGGCATCGACCAGTGCGAGCAGTTCCAGGGTGAGCGTGCCGTACCGCTCCAGCAGGTGCTCCACCACACCGACCGGCACCCCGTGCCGCCGGGCCAGGTCGGCCCGGTCGCGCCACATCGCCGCGTACCCGTCGGCGCCGAGCAACGGCAGATCGGCGGTGCGCGACGGGCGGGCCTCGCCGAGCCGGCGGGCGGCCCGGTCGACCACGTCCGAAGCCATCACCCGGTACGTCGTGTACTTCCCCCCGGCGACCAGCAGCAGCCCGAGCATGGGCTCGAACACGGCGTGCTCCCGGGACAACTTCGAGGTGGAGTCGGCCTCACCGGCCAGCAACGGCCGCAGGCCCGCGTACACGCCCTCGATGTCCGCGGTGGTGAGCGGACGGTCCAGGACGGTGTTGACCTGCGCAAGCAGGTAGTCGATGTCACGGGCCGAAGCGGCCGGGTGGGATCGGTCGAGCCGCCAGTCGGTGTCGGTGGTCCCGATGATCCAGTGCCCGCCCCACGGGATGACGAAGAGCACGCTCGTCGGGGTCCGCAGGATGAGCCCGGTCTCCCCGGTGATCGCCGACCGGGGCACCACCAGGTGCACGCCCTTGGACGCGCGGACCCGCACCCCGGGGCGCAGCCCGACGTCGTTGAGCATCCGCGACATGTCGTCGCTCCACACGCCGGTGGCGGCGATCACCGTGCGGGCACGTACCTCGACCTCGGCGTCCGGGGAACCGGCGGGCGCCTCCAGGTCCCGGACACGGACCCCGGTGACCTCGCGGGCCTGCCGGATCAGGCCAACGGCGCGGGCGCTGGTGACCGCGGTCGCGCCGAGGCTGGCGGCGGTCCGGGCGAGGGTGACCACCAGGCGGGCGTCGTCGACCTGGCCGTCGTAGTAACGGATCGCGCCGGCCAGCCCGTCGGTCCTGAGACTCGGGAAGACCCGGCGGGCGCCCTCTCGGGTCAGGTGCCGGTGCAGCGGCATCCCACGACCGCCACCGAAGACCCCGGCGAACGCGTCGTACGTCGCCACCCCGGCCCCGTAGTAGGACCGGCGGAACACCCGGGCCGGCAGGTCCCGGATCCCCTTGCCGGGCAGCGGCACCAGGAACGGCACCGGGCGGACCAGGTGCGGTGCGAGCCGGGTGGCCAGCAGGCCCCGCTCGGTGAGCGCCTCGTGGACCAGGTGGAACTCGAGCTGCTCCAGGTAACGCAGGCCGCCGTGGATCAGCTTGCTGGACCGGCTGGACGTGCCCGCGGCATAGTCACGGGCCTCGACCAGCGCAACCTTGAGACCACGCGAGGCGGCGTCCAGCGCGGCACCCGCACCGGTCGCCCCACCACCGATGACCAGGACGTCGAAGCGCTCGGCGGCGAGCCGGCGCAGGTCGGCCGCCCGCCGCTGCGGGGAGAGTTGACCGGCGGTGGCTCGGGACACGTTGGGATCACGCACGCACTCCACCGTAGCCGCCCCATCCTCTCCTGCGGCATCCGCGACGACCGGGAGGGAACGGACGGGCCGCCGCCCCACGCAACGATCACCAACCGCTGACACCCCGTCGCATCCACCCGCTTCCCGAACCCGTCCGCAGCCCGCCGACGTCCGGCGACCTCCCGGTCGAGATCCCGCCCCGAGGCGCCGTGGTTTCGCCCCCGGGGTACGCGACGTGACAGGCGCGCTGCCGACTTCGTGGCGGCGGCGTACCGCCTTCCGGTGACGTACTGTTTTCCGGTGCAGCCTCAACGCCCCGGAGACCACGTCACCCCGAATCCGGCCGGCACCGGGGGCGGCAGCCCCTGGGCGGTGGTCGCCGCCGTGGTCACCGGGCTGTGGATCGTCGGGCTCACCGTGCTCGCCCAGCTCGGCGGGTGGTTGACCGACCAGATCCTGCTGGCCTCCGGGCTGGATCGGGCGGTGTTGCTCTGGCCGGTGACGGCCGTGGCCGTCGTGCTTGTGGCCGGCACACCCGCCCTGGTGCTGGCGCTGGCTCCTCGCTCGGCCGCCGTGCGCGGCACCGGCCGGGTGTGGTCGGCCGGGCTGCTGGTCCTCGGTTCGCTGAGCCTGCTGCGGGCGCTTCCACCGGTGCACCACGAGGCGTACCTCGCCGGGCTCGCCGGCATGGCCGCGCTGGCGGCTCTCGTCGCTCAGCGACTCCGGCGCCGCCGGATCGCCGCCCCGGCCGTCGGATCGCCACCTGGGCCCGCCGTGTCCACCGGGGGCCGACCGGCCGGGCCGCCCGGGCCGGCCGGGCCGCCCGGGCCGGCCGGGTCGGGCGGGTCGGGCATCCCAGCCGGATCGGGCACGCCGGGCTGGTTCGGCACTCGGGCGACAGACGACGTGGCCGGATCGGACACCGACGGCGGCGGTGCCGCGGATGCACGCCGGGCGTGGGCGTCCGGTCGGGCGCCCCGGCCCGCCTCCGTGACGCTGCTCGGCCTCGCCGGTGGCCTCGCGCTACTGCTGCCCTGGGTGTGGATCGGCGCGCTCGGCGGGCTGCTGGAGACGCTGCTCGCCGCACTCGCCGCGGCGGCCGTGGGCGGGCTGGCGGCGGCGCTGCTGGACGAGGCGTTCTGGTCTCGCTTCGCCGTGGACACACCTCCCCGACCGGGCCGCCTGGTGCTGGTCGGCGGGTTGGTCGCCGGCGTCGTGCTGCTGCTGCTCGGCGCGGGTGTCGGGCAGTCCGGCGCGCAGCTTCCGCTCCTGCTGACCCTTCCCCCGGCCGGCTTCGCGCTGGCGGCACTGGCCGCGGCGGGACGACGCACGACGACCGGCGGCCGGGCGGCGGCGGCCTGGTTGGTCGGGCTCGGCGTCCTGGGCCCGCTCGCCTGGACCGACTCCGAGGAGATCACGCTGGTCCTGGCCGCCACCCGGGACGTGCCGTTCTGGGTGGCAGCCGCCGCCGGCGTGGGGCTCGCCGTCGCGGTCCTGCTCGCCGTGGCGTACGGCGTGCTGCTCGCCCGGCGGCACGCCACGACGCCGGGCCGGGCGGTGGCTGGCGCCGCCACCGCTGTCCTGTTGGGTGCGGCCGGCGTGGTGGCCGTCGGGCCGGGACAGCCCGGCTTGCACGGCGAGCGCCTGTTCGTGGTCCTGCGGGAGCAGGCCGACCTGGGCGGCGTGCCCAGCACGACCGGGCGGGCCGGTCGCGACGCCCGGGCCGCCGAGGTCTACCGGCGGCTGGTCGAGACGGCCGACCGCAGCCAGGCCGACCTGCGCCGTGACCTGCGTCGGCTCCGGCTGAAGCACACGCCGTACTACCTGGTCAACGCGATCGAGGTGGACGGCGGGCCGGTGGTGCGGGCCTGGCTCGCCGACCGCCCCGAGGTTGACCGGGTGCTGGTCAGCCAGCGGGTCCGCCCGCTACCCGCGCCGGCCGGCACCAGCCGGGGCGACGCGCCCCCGCCGCGCGGCCCCGAGTGGAACGTCCGGCTGATTGGCGCGGACCGTGTCTGGTCGGCGCTCGGGATCACCGGCGCCGGCGTGACGGTCGGCAGCTCGGACTCCGGCGTGGACGGTTCCCACCCGGCGCTCGCCGGTGGTTTCCGGGGCGGCGATGACTCGTGGTACGACCCGTGGAACGCCACCACCGCCCCGACCGACCAGGGCGGGCACGGTACGCACACGGTGGGCAGCGCCGTCGGCCGGGACGGCGTCGGGGTGGCCCCCGGAGCCTCCTGGACCGGCTGCGTCAACCTGGACCGCAACCTCGGCAACCCGGCGTACTACCTGGACTGCCTTCAGTTCATGCTGGCGCCCTTCCCACCCGGCGGCGACCCGTTCGGCGATGGCCGGCCGGACCGGGCACCGGACATTCTCACCAACTCGTGGGGCTGCCCGGCGGTCGAGGGTTGCGACCCGCGGGTGCTGCGGCCGGCCACCACCGCCCTGGACGCCGCCGGCATCCTGGTGGTGGCCGCCGCCGGGAACACCGGCCCGCACTGCGGCTCGATCGATGATCCACCGGCCCCGTATCCGGACGTGTTGACCGTCGGCGCGGTCGACCGGCAGCGCCGGGTGACCGGCTTCTCGTCCCGCGGCCCGGCCGCGGGCGGGGCCGCCAAGCCGGACCTCATGGCACCCGGCGACGATGTGCTCAGCGCGATGCCGGGCGGCGGGTACAGCGTCCTCAGCGGAACGTCGATGGCGACGCCGCAGGTGGCGGGGGTCGCGGCGCTGATGTGGTCGGCCAACCCGGCGCTGGTGGGGGACCTGCCCAAGACCCGGCGGATCCTGGCCGCGACCGCCACCCCGGTTCCGCTGCCCACCGACCGGTGCGGTGACCCGCGGAACGTGACCGGCGCTGGCCTCGTCGACGCCTACGCGGCTGTCCGCGCCGCTCAACGGTGACGTCGGGGGCGGACCGTGGCGCCGTGGCCCGTCCCCTGGGCCTGACCCGGTTTGACGGACATCCCAGCTCAGAGGGGCTGTGTGCTCCTCGGGAGGATGTTCATCATGGAAGGCATGGGCAAGAAACCACGCCGGCCGCGCAGAGCGTTCACGCCGGAGTTCAAGGCGGAGATCGTCGAGGTGTGCCGGCGGGGTGACCGATCGGTGGCGCAGGTCGTGAGGGACTTCGACCTGACCGAGACCGCGGTCCGTGAGTGGGTCAGGCAGGCCGACATCGACGCCGGCACCCGCAGCGACGGGTTGACCAGCGACGAGCGCGACGAGCTGGCGCGGCTGCGGCGGGAGAACCGCCGGCTCCGCGAGGACGTCGACATCCTGAAACGGGCCACGGCTTTCTTCGTGAGGGAGACCCGGTGAACGTGTACCCGTTCATCGAGGCGGAGAAGGCGCGGCCCGACGGGAACGTGAAGCGTTCCTGTGAGCTGCTGGAGGTCTCCCGGTCCGCCTACTACCAGCACCGTGCCGGGCCGTCGCGGCGGGAACGCGACGACGCAGACCTCGCCGCCCGCATCGCGCAGATCCACGCCGACTCGGCCGGCACCTACGGCGCACCCCGGGTCCGCGCCGAACTCGCCGCCCAGGGGCGGCGGCACTCCGGCAAGCGGGTCGCCCGGCTGATGCGGGGCGCCGGGTTGTGCGGCCGCACGCCGAAGCGGTGGCGCACCACGACCGTGCCCGACCCGGGGGCGGCGTTGTCGGCGGACCTGATCCGCCGGGACTTCGACGTCGCCGCCGGCCGGGTCGACACCCGCTGGTGCGGCGACATCACCTACATCCACACGTGGGAGGGCTGGCTGTACCTCGCCACCGTCATCGACATCGCCTCACGCCGGGTTGTGGGCTGGGCGACCGCCGACCACCTACGGACCGATCTGCCCGCTCAGGCGTTGTCCAACGCGATCGCCGTCCGACGCCCGACCGGGCCGGTGATCTTCCACAGCGACCGGGGTTGCCAGTACACGAGTGCGCAGTACGCCCGGCTGGCCGACCGCAACGGGGTGCGGTTGTCGGTTGGTGGGCGGGGTCAGTGCTGGGACAACGCCGTCGCGGAGTCGTTCTTCGCCACGATCAAGACCGAACTGCTCGACCGGAGGGCGTGGCCGACCCGGGCCGCCGCCCGTGCGGCGATCTTCGAGTGGATCGAGGGGTGGTACAACACCCGCCGCCGCCATTCCACCCTGGACTACATGAGCCCGGCCGAGTATGAGGCGACGGCCTATTCCCGCAGGCCAACGAGCAAGGTAGCGTGAGATCAACTTACCGACCCTGTCCGTCAAACCGGGTCAACCCCACCCGGGAGGCCGGAGCGGCAACAGGGCTCCTTCTTAACAGAACGGCTGTGGTGTTCTAGGGTCGGCGTCCGTGGACGTGGACGTGGAGATCGTCGAGCTGGCCCTGGACCATTTCTCGACCGTGACTCAGCTGTGCGGACAGGCGCTGGACCTGCCGGAGGACGCCGCCGAGGCGCCGGCCGTCGTGGACGTGCTCTGGCCCCGGGCCGCCGTCGACCGGACCGTGGTCGTGCTGGGCGGGTACCGGAACGGTGAACTGGTCGGCGTGCTGATCGGCTCGACCTCCGGCGGAAACGGCACGCTCGGCCATGTGGATCTGGTCGCCGTGGACCCGGCGCACCGGCGGCGCGGGGTCGGGCGGGCACTGCTGGCGTACGCCGAGGAAAGGTTCGCCGGGCTCGGGGCGGTGGAGGTGCTGCTGGCCGGCAACCCCCCGCATTACGCCTGGCCGGGCGTCGACGTGCGCTACACGCCGGCGGTCTGCGCGGCGCTGGCCTTGGGCTACACCCAGGATCGAACGGCCTGGAACATGACCGCCGATCTGTCGTCCGACGGAAGCCCGGCCCTGCGCCCGACGGCGCCGGCCGAGAGACGGCTGGCCGGCCAGGGCGTGACGGTACGCCGGGCTGGGCCGGCGGACCTGCCGGCACTGACGGCCTTCGCGCGGTCGACGTTCGGCGGCACCTGGGACACGGAACTGGCCGGCTCGGTCGGCCGGGACCGGGCCGGCTGCCACCTGGCGGAACGCGACGGCGAGGTGCTCGGGTTCGCCGCCTGGGGCTCGTCGCGGCCGAGTTGGTTCGGCCCGATGGGCACCGCGCCGGCGGCCGAGGGATCCGGCATCGGTGCGGTTCTGTTGCGCCGGTGCCTGGCCGACCAGCGCGCGGCGGGCGTCACGGCGGCGCAGATCGGCTGGGTGGGGCCGGTGCGCTTCTACTCGGGCAGTGCGGACGCCCGGATCGAGCGGGTCTTCTTCCTGTACCGGAAGACGCTCGCGGATCGATAAAGGGCGAATAGGATAGATCACCTGATAGTCTCATTCGCCCGCATCGGCCATCGGCGCCCCCTACCGTTTCGGTAGAGGAGGCGCCATGACCACGGACGACGAACGACCCGGCCCGCTGCCCTTCGACCGCTTCGACTACGGCGACGCAGAGCAGCGGGCGGAGATGGACGGCACCGACGACCCCCCGGCCGACGAACCGGCGGCGGTGGTGGACGAGCCGGTCCCGGTCGTACCGCAGCCGTACGACCGGGCACGGAAACGGCGCAACCAACGGCCGTTGCCGACCTGAGGAAACGGCCGCTGCCATATGAGGAAATGGGCGGTTGCCGACCTGCGGGAACGGGTCGGTGCCGGCCTGAGGAGATACGCGGAAGGGGCGGACCGCTGAACGCGGCCCGCCCCTCCCGGTGTCGTGGAGCTGGACTCAGAAGTCCATTTCCCCGCCACCCGGGCCAGCCGGGGCGGCCGGGGTCTTCTCCGGCTTGTCCGCCACGACGGCCTCGGTGGTGAGGAAGAGCGCCGCGATCGACGACGCGTTCTGCAGCGCCGACCGGGTCACCTTGGCCGGGTCGATGATGCCCGCGGCCATCAGGTCCACGTAGTCGCCGGTCGCGGCGTTCAGGCCGTGACCCGCCTCGATGTTGCGGACGTGCTCGACGACGACGCCACCCTCGAGGCCGGCGTTGACGGCGATCTGCCGCAGCGGAGCGTCCAGCGCGATCTTGACGATCTGCGCGCCGGTCGCCTCGTCACCGGTGAGGTCCAGCTTGTCGAACGCGGTCTTGCCGGCCTGCACCAGCGCGACGCCACCACCCGGGACGATGCCCTCCTCGACGGCGGCCTTCGCGTTGCGGACAGCGTCCTCGATACGGTGCTTGCGCTCCTTCAGCTCGACCTCGGTGGCCGCGCCGACCTTGATCACCGCAACGCCACCGGCCAGCTTGGCCAGCCGCTCCTGCAGCTTCTCCCGGTCGTAGTCGGAGTCGCTCTTGTCGATCTCGGCCCGGATCTGGTTGACCCGACCCTGGATCTGCTCGGCGTCGCCGGCACCGTCGACGATGGTGGTCTCGTCCTTGGTCACCACGACCTTGCGGGCGCGGCCCAGCATGTCGAGGCCGACGGCGTCCAGCTTGAGGCCGACCTCCTCGCTGATGACCTGGCCACCGGCGAGGATGGCGATGTCGGCGAGCATGGCCTTGCGGCGGTCACCGAAGCCCGGCGCCTTGACGGCGACGGACTTGAAGGTGCCGCGCACCTTGTTGACGACCAGGGTCGCCAGCGCCTCACCCTCGATGTCCTCGGCGATGATCAGCAGCGGCTTGCCCGACTGCATGACCTTCTCGAGGATCGGGAGCAGGTCCTTCACCGAGGAGATCTTGCTGTTGACGATCAGGATGTAGGGGTCGTCGAAGACCGCCTCCATCCGCTCCGGGTCGGTCATGAAGTACGCGGAGATGTAGCCCTTGTCGAAGCGCATACCCTCGGTGAGCTCCAGCTCCAGGCCGAAGGTGTTGCTCTCCTCGACGGTGATGACGCCTTCCTTGCCGACCTTGTCCATCGCCTCGGCGATGATCTCGCCGACGCTGGGGTCGCCGGCTGAGATGGAGGCGGTGGAGGCGATCTGCTCCTTGGTCTCCACGTCCTTGGCGAGCTTGAGCAGCTCCTCCGAGACGTTGGCCACGGCAGACTCGATGCCCCGCTTCAGGGCCATCGGGTTGGCACCGGCGGCCACGTTGCGCAGGCCCTCGCGGACCAGGGCCTGGGCCAGGACGGTCGCCGTCGTCGTGCCGTCACCGGCGACGTCGTCGGTCTTCTTCGCGACCTCCTTGACCAGCTCGGCGCCGATCTTCTCGTACGGGTCCTCGAGCTCGATCTCCTTGGCGATGCTCACACCATCGTTGGTGATGGTGGGGGCACCCCACTTCTTCTCGAGCACGACGTTGCGGCCCTTGGGGCCGAGGGTCACCTTCACGGCGTCGGCGAGCTGGTTCATGCCCCGCTCGAGGCCGCGGCGAGCCTCCTCGTCGAACGCGATCATCTTGGCCATACGGCGTTGTCCTCCTGGACACTCACGGGCCACCCGAGGGTGTGCCCCGGATGGGCCGTCTGGTGTACGCACCTTGGGACGTCGCCACCTGGCGACGACGACGTCCGCCGGCCGGGCCGGATAGCCCGCGACGACCGGCCATGTGCCGTACCAACGCCTCGCGACGCCGGTACGGCCGTGGCCCTACCGCCCCGACCATTGGCACTCACGGTATGCGAGTGCCAATGACCTGTTTAGCACTCTCCCTTGCCGAGTGCAAGCGCGACCGCCCCGGTCAGCCGAGTTCCGCGGCCAGCCGCGCCGCGTTCACCGGCCCCTCATGAGCGCGCTGCTCGGCGTAGGTCACCACCAGGCCGACCTGCTGGGCGAGGTAGGCCGGCAGGGACAGCACGGCGGCGACCACGATCACGGCGAACAGCCCCACCGTCGAGCCGGGAGAGCCCAGCGGGTCCACGCCCAGCGGCACCGAGCCGACGGACTCCACCACGCCGGCCACCACCGTCGCCACCATCACCGCAGCCATGATCAGCGCCACCCGGCCGAGCAGCAGCCCGAGCCGGTCGTGGAACATCCGGAAGGCGCGGCCGATCGGCGGCTGGCGCTCGAAGAGGTACACCGGCCCGAACAGGCTCAGCGCGAACGCGACGTAGAGACCGGGCAGCAGGCACAGGCACAGACCGATGCCGAGGAGCAGACTCACCAGCAGGGTCCAGGCCCACAGGCCGAGCGCACGACGCAGACCGTAGCGGACCGCTTCACCGAACCCGACCGGCTCGCCGGCCGCCTGTCGGGCGATCACCCAGGTGCCGGCCGCCCACCCGACGCTCTGCACCAGACCGAAGAGCAAAGTGCCGCCGATGACGACGCCGAACAGGGTGGCCAGATCGGTGGCGAACGTGTCGGGAAGCAGCGCGGACCCGTCGGCCGCGGCCGCCTCCCAGTCCGCCGAGGGATCGACCGCGTACGTGAGCGCGCTGATCAGCGCGGCCGGCAGCACCTGGGTCAGCAACACGATCGGCAGGAGCAGGCGCCAACCCCGGCGGACCGCAGCGAGGCAGCGACCGAACCAGCCGTCCAGCCCGGCACCTGGCGGAGTGACCAGTGGATCATTCGGATCAACCCCGGGCACGGACCAACCGGGAAACGCCGGGCCGGGCCAGGCGTGAGCGCCCGGGTACCAGGGGCCGGGGGCAGCCGGCGGCACACCGCCCGGACCCCACGACGACTCCGGGGTGGGATAACCGGGGTACGGCCCCGGGGCGGCGCACCCGGAACTGGACCTGCCGGCCGCGCACCGGAAGCCGGGTCGGGGTCGCCCGGCGCGGGAGACGGCACGGTCGGAGGCGGCTGGTCGGACAACGAACCCTCCTCAGCGATAGCTGGAACGGCTCATCCTCCCCGGTGCGGCGCCGACACCGCACCCCCGCCCGGCCGTGGATCGGATCACGGCCGGGGTGGTCGGCCCCACCCGTGGGGCCGCTCGCCGACTCAGGCGATGACGCGTACCCGTTCGGCCTGAGGCCCCTTCTGGCCCTGGGCGATCTCGAACTCCACCCGCTGGCCGTCGTCCAGCGCCTTGTAGCCATCCATCTCGATGGCGGAGAAGTGAACGAAGACGTCCTGCCCGCCGTCGACGGCGATGAAGCCGTAGCCCTTTTCGGCGTTGAACCACTTCACGGTGCCCTGTGCCACGGTGCACTTCCTCACTATGCGCGGCGTATCACTACCCGCGGTCCGCTGCGCCGGCCCGCGGGACGGCACCGGTTCGGCGATCGGGGACGGTCGCTGAATCGGTGACCGAAATCGCACGCTACACGAGGCGTGACGGCGGCGCACGACCACAAATCGGGCATATTCCGAGCGATGCGCATTGCCGTCCGCCGCTGTGGTACGCATGCGGGCATGACCAGCACTCCGGGCCGGCCCGGCCCGGAGCGGGTGACGGCACGACAGGCGCAGGTGCGGCGGATCCGGCCCGGGGACGGCGCCCGGATGCGGGCCCTCCGGCTGGAGATGCTCGCCGACTCGCCGCTCGCCTTCCTCGAGACGATCGCCGACGCGGCGGCCCGCCCGCACGCCGAGTACGCCGCCCGCGTCGCCTACACGTCGACCGGCACGGACACCGCGCAGTTCGTCGCCGACCCCGGGGGCCGGCTGGTCGGCCACGCCGGCGGCACGGTGGCCCCGGACGAGCCGGGGCTCACCGTCGTCTACGCCGTGTACGTCACCCCGGCCTGGCGCGGCACCGGGCTGCTGGCCGACCTGATCGATGCGGTGGCCGGCTGGTCGCGCGCCGGCGGTCGGCGGGAGCTGATGCTGGAGGTGGTGGTCGGCAACGACCGGGCCTACCGGGCGTACCGACGACTGGGTTTCCTCGACACCGGCGTCCGCGTGCCGCACCCCACGATCCCCACCCTCACCGAGCTGCGGATGCGCCGCGCGGTGTGAGCACGCCCGTCAGCCGTGGCGGCGACTCTGGACGATGCGGAACCGGTTCGCCACGTACGCGGCGTCCGTCAGCGCCGCGTTGGCCGCCGCGTTGGCGCCGCTGCCGTGGAAGTCGGAGAAGGCCGCGGACTGGTTCACGAAGACCCCGCCGGTCAGGTTGGCCGACAGGTGCACCCCGACCTCGATCGCCGCCGTCTCGGCCGCGTCCAGCACCGCATCGTCGGTGGAGTAGACCGCGGCGGTCAGCGCGCCCTTCGCACCGATGGTGGACCGCAGGATCTCCAGACTGTGCGCCGTGGAGTCGGTCGCGATGGCGAACGAGATCGGGCCGAACCACTCCCGCGAGTAGGTCCCGGTGTCGCCGGCATCCAGCCTGACGATGGTCGGCGTCCGGACGACCGCGCCGGGGAACGCCGGGTGCTCGAGCGGACGGGACTCCAGCACCGGCTCGCCGACCTTGGTCACCTCGTCGAGGCGCTCCAGCACCCCGTCGTTGACGATCGCACCGGTCAACTCGACGCCCCGAGCCGGGTCGACGGTGAGCTTGCCGACCGCCGCCGCGATGCCGGCGGCCACCTCGTCGAAACTCTTGTGCCCCTGGTCGGTCTCGATGCCGTCGCGCGGGATCAGGATGTTCTGCGAGGTGGTGCACATCTGCCCGCTGTACAGGGTCAGCGTGAAACCCAGGTTGCGGCACATCCCGGCGAAGTCGTCGGTCGAGTCGACCACGATCGGGTTCAGGCCGGCCTTCTCGGTGTAGACCTGCGCCTGCCGGGCGTTGGCCTCCAGCCAGTCGCCGTACTCGGTGGAGCCGGTGAAGTCGACGATCTTCACGGCCGGATGCTGGGCCAGCGTCGAGGCGAGCTTCTCCCCGGCCGCCTCGGGAGCCAGCAACACCAGGTTCGGGTCGAAGCCGGCCTCGGCGAGCACCTCCCGGGCGTAGCGCACGGTGATCGCGAGCGGCAGCACCGCCCGCGGATGCGGCTTGACGACCACCGGGTTGCCGGTGACCAGCGAGGCGAACAGCCCCGGGTACGAGTTCCAGGTGGGGAAGGTGTTGCAGCCGATCACCACCGCCATCCCGCGCGGCACCACGTGGAAAGTCTTGGTCATCCGCAGCGGGTCCCCCTTACCCGCCGCCTTCTCCCAGCCGGCCGTCCCCGGGTGCCGGGTCATCTCCGCGTACGCGTAGGCGACGGCCTCCAGCGCGCGGTCCAGCGCGTGCGAGCCGCCGGCCTGGAAGGCCATCACGAACGCCTGACCGCTGGTGAACTGCACCGCGTTGGCCAGTTCGAAGATGTTGCGGTGCAGCCGGGCCAGGATCTCCAGGCAGACACCCACCCGGGCCTGCGGCCCGGCGTCCCGCCAGGCGGGCAGCGCGGCGGTGGCGGCGGCGACGAGCTGGTCCGGCGCCGCGTGCGGGTAGCGGACGCCCAGGTCGACGCCGAACGGGCTGACCTCGGTGGCGACCGTGCTCCCGTCACCGGGCTGGTCGAGCGGGAAGTCGTGACCGAGGTACGCCTCGAAGGCGGCCTTGCCGTCGGCGGCGGCGGTCTCGCCGTACACCCGGGGGCTGGGCGACTCCGGGTAGGCGGACCAGTACCCGCGTTCCGATATCGCGGTCAGCGCCCGGGTGAGGGTGTCGGCGTGCCTGTCGTACAGGGGGTGCGGAGTCTCCGTCATGCCCGCCATCATGCAACAGAAGGCGGCACGATCAGTAGGGCCGTGTCACAGCTCAGATCGTCAGCTGCCAGTTCGTCCAGGCGTCGACCGGGCGGAACCCCAGCTGCTCGTTGATCCGGATCATGTGCTCGTTGACCGCCGCGTTCCAGGTGTCGATCGCCCGGACCTGCGGCTCGGACTCGACCGTGTACCGCAGATTCTCGACCTTGGCCAGCAGCCCCAGCCGGTGCCCGCGGTGTTCCGGGTCGACGATGGTGGTCTGCTGCCACGCGTGCCACGGCGAGTAGGAGTTGACGTCCAGCATGGTCCAGGCGACCAGCCGGCCGGTCGCCTCGTGCACCGCGCCGTAGTGGTAGTCGCGCCGGCCCCGGGCCGCGAGCACCTTTTCGGTCGCCCGGACCCGCCCGGCGTCGACCTTCTCCGCCTCCAGCTTCAGGTCACCCAGCGGGGCGTCCGTGTTCATCCGGCTCTCCAGGCGGGCCACGTCGGCGACGTACTCCTCCGGGACCGGGCCGCGCCAGGTCACCCCGCGGTAGCCGCCGGCGCGTTCGCGGGCACCGGCCAGCAGCTCGTCCAGCGCGGCCTGGTCGACCGCCGCGACGTCGAGCCGCCGCCGGACGTCCTCCAGCGCCGCGTGCGCGCCGGTGGCCGCGGCGAAGGCCCCGCCGGCCGCCGGCCGGTCCGGCCCGTCCGGCAGCGCCAGCACCGTGTCCCCCAGCATCCGCTTGCGGCCCCGCTCGCGGGCCGCCTCGACGGCGTACGCGAGCAGCGCGCGGCCGGCCCCCCGGCGCCGGTGCGCCGGGTGGACCGCCAGTTCCACGCTCACGTTGTCGGTGTTGTCGAGCTGCGGGAACCGCAGCACGAGATGCCCGACCGGGACGCCGTCGAGCCGGGCAAGGGCGTGGCTCACCACGGCACCCGGCATCGGGTGGGCCGCTTCCGCGGCGAACTCGTCCCGGGTCTGGACCGGGAAGTCGGGCACATCGGTGGCGGTCGCGGCGACGACCCGGTGCGCCTCGTCGATCGCGGTCGGGTCCGAGACGTCATACGGCGTGACGGTCAGGCTCATGAGGCAAGCCTGCGCCGGAAACGCGATCGGGGCCAACGGTTTTCGCTGGCCCCGATCGGACGTGGTCGGGAGGGACGATCGCACAACGCCTCCGGCGCTGGGTCGTAAGAACTTCGCAAAGTCTCCGGCGAAACGCCCTCCCGCACCGAGCATCTTGCGCCGCCCGATTGCTGCCGTCAAGTCCTGGGCAGCGCGTTTTCACCACTCACCGCAAAAAGTCGATTACCACCCGGATCGGCCGAGGAGTCCTGGATAGATCAGCCGAGGAGGCCGGCGTCACGGGCGGCGCGCAGGGACGGTTTGATGCGGTGGGTCGGGCCGACCTGGCCGGCCACCGCGTCCAGCGTCTTCAGGCCTTCGCCGGTGTTGAAGACCACCGTCTCCGCGGTCGGGTCGAGGTGGCCGGAGTCGACGAGCTTGCGCAGCACCGCCACGGTTACCCCGCCGGCGGTCTCGGCGAACACGCCGGTCGTCCGGGCGAGTAGCCGGATGCCGGTGCGGATCTCGTCGTCGTCGGCGTACTCCATCCAGCCACCGGTACGCCGGACCGCATCGATGGCGTACACGCCGGCGGCGGGGTCACCGATGTTCAGCGACTTGGCGATACCGGTCGGCTTGACCGGGGTGATGGTGTCGCTGCCGGCGTGCAGCGCGGTAGTGATCGGGTTGCATCCCGCGGACTGCGCGCCGAACACCTTCCAGCCGCCCGCCGGCGCCTCGACCAGGCCGATCTCGACCAGTTCGCTGAACGCCTTGTCGACCTTGGTCAGCAGCTCACCCGAGGCCATCGGGATCACCACCTGGGCGGGGATCCGCCAGCCGAGCTGCTCGGCCACCTCGTACCCGAGCGTCTTCGAGCCCTCGGCGTAGTAGGGACGCACGTTCACGTTGACGAACGCGGTGTCCTCGAACTCGTCGGTTTCGACGAGTTCGCCGCAGAGCCGGTTCACGTCGTCGTACGACCCGTCGATCGCGATCAGGTCGCCCCCGTACACGGCGGTGGTGACCACCTTGCCCTGCTCCAGGTCGCTGGGGATGAAGACCACCGACCCGGCGCCGGTCCGCGCGGCGTGCGCGGCGACCGAGTTGGCCAGGTTGCCGGTGGAGGCGCAGGCGAACCGGCTGAAGCCGAGCGTTCGCGCGGCGGTCAGCGCCACCGAGACCACCCGGTCCTTGAAGGAGTGGGTCGGGTTGGCACTGTCGTCCTTGACCCACAGCGCCGCGGTGATGCCCAGTTCGGCGGCGAGGTGCGGGGCGGCGACCAGCGGGGTGCAGCCCGGGTCGAGGGTGACCCGGGTGGCCGGGTCCTGACCGGCGGGGAGCAGCGCCGCGTACCGCCAGATGTTCTGCGGGCCGGCCTCGATCTGCTCGCGGGTGATGGTGGCCAGCGCGGCGGTGTCGTAGTCGACCTCCAATGGCCCGAAGCACTCGTAGCAGGCGTGCTGGGCGGCGAGCGGGTAGCGGGCCGAACAGGCACGGCAGACCAGGGCGCGGGCCGGGCTGGTGGTGGTGTCGATCCCTGTGGGGGCGAGCGTCGACGTCATGTCGAGATTCCTCTCATCTTTCCCCCGCGTCACGCTCCGCGGCGGGGACGGAATTGGCACCTGCCCCGCTCGTCGCTCTGCGGTGAGCGCGCGGGGTGGTTGCCGGGGCGTCGTCGGGCCGTATCCCTCAGCCCCTCTGGATGAGGTATTCAGTTGTGCCGTGCGCCGCCGAGTCTAAGCACCGGCCGTCGGCTGGCGACGACCGCTTCCCACCCTGTGACCAGATGTGACCTACTCCGCAGCGCGGGGACAATCCTCTCACGCCCTCTGGGGCTGCCCCGTTTGTGCTATCGCACCCGCTCCACCCGGCGCCCTTGCTGCGAAAGCCGCATCTCCGGCGGGCCTCCCAACCACGGACCGGGATCCCCATCACAGAAGTGTCACCGATGGCGACGGGACCGCGATCGGCGCCCTGCCCGCCGACGCCGGCAGCCTGCACCCCGACGGCGCCGCCGACCAGGCGCCGGTCGCCGAGCTGACCGACCTCAACCCGTACACCGTCGTCCCGTCGGAGATCAACGTGATGCCCGCCAGGTCCGCCCCGTTACCGGGACCGCAGGCCGCTTCTGTGGCGGCAGCATCACCAACGGCCGAGCCGCCACCGGTGCACTACGTCGGCAAGACCGCGGGGTCGGCACTTGGCTGGCCGCACGGGCACCAGCCAAGTCGGTCAGGTGATGCCGAGTAGGACCAAGCCACCCGGGTTTGGCCTGGTGAACCCGCAAGTCGGTGAACCCGCAAGTCGGTGATCGCCTAGACGGTCTCGGTGGTGAGCCGTTTCGGCTGGTCGACGCGACGTCGGCCAGCCGACCATCGCCGAGCCGGCCAGCCGACCATCGCCGAGGCCCGTCGCCCGCGCCGAGCGGAGCAGAGCATCGCCCCGTCGATGCGCTGACCCTGACCCTGGGCAGCTCGCAGGCCGTCCACAACCACCCGAACGTGCTCGGCTGAACGGCCGAGCACGTTCGGTTTGCACGGCCCCGGCACCCGCCTCGACAAAGGAGACGCATGTGACGGCGTCCGAGAAGCTGCCGGGTGCGTCGGACGCATCGGATGTGGCGGATATGTCGGAGATATACCGGGTGTATCGGTGCGTTCTGGCACGCGTGGCGTGTGCTGGCATACGTGGCGTGTGCTGGCATACGTGGCGTGTGCTGGCATACGTGGCGTGTGCTGGCATACGTGGCGCATGCTGGCGCGTGGCGCATGCTGGCGCGTGGCGCATGCTGGCGCGTGGCGCATGCTGGCGCGTGGCGCATGCTGGCGCGTGGCGCATGCTGGCGCGTGGCGCATGCTGGCGCGTGGCGCATGCTGGCGCGTGGCGCATGCTGGCGCGTGGCGCGTGGCGCGCGTACGTGGCGCGTGCTGGCGGGCCGATGCGCCGATGCGGGCCGATGGCGCGGCCTGGGTGGTCGAGCTCCACAGCGGCGTCGGCGGCACCGTCCCCGGCAGCGGTCTCCTGGACGGGGCAGTTCCACAGCGGGCCACGATCGCACGGGCGGGCAGCCACGGGGGCACTCCCGCGACCACAACCGGCGCGGATGCGAGGATCAACCAATGCTCCCCCGCACCCCCATGCCGGCCCGCCAGTCCGCCCCGTCGATCGCCGCTGCCGGCGCAGCCACGGCGTTCTTGCTCGCCGGCTGTGTAGCGACCGGCACGCCGGCGCACGACTCCGCCACAGTGCCGCCGTCGTCGGTCGCCCCGCAGGGAACGCCGTCGGCCGACTGCCCGGAGTCGGGGGTTCGGATCCGGTCACGTGGGGTCGACGCAGCGATGGGGCTACGCGCGATGGGGCTGGAGCTGTCCAACTGCGGCACCCGCTCCTACCCGCTGCACGGCTACCCGGCGCTGCGCCTGCGGGACGGCGACAACGGCCCGGTGCCGGTCCGGGTCGTTCCCGGGGCGAAGGGGATCACCTCGGGCTTCGACGACCCACCCCGGCCGCTGGTCCTCGCCCCCGGCGAGCGGGCCCGCGCCACCGTGCTCTGGCGCAACCTGGTCACCGACCCGACCGTCGTCGCGACGAACGCCGAGCAGATGGAGGTCGCACCGGGCGCCGGCCAGCCCGGGCAGGAGGTCGACACGGAAGGCGGGATCGACCTCGGCAACACCGGTCGGATCGGAGTCAGCCCCTGGAAGAGACGCCCACCGGAGACACCCGCCCCCACGGCCCCCACGCCGACCCGGGGATCGTCCGTCGACGGGACTGCGGTGCCGGACGTGTCGCTGCTATGACACGACGTCCTTACGGGTGAAGCGCCAGAACGCCAGGCCCCAGAACAGCGTCGCGTAGCTGACCGCCGAGATCGTGCCCCGGACCACGTCGTCGGTCTGGATGGGTGTCGACAGCAGGCCTAGCCACGCGGTGCTGTAGTGCGTCGGCAGGAAGCTGCGCAGCACTCCGAGCGCGGTGATCTGGTCGAGGATGCTGGACAGGATCCAGAGCAGGACCGCGCCGCCGACCGCGCCGAGCGCCGCGTCGGTCGACACCGACAGCAGGACGGCCAGGCCGGCCACCACCAGGAGTACGACGGCCAGGTACCCGAGCACCGCCAGCAGCCGCAGCAGCCCCTCCCCCGGGTCCAGCTGCGCGGCGACCGTGCTGCGCAGCGGCGCCCAGCCGTAGCGAAGAGTGCCCAGCAGCAGTGCCGTGCCGGCGAGCAGCAGCAGGGCCAGCGCCGAGTACGCGAGCGCGACCAGCAGCTTCACCGCGAGCAGTCGGGCGCGGGGCACCGGCACGGCGAGCAGGTAGCGCAGGCTGCCCCAGCTCGCCTCGCTGGCCACGGTGTCGCCGCAGAACAGCGCCACCACGACCACCAGCAGGAACGACGCGGAGACGAAGATGGTGAACAGGGTGAAGTTCAACCCACCGGTGGTGGCGAGCTCGATCAGGCTGCCGAACTCGCCCCGCCCGTTGTCGTCGTCGCCGGAGCCGAACTGGAACGCGATCAGGATGATCAGCGGCAGCAGCACCATGAACCCGAGCGCGAGCTGGGTGCGCCGCCGGGACGCCTGCCGGCGGAACTCGGCGACGAACGGCAGCGTGGCGGACGGGCGGTAGCCCGCCGCCGCACCGGACGCCGCGCCGCCGGACGCCGCGCCGCCGGACGCCGCGCCACTGGAACCGCCCGTACCCGGCTCGACCGTCGTGCCCGCCATCACCGGTCCCCACTTCCCCGAGAATTCTCGCCGACCAGGGCGAGGAAGGCGTCCTCCAGGCGGCGCCGGGGCACCACCCGGTCCACCCCGATACCGGCCCGGACCAGCTCGGCCACCACCTCGCTGCGGGCGGTGCCGTTGGTGTCCACGACGAGATGGCCGTCCCCGTCGGGAAGCACCCGGACACCCGCCATCCGGTCCAGGACGGTCCGCGCGGCCGCCTGGTCGGTCACCTCGACCAGCACACTCGGCGACTCGCCGACGATCTCCCCGACCGGGCCGGCCGCGACGATCCGACCCTTGTTCACCACGGCGGCGTGGGTGCAGGTCTGCTCCACCTCGGCGAGCAGATGGCTGGAGACCAGCACCGCGCGCCCGCCGGTGGCGTACCGCCGCAGGACCCGGCGCATCTCGGCGATCTGCGGCGGGTCGAGCCCGTCGGTCGGCTCGTCGAGCACCAGCAACTCCGGCAGCCCCAGCATCGCCTGGGCGATCGCCAGGCGCTGCTTCATGCCATGGCTGTACGTCTTGACCTTCCGGTGTACGGAGGCGCCCAGCCCGGCGATCTCCAAGGCCTCGTCGACGTGCGCGTCCGCCCACGGCCGACCGGTGGCCCGCCAGTACGCCCGCAGGTTCGCCAGGCCAGACAGGTGCGGCAGGAAACCAGGCCCCTCCACGAGCGCGCCGATTCGGGACAGCACCGGCGAGCCCGGCACCAGCCGGTGCCCGAACACGTAGACCTCGCCGGCCGTGGGCTGGGTCAGCCCCATCAGCACCCGCAGGGTGGTCGTCTTGCCGGCACCGTTCGGGCCGAGCAGGCCCACCACCTGGCCCGGGTGCACCTCGAAGTCCACGTTCGACACCGCGACGAAGCCGTCCGCGTACTCCTTGCGGAGTTCCCGGACGACCAGCGGGGTGTCCGCATAGTCCGGGTGGACGCTGCTCTCCTGGCGGCGGTGCCGACGGCGCAGGACGGCGACGACCACGACCAGCCCGACCGCGATCGCGGCCAGCAGACCGGCGAGCACCCAGCGCCACCCGGCAGCCGCGGTCGGGATCGGCTCAGCGGCCACCGTGGGCAGCGCCACCGCGCCGTCGTCGAGGGCCACGGTGTACCCGGTCGGCTCGACCGGGGTGGCGTACGCCTGGTCGGAAGTGGCGACCACCATCCGCAGCCGGTGCCCGGCCTCGACCCGGCGGACGACCGCCGGCAGGGTGACGGTGACCGGCGCCGCGTCCCCGACGTCGCGCGGCAACCCGGTCAGCCGGACCGGCGCCACCAGCCCGTTGGGCAGGGTCGCCGCACCGGCCCCGTCGACGTCGTACAGCTTGACGAAGAGCACCGCCTCCCCGGTCGGGGACGCGACGCGGATCGAGACGGTCGGCGCGCCCACCACGTCCACCGCAGCCGGCAGCGGCGCGGACTCGAAGCGGGCGTGCTGGCCGGGGACGTCCCCGGCGACCCCGCCCAGCAGCGAGGAGAGTTCCCCGGCGAACGGCACCGACGAGATCGCGGCCGGGTTGCCCGCCGGCGGGTTGGCGATCCGCTGCGGCGGACCGGCCACCACCACCTGGTGGCGTCCGGTGCCGGTCAGCCCCGGGTAGTCGGTGCTGCGGTACCCGCTGGCGACCAGGCCTCGATCCAGGGCGTCGAACCCGGCGATCCGGGAGAAGGTGAAGTCGTCGCCCGGCGCCGGGCCCTCGCCCTTGACGTAGTGGTCGAGCCACTGCGCGGTCAGGAACCGCACCCGGTCCGAGTCGGTCGTCGGGCCCTCTCCGCCGTCGTGGCCACCGGTGAACCAGGCGACCCGGACCGGGGTGCCGTTCGCGGCGATCCCCCGCGCGTTGGCGTCGGCCTCGGCGAGCGGGAAGAGGGTGTCCGCCGCGCCCTGCACCAGCAGGGCCGGTGCCTGGATCCGGTCCAGCACACCCGCCGGACTGGAGCGGCGGAGCAGGTCGACGGCGGCCTGGTCGGCCCGGCCGGTGGTGGCGATCCGCAGGTACGCGGCGCAGACGTCGGCCGCGAACCGGCCGCAGGACGGGTCGGCACCGGCCGGGGCCCGTCCCGGAACGCTCCCGGGACCGGCGCCCGGGCCGGGGCCGGGCGGCCCAGCCGGGGCGGGGGCGCCCGCCGGTTGGCCGCCGGTCGCTCCCGAGCTGCCCTCGGGTCCGGAGCCGACGTTGCCGCCGCCGAAGAACAACCCCGCCCAGCCTTTCTTGAACACCCCCGCGACCGGCTCCTTGCCCGTGTTCTCCGGCAGGAACGCGCGGGAGAGGTCGTTCCAGGTGATCATCGGGACGATCGCGTCGACCCGGGTGTCCCGGGCGGCGAGCAGCAGCGCCAGGCCACCGCCGTACGAGCCGCCCACCACGCCGACCCGCGGGTCGCCGGCGGTGTCGGTGCGGACCTCCGGTCTGGCGGCGAGCCAGTCCAGCAGACGCTGCGCGTCCCGCACCTCGTAGTCGGGGTGATTCAGGTGGATCTGCCCGCCGCTGCGCCCGAAGCCGCGCGCCGTCCAGGTCAGCACCGCGTACCCCCGGCCGGCGATCTCCTCGGCATCGGCGTGGACCGACTCCTTGGTGCCGCCGAAGCCATGTCCGAGCAGCACCGCCGGCACCTGCGCGACAGCGGACGCGCCGTCCGGCAGGTACAGGGTGGTGTCCAGGTCGACCGGCTCGTCACCGGTCGGCCCGGACCAGACGGTGAGCAGCGCCGACGCGGTGCGCGGCCCCGGCCGCTGCGGCCGGACCGCCCAGGCCGCGACCGCGGCGAGCAGGGCGACCACCACCGCGGTGGCCACCGCGCGCCGGCGGTTGGGCAGGGCATGCCGGATCCACGCTGCCGAGAACGGCGATCTCATGCGGGACACGGTACGGCCCGGATCCTGAGTGATGCCTGAGATCCTCCGTACGTCCGTCCGGTTGCCCCGATCGGTGCCGACGATCAGGGCGACCGCGTCCCGCCCGGACCGTCCGGCGAGATGAATTCGGATCGCGTGAATTCCGATCTTCCAGGGAATATCCGCCTGATTCCACCAAGTCATCCTCGTTGATCGCACGCTCAGTACCGACCCCCTGCGCGGTGCGTGACTTTGCGCCAGGTGACGCGAACCCGACTGAACGACGACGAGAAGAGCTCGTGGAGCGTCCGCTAACTTCCGGGTCCGGTGTACGGGACTCGCTGCCGTTCACGGATGCCCGCCAACGCCTACGTTCCGCCAACGCCCACGTTCCGTTTACCTCCCCTTCCACCTCCGCCGCAGGAGTACCAACCATGACCCTCCCCGCGCCGCGGGCCCGCCGCCGACCCTCCGTCACGGGTCGCCTGTTGCCGTCGCTACTGGTGCTGACGCTCCTCGCACCGCTGACCGTCCTCTTCGTCCAGTCCTGGCGGTCCCTCGGTGACGACCACGACCTGGTCACCGCCGAACGCCTCGGCATCGAGTACCTGCGAGCGCTCTCCCCGGTGACCGACGCGCTGGTGGACGCGCAGACCGCCGCCGTCACCGGTCGACCGGTCCCCGGCGACGCGCTGACCCGCACGGTCGAGGCCGCCGCCGCGGTCGACGCACGGCTCGGCGACGAGCTACGCAGCAGGGAGCGGTGGGCCGGCCTGCGGGCCAAGATCGAGGCGCTGCGGGACCGTGGGCCGACCGAGCCGGACACGGCGTACGCGGCGTACGTCACGGTCACCGACCTGCTGCTGGCCCTGCACCGCAAGATACGTCAGACCTCGGGACTGGTCCGCGACCCGGAGCCGGACACCTTCTTCCTCCAGGACGGCGCTGGCGAGGAGCTGCCCGAGGCGGTCGTCGCCACCGGACGGCTCGCCGACCTCGCCGTGCTCGCCGCCCGCCAGCCAGCTGCCCAGCAGCCCGTGGCCGAGCTGGCGGCCGCCCGCGTCGCCGCGCTGGCGCCCGCCAGCGCCCTGGTGGCCGACCTCCGCGCTGCGGTCGACAGCTCGGAGAGCACCGACCTGGGCGCCAACGCACTCACCCCGCTGGACACCTACCAGCGGTCCGTGGAGGCGCTGGCGGCCCACTCCACCCCCGGCGCGATCGATCCGGCACAACTCGCCGCGGCCCGGTCGACCGCGCAGGCCGCCGCCCGGCAGCTACAACCGGTCATCTTCGACGAACTCGACACGCTGCTCGCCGACCGTCGCGACGGTCTCGACCGCGACCGCTGGCTCGCGGTCGGAGCAGCCGCGCTGACCGTGGTCTTCCTGGCGGTACTGGCGCTGGTGCCCCTCGCCGCCCTCCGCCCGGCGGCCCGCCGGGCCG
Source organism: Micromonospora sp. WMMA1363 (assembly GCF_030345795.1). Classification (NCBI taxonomy): domain Bacteria; kingdom Bacillati; phylum Actinomycetota; class Actinomycetes; order Micromonosporales; family Micromonosporaceae; genus Micromonospora; species Micromonospora sp. WMMA1363. The sequence goes on from NZ_JAUALB010000001.1 coordinate 3,528,601, forward strand.
CCGGGCCCCGGCCACCGGCCGAGGAGCCCGCCGCGCTGGCCGCCGCCGACGGCTGGCAGCAGCCCGCCGAGCCCCGACCGCTTCCCACGGACGTTCCAACCCGGGACCCGAACACCGCGCAGTGGGAGCTGTTCGATGCTGCCCGGTAGGCGTGGGAGCCGTTCGATGCTGCTCGGTAGGCTACGGATTCGGAACAAGCTGGCCCTGTTGGTGGTCATCCCGCTGCTCAGCATGGTGGGCCTGGCGGTGCCGGTGGTGCTCGACCGGATCGCCGTCGCCCAGCGCGCCGCTGACATCGCCGACCGGGTCCGGGTCGCCAGCCGGATCGGCAGCCTCGTGCAGGATCTGCAACAGGAGCGCATCCTGTCGGTCGGTCTGCTGCTCGGCCGGGTGTCCCCTTCCGAGTTGGTACAGAAGTCCGCCGCCGTGGACGACCGGGTCGCCGACCTACGGGCCACCCGCGGCGAATCGCTGCCGTCCGAGGTGGCAGCCGCCCTCGACGAGATCCGTACGCTGGCCGACCTGCGGGCCGCGGTGCTCGCCGGCACCGCCACCCCCGACGAGGTCATGGACGCGTACGGACCGGTCAACCTGGCCCTGATCGACTCGCTGCGGCTGCCGTTCACCGTGGACACGAACACCGCCGCGGGTCGTCAGGTGCTGGCGCTGGACGGGCTGCTGCGCACCGATGAGGCGCTCGGCGCCTGCGCCACACTGGTCGTGCTGGTCAAGGCAACCAACGACCCGGCGGCGATCATCAGCTACGTCGCCAGCGTGGCCGCCCTCCAGGTGGACAACCTGCGGTTCCGCAGCCTCATCACGGCGGAGCAGTACGAGCTGGCACGGCTCAACGACGCGGCGGTCACCGCGCGGACCAGCCCCGACTTCCTCTCCCGGAGCCTGCTCGACCCGGTGGGCGCGGTACGGCACGTGCCGCTGGAGGCGCTCTTCCGCTCGGCCCAGTCGATGATCACCCTCGGGCAGTTCGTGGAGAAGAAGATCGTCGCCGACGTCATCGCCGAGGTGACCGCCGAGCAGCGCCGGGCGCTGACCGTCGCGTACCTGGTCGGCGCAGCGGCTCTGCTGGTGCTGTCCCTGGTGCTGGTGCTCAGCGTGGCGGTCGCCCGGACGGTCGCCCGGCCGCTGAGCCGGCTCACCCGCTCGGCGGACCGGGTCGCCCGGGTCGCCGAGGCCGAGCTGACCCGGGTCGCCGACGACGAGTCGGAGACCGGTCAGCCGGTCCGGCTCGATCCGGTGGACGTCCGGGCCCGGGACGAGATCGGCGACCTGGCCCGCGCCTTCGAGCGGGTGCAGACAACCGCCGCGCGGTTGGTCGAGCGCCAGGTGGCCGGCCGACGCAACGTCGCCCAGATGTTCGGGCACGTCGGTCGCCGTACGCAGAACCTCGTCGGCCGGCAGCTCGCGCTGATCGACCGGTTGGAACGGCAGGAGACCGACCCGGCCCGGCTGGAACACCTGTACCGGCTCGACCACATTTCCAGCCGACTGCGCCGAAACGCGAGCAGCCTGGTGGCGCTCTCCGGCTCGACCGGCGACGACCCGCACGTCGCCCCGGTGCGGCTGGCCGACGTGGTCCGGCTGGCGCTCGGCGAGATCGAGGACTACACCCGGGTCGACGTCCAGGTCCCCACCGGGGCTTCGGTGTCGCCGGGCACCGTGGGCGACCTCGTTCTGGCCCTCGCCGAGCTGATGGAGAACGCGACCGTGTTCTCCCCGCCGCACACCCGGGTGGTGGTGGGCGGCGAGCTGACCGGTGCCGGCGCCCGGCTCAGCGTGGTGGACCGCGGCATCGGCATGACCGCGGAGCGGCTCTACGAGGAGAACGCCCGGCTGGCCCGGCGCGAGCGGCTGGACCTCGCCCCCAGCGAGGTGCTCGGGCTCTTCGTGGTGGGCCGGCTGGCCCGGCGGCACGGCTGGGCGGTCCACCTGGCGCCGACCGTCGGCGGCGGCGTCACCGCCCAACTCGAACTCCCACCGGCGGCCCTGGTACCCCGGCCGGTGGGCCGGGCCGGCGCCACGGTGGCCCGGGTCGTCGTGCCGGATCGGGATCGGCGCTCCCCCGCCGGTTCGTCCCCGCTCACCCGGCAGGCGCTGGCGGTCAGGCAGGGTCGATCACGGGTGGGTGACCACGCTGGAGGCGGGGTCAGACGCGGTGGCGCGGCGGCGCCGTCCGGCTTCGACCCGGTGGTGCTCCGCCGGGCCACCCGCACGGTCGCGGCAGGCGAGTCCTGGGACGCGTTCGCCGTTACGAAGACGCAGCCCGAGGCGACCGGCCACACCGCATACCTGGAGATCGGCCACACCGCATACCTGGAGATCAGCGCGCCGGCCGGCCCCGCGCTCCCGCCCGGCCCCGCATCGGCCCCCGCCTCGCCGGATCCGGCAGCGGGGCTACCGCTTGGGCCGCGCGCGGCACCGCCCGGGCCGCGCGCGGCACCGCCCGCCGCCAGCGGGCACGCGGCCGTCCCGGCGGGCCTGACGGTGGCTCCGGCCGGCCCGCCGCCGAACCGGGCGCCGGCTCGGGTCGCGCCCCTCGTGCCGGGCATCCGCCAACGGGTACCCGGCGCCAGCCTGCCGCCGGCCGGGCCGCGAGTCGGGCCCGCCGACGCCGTCGGCGCGGATCCGGCCGCCGCCCGGGAACTGGTCGAGGCCGTCGAGTCCGGGGTACGCCGGGCGGAGCTGGCCCATCCACATTCCGCGCCGCCCACCCCCGGTGGACCGTCCGGCGCGGGGCCGGCCGGGGCCAGCCCGACCTACGGGCGGCCCCGGCTGACCCGCCGGGTGCCCGGGGCGGGCCTGACCAGCACGCCGGTTCGCCTACCCGCGAGCCACGGCCCAGGAGACCCGGCCGAGGTCCGCGACCTCATCACCGAATTCGAGGCGGGCGTCGCCCGCGCTCTGCGTGAAGTCAGTCCAGACCGCCGCGACGAAGAGGGATCATCACGGTGACCAGCCCTTTCCTGCACGACAACGTCGACCACCCGGCCCACGCCGGCACGGACGTGGACCTCAGCCCGGAGGCCCGCACCTTCAACTGGCTGCTGGACTCCTTCACCTCCAGCACCGCCGGGGTGCTGGAGGCGATCGCCGTTTCGTCGGACGGGCTGCTGATGGCCATGTCCGCGATCAAGGACCGGTCCAACGCCGAGCGGCTGGCGGCCGTGGTCTCCGGCATGACCAGCCTCGCCGGCGGGGCGGCCAGTTGGTACGCGCTCGGTGGGCTGAACCGGGTGGTCATCGACATGACCGAGGGGTACCTGCTGATCAGCGCGATCAGCAGCGGCTCGGTGCTCGGCGTCGTCGCCGACCGGTCGGCCAACCTCGGCACCGTCGCGTACGAGATGACACTCTTCGCCGGGCGGGCCGGTGGTGCGCTCACGCCCCACCTGATCGCCGAGTTGAAGAACGCCGTCCAGCGGTGATCCCCGACGTCGCCGGCGAGGAGTCGGGCCCACCGGCCCGGATCCGTCCCTACCTGCGGGTGCCCGCCCTACCCGGTGAACCCGTCGCGGTGGGCCTGCCGGCGGCCGCCGGCCCGGAGCCGGACGGCCCCTCGGGCCCCCGGCCGTTCGTGCTCACCGCCGGCCGGGTGACCGGAGCCGATCCGGCGGTCGGACTGGAGACCCAGGTGACGGCCCGGCCGGCCGTGGAGTGGACGAGCCCGGTCGCCCGGCTGACGCCGGAGTCGCAGGGAATCGTCGCGCTCTGCGGCTCGCCGATCTCGGTCGCGGAGATCTCCGCCCGGATGCGGATGCACTTCGGTGTGACCCGGGTCCTGGTCGGTGACCTCAGCGCCGCCGGCCATCTCGACATACACGTCAACGGCGACGACGCCCTCGACCCCGACATCATCCTGCGAGTGATTGATGGACTTCGCGCGATTTCCTGACTGGCCGGTGTCCCCGGCGGGCGGGCTCACGGCCAACAGTGCCGCCGCCCGGTACGGCAACCCGTCGGCGCCCCACCCACCCACCGCCCGGGGCACCGCCACACCGCCGCCACCGCCGTACCGCCCACCGGCAACGCCCCAGACCACAGCCCGGCCGGAGTCGGCGCCGCCGATCCCGGTGAAGATCCTCGTCGCCGGCGGCTTCGGGGTCGGCAAGACCACCACGGTCGGCTCGATCTCCGAAATCGTCCCGTTGACCACCGAGGCGGAGATGACCACCGCCGCGATCGGCGTCGACGACCCGGGCGGGCGTTCCGGGAAGACGACGACCACCGTGGCCATGGACTTCGGCTGCGTCACCATCGACCGCAGCCTGAAGCTGTACCTGTTCGGCACCCCCGGCCAGGCCCGGTTCGGATTCATGTGGGACGACCTGGCCCGGGGCGCACTCGGCGCGCTCGTCGTGGTGGACAGCGCCCGGCTGGACGACTGCTATCCGGCGATCGACTTCTTCGAGCGGGCCGGGCTGCCCTTCGTGATCGGAGTCAACGCGTTCGACGGACGGCTGGCGCACGACCTGACTTCGATCCGATGGGCGCTGGCGATCGGGGACCACGTGCCGATGATGCAGTTCGACGCCCGGGACCGGCTGTCGGTGCGGGACGCCCTGCTGGTCGTCCTGGACCGCGCACTGGACCGCGCCACCCGGGCGAGGGGGACCTGAACCGGCGGACGGTCGAAACCGTGTCATCGAGGAGGGGTGGCCATGAGGGGTGGACTGGACGAGACACTGGCCCGGCTGGCCCGGCGCGAGGAGGCGCTGCGCCGGCGGAGCACCGACCCGGGCGGGGACACCGACCCACCGGCCAGCCTGGCGGCGGGCCAGCACCGCGCCCGGGCGCCCGAGCCGCTCCCGGTCGACGAGGTCGCCGAAGCCGTACGCCGGATCGTGCAGCGGCACCCCGCTCTGGCGGTCGAGTTGCGGGTGGCACACGACAGCCGCGCGTACCCGCTGCGAGTGGCCTGGTCGGAGGGGAGCGTGACGGTCAGCGCGGAGCCCGCGCCCCCGCCGGCGTGGCCGCTGTCGGCGCGAACCGTGCCGGCCTGGTCGTCGCGCCTCGACGGACCGGCTGCGGACCCGGCGGCCCGGCTCGCGGACCTGATCCGCCGTGACCCGTCCCTGCTCAGCGACATCGACCCGACGCGGTAGGGCCAGGCCGCCCGACCAGGAGTTCTTTCCCGCACCGGCTAGGGTTCGGCGGGTGGGGGAATCGGAGCTCACCTTGACCGCCAGCCTGCGCCCGGCGGCGCTGGACGCCCGGCGGGGCATCGTCCGGGTGCACCCGGAGGTGCTCACCGCGCTGGGGCTCCGTCCCGGCGACCCGGTCCGGCTGGCCGGCCGGCGGGTGACCGCCGGGATCGTCGCGGCGGCCGAGCCAACCGCCAGCCCCGGCCTGCTGTACGCCGACGACCTGACGCTGGGCAACCTCGGGGTACGCGACGGGAGCCAGGTGACGGTCGGCCCGGCCCCGGTCACCGCCGCCCGTCGGGTCGTGCTGACCGGCCCGGCCCAGGTGGTCGCGGCAGTCTCCCCGGAGATGCTCCGGCTCGCGCTGCTCGGCAAGGTGGTCACCGCCGGGGACGACGTCTCGCTGCTTCCGCAGGACGTGCTGCCGGACACGTCGGTGCGCGGCCTGGTCGAGGCGGTCCGGCACAGCCTCGCCAACCGGGTCGGCTACGCCTGGACGAGCACGCTGCTCGCCGTCGTCGCGGCCGAGCCCGGGAAGGCCGGGGAGCCCGGAGAGTCGGAGTCGGAGTCGGAGTCGGCGATGCTGGTCACCATGGACACGGTCGTCTGCTGGCGGCACGGCCCGGTCACCCACGGCTCGACGAACGCCCCGACCGGCGGTGGCGCGCCCGCCGGGACGCCCACCGGGTGGCCGGCGATTCCCGGCGCGGGCGGTGACGTCCCGTCGGGCGGCGGACCCGCCGCGGGTGGGTCGGCGACACAGCCCGCCGCCCCGGGCACCGGTCTGACCGATCCGCCCCGGCGAGCCGGCGCGCCGACGGAGACCGGTACCGCCGCCCGCGACGCGCCCTCGGTGGACGAGTTGCCCGGCCTCCGGCCGCAGGCCGAGGAGCTGACCGAGCTGCTCGACCTGGGCTTCCACCACGGCGAGGTGCTCCGCCGGCTCGGCACCGAGGTGTCCCTCGGTGTGCTGCTCGACGGGCCGGCCGGTTCCGGCAAGTCGGCCCTGGTCCAGGCGGTGGCCGCCCGGGTGGGGGCCCGGGTCCGGCCGATCTGGGCGCCCGAGCTGGCCGCGCTCACCAACGCGGCGGCGGTCGACCGGTTGCGTTCGGCCGCCGCCGCGGCACGCGCGGACGGGCCGGCGGTCCTGTTGGTCACCGACGTCGAGGCGCTCGCCCCGGCCGAGGCGCCCGGCCCGGTCGCCACCGTGTTCCGCCAGGTGGTCGCCGAGGCCGTGGCGGCCGGCGCGGCCGTGGTGTGCACGACCGGCCGCCCCGAGGCGGTCGACCCCGCCCTGCGCGCCCCGGACCTGCTCGCCGTGCGGATCACCGTGCCGATGCCGGACGCCGCCCTGCGGCGGGAACAGCTGGGGGTGCTGACCCGGCCGATGCCGCTCGCCGAGGACGTCCAGCTCGACGAGGTCGCCGCGCGGACCCCGGGCTTCGTCGCCGCCGACCTGGTTGGGCTGGTCCGCGAGGCCGGGGTCCGCGCGGCACTGCGGCAGAAGGCGGCGAAGCGTCCGACGGTGACGATGGCGGACTTCTCCGCCGCGCTGGAGGTGGTCCGGCCGACCACCATGGCGGCGTCCACCCTGGAGTTGGCGTCGGTCACCCTCGACGATGTCGGGGACCTGGTCGAGGTCAAGCAAGCGTTGACCGAGTCGGTGCTGTGGCCGCTTACGTACCCGGACACGTTCGCCCGGCTCGGTGTGCAGCCGCCGCGCGGGGTGCTGCTCTACGGGCCACCTGGGTGCGGCAAGACGTACCTGGTGACGGCGCTGGCCGGCTCCGGTCGGGCGAACGTGCTCTCGGTCAAGGGCCCGGAGCTGCTGTCGAAGTGGGTGGGCGACAGCGAGCGCGCGGTCCGCGAGCTGTTCCGGCGAGCCCGGGAGGCCGCACCGACGCTGGTGTTTCTCGACGAGGTGGACGCGCTCGCGCCGGTACGCGGGCAGGCCACCGACGGCGGCACCACCGATCGGGTGGTGGCCGCTCTGCTCACCGAGCTGGACGGGGTGGAGGCGCTGCGGAACGTGGTGGTGGTCGGCGCGACCAACCGGCCGGACCTGGTCGACCCCGCCCTGTTGCGCCCCGGCCGGTTGGAACGCCTGGTGTACGTCCCACCACCGGACGGGCCGGCCCGGGCGGAGATCCTGCGGGCCGCGTCCCGCGCGGTGCCGCTCGGGCCCGACGTGGACCTCACCGCGCTCGCCGAGGAACTGGCCGGCTTCTCGGCGGCGGACTGCGCGGCGCTGGTCCGGGAGGCGGCGCTCGCCGCGATGCGGGAGTCACTCGCCGCCGCCACGGTCACCGCGGCACACGTGGCGACGGCCCGTGCCCGCGTCCGCCCCTCCCTGGACCCGGCCCAGGTCGCCTGGCTCGCCGCGTACGCGGCGCGGTGACGCTCAGCCCGGCCAGACCGCCCGGTGCGGTCCGTCGGAATCAGCGCACCGGGGGAGCCGAATCGAGACAGATCTCGGCGTACGTTCGGCCATTCTCCTCGCGTAGTTTCGCACCGCACTGGGTAAGAACGGACACCGCGCCGGAATTGTGCGGGGTGGTGGTCGCGAGCACCCGCCGCATACCGGCGGCGGCGGCCTCGTTGAGTAGTCCACGCAACGCGGCCGAACCGATCCCCTGCCCCCGGGCCGAGCGCCCCAGCCACAGCCCGGTCTCCACCGTGCCGGGATCGTCACAGCACGTCATCCGGATCATCCCGACGACCTCGCCGCCGACGAGGATCGCGTACATCTGGGTGCGGGTCCGGCCGGCCAGCCCGCCGAAGCTGGCCCGATGGAACTCCCGGAACGCCTCCCGCCGCGCGTGCGACCAGCCGGCGGGGGCCTCGACGGGCGGCATGACGTCGCCCGGCTCAGCCTCGGCAGCCGCTACGGAGAGCAACGACTCCAGGTTGCTCTCACTCATCGGCTCCAACCGCACGGCACTCGTCACGTGCCGCAGTCTGCCGGTGCCCGTTGGACCGAGTCCACCCCGTTGAGCGCCGACTGGCGGTCCAGCCGGAGGTATCAGCCGGTCGGCCCCCATCGTGTTTCTCCTCACGCTCCGTCGCCAAACTCACAGAGCACCGCGGACGCGTCGTCGGCTGGCTTGTGCCGACGGAGGCGCCCCGGGAGTTCCCGCTCGGCGGCGCGTACCCGGTCGACCAGGGCCGCCGGCCCCTCCGCGGTCACCAGGTCCAGCAGTCCCGTCCAGTCGAACAGACCGAAGTGTTCCACCGCCGCGGACGCCCCGTCGCTGAGCAGCACCGCCCGCCGCAGCTCACCTGGCCCGCCGGCCGGCAGCGTCCCGGCCAGCGCGTGGTACGCGGCGTCGGGGTCCGTCGCCGCCACCCAGTAGCCGTGCGTCCGGTTCATCCGCTCCCGTTGCGCCATGACCGCGTGCCGGAACCGGCTGGCCCGGTCGGCGGCGACTCGGTCGGCCGGCGTTCCCGCAGCCGCGCCGGCCGCAAGTCCAGCCGGCGTTCCCGCAGCCGCGCCGGCCGCAAGTCCAGCCGGCGTTCCCGCAGCCGCGCCGGCCGCAAGTCCAGCCGCCGTCGCCCGGACATCAGCCAGCGCGTTAGCCAGGCGGTCGTCGATCACCACGCTCACCCGACCACCGACGTCGAGCACCAACGGGCTGTCACAGAGCACCAGCCAGTCGACTTGGTCACCGCCGTCCCGCAGCAGGCACACCGTGCTCGACGGGGTGCCCGGATGATCCAGGTCGCACTGGTCGCCGTGGTCGGCGCGGACCGCCAGGATCGCCGCGGCGAGGTTACTCATCAGCGTCGCCGCCGGTCGGGCCGCCTCGGCCAGCCCGATCCGGGCCGCGAGGTGCCGCACGTACCAGGATGGGCCGTGGACGCACCCGGTGTCGAACCCCTCCGGCACGGTGGCGCCGTCGAGCACGCCGACCAGCGGCCCGAAGCGGAACACGACGTCCTCGTTGACCGGGCGGTCAGGCGACGGGGCCGAGGCCGACCGCACCCGCATCGTCCGCGGGACGGCGGACCGACGCGGGTCGTCCACCGCCTCCGGGGCACGGCTGCCCACCCGAGGGTCGGCCGGGTCACGCACCCGGCTCGCCCCGGTGCCCAGGTCCTCAGCCGTGTACGGGGCGTCGACCACCCACTCGTGCGGCTGCGCCCCGGTCGAGGTCGCCGGGGCGGGCGCGGCCGGTCGCCCAGCCGGACCGCGCGGCCGATCACCGGGTCCCGTCCCACTCATGGCCCGCTCCCTCCGCCACAGCCCGTCCGGACCTGCGCACCGGTGGCGACCCGGCTACCCACGTCGCGGCCCGGCATGCCGCTCGGCCTACGGGCGGGCCCGGGTTCCGTCAACCCGGCGCATCGACACCACGACGGAGGGTAGCGTCAGCACCGGTCGGCCGCCAGGCCGACCCGGCGGCGAGAGCCGCCCGTCCGCGAGAGGGAGGATCGCAGATGTTGCAGCGCCTACACGAGGCCGGATTCCGGGCGGAGCATGCGTACCTGGCGGGCTTCGCGAGTATCGGCCTGTCGTTCACGAGTTGGTTCCTCTCCAAGCATCTGGAGCGGGCAGGTGTGGACCGCGCCGACCGCTGGGGGATCTTCGTCGGCGAGTGGGCTCCGACCTTCTTCGCCATCGGCGCCGCGCTGCGAACGTACGAGAAGGATTGACGGATCCGCGGGCACGCCGGTCCTGGATGGGACACGGTCGCCCGCCTCAGCGGCGGCGGTTGCGGGCGCGGGAGGCGCGCAGCCGGCGCAGCCGGCCGACCAGCACCGGCGCGGCGGCCAGCGCGGCCGGCTTGTCGAGCAGTGCGTTCAACAGCTGGTAGTAACGGGTGGCCGAGAGGCCGAATCGGTCCCGGATGGCCTGTTCCTTGGCGCCGGCGTGGCGCCACCACTGCTGTTCGAAGTCGAGGATGCCCCGCTCACGCTCGGTCAACCGGTCCGCCGTCCCGGCGGCCGGCTCCGGACCGCGCCCGCCGTCGTCCTCCGGCGGGACCATCTCCACCTCGGGTGCGGGCCGGGGCGGGGGAACAGCTCGTTCGCCGGTCGTCCGGCCACCGGCCCGGCCGTCCCCGGACGGCTCGGCGGCGGTCGGGACGGCGTCAGGCGGCATGACACTCCTCGCGAGGGCGGTCGGCCCGGCGGCGCCGACCCGGAGGCCCAGCCTAGTGGTCGCCTGCCACGCCCGCGCGGGACGCTGTCCGGCGGACCGAGGGCGGCGTACCGGACGTCGTACCGGGGCCAACACGAGCGGGCGGCGCCACGAGCGGGCCGGTGACCAGCCCTTCCTCGCGGCTCAAGCGCTGATGACCTGGACCCCGGCGGCGCGGAACGCATCGACCACCTCGGACGCCGCCCCGGAATCGGTGACGAGCGTCTGCACCCGGTCCACCGGGCAGATCCGGGCGAACGCGTGACCACCCAACTTGGACGAGTCCGCGATGATGACGACCCGTTTGGCCCGCGCCACCATCAGGTTGTTCATCGCGGCCTCACCCTCGTGGTGAGCGGCGGCACCGAGCTGGGGGTCGATCGCGTCCACGCCGAGCAGGGCGACGTCCAGGGTGACCTCGCGCAGCAGGGCCCCGCCGAGCGGGCCGACCAGCTCGAAGGACTTGGGCCGCACGACACCGCCGGCCACCACCACCTTCATCCGCGATCGGACCAGCAGCTCGTTGGCGATGTTCAGGGCGTTGGTCACCACGGTGAGCTGGGCACCGTCGGCGCTGGTGTTCAGGTCCGGTCGGACGGCCAGGGCCCGGGCCACCTCGGTGCTCGTGGTGCCGCCGTTGAGGCCGACCACCGTACCGGGGGCCACCAGGGCGGCGGCTGCGGCGCCGATCCGCTGCTTTTCGGCCGAGTGCTTGGCGGTCTTGTAGCGCAGCGGCAGGTCGTACGAGACACCGTTGGCGACCGCGCCACCCCGGGTCCGCGTGATCATCTGCTGCTGGGCGAGCTGGTCGAAGTCCCGCCGGATGGTGGCCTGGGAGACGTCCAGCCGCTCGGCGGCCTCCTCCACGCCGACCCGACCGCTGTCGGTCAGCATTTCGAGCAGGGCGTTCCATCTGGCGTACCGGTCCACCCCAGGCCCTCCAGTCTGCTGCGCGGTCGGTGATTGGTTGCGTGCACACTAGTGCGCGAAACCATGCGAGGCAAAACCCTTCCCTGCTCGATCGCGAACCTCGGTTGCCACGGCCATCAGGTTCGCGCAGAATAGCGCGCGAAAGACGGGCCTTACGAGCCGTATTGCGCACCGCCCTCTGGAGAGTTCTCATGTCGTACGTCGACGCGGAGATCGCGAGCCAGCCCGACTGCTGGCGAGAGGCGGCGCAGCTGGCCGCCACGGTGGCCGACCGGCTACCCCGGCCCGGGGAACGAGTCGCCGTCGTGGGGTGCGGCACGTCGTGGTTCATGGCGATGGCGTACGCGACCCGCCGCGAACACGCCGGCAAGGGCGAGACCGACGCCTTCCAGGCCAGCGAGTTCCCCGCCGGTCGCCGCTACGACCGGGTCATCGCGATCACCCGATCCGGCACCACCACCGAGGTCACCGACCTGCTCGCCGCGCTGCGCGGGGTGCTGCCCACCACCGTCCTGGTCGGTGACCCCGTGGCGCCCGCCGTCGCGCTGGCCGACGCCACGGTGCCCCTGCCCTTCGCCGACGAACGCGCCGTGGTGCAGAGCCGATTCGCGACCACGGCGCTGGCCCTGCTCCGGGCCCACCTCGGCGACAACGTGGCCGCGCTCTCCGCCGACGCGGAGGTGGCGGTGCGCGCCCCCCTGCCGATCGACCCGGCCCGCATCGAGCAGGTCACCTTCCTCGGCCGTGGCTGGACCGTCGGTCTGGCCCACGAGGCCGCGCTGAAGTGCCGCGAGGCCGCCACCTTCTGGGCCGAGGCGTACCCCGCCATGGACTACCGGCACGGCCCGATCTCGGTCGCCGCGCCGGGCCGGCTGGTCTGGGCGCTCGGTGACCTGCCCGACGGGCTACCGGAGGACGTCGCGGCCACCGGCGCCGCCTTCGTCCACAGCCGAACGCACGGGTACCGCAGCGTGATCGGCACGTGGGCCGCCGGCCGTACACCGCTGGACCCGATGGCCGACCTGATCCTGACGCAGCGCTTCGCCGTCACCCTCGCCACCAGCCGGGGTCTCGACCCGGACGCGCCCCGGCACCTGAGCCGCTCCGTGGTCCTGGCGTGAGTGCGGGCGGCGAGCCCGCCCACACCGGAGGGCCCGGTCAGCGTGAGGTCGTCGTCGCGCTCGACGTCGGCGGCACCGGGATGAAGTGTGCCCTGGTCCGCCGGGACGGCACAGCCGTGCGCCCCGAGCGGCACCCGACGGAGGCCGCCCGGGGCTCGGCGGCCGTCGTCGAGACCATCCTGGACGTGGCCGAGACGTTGGCCGGCAAGGCCCGCTTGGACGGGCTCATCCCGGTCGCGGTTGGCGTCGCCGTCCCGGGCGTCATCGACGAGGCCCGTGGCGTGGCGGTCTGGTCGGCAAACGTCGGCTTCCGTGACGTACCCCTGCGGGACCTCGCCGAGGCCCGGCTCGGGCTACCGGTGGCGCTCGGCCACGACGTGCGCGCCGGGGGCCTCGCCGAGGCCCGGCTCGGCGCCGGCCGGGACGTCCGACACGTCCTCTTCGTCGCCGTCGGCACCGGAATCGCCGCCGCGCACGTGGTCGGGAGGTCGGCCGCTACCGGCGCACACGGTGCCGCCGGCGAGATCGGCCACATTCTGGTCCGCCCCGCCGGCCCCATCTGCGGCTGCGGCCGGCGGGGCTGCCTGGAGGCGGTCGCGTCGGCGTCGGCGGTGGCCCGCCGCTACGCCGAACTGACTGCGGCGGCCGGCGGCGCCGGCCACGGGACGACGCCCGACACCCCCGCCACCGGGCCGGGCCGCCACACCGGCCCTGCCGCCACCGGCCCTGCCGCCACCGGCCCTGCGACCACCGGCCCGCCGCCGGTGAGCGCGGCGGAGGTGGCGGCGCGGGCCCGTGCCGGTGACCCGCTGGCCGGCCAGGTCTGGTCGGAGGCGGTAGCGGCGCTCGCCGACGGCCTCGCCACCGGCCAGGCGCTCTTCGACGTGGAGACGATCGTGCTGGGCGGTGGTCTGGCGCAGGCCGGCGCCCAACTGCTCGACCCGCTGCGCGCCGCGCTGCACGACCGGATGACCTTCCACCGCGAGCCGCGTCTGGTCCCGGCGGCCCTCGGCGACGAGGCCGGCTGCCTCGGTGCCGCCCTGCTCGCCCTCGACGAACTGGAGAAGCGATGACGCTACGGGTGACCGGCAAGGTGGTGACTCCGACCGGAGTGATCCGGCAGGGCTGTGTGGAAATCAACGGCGGGCGGATCACAGCCGTCGCCGAGTACCCGTCGGTGCGCGACGGACACTGGGTCCTGCCCGGCTTCGTGGACATGCACACCCACGGTGGCGGCGGCCACACCTTCACCACCGGCGAGGCCGACGAGGCGCGCGCGGCGGCCGGGTTCCACCTCCGCCACGGCACCACCACCGTGCTGGCCAGTCTGGTGAGTTCGCCGTTCGAGCTGATGCGCGCCGCCACCACGGCGTACCGTCCGCTGGTCGCCGAGGGGGTGCTCGCGGGCATCCACTTCGAGGGCCCGTACCTGTCCGCGGCCCGCTGCGGAGCGCAGAACCCTGACTTCCTGCGCGACCCGTCCACCGAGGAGTTGGCCGAGCTGATCGAGTTGGGCGGCGGCGCGGTCCGGATGGTCACCCTGGCCCCGGAGCGCGACGGCGCGTTGACGGCCGTCAAGCTGCTCACCGCCCGCGGCGTGGTGGTGGCGGTCGGTCACACCGATGCCACGTACGACCAAACCCGCGCTGCCATCGCAGCCGGCGCGAGCGTCGCCACCCATTTGTTCAACGGCATGCGTCCGGTGCACCACCGCGAGCCCGGACCGGTGGTAGCCCTGCTGGGCGCCCCGAACGTCGTCTGCGAACTGGTCGCCGACGGGGTGCACCTGCACGACGGCACGCTGGCGTTCGCCACCGCCACGGCCGGTCCCGAACGGACAGCGCTGATCACCGACGCGATGGCCGCCGCCGGCATGCCCGACGGCGAGTACGAGCTGGGCGGCCAGGCCGTGTCGGTGGCAGCCGGTGTGGCCCGGCTGGCCCGGGACAGCGCGATCGCCGGCAGCACGCTGACCATGGACGCCGCGCTGCGGCACGCGGTGACGGCCGGGATCGCCGTCCCGGACGCCGCCCGGATGGTGGCCACCACTCCGGCCCGCGCGATCGGCCTCGGCGACCGCCTGGGAGCCCTCCAGGCCGGGCTCCGCGCCGACCTGGTGGTGCTCGACGACGACCTGAAGGTGGTCCGGGTGATGCGCGCCGGCACCTGGCTCGACTGATCAGGAACCACCCGGCCGCCGATGACGCCGCTGCGAGCCTGTCGAGCTGCCCCGTCCATACGTCCGGCACGACACGCCCGTCCGGCTCGGGGACAAGCTCACTCGGGGGGAACGAGCCCACTCTGGGAGACAAGCTCGGGGACACGCCCACTCGGAGACAAGCCCACTCGCGGAGCCAGGCCCACTCGGGAACGAGCCGAGCCGGCTCGACCATCGGGTTGCCTGCGCCGGCGGACGCCGGGCCGTGCGCTGGCCGGGTAGCCGCCGTGCCACCCGAAGGCAGGCGAAGCTGCCCCGTCAGTGGGGCAGCTCGACAGTCGACTACGGAGCCCTCTTCTCGCGCCGACGACAGGCGGCAACCGCAGCCGACGGCTACCCCTGACCTATGCAACCCCGACAGCAGCCCCAACCGACGGCAACCGCCGACAGGCAACAACCCCGACCGGCCAACCTCGACAGGCAACAACCCCCGAACGGCAGCAACGTCGACCGGCTGACCAGGGGACGCCCGCCGGCGGCCGCGGGTTCAGCCGGCCGTGGGGATCGCCCCGCCGAGCACGGCCTGCTCGTCGGGGCGGTGCGCGAGTACGTCCGCCAGGTACGACTGCACCGCCGGTGCCATGCCGACGTCCCGACCGGCCCGCTCGGACAACAGCCACTTGTACTCGATGATCTGCGCGAAGATCTCCTGCGGCTCCAGCTTGCGGCGCAGGTGCGCCGGGACCGCGCGGACCACCGGCTCGAAGACCTCGGTCAGCCAGCGGTGCGCCGCCTGCTGCTCGTCGATCGGGTAGCACTCCGCCCGGTACGCGTCCAGGTCGTTGAGCAGCCGGCGGGCCTGGTTCTCCTCGGCGTCCAAGCCGGTCAGGCGGAGCAGCCGCCGGCAGTGGTAGCCGACGTCGACCACCTTCGGTCGGACCAGGTACCGCCCGTCGTCGATCGTCGACACGGCGATCTCGGCCACGTCGAAGCCCAACTCGTTGAGCCGGCGGATCCGGCCCTCGATGTCGTGCCGGGCCTCCCGCTCGACCTGCTGCTCGTAGGTGACCTCGTGCCACAGCCGCTGGTAGCGCCGCACGACCTCCGCGCTGACCACCTCGGGGTCGATCGAGTCGTGCAGCAGCCCGGCGGCCTGGAGGTCCAACGCCTCGCCGAAGATGTTCACCTGGGCGATCTCCAGGTCCTCCCCCCGCTGCCCGTTGGACAGCGAGCGGTGCAGGGCCCCGGTCTCCGCGTCCACCAGGTACGCGGCGAAGGCGCCCGCGTCCCGGCGGAACAGGGTGTTCGACAGCGAGCAGTCGCCCCAGAAGAACCCGGTCAGATGCATCCGCACCAGCAGCGCGGCCAGCGCGTCGAGCAGCCGCTGCATCGTCTCCAGGCGCAGCGTGTGCGAGAACAGCGCCCGGTACGGCAGGGAGAACTGGAGGTGCCGGGTGATCAGCACCGGGTCCAGCGGTTCGCCGTCGTCGGACTGCCGGTCGGCGACGATCGCCACCGCCTCCACCGTCGGGAAGCCGATCCGCTCCAGGGCGCGCAGCAGGTCGTACTCCCGCTCGGCGACCCGCTCGCCGGTCTCCTTGACCGCGTACACGTAGTCGCCCAGCCGGACGAACCGCACGACGTGCCGGGAGATGCCCTGGGGCAGCGCCACCAAATGTTCCGCTGGCCACTCCGTCAGCGGGGTCGACCAGGGCAGGTCGAGCAGCGCCGGGTCGACGAGGGCCGAAGTGATCCGCACGCGTCAAGTCTGACGTCCCTCCCGCCGCGGTGCCTCCCCACGTGGCTGGGCACACAGCCACTCGGGGCCGTGGGCGGCCAGCCGACGCGCCGGGCCGGTAGCGTGACGGCGTGCGGGAGACCACGGCGGTATGGCGGCAGGTGCGGCTCCAGCCGGTGCGCCCGCCCGGCTGGTGGTTCGACGCCCTGTTGCTCGCCGGCCTCGTGGCCCTGACCACCGCCCTCACGGCGGGCCACCTCTTCGGTCTGGACCGCTCGGTCGCCGACTGGTCGGACGCGCATCGCCCGGCGGGGGCGTACTGGGTCGCGCGGATCCTGAACCACGTCGGGCAGGGCACCCCGTTGACGCTGATCGCCGCCGGCTTGGGCGCCCTGCTGGCGGTGCGGCTCCGGTCGGTCCGCCCCATGCTGCCGCCGGTGGTCGCGTTCGGGCTCACCTACCTGACGATCGGGCCGCTGAAGGTGTGGACGGCCCGGCCGGCGCCGAGCGCCAGCGTGCGGGAGCCGTACCTGCCGCCGGAGCGGACGCTACCGCTCTTCCAGGACGACCTGCCGGTGCGCTTCGCCCAGTCGTACCCGTCCGGGCACGTCGCCAACGCGATCGTCTGGTACGGCGTGATCGCCCTGCTGATCGTCCCAGTGCTGCGCGGTTTCGGACGCCCGGTCCCGCCCCGGTTGGTGACCGTGGTCCGGATCGTCCCACCACTGGTGGTGCTCTGCACCACCACGTACCTGGGCTGGCACTGGCTGACCGACTCGGTGGCCGGGCTGCTGCTCGGCCTGCTGCTGGACCGGCTGCTGCACCGGGTGCCGTGGGACGACCTGCCGCTTCCCCGTGCGGTCGACCGCTGGAACCGGCCGTTCACCTCGGATCCCTAGGGTCGGCTGCCGTGGAGCAACTGGCGCGCCGGCTCGGCGTACGTGACGCGGTGGTCATCGGTCTCGGCTCGATGCTCGGCGCGGGCGTCTTCGTGGTCTTCGCCCCCGCCGCGGCGGCGGCCGGCGGCTACGGTGTGCTGGCGGCGCTCGCGCTCGCCGGCTTCGTCGCCTTCTGCAACGCGACCAGTTCGGCCCGGCTCGCCGCCCGGTACCCCGAGTCCGGCGGCACCTACGTCTACGGCCGGGAGCGCCTCGGCCCGTACGCCGGGTTCCTGGCCGGCTGGGGATTCGTCGTCGGCAAGACCGCGAGCTGCGCGGCGATGGCGCTGACCATCGGGGCGTACCTCTGGCCGGAGCAGGCCCGGCTCGTCGCGGTCGCCGCGGTCGTCGCGGTGACCGCCGTGAACCTGCGCGGCGTCGCCAAGACCGCGACCGCCACCCGGATCCTGGTGGTGGTCGTGCTGGCCGTGCTGACCCTGGTCGCGGTGACCGGCGCGGCCGACGTCTCGCTCGGCCGGCTCGACGCCCCGGGCGGCACCGCCCGGGGCATCCTCACCGCCGCCGGCCTGCTCTTCTTCGCCTTCGCCGGGTACGCCCGCGTCGCCACCCTCGGCGAGGAGGTCCGCGACCCGGAGCGGACCATCCCCAAAGCGGTGCCGCTGGCGCTCGGCCTGGCACTGGCGATCTACCTGACACTGGCCGTGATCACCCTCGGCGTGCTCGGGCCGGCACGGCTCGCCGGCTCGGCCGCGCCCCTGGCCGACGTGGTGACCGCCGCCGGGCTACCCGGCCTCGCCTGGGTGGTCCGCGCCGGGGCGGCCGTCGCCGTGACCGGGGTGCTCCTCAGCTTGGTGGCCGGGGTCGGCCGCACCACCCTCGCCATGGCCCGCCGCCGCGATTTACCCGCCGCGCTGGCCGCCATCCACCCGGCCCACCAGGTGCCCCACCGCGCCGAACTGGCCGTCGCCGCCGTGGTGATCGTCGCGGTGCTGCTCGGCGACGTCCGCGACGCGATCGGCTTCTCCAGCGTCACCGTGCTGGTCTACTACGCCGTCACCAACGCCTCGGCACTCACGCTGGGACGCGACCCGGAGCGGAAGCTGCCGGTCCAGGCGCTCGCCGTGGCCGGACTGGCCGGCTGCCTGCTACTCGCGGTCAACCTGCCACTGCCCAGCATGCTCGCCGGCTTCGCCGTCCTCACCCTCGGCGCCCTCTGGCATACCCTCCGCCCCACGCGCCGTTGACCGATCCAAGGTGACAGAGAGCTTCCGCCACCGCCCCGGTCTACGGAGTCGAATGGCGCAAATCAGTATAGCTGAGCCGTCGGCTTCGGGAGATATGTCTCGTACTTCTTCTTTATGAGCGAGTTGTAGGCATAACCCCAGAGTCGGGCCCCTCGGAAAGTCCAAATCGTGCCGTTTCTTACATCCACGACAGCAGGTTGGGTCATAGCCGCGAAGCCGGCCCCGTTCAGCCTGTATGCCTTTTGGGTCAGTGCCGTCGCGGCCGGATCCGCCGCCTTTGTCACCAGGACAGGCAGCATGACGACGCCCGACTGCATCCCGCGCCACTGTCCTTTGCGCTCCAGTCCGAGATTCACCACGTCGTCGACGAAGGTTCGCAGGGTTTCCTCGTCAACCCGTTTCATCTCTGCGGCGACCGTAAAGAGGTGAATCCTGGTCAGCGCCCGAATCTGCGGCCGATAGCCGACGACGACAGGTACGGCGCCGATGCGCTCACCCGTCACTGCACATCTGTCGGCCACCAGCCGTTGCCGAACCATTTCTACGTAATCATTTGGCGATACCATCTCAAGTCGTCCCCTTAACTCCGCGCCATCGATCGAGCATAGAAAAGTAGAATGGCGCCCCTACAATAGCCTTTAATAGGTATATGGCGACCATAGCCAAAAGGACTACCGCCAGGGCCCTCCCGAGAAGCCAGAGAACCCCGTAGAGAAACGACCAGATCTCAGCCACTGGCCTGCCATAGCTACAGTTACCCAGCTCTCGCTCTCCGCATGCCTCACGCAGAGTAATGACGGTTCCCACATCCTGCGGACCAGCGATAGAACGGTCGACAGACGCTTGAATCTGCGCACCGTCCCGCTGAACTGACACTTGACAGACCCACCAGTAACCTATTCCATGATGGCTCACCGGCCCTACCCGACTACACTCCTGGATCACCGCCTGAACCGACCGTTCCGTCGGACCGAGCGGACGGACGGAACCGCTGCCAGGATACAAGCTGTTGACCGTCAAGTACACAAGCGCCAGCACGTACGCCACACCAAGGGTGACCGCCATGAAGAACAATTGCTGGAGCCGATAGAGGATCGGTCCGTATCGCTGCCAGTTCCGGAGCTCGCTCTCCCGAAACTTTCCTTCCCCCCTCGCCCGGTCCGGGTTGCCGGCCATCAAAACCCGCCGCCTAACGCGCCGCCGATAAATGCCGGCACCACAGTACGCGGGCTGAGGGAATACTGTCGTAGATCATCTCTCGTCGCCGGCATAACCGCCCCGACCGTTCCTGCCGCCAAACCATCTGGCGAACGGGCACCGTTGAGAACCATACGGCCGGTGTCGAAAGCAACCGAGGCGTGCCCCCTGAAGCCTCCGCCAGCCTTGACCACGTCCGCCGCCCATTGTTCCCGGCTACCCCTAATGAATGCACCAAGGTTCTGGCCGGACGATCCCCCGAGCAAACGGCTAACCGTTCTCGGCGCGCCTTGTCGCACGGCCGTCACGGTACCACGCCCGAGTGCGACTACCGAGGAGCCGGCGCCGGGCAGGATCTTGCTAACGCCAGACGTTGCGAATCCCTTAATAGCACCACCAGCAGCGGCACCAATGCCACCGCCCAGCAGTCCCAAACCCGCACCAACAACGCCATCGAGAGCAAGGCTGCCCATCGAACACCGACTCTCGTCACCACCGGAGCACTTCAGCGCGCCGCTGACGAGCCCGGTCACCGCGCCGCCGAGGGCCCCGCACAGGAGAGCACCACTACCACCCGTGACCGCCGTGCACGTTAGACCCACAGCGACACCGGCGACGACGCTGACCACGTCCGCGTTCTCTTCAGCCGGGAGTGTCAAGTTAACGGCTGATCTTGGTTGTTGAGGTGGTCAGTTGTTGGCCGGGGTGAGCCGGCCTTCGAAGGCGATCTGGAAGGCGTTCAGTGGTGCTTTCCAGCGTATGGTCCAGCGTCGGCGGCCGGCTCCGGTCGGGTCGAGGCTCATCAAGGCCATGTAGACGCACTTGAGTGCGGCCTGCTCGTTCGGGAAGTGGCCACGAGCTCGCACGGCCCTGCGGATACGGGCGTTGACGGACTCGATCGCGTTCGTGGAGCAGATGACCTTGCGGATCTCCACGTCGAAGGCGAGGAACGGCACGAACTCCGCCCACGCGTTCTCCCACAGCTTCACGATCGCCGGATACTTACGGCCCCACGCCTCGGCGAACTCGAGGAACCGCTCGGTGGCGGCGTCCTCGGTCGCCGCGGTGTAGACCGGCCGCAGCGCTTTGGCGATCTTGTCCCAGTCCTGCCGGGCGGCGTAGCGGAACGAGTTGCGCAGCAGGTGCACCACACACGTCTGCACGATCGTGCGCGGCCACACCGTCTCCACCGTCTCCGGCAGTCCCTTGAGCCCGTCACAGACCAGCATCAGCACGTCGGCCACGCCGCGGTTCTTCAACTCGGTGAGCACGTGCAGCCAGTACTTGGCGCCCTCGCCGCCGTCACCGGCCCAGATACCGAGGATGTCGCGGTGGCCGTCGACGGTGACCGCCATCGCGAGGTAGATCGGCCGGTTCGCGACCTGACCGTCCCTGATCTTGACGTTGATGGCGTCGATGAACACGACCGGGTAGACCCGGTCCAGGGGCCGGTTCTGCCACTCGGCCATGCCGTCCATGACCTTGTCGGTGATCGTGGAGATGGTCTGCTTCGACACCTCAGCGCCGTAGACCTCAGCCAGGTGCGCGGCGATCTCGCCGTGGGTCAGGCCCTTGGCCGACAGCGACAGGACCATGTCGTCGACGCCGGTCAGACGCCGCTGCCGCTTACGCACGATCTGCGGCTCGAACGTCCCGGCGGCGTCGCGTGGGACCCGCACCTCGACCGGCCCGACGTCGGTGAGCACCGTCTTGGTCCGGCTGCCGTTACGGGTGTTCCCGCTA
Organism: Micromonospora sp. WMMA1363; assembly: GCF_030345795.1. Taxonomy (NCBI): domain Bacteria; kingdom Bacillati; phylum Actinomycetota; class Actinomycetes; order Micromonosporales; family Micromonosporaceae; genus Micromonospora; species Micromonospora sp. WMMA1363. Next base: position 3,549,930 of record NZ_JAUALB010000001.1, read on the forward strand.
CCCCGACCCGCCGGGTCGTGCTTGTCGTAGCCGACGTGGTCGGTGATCTCCCCATCCAACGCCGACTCGAGGACCCGCTTCGTCAGCTGCTGCAGCAGCCCACCCTCGCCGGTCAGCTTCAACCCGTCACCACGAGCCCGATCGACCAGCATCGCGATCAACTGCTCATCCGTGACCGCACCCACCGGCTCCACGGCCGGCTGTCCCACGGTGGTCTCGGTCGTCATCTGGCGTCTCTCCCTTGATCGGTCGATCAGCCGTTATTTGGGCCCTGTCTCACTTTCGGTGGTGACGGTGGGTGCTGTTATCCGAGGAGGATGCGGTGGCGGAGCAGGGTGAAGCCTGCTCGTCCGTGCATTTGACGTGCGATTCGTTTGGTCTTGGTGTTGACGCCTTCGGTGGGGCCGTTGCTGTAGGGGAGCGTGAGCGCGGCGTTCACGGCGTCGCGGTCGCGTTCCAGGCCTCGGGTGAAGGCGTGCAGATGAGGTAGATCGACCGTGCGAACCTGCAGGATCCAGTGCGAGAGCCGGTCGGTGTTTGCGGGTTGAGGCGTCAGGAGCTCGGCGAAGCGTCCGACAGCGGCGGCGAGTTGGGTCATCTCTGGGCAGGCTGCGGTGAGCCGTGCCAGTAGATCTCGGCGCTCGGGTTTGAGGTTGTCGGGTCTGGTGAGGATCATCCGGGCGAGGCGGCGTGGGGAGATGTGGCTGCGGTCGGCGTCCGCGCGGCCTTGGTTGATGTACTTGTGCAGGAGGTTGAGGCAGCCGGTGAAGCCGAGGGTCTTGATCTCGTCGAAGAGGTGCTTGACGCCGACGCTGGGGTCCTCGGCTCGACGTTTGCGTAGGTGTTCGCGGTAGGGGTCGACGAGGCTGGCACGGTATTTGGGGACGCGGAGCATCCGCTCGGGCCGGTCGGCTCGCGCGTAGCGCTTGACGGTGTTCAGGGCCAACTGCAGACGGCGGGCGCACTCCAGCAGGCCCACGCCTTGGTCGAGCAGGTCATGGACCTGGTGCCAGCGTTGCTGGGTCGTCCGCGCGCGGGGGCCGTCGTAGATGGGTGCGTCCAGGACGGGGGCCCAGCAGGTACTGTGCGCCTTCACCTCGCTGAGGGCGGCTTCACAGAGGTTGTGCCACAGGTGCCACCGGTCTGCGACCTGCACCGCGTCGGGCAGGGCGCGGCGAATGGCCTCGGCGTAGGTCGCCGAGCCGTCGCGGCATACGACCTCGACGCCGGGATGTGCGCGTAACCACGCTTCGAGGGTGTCGGCGGTGCGGTCGGGTAGCACGTCGATCCGCTCATGGGTCTCGGCGTCGATCACCACGGTGGCGTAGCGGTGCCGCCGGCGTAGAGCGAAATCGTCAACGCCGATCACCCGAGGCGTCCGCTCATTGGGCAGCGGGATGCACAGCAGGGCGCGTAGAGCCGTGTGACGGGACAGGCCCATGGCGAGTATCGCCAGCAGACGCGACCCTGCCCGGCCCGCTAACTCCTTGACGACGGCTTTGACCTGCCTGTTCAAACGGGCTGTGCGGCGCTGGTATCGCTCCAGCACCCCGGGAACCTGTTCACGGAAGGTGTGGCGGCAGCCGCGCGTGGGGCACACCAGACGCCGCACCCGCACACGGACCACCACCCGGCGCCCGTCGACCGGAACGTCGGCGACCGTCCGCCAGTGATAGCCGTGCACCCGTCCGGACGAGGCCCCGCACCTCGGGCAGACCGCAGTGTCACGCGGCGTCCGGGCCCGCACCACGATCCGCTCACCCTCGTCGGTCACGTCCTCGATGACCAGCGGGGACAGCCCCGAGAACACCGTCCGTACAAGTCTGTTGACATCCTCCACATAGGAACAACGACACCCGCCACCCTCCGTCACCACCGAAAGTGAGACAGGGCCGCTATTTGTACAGTCCCCTCGCCGGACCGACCTCGACACGGGCTGTCCCGGCAGCGGGCCACACCGGTGCCGGGACCGGCGCGTCCTTCACCCGCCGCTGCGCCCACGCCCGACCCGACACCGGCCCACCGTGCACGTCGAGCTTCTCCACCGGCGGCCGCACCGGCTTGACCGCCGGGGCCGGGGCGGCGGCCTCGACCGGCGCGCCGACCAGCAACGACACCACCAGCGGCACGACCGTCAAACCGGCGACCCACCGCCGGAACCCACCGGTCCGAGCAGGGTCCCGTCGCCGCAACGAACGGTGGACAGGTCGTACAGACATCATGGTTTCTCCCCGGAAAGGACAGCCGCACGGAGCAGAAGACGCCAACTCAGTACATCAACATGCGTAAAACTCGGTGGACCTGCTCCGCCCGACCCCACAGCCGACCCGAACAGGTCCAACCAACTAGTGTCCTGCGCCGGAAATTCGCCTACAAAATCGTGCGAGTGATTCGAGGATCTCTTCGGCCGTCTTTGTCCAGGTGAACGGCCGTGGGTCGCGGTTCCAGTCGGCGATCCAGGAGCGGATGTCGGCTTCCAGGGCTTGGACGCTTTTGTGGGCGCCGCGGCGGATCTTCTGCTCTGTGAGGTGGCCGAACCAGCGTTCGACCTGGTTGATCCAGGACGAGCCGGTCGGGGTGAAGTGCATGTGGAACCGGGGGTGGCGGGCCAGCCAGGCCCGCACGGCCGGGGTCTTGTGGGTGCCGTAGTTGTCGCAGACCAGGTGCACGTCCAACTCGGCTGGCACCGCTTTGTCGATGGTGGTCAGGAACTTCTTGAACTCGACGGCGCGGTGCTGGCGGTGCAACTCGCTGATCACATGGCCGTCGGCGATGTTGAACGCGGCGAACAGGCTGGTGATCCCGTTGCGGGTGTAGTCGTGGGTGCGCCGTTCGGGCATGCCGGGCATCATCGGCAGGACCGGCTGGGACCTGTCGAGTGCCTGGATCTGGCTCTTCTCGTCAACGCAGAGCACGACGGCCCGCTCGGGCGGGTTGTGGTAGAGCCCGACGACGTCGACGACCTTCTCGATGAACAGCGGGTCGGTGGACAGTTTGAAGGTCTCGGCACGGTGGGGCTTGAGGCCGAAATCCCGCCAGATTCGCCCGATCGTGGACTTCGATAACCCCGACTTCTCGGCCATCGACGTGCGCGACCAGTGGGTGGCGTTGCGCGGCGCCTGCTCCAACGTCGTCACCACCACGTCCTCGACCTGGTCGAGGCTGATCGACGGCGGGCGGCCTGGTCGCTGCTCGTCCATCAGTCCGTCCAGCCGCAGCTTCAGAAACCGCCGCCGCCACTTGCCCACCGTGGACAAATGCACTCCGAGATCCCTTGCGACGTCGGTGTTCGACGCACCGTCAGCACACGCCAGGACGATCCGCGAACGCATCGCCAGGACCTGCGACGACTTCGCCCGACGTACCCACCGCGTCAACGTCGCTCGCTCTTCGTCGGTCAGCGTCACCGGCGCAGTGGGACGCCCAGTTCTCGGCATCCCGTCACCCTACCCACTTATTAGGCGAATTTCCGGCGCAGGACACTAGGACCAGCTCACCGACGCCACAAGACTTGACCACTCGGGTCGAGCAACACCAGATCACCGTCATCACGGAGAACCAGCTTGTCCGCGGCCGTCGCCCAGGTCTTGGTGTTCCACAGCGGAGTACCGTCACTGGCGTAGACGACGACGTTCCCGTCGGGCTGGAATACCAACTCAGCGCCCGGGTTGTTCCAGGTCTCGGCATCCCACAACGGCACGCCAGCCTGGGTCAGAACCAGGTTGCCATCCACTTGCATCATCAGGCGATAGTTGCCGGCGTCCGAGCGCAGATACTGATTTTCGGTCAGCTTCTGCCCCCGCAGCAGCGTGTTGCTGCCAGCGACCGGTGGGACGTACGAGTTGTACAACATGAACACTGACGTGTCGGTCAACGCACCCTGGAACACAGCGACATCGTCGATGCCGCCGGTCCACTGGTCGACAATGTTGTCTCGCCACAGGGTGCGGCCCACCAGCAGCGGACCGGTCGAGGCCATCGGGGTAAAGGTGATGTTCTCCGTGGTCCCTTCGAGCACCCCGTTGACGTAGAGGCGAATCTGGTTCCGCTCGGCGTCGTACACGCCGCCAAGGTGGGTCCACACACCTTCTTCCGCAAGGGACGTCGAGTTAACGGTCGCTCCGGAGGTCGTGGTGACGTCATCGTCACTGATACTGAACTGCCACCTACCCAACGTGGAGTTGAACTTGATCCAGCCGGCGCTTTCATGGATCCCCCGCTGGGATACTGCCGTTCGCATGCCGTCGAGCCGGTCGAGCATCACCCAGGCCGACATCGTGAACGACTGGTCGGTCCGCAGGACGGGCTTCTCCTGCCACTGTGTGAACTCCAGGCCGTCGGCGTCCGGCTCGGTCGTGCCCGTCTTGACCGCGCTGCGCCCGTACTCCGACGTGTTCTCGCTGAAACCCTCGTCCGGGAAGTAGTCGTAGTCCAGCCACAGGCCCGATCCGTTGGCGGAGTGGCCGGCGCCGACGGCGGAACCCCGCGTCAAGGCCAGGTACCGGCCCCAGGCGGTCACCGTGTCCGGCGCCTCACAGGTGTCCCTCAGATTCGCCAGGTAACAGGGTGTGGCGGCCTCGAAATCCCAGTTGCCGACCTGGACAGGAGTCAGGATCCCCGGCTCGTGGAACCCACTCGACGTCGACTCGGTCGCCAGCTGACCGGTGAAGTCCTGCGGCACCAACACCCGGAGGGTCATTCAAAACCCGGGTGCGGCGGTTCTGAAGATCTCCAGGGCGGTGGCGGTGCGTAACACGTCGGGGAAGTCGGTCATGATCCGGTGGTAGCCGGTCTTGAGGATCTTCCAGTTCTTCAGATGACTGATGGCGCGTTCGACGGCGGCGCGGAGCCGGTTGACGCTGTAGTTGTACGCCTTTTGCTGGGCGGTCAGTTCCCCACCGGGTGGTTTCTTGTGCGGGGTGATCGGGCCGGTGCCCTGGTAGCCGCCGTCGCCGATCATGCCTGGTCCGTCGGTGAGGTGGCTGGCCCAGCGTTCGGCGATGCCGGAGATGAAGAACGCCGCCGCGTCGTGGCGGGCGCCGTTGACGGGTTCGCCGACGTCGGCGACGCGGCCATCGAGGTTGGCGATGACCTGCACGTTCTGCCCTGACAGGTGTTTCTTGCCGGAGAACAGTCCGTGGTAGGACTCGCGTTCGCCGACCGGGGCGACGAACCCGTCAACCAGCACACCGTCACGGCGGGTCTGCTCCAGGCGCTGGTCGACCTCAGGACGGGTGACCCAGCGCAGGATCGGCTGCAGGATCTGGTGATAGCGGGTGATCGTGGCCTGCGAACAGCCGAACACCTCGCCGAGGACCTCGTCGGGCATGTTGTGCCGGAGTCCGAACAGCACCGCGATCACCGCCGTGGCCAGCGGCAACACGTGCGGACGCCCGACCGGCGGCTTCTCCCACTCATCGCCCACGATCTCGCGAACCCGGCCGATCAGGTCAGCGAGCCGGTCCGTCGGGAGTCCTGTCATACTTTCACAGCGCAGCGGCTGACCCTCGATCAACTTCCACACAAAGCTGATCTATCGGATCCCAGCCGCTGCGTCTACTCCGGACAGTCAACCCGGGTCACGGGCACCCTCGAACCTCACTCAACGTGACATCCATGGGCGTCGACCGAGTTTTGAATGGCCCTCCCGGTCGAACATCTGAACATCGGCGATCTGGCCAGCCCAGTAGTTGATGGAGGAACCTTGCCACAGCTCGCGACCGATCACGATCCGCTGCCGATTGGGCCAAGCCTGCATTCCACCGGCAGACGCCGACGCCGACAACTGCCCGTTGACATAGATTTTCGTCGTATCGTTGGTCGCGTCGTAAACGCCCGCGAGGTGCGTCCAGACGCCAGTGACCACCGGCACCGCGGATTCGACTGCTCCGGTCTCGGCCGTACCGGCCGTGTCGTTGACGTGCAGCCAGAGAGACCACTTCTTGGTCTGTCCACCACGGAACCCCAGCACAAAGCTGCTGTTCAGACTTCCGTCCTGGGTCACCGCGACCTGGTTCGTGGTGGGGAGCGGGTCACCGGCGTTGCCCAGCTTCACCCAGGCCGCGACGGCGAACGACTTCTGCGGATCGATCAGCGGCGCCGACGTGAAAGCGCGACTTGAGCTGCCGTCGAAGCTCGTCGTCTTGGCGCCGTGCATCCGGACGTCGTCGGCCCAGGTCACATTCGTCGTTTCCAGGTCGGTGTCACCCGCCAGCGTGGGTTGCTGGTCGGCGAGGGCGGTGGTCTGGTCCACGCCGGGGTACTGCTCCAGGCCCCACTTGGCCACTGCTGGGGAGGATCGGGGGGCGGTGAAGGTGGCGGATCCGATGTTGCCGAGGTTGCCGGTGGCGTCGATGCCGCGTACCCAGAAGGTGTTCCGGCCGAAGCTGGGTACGGTGACCGTCACCGTGGCGGTCTTCGGGTTGGTGCCGCTGGCGGTGATCTCGGTGGTCGGTGGGTTGGACCAGCCGTACCGGAACTTGGACACGTCCGTGGTGGTGGTGCTGAACGTGAACGTCATGGTCTTGCCCGGACCGCCGGGCGTGCCGGGGGTGACCGTGGGCGCTGGTGGCACGGTGGTGTCCGGGGCGAACTGGCACCACGACGACCACGGGCCGGTGATCGAGTACGGGGCCCGGTCAGTACCCCTGGCGCGGAACGCGTACGTGGGGCCCTTCGCGATCGACACCGCCGAACTCGTCGCCCGACTGTTCGGCGTGATCCCGGTCTTCACCGGCGGCGCGCTCTTACGGGCCGGATAGGTGCTGGTCACCGTGCCGATCCCCCCGGACGGCACCTCGATCCACTCGAACCTGCCCGTCAGCGAGTCACCGCTGTCGGCGTCGGGGAACACCGCGGACAACGTCGGCGACAACGTACCGATCGTCAACACCCCCGACCCGCAGGCCACCCCGGCGATCTGCAAACTGTGCGGCGCGCCCGGCTTGGTGTCGTAGTCCACGATCAGCTTCGCGGCGTTCGGGTGGAACTTCTTCCACCGGTCCTGGGTCGACTCCCCCGACCCGTTCGAGGCCCGCGCGGTGAACCCCACCGTGATCGTGCTCCAACTACCGTTGGCCGCGGCCCGCACCTGGTTGGTGACGGTAGACCCACTGAAGTTCATGATCATATCGGGTTGGATGGAACCGCACCCGCCGGCCTCGTTCGCATTACCCGTAGCCGAATCCAGGAACGACTTCAACCCCATCGACGACCAGGTCGCCTTCGGCGTCGCGTTGATCGCCGAGGTCCAGTACATCGACGCCACCGTCGGCCCACACGACCACGAATGATCCAGGTTCATCTGCACATACGCCGACTCGATGTGCTTTCCCTTGAGCGACACCCCGTTCGCCGTCGTGGAAAACTCGAAGAACGACCGGTGCAGCGCCCCCGTGGCCGGGTTCTTCCCTACCCGCGCCACACTCGTGTCCGAGTTCGACGACCCGTTACTCGTCGCGTACGCCCACTTGCTCTTGTAAACCGACCACGCCGGATCCACGAACAGCGGGAACACCGCCTCCGGATCGTCGAGCAACGTCGCATCCGGCCGCAACACCAGATCCCCGCGGGACACCTCGACACCGACCTTCCCGACCCGCGCCGCGTCCCCGGCCACCGCAGCCGTCGACCGCGCAGCACCCGCCGACCCCTGCTGCCCCCGATCCGCCACATCCGCCGACGCCTGACCGCGAACAGCGGCACCCCCAGCCGGGCCGCGCCGCGAGTCCCACATCACCGCCGGCTCCGCCGACGCGACAACCACATCACCCCCCAACGCCCGCAACGAACCGTCCGCACCCGGCAACACCCTCGCGTCCCCACCAAGCCGGAACCGCGGCGCCCGCACCTCAGACAACCGGGCCGCCGCCGGAGTCTTCACCACCAAAACATGGGTGAACCCCGTCCGGGTCGCCCGCACCACCAGATCCACATCCGGCAACACACCCGGATACGTCAACGAATCCCCCGACACCACCGGCGTCGGCAACGCCCGCGGCCACGACACCGTGACCGTCCGCCCAGCACGCGTCAACGTCACCAACGGGCCGTCCCCACTACCAGAGAACGCCACGTCCGCTACCGACACCGCCGGCCGCCACAACCCGTCCCCACCACGAGCAAGATTCAGGTCGATATCAGCCCATCCACCGGCCCGACGCGTACGCTGCGGAACCACCGCCGACGAAAACCGCAACCGACCATCCGGCAACGCGGTCACCTCCGCGAACTCCGTCCGCGAACCCTCCACCACCACCGGCCGCCCACACGAGACCGCCAGCGACGTCGCCTCCGTCTGCGACTCCGCCACCGCCGCGCACCGCACCGCCGGCGCTGCCCGCCCCACACCCGGCGTAGCCTGCCCCACCCCCGGAACGGCAATCACCCCAACGGCTACCAGGGCCACCACCCCGCCAGTCAGTCCCCGCCGCCACCGACCGCCCACACCACACATCCAATCCACAGGAAGCAGTGGCGACGACACTAGGGGCTCGACCCACACCCGACAGTCCCACCACAGCCACAGGCAGTCAGCCGTCCGAAAGGGAACCCGAATCACTATTACAACTATCGATGGATAGTTGCTCCGGAACTGGCACTACTGCCCACCGTGACCGACACACCACGAGTGCATCCCGAATGTGTGACATAGAACATAGCGCCGACCGCCCCCGCCAGAGACTCGACACCGGCTCACGTCGGCACATCGCGACGTCAAGGTCATCCGCCCGAGATGACCCGCGTCGCCGAACCTCGACAAAGCAACCACACGGAAAAGGGCGGAAGGAACCATCAGCCTCAGCCCGCCCGACAGCATCACTCCTCCGCCACCCGGGGCACCGGAGCACCGGCCGGGGTCGGCGGTTCCGGCTCGGGCGGGCCGGCCTCGCGGAGCAGGGCGTTCAGCCCCGCCCGGCGGGCCACCACGGTCAACCGGTCCCCCGCCCCGATCACCAGCCGCCGGTCGGGCGACCAGTCGTAGCGCTGGCCGGCGCGGGCATGCGCGAGCAGGCGTACGCTGCCCACCCGGCCCACCACGGCGAGTGGTCGCCCGTCCAGGGCCGACCCGGCGGCGACCGGGACGTCGGTGACCAGCAGCGCGTGCCGGCCCACCGAGATCGTGGCGATCACGGCCCGGTCCAGCAGCGCGGCGGCGAACGACGGCGCCGCCAGGTACGACACACTTCGCGAGACACCGATTCCGAAGGCCCGCTGGATGCGTTCGGCGAAGTGCCCGTCGAACAGACGCAGCACCACCTGGACCTCGTCGTTGAGGGCGCGGGCGGTCAACGCGGCCCGTAGGTTGGCCCCGTCGTCGGTGGAGACCACCACCAGCGCCTGGCAGGTGCCGACCGAGGCGGCACGCAGCGTCTCCTCGGTGGCCGCGTCCCCGACGACCAGCGGCACGCCGAGCCGCCGGGCCAGTCCGGCGCCGCGCGCCTGCGGGTTCTTGTCGATGGCAACCACCTCGACGCCGAAGTCGCAGAGCTGGGCCATCACCCGCGTGCCGATGTTGCCCAGCCCGACCACCACGACGTGGCCCGAGCGCTCGGGCAGGATCCGCCCGGAGTGCAGTGCCAGCCGGGCGTTGACGATGCCGTCGACCACCACCGCCGTGATGAGCGGAATGAGGGCCAGCCCGGCGAGGTTGAGCACCACCTGGAGAACCTGCTCGCCGACCGGCTTGGCCGCGTCCGGGTCCTGCCCGGTGAGCGTGGTGACCAGGGTCAGGTAGAGCGCCTCGCCCCAGCCCACCTGGGCGGTGCCGGCGTACAGGCCGCCGAGCACACCGATCGCCGCCAGCAGCACCAGCACCGCAATGCCGATCTTGCGGGTGGCGAAGCTGCGGACCGCCCGCAGCAGCATCGCGACGGGGCGACGCCGACGCCGGGCCCGCCGTAGCCGGCGGGCCGCCACCTCGGTACCCGGTGGCGCGCCGGTCGCCTCGGCCAGCACCACGTCGGCGGTGCGCTCGTCGGCGGGAAGCACCCGGACCTCCCGCGGGTCGCCGGTGTCGGCCACACCGCACACGACGCCCTGGCCGCGGACGTCGTCGCGGCGGGCGACGTAGAGGGTGCGGCCGCCGTGCCGGAAGTGGGCGGGCGCGACCTCACCGAGGGCTGCGGCCACGAACGCCGGTGCGGCCATCGAGGCGTCGGAGAGCACCGCCGAGTCCGGGAAGATCTGCTGTACGCCGTTGGCCAGGCCGGTGTTGAACATGCGCACCACCAGCCGCAGCCTGGGCTCCACCTCCTGCGCGCACAGCGCGGCGTGCATGTTGCCGACATCGTCCTGGTGCAGCAGCGCCAGACCGTCGGCCCCGACCAGACCGGACCGGTGGAAGGTCACCTCGTCCAGCCGGTCAGCCCGGATGACCTCGACGCCCTCGACGTCCCGCCCGTCCGGACTGTTCGTACGCTGCCGCTCGGGCACGACCAGCGTGATCCGGATCCGGGCGGCCTGTGGCTCGGTGGCGAGCAGGCTCTTCACCACCCAGTACGTCAGCGGGTCGTGGCCGCAGATCACGAAGTGTGTCCGCGGGTCGCCGTTGGCCCGGAATCGACGGCCGGCCCGCCGCGCACGATCGAGCAGGGGCTCCGCCATGTGCCGCATCGTAGTCAGCCGATCGGGGCGCGCGCAGCCCACGATCACGACGAATGCCGGCCGGGTGGGCGGGTAGTGCACCGGACATGCAGACGTTCCTCCCGTACCCGGACTTCCTGGCGAGCGCCCGGGTGCTGGACCAGAGGCGGCTGGGCAAGCAGCGCGTGGAGACGATCCAGGTGCTGCGCGGCCTCACCCGGCCGACGTACGGGTGGCGCAACCACCCGGCGGTGACGATGTGGGCCGGGTACGAGGAGGCGCTGACCCGGTACGGACTGGACATGTGCGCGGTCTGGTCCGAGCCCGGTCGGGCGGACACCTGTGCCGCCACGATCACCACCGACCTCGCCGCCGCCTGCGGCGTCACCCGCGTCCGCGACCAGGCCGAGCTGGCCGGCGCCGGCGAGCTGCCGCCCTGGCTGGGCCGGGCGGATCTGCACCGCAGTCACCGCTCGTCCCTGCTGCGCAAGGACCCGGAGCACTACCGCCCGTTCTTCGGCGACGACGTTCCACTCGACCTGGAGTACGTCTGGCCCGCCTCCGACCGTGAACGCCGCTGCCTGGGCTGAGGGAAGGGCAGGATGAGGCCATGACGCTGTCGCACGTGGTGGGTCGGCTCATCGGCGTACGCGAGCACGTGGTCGACCCCGGCGGCGGTGGCGCCCCGCGCGTGCCGCACCCGGTCCCGGCCGTGGTGGTCGGCGGCGGGATCGCCGGTATGTCAGCGGCGGTGGTGCTCGCCGAACGCGGCGTGGCCGTCACGGTCCTGGAGGCGGCACCCACCCTCGGCGGCCGGCTCGGCGGCTGGCCGGAGCTGCTGCCCGACGGCACCCAGATGAACGAACACGGTTTCCACGCGTTCTTCCGGCAGTACTACAACTGGCGGTCGATCCTCCGCCGGGCCGACCCCACCCTGGGCTTCCTCAAGCCGGTCCCGGGCTACCCGATCCTGTCCGCGCGGTGGCCCGTCGAGGAGTTCGGCAGGCTGCCCCCCGCTCCCCCGGCGAACCTGCTCACCCTGCTGCTGCGCAGTCCCAGCCTGCGCCTGACCGACCTGCGGAGCATGGACCGGGACGCCGCGTTGCCGCTGCTGCGCTACCACCCGGTCCGCACCTACGCCCAGTTCGACCACACCACCGCCGACGAGTTGCTCACCTCGCTGCGGCTGCCGGACCGGGCGCGGGCGATGCTGTTCGAGGTCTTCTCCCACTCGTTCTTCAACCACGAGGCGGAGATGTCGGCCGCCGAGATGATCGCCCAGTTCCACTTCTACCTGCTCGGCAATCCGGAAGGGCTGGCGTTCGACTGCCCCGACGAGGACTATGCCACCGCGATCTGGCAGCCGCTCGCCCGGCACGTCGAGAAGCACGGCGGCCGGGTCGTCACCGGTACCGCGGTCACCACCCTGCACCGTGTCGCCGGCGGCTGGCGGGTGGCGACCGCCGGCGGGGGGTACGACGCCCGGCACGTCGTACTCGCCCTCGACCCGCCGGCACTCGCCGCGCTGGTCACCGCCTCCCCGACGCTCGCCGGGGCCGCTCCCGAGCTGGTGGCGCGGGTGCCCGCCTTCGGCCGGCCCGGCCCGCCGTACGCGGTGGCGCGCCACTGGTGCGACGGGGACGTGGACCCGGACCGGGCGGTGTTCAGCGGGGTGTCCCGGCAGCCGAACCTGGACTCGGTGACGCTCTATCACCGGCTGGAGAACGAGTCCCGCCGTTGGGCGGAACGCACCGGGGGTTCCGTGGTGGAGTTGCACGCGTACGCCTGCGATCCGGGCGTTCCCGCCGCCGAGCTGGCGGCGCGGATGTGGGCCGAGCTGTCCACGCTGTGGCCGGAGGCGTCCCGGCTGCGGGTACGCGTGCTGCGGGCCCGGGTGGAGGCGCGGGCACCAGCCTTCACGCCCGGCAGCCATCGGTGGCGGCCCGGCGTCCGCACCGACGCCGACGGCCTGTACCTGGCCGGCGACGGGATCCGCACCGACTTCCCGAGCGCCCTGATGGAGCGCTCCGCCGCCACCGGCGTCATCGCCGCGAACCACATCCTGCGCGCGGAGGGCGGGGCGGCCGAGCCGGTGCGCTCGATCCGCCCGCACGGCCTGCTCGCCGGGCGGGGCTGACCGGGCGCTTCGCCCGGCGGGCGCCACTGCCCCGCGGGCCGTGCCGAGCGCCGCGGGTGGGCATCGTCGTCGACCGCCGGGGGCGAGGCCCACGCTCGGCCATCGGCGGGATCGAAATGCGTTGCCGCACCGCACCGCCCACCCCTACCGTGATCGCGCAAGGTCAACCACCGCCGCGGGAGCTGTTCATGTCGATGTCGCACGTAGGCCGTGTGTCGTCGGTGCTGCCCGGCGACGGTTGCCACGCCGGTGGGGGTGACCGGCCCGACTGACGCGTACCACGTCGAGCCGCCCGTCTGCCGCAGCAGGATCGGGCGGGCTCGTGCCGCCCGGGGACCGTCAGTGAGGGAGGGAGATTCCGGTGAACGCCGTCCTCGTCGTCAACGCCGACCTCGGCCCGCTGCACCGGGTCACCGTCCAACACGCGATCCGGATGCTCTGCCGTCAGGTCGCCGAGATCCACGAGGCCGAGCCGGACCGGGTGATCGGGATCTTCCCGGTCCCCCGGGTGGTGCGGCTCGTCCGGTACGTGGTGACCCGCTGGCGGTTCAGCGCCGGCCCCACGTGGTCCCGGGCCGGGGTGCTGCGCCGGGACGGCGGGCGCTGTGCGTACTGCGGCGGCCTGGCCAGCACCATCGACCACATCCTGCCCCGCTCGCGTGGTGGCCGGAACACGTGGCGGAACACGACCGCCGCCTGCTACTCGTGCAACCAGCGCAAGGGTGACCGGACGCCCGCCGAGGCGGGCATGCCGCTGCGGCGGGAGCCGGTGACCCCGACCTGGGCGTCGCTCGCAGGGCGGTGATGAACCGGCCGGCGGGATACGGGGGGCCGCCTCGGTGAGCACGTCTCCCGGGGCGGCACCCGCCGGCCCCTCCGCCAGCTGGCGGGAGTCGGCGGCCGGTCGCCAGGCGACCCTTTGCCGGCGCCGTTCCGGCCGGCTGCCGAAACCGGGTCGGGGCGACGCCACGGATGCGGTCAGCCAGCGGGCGGTGTCCAGGTGAAGCGGGGTGAGCGGCGTTCGTTGGCTGCGGTCACGCCCTCCCGGGCCTCACCGCTGGCCCGAACCTGGCCGTGCCACCAGGCGATCCGATCGGCGTCCGCCCGATCGTCGATGATCTCCTTGGCGGCGGTGACGGTGAGCTGTGAGCGTGCTGTCACCGCAGCGGTGATCTCGTCCACCCGGGCGGTGAGCCCGCCGACCGGAAGCACCTCGTCGACCAGGTTGATCCGCAGCGCCCGCTCCGCGTCGACCAGTTCCGAGGTGAAGAGCAGGTGTTTCGCGGCGGACGGTCCGACCAGCCGGGCCAACCGCCGGGTGGTGGGCGCCGGGTAGACCAGACCGAGCCGCGCCGGGGGTACGCCGAAGCGCGCGTCACCGGCGGCGATCCGCAGGTCGCAGGCGACGGCGAGTTGGCACCCGCCGCCGACGCAGGCGCCCCGGATCACGGCGACCGTCGGCTTGGCGAAGGCGGCGAGGCGCTCCTCCGCCTCGACCGCGATGCTGGCGTCACCGGCGTCCAGCAGTTCGTCCAGGTCGCCCAGGTCCGCGCCGGCGCAGAAGGTGCCGTCGGCACCGGTGAGCACCAGCGCCCGGACCGCCGGGTCGGCCGCCAACCGGTCCAGCAGCACCGGTAGCTGCCGCCACATCGCCGTGGTCATCGCGTTGCGCCGGGCCGGATTGTGGATCACCACTGTTGCCACCGCACCGGTCATCTCGACGAGGAGTTCCGCGTCCGCCACCGCCACTCTCCCTCCGGATCACCGGGCCTGCACCGGTGCGGCGACCATAACGGCCGGCGGCCCGTCCCCGACGCACCGGGTGGCACCCGTCACCGACGCTCGGCCGGGTCCACCACCCCCGACCGCGCGTGCCGTCCGGCTCGGCGCGGCGGTGCGGCCGACCCGGGAGGGCAATTGCAACGCAACGTTGCGTCGCGCTAACGTGACGGTATGACCGCGACCGCTCGTCCCACCTTCGCCGACCAGGCCAGCACGGGAAACCCCACCGCCCCCGGCCGGCCGCCGCGGCTTCCCGGGTTCACCGCGACGCTCGCCACGCAGGTACGCGGCACCGGCCCGACCTACACCCCGGTGTCGCCGCTGACCGGCGCGGCGACTGTGGTCCTACCGTCGAGCACCGAGGCCGACGTGGCCGGCGCGTTCGCCGACGCGCGGGCCGCCCAACGCGCCTGGGCCGCCGTGCCGGTGGACCGCCGGGCGGCAGTCCTGCTGCGCCTGCACGACCTGGTGCTCGACCGGCAGGCCGAGGCACTCGACCTGGTCCAGTTGGAGGCCGGCAAGGCCCGGCGGCACGCGGTCGAGGAGGTCCTCGACACGGCGATCACCGCCCGCTACTACGCCCGCACGGCCGGCCGGCTGCTGCGGCCCCGCAGGCGCGCCGGGGCCCTGCCGGTGCTGACCCGCGCCCGCGAGCTGCGATTCCCGGTCGGCGTCGTCGGGGTCATCTCCCCGTGGAACTACCCGCTCTCGCTGGCCACCGCCGAGGTGCTGCCCGCTCTGATGGCCGGCAACGCCGTCGTGCACCGACCCGATCCGGCCACGATGCTGAGCGCGCTGTGGGTCCGCACGCTCGCCGTGGAGGCGGGCCTGCCCCCGGCCCTCTGGCAGATCGTCGCCGGCGAAGGCGCCGACGTCGGGCCGCTGATCACCGACCGGGCGGACCTGGTGTGCTTCACCGGTTCGACCCGCGTCGGCCGGGAGGTCGCCGCGCAGGCCGCGCGCCGGCTGGTCCCGGCGTCGCTGGAGCTGGGCGGGAAGAACCCACTGCTCGTGCTCGACGACGCCGACCTGGACCGGGCGGTGGAGGGCGCGATCCGGGCCTGCTTCGCCAGCGCCGGCCAGCTCTGCGTGTCGATCGAGCGGATCTACATGGCCGACCGGCTGCACGACGAGTTCCTCCGGCGGTTCGTCACCCGGACGGGCACCCTGCGGCTCGGCGTCGGTGGCGACTTCGAGGCGGACCTCGGTTCGCTGGCCTCCGCCCGGCAACTGGACACGGTCACCGCGCACGTCGCCGACGCCGTCGCCGCGGGCGCGACCGTGCACACCGGCGGCCGGCACCGGCCGGACATCGG
The DNA here is from genome assembly GCF_030345795.1 of Micromonospora sp. WMMA1363. Taxonomy (NCBI): domain Bacteria; kingdom Bacillati; phylum Actinomycetota; class Actinomycetes; order Micromonosporales; family Micromonosporaceae; genus Micromonospora; species Micromonospora sp. WMMA1363. The sequence goes on from NZ_JAUALB010000001.1 coordinate 3,565,749, forward strand.
CCCGTTCGTCTTCGAGCCCACCGTGCTCACCGGCGTCGCGCCGAAGATGCGGATGTACGCGGAGGAGACCTTCGGACCGGTCGTGGCGGTGTACCGGTTCGGCACCGACGACGAGGCGGTCACGCTCGCCAACGACACCCCGTACGGGCTCAACGCCGCCGTGTTCAGCGGCTCGGGCACGCGAGGCGAGGCGGTCGCGGCGCGGATCGACGCCGGCAGCGTGAACGTCGACGACGGCTACAGCGCGGTGTGGGGCAGCATCGACGCGCCGATGGGCGGATGGAAGGACTCCGGGCTCGGCGGCCGGCACGGCGCCGACGGTCTGCTCCGGTTCACCCGGGTGAAGACGGTGGCGCGGCAGCGGGTCCTGGAACTGGCCCCCGCGTACCACCTGCCGGGTGCGCGGACCGCGGCCTGGACCGGGCGGATGACCGCGGCGCTGCGCCTGCTGCGCCGTACCGGGCTGTGAACACGACGGCGGCCGCCGGGCCCGCACCGGGGGCGGCGACCGGCGGCCTCGACACGGACCGGCCCGGCGGCACCCGCCGACCCGCGGGCGCGGATCGCGGGGCCCGCGCGGGGCGGGGCCCACGCGGCGCGGACGCCATCCACGGGGCCGTGCTGGACCTGCTGGCCGAGGCCGGGTATGCGCGGCTGACCGTCGAGGGGGTGGCCCGGCGGTCCGGTGTCAACAAGACCACCCTGTACCGCTGGTGGCCGTCCAAACCGTCGCTGGTCGCCGCGACCTTCCGGCACGCCATCGCCCGCGACCTGCCGGTGCCCGACACCGGCTCGCTGCGCGGCGACCTGGTGGCGCTGGTCCGGTCGAAAACGGCGTTCTTCGCCACCGGGCCGGGCCGCCTCGCCGCCGACGTGCTCGCCCACACCGGCGCCGACGCGGAACTGGCCCGGCTCGCCGACGAGTTGCTCGGCCAGCACTGCGCGCACGTCGCCGAGGTGACCGGGCGCGCGGTGACCCGGGGCGAGCTGACCGGCCCGGTCGACGACGCTCTCCTCGCCGACCTGCTGCTCGGCCCGGTCTGGCTCCGTGCGGTGGTGACCGGCCGGCCGCTGCCGGACGCCGACGCGGACACCCTGGTCGACACTCTGGTCGCGGGCCTGCCCACCGGCTGACCGGCTCGGGCCCACGCCGGCCGGGAACCGCACCGGCCCGGTCTGGCAGCGCGGCGGGCCAGCACCCGACCCGTCGCACCCTTCACCGGATTACGCACCCGTGGCGTGGCGGACGTGGCGTGGTCTCCTCCGCCGGCTCGAAGGGCACGACCGGGTTGCCGTCACCTGGTCGGTCGATTCCGCGCTCGTCATCGACGGTGACGCCCACGGTCTGGCCCGCACCGACCGAGGCCCACCTCGCATCCTGCCCGGAAGAGCCCCAGGGGCCGGATACAGCACCGGACAGAAAGTCACTGAATCTTCCCCCAATGGGATTAGCTGCCGACTGAACCCTGACCCCGGGGCAGTATAAATGATATAACCAATCTCGCTAGCTCGACAGATTATAAGGTCGAAAGTTGGCCGCCCGGATGGCGCGTTCCGGCCGCTCCTCCAAAGCTCGAACCGCACGTTGGCCCGTGACCAGTGGTCGTGCCGACAGGACGGTGCTCGCCGGATCGCGCAACCAACGACGCGAGCGGCAGGAATTCAAAATCGGGGCGTTCCAGAGAACTTGGTAGCAGGCCCGGCGTGACCAGCTACTTACCCACAAATGACGAAGGAACCCTTATGAACAGCACTCTGCCCGTCAGCAAGTCCATCCTCGTCGCCGCAGTCGCCCTGTCGGTGGCAGCGGCTCTCACGATCATCCCTGGCCCCCCTGGTTCGGCCGACCCCGGATTCCAAGCCGTCGGGCACGTCTCACACTCCGAATTCGAGATGGAGATACTGGCCAAGGCTAAACCGGACGAGTGTTTCGCGGGGATTGGGGAGCCTTATCCTCCTGGTCCTCCGTGCGCCGATGGAGTGCCGAAAGTCAACCAGGCGTACGTGTGGAGCATGGTCCGCTCCGATAGGAGCATCTGGTTGGGAACTACGGCCAACCTGCAGTGCCTGGTCTTAAGTAAACTTAAATCCACCAAGCCGGCTGAACCAATGCGAACGGAGGACTACGCTTGCGAGTACGGTGAAAGCGAGTACATGAAGCAACGCCTGGTACCACCTCTCGGCGAGCGTGATCCCCGGTTGGCGGCCGGTGACGCACGCCCACCGCAGGTCGTACATTACGACATTGAATCCGGCAGGACCACCGAGAAGACCGGCGACATCATCAATGCTTCCATAACAGATGCCCTGCGGTTGAAATCAACGCTGGGAATTCGCGCCGCCGGCGCACATGACGGTGTTGTCCTGTTGGCGGGGTTGGGGATATTCGGGGGGATCAACCTGTTCGCCTTCGACAGCGTATCCGGCGACTATCTCGGGTCGACAACCTTTCTCAGGTACAGCAACATCCGTAACTTCGTGGTGGCTGATGGCGCCCTCTACGCCGGGGTGGGTGTGGGCCGCGCCCCTGGAAGCGTCGTCGCCATCAAGGGCGCTGTTCTCCGCTGGACCGGCAGCAAGTCCGATCCGTTCCAATTCGACCTGGTTGGACATTTGCCGGCCGAAGCCGCGGACCTTACCGCCCACAACGGACGAATCTTTGCGATCACCTGGGCCGGCGACACGTCCCTCTTCGGCCCGGGCGCTGCCGCGCCGGGAGTATGGCGGAGCCCAGCACTGGTCGACGGAGCACCGGGACTGACCGAAGACGACGCGTACGCGTGGAGGCAGGTGTGGAGCGTGACCGACTACGAGCCGGACCCCACCATCGCCCGCACCTATGGCCTCGGTGGTCTTACCGCCTATGGCGGGCGGCTTTACTGGGGAACGATGCATGTTCCGGGAGCGGCCGTATTGTTTCACTCGAGACGTCACCCTTCGGCCGATACTGAGGAGAGGCGGACGGCGCTGACGGCCACGCATCGTGCGACGGCTCTCTTCCGAAGCGCATTCGACGATGAAGAGTCACCCGTAGAGCTGCTTTACGGTGAGTCGAATCTTCCAGCGTTCGATCCTGATGCGAACGACGGAGCGGGCGCTTGGCGCCCGGTGCCGACCGGCTACCGGCCGAGATTCGGTCGGTCCGGGTTTGGTAATACTTTCAACAACTATACCTGGGACATGGTCGTGGCCGACGGTCGTCTGTTCGTGGGCACAATGGACTGGAGCTATCTCAGCCGGGAGCTGAGACCGAACGATCCCTCGACCGATGCCGCGCTCGACGGCGTCGATCCGGCAGTCTATGGCGCCGACCTGTGGGTGTTCGACTCCGCCGGAGCGCCCGCCAGGCCAGTCGACACAGTCGGCCTCGGAAACTACCTCAACTATGGATTTCGGACTATGGTTGCCGATGGGCCAGACATCTACATCGGCACCGCAAACCCGATGAACCTGCGAACGAACCCTGACGACAATGTGCCGGAAGGCGGATGGGAGTTGATCCGACTAACCGCCACCAGCCGGGCCCCGGAGTAGTCCCCCGGCTGTCCGTTTTGGCGGGACCCGTGGCAGCGCCAGGGACGGGCGGCGAGCACGGCACCTGTGGATCATGGAGTGGTCGAGGCTTCACGATCTGCAAAGGTGCCGTGCTCGCTGTGTCAACATTGCACGGCCTGATTGGAAGATGGCCAGGACTGCGGGGACGATGTTCCCGATCTTTCAGGGCACAGGCTGACGTTGCGCGGGGGCCTTGGAGGTCATCGTGAGTCGCTTGCTTTGGGCTGTTTCTCGACAAGGGGGCTTCTCGGTGTTACGGAAGGGCGATCCGGAATCGCGCCGGTGGTTCTTCCAGCCGGCTGTAGAGGGTGGCGAGCACGATCGGGTCGCCCTCGGCGACCACCGCACCGCACTGCTCGCACACATAACGTTACCGTTTGTATCGTTATGGAGAACGAACGGCGGGTCAAGGCCCTCGACGACGATTTCACGATCCACTCACGGCCGACGCCCGTCGCCCGGGCTACCACACATCCGTACGTAGACCGTTCGGTTCTGCGGCTCCTGTCGTGCTGGTCCTGGCCGGGCTGCCCAAGGGCCGGGCGGCGACGATACGCAGGCGTTGTCGTCGGGGCAGACGGGCGGGAGCAGGTAGCGCTCCCGCACGGCGGTGTTGTCGGGTGGTGGCCGTACGAGTCCTTGCCCGGCGTCTCTGGCCGGGCGCGCCCGGTGACAGTCCGTTGACGGTCGAGCCCGACACTGGCTTCCAGTATCGCCGCTGGTGGTGGCGGAGCGACCGCTGCGTCACGGATCACCAAGTTCCAACCGATGAGTGTCGTCGTCCTCACCTCCTACCTGTGAAATGGAAGTTCGATGACTGGTGCGCCGATGAGGAAAGACTTGGTCATCTCGATCAACCCCTGTGGGGCGATCGAAGCAAGCCCACGCCTGGTGGCCGCCGCTTGCGGAGGCGGGGGAGTAGGCGTCCTCGATCTTGCCGGCGGTGGTCGGGACATGGCGCGCGCCGTCGAACAGGCCTCGTCGTGGTCGGCCGGACCGGTCGGTGTCCGGGTGCCCGCCGGCTGTGCGGCCACCCTCGCCGAGGTGGAACGGGCGGCGTCGGGATGCTTGGATCTTGTGGTTCTACCGGGGGACAGCCCGTGGGACGTGGCCCGGACCGTCGCGCGCCACCGGGTCCTGGCGGAGGTGTGCAGCGTCGCCGAGGCCCGCACGGCGGCCGCGGCCGGTGCACACGGGTTGATCGCCAGGGGGACGGAGACGGGCGGACGGGTCAGCGAGCTCAGTTCGTTCGTGCTGCTACAGCAGCTGCTGGCCGACGACAGGCTCGGCCTGCCGATCTGGGTGGCTGGTGGCGTGGGGTGGCACACAGCGGCTGCCTGCGTGGTCGGCGGGGCGGCAGGAGTGGTACTGGACAGCCAGCTGGCGTTGATGCCGGAGTCCGACCTGCCCGAGGACGTCATGGCCGTCATCCGACGGATGGACGGTTCGGAGGCCGTCCTCGATGGAGGGGTGCGAGGTATTCACCCCGGCGGGCGGCGTGACGGCGGGTCCGGGTTGCTGCCGGTGGGCCAGGATGGCTGGTTGGCGGCGGTGTTCCGGCGGCGGTGGCGGGATACCAAGACCGCCGTGCGGGGCGTGGTATCCGCCATCGAGCAGGCCGTTGCCGCCGAGGCGGCGGGGACTTTGGCCCCCGGCGCGCCGATGGCGCAGGGGTTGGGTATCCGGCTACCGGTGGCGCAGGGCCCGATGACGCGGGTCAGCGACACAGGGCAATTTGCCGCGGCGGTGGCCGACGGCGGTGGACTGCCGTTCATCGCGCTCGCTCTCGCGAGCGGGGAGCGATCCCGGACGTTGCTGCGGGAGGCGGCCGACGCGGTGGGGGACCGGCCCTGGGGCGTGGGAATTCTGGGGTTCACGTCGGAACAGGTGCGAGCGGAGCAGATTGCGGCGGTACGCGAGATCGGTCCGCAGGTGGTGATCATCGCTGGCGGCCGGCCGGCACAGGCCAAGGCCTTCGAAGGGGAAGGTATCGCCGCGTTTCTGCATGTGCCGTCATCGGGCTTGCTGCGTCAGTTTCTGCGCTCCGGGGCACGCCGGTTCGTCTTCGAGGGCGCGGAGTGTGGCGGCCATGTGGGGCCGCGTACCAGCTTCGGGTTGTGGGAGGGGCAGGTGGCGGTGCTGGAGGAGTTCCTGGACGCCGCGCCCGCCGGGACCGGCGAGCAGGTGCAGGTGTGGTTCGCCGGCGGCATCCACGACGCCCGGTCCGCGGCGATGGTGGCGGCGGTTGCGCTACCGCTGGTCAGACGGGGTGTCGCGGTCGGGGTGCTGATGGGCACCGCGTACCTGTTCACCGACGAGGCGGTGGCGTGTGGGGCGATCCGGCCGCTGTTCCAGCGTGAGGTGCTGGCGGCGACGGAGACGGTGTTGTTGGAGACGGCCCCGGGGCACGTGACGAGATGCTTGAACAGCCCGTTCGTCGACGAATTCCAACGGATTCGGGAGGAGTTGGCGGCGACGGGGGCGCAGGGCCAGCACCTGTGGGACCCGCTGGAGACGCTCAACATGGGCCGGTTGCGGATCGCGAGTAAGGGGATTCGCCGCGAGGGTGATTCGCTGGTGGAGGTCGAGGAGGCCGGTCAGCGTGTCGAAGGGATGTTCATGGCCGGCCAGGTCGCGGTCCTGCGGGACGCGAGGACGACAATTGCCGCCCTGCACGCGGACGTCACCACCGGTGCGCAGGCGTTCTACGCCGAGCGCGTCGCCGCCCTGACGCCGGGCGCGGAGCGGACCCTGGATGAGCCACCGACGCCGTTGGACATCGCGATCGTCGGGATGTCGTGCGTCATGCCCGGCTCGCCGGACCTGGCCGCCTTCTGGCAGGCGATCCTGGCAGGGCGGGACACGATCACCGAGGTGCCCGCCGATCGATGGGATGTGGACACGTACCACGACCAGCAGGCCAGGCCGGGTAAGGCCGGACACCCCACCACCGCCTCGAAATGGGGCGGATTCGTCCCGCCGGTGCCCTTCGACGCCATCGGCTACGGCATCCCCCCGGCGTCGTTGGCCAGCATCGAACCGGCTCAGTTGCTCGCGTTGGAGGTGGCGCACCGCGCTCTGATCGAGGCCGGCTACCCGTGCGACGAGTCGGGCGTCGACCACAGTCGTACCGGGGTGGTGTTCGGCGCGGAGAGCGGCAGCGACCTGTCGCAGGCCTACGATCTCCAGATCACCTTGCCTGCCCACCTTGGCGATCTCCCCGCCGAGCTGGCCGATGTGCTTCCCACGATCACCGAGGACAGCTTCCCCGGAGTGCTGGCCAACGTGATGGCCGGGCGGGTGGCCAACCGACTTGACCTCGGTGGACCGAACTTCGTCGTCAACGCGGCGTGTGCGTCGTCGCTGGCCGCGGTCGACGCCGCGTGTAAGGAGTTGAACGCGGGCACCAGCGACCTGATGATCTGCGGCGGGGTGGACCTGCACAACGCCATCTACGACTTCGTCATGTTCACCTCGGTGCACGCGTTGTCGGCGACCGGCCGGTGTCGCACGTTCGACGCCACCGGTGACGGCATCGCCCTCGGCGAAGGAGCAGCCTGTGTCGTGCTGAAGCGGTTGGCCGACGCCGAACGCGACGGTGACCGCATCTACGCCGTCATCAAGGGACTCGGCGCCGGCAGCGACGGGCGGGCGCTGGGCCTGACCGCTCCCCGCGCCGAGGGACAGCGTCGGGCGCTGGACCGCGCCTACGCGGCTGCCGGCATCTCGCCACGCCAGGTCGGCCTGGTCGAGGCGCACGGCACCGGGACCGTTGTCGGTGATCGCACCGAACTCCAGACCCTGACCCACTTGTTCACCGACCACGACGCACGGCCTGGTAGCTGCGCGCTCGGCTCAGTGAAGTCACAGATCGGGCACACCAAGTGCGCCGCCGGCCTCGCCGGAATGATCAAGGCCGCCCTCGCACTGCACACCGCGGTCACGCCGCCGACCATCAACCTCACCCGTCCCAATCCGGCATGGGATCCGTCGACCAGCCCGTTCGTCTTCCACACTGAGCCCCGTCCGTGGAACTCCCCGGCCGCCGAGCGGTTCGCCGCGGTCAGCGCGTTCGGGTTCGGCGGCACCAACTACCACGCGGTTCTCGCCGCCCACCGCAGCGTCCCCGAACCACGCCACACCTACGACGAATGGCCGGCGGAGCTGTTCTGCTTCCGCGGCCGCGACCGCGAATCGGCGCACCAGGCGGTGCGCAGATTCGCGGCCACCGCGCAGTCCACCGACCGGTACGGTCAGCCGTGGCGGCTACGCGACCTGGCCGCCACGCTCGCCAACCAGATGGACCCCCGCCAGGGGCCGGTCCAGCTCGCCGTCGTCGCCCGCGACCGGCACGAGCTGAGCCATCTGCTTCGCCGCGCGACGGACGGTGAGCACGACCCGCGTCGTGGGCTGATCCAACCGCCGGAACGGACAGCGGCGGAGGACGGCGTCGGGAAGGTGGCGTTCCTGTTCCCGGGGCAGGGCAGCCAGCGTCGGGGAGCCCTGGTCGACCTGTTCGTCGCGTTCCCCGAGATCCGGAAGTACCTCGGCCCAGACGAGTGGTGGACGAATGTGCTGTTCCCTCCCGCGGCGTTCGATCCGACGACCGAACAGGAACAGCACGAGCGGGTCCGGGACACGCGGGTCGCGCAGCCCGCGCTCGGCATCGGCGGTCTCGCCGTCAACCACCTGCTCCACCGCCTCAACGTCCGCCCCGACCTCGCGGGTGGCCACAGCTATGGAGAACTTGTCGCCCTCTGCGTCGCTGGCGCGTACGGCGCCGAGACCCTGCTGGAACTCAGCCGCGAACGGGCGGCCGCGATCCTCGCCGCCGCCGGTGACGACCCCGGCACCATGGCCGCCGTCCACGCTACCGCCGAGCAGACCGCCACCGTGCTCGCCACCGCCGGCCTCGCCGATCACGTGGTGCTCGCCAACCACAACGCGCCGGCGCAGGTGGTGATCTCCGGTGCCACGCCGGCGGTCGAGGCGGCGGTCACCGCGCTGAGGTCGGCCGGACTGTCCGGACGGGTGCTGCCGGTGGCCTGCGCGTTCCACAGCCCGGTCGTGGCCGGTGGGGTGGAACGCTTCGCGCGGGCGCTCGCCGAACACCCGGTCGTTCCGCCACGCATCCCGGTCTGGTCCAACCAGGATGCCACCCCGTACCCCGACGACGACGCCGGTCAGGTACGGCACCGGCTCGCGGCCCAGATCGGCGCGCCGGTGCGGTTCGTCGACCAGATCGAAGGGATGTATGCCAGCGGTGCCCGCACCTTCGTCGAGGTCGGCCCTGGGCACGTTCTCACCCGCCTCGTGCAGGCCGTGCTCGGCGACCGGCCCCACCTCGCCGTCGCCTGTGACCGCGACTCGGGCGAGGGCCTACGGGATCTGCTCACCGCGGTGGCGGAACTGGCGTGCGCCGGCGTGCCGGTCCAGACCGGCTGGCTTTTCCACGGCCGGGACATCACCGAGGTGCCCGCCACCGAGCCCGCCAAGCACCCGGTCTGGAGCGTCAGCGGTCGCCTCGTCCGGGACCGCGACGGTGCGTGTCCTCCCGGGGGCCTGACACCCCCCCGACGTGTCAAGGAGCTGACCATGAGCGCATCAGTGGGACCCACCGGCGGAGGAGACCACGAAAAGTTGATCACCGACTTCCTTCGCACCAGCCGCGAACTGATCGCCACTCAGCGCGATGTCATGCTCGCCTACTTCGGTGGCAGCGGTGGTCGGCTCGTCTGGCAGCAGTCAGCGGAGCAACCGCCGGCGATGTTGCCCGCACCGACCACGATGACCAGCGCGGTCGCGCCGCTGTCGCCAACGCTGGCGGCGACCGCGCTTGCGGCCGTGACCGATGGTGCGGCGTCCATCGGCGGCACCGCTGTCGTACCGGCCGCCAGAACGGCGCCGGCGGCTGAGGAATTCTCCAGCATGGTGCTGTCGGTGATCAGTGAGCGGACCGGATACCCGGTCGACATGATCGACGTCGACCTGAATCTGGAAGCGGATCTCGGCGTGGACTCGATCAAGCGTGCGGAGGTGGCCGGCGAGGTGGCGACCCGGTTGGGGCTGTCCCCCGACGGCGACGATGCGGAGCTCGACGATTCGGAGCTGGAGGGCCTGGTCAAGAGCGGCACGGTACGCACGATGGTCGACTGGCTGCAGGCGCGGGCACGTGCGGTGACGGCCACCGGTGCGCCGGCAACGACCCCGGCCCCGCCCGGCGCGTCGTCACCGGTCTCGGCGTCGCTCGCCACACCGTTGTCGACCGACCTGGACTGGCTCCTCGACTTGTCCGCCCGGGCCGCGTCGTCCACGCCGACGGTGGACGCGGCTCTCCCGGGTCAGCGAGGCAGCGCACCGCCCGCGGCGGTGGCCGGCGACGGCGCGGCAGCGGCAGCGGCAGCGGCAGCGGCTCACGATGTGCCACCCGGCATCGCGCCGACACGTCTGGTGCCCCGGCTGGTGCCTGCGGCGGACGCGGCGGTGGAGCCGACCGCCACGCTGACGGGCACGACGCTCCTGGTGACCGGGGACAGCCCGGTAGCGGCGCGGGTAGTCGAGCTGTTGCGCGAATCCGGGGCGAACGTGCGTATCGGCAGCGTCCGCGACGACGAAGCAGCCGACGGGGTCGACGGCCTGCTCCTCGTCGACGGGCTGAGCGGAGCCGAGGCACCCATGCTGCCCGGCGCGTTCACGCTCATCAGGCGTGCCGTGACGGGTGGCGTGCGCTGGCTGGTGGCGGTGGCCGACCGAACCGCCGGTCCATGCGCCGACGGGCTGGTTGGGCTCTTCCGCACCGTCGCCCGGGAGTATCCGCAGACCGTCACCCGGATGGTCATCGTGAATGGTTCGGACCCCGCCGAACGCCTCGCCCGGCAACTCGTCGAGGAGATGCTGACCCCGGGCGACACACCGGTGGTCGACCGCAGCGACGGAGGGCGGTGTACGAGCGTTCTGGTGCCGGAGAGCCTGGGCGTGTCGGCCGTCGCCGGGGCGGGGCCCGCCGGCGACGGTGCGGCCGAGGTGCCCGCGGTCGGTCTGGACCGCGATGCGGTGGTGGTGCTGGTCGGCGGCGCTCGTGGGATCACCGCCGGGATCGCCCGAACTCTCGCTGCTGCCTGCGGGTGCCGGATCGAGCTGATTGGCCGGACACCGCTGCCGGATGAGCCGGAAGACCCGCTGCTCGCCGGCGCGGCCGACCCGACGGCGCTGCGGGCCGCGCTGGCCGACCAGGGCATGCGCGAACCCTCCCGGATCGCGCGGCGGGCCCGCGAGATCCTCGCCGTCCGAGAGGTGCGGGCGACCTTGCGGGAGGTGCGCGACGCGGGCAGCCAGGTGCGCTATCACGCCCTCGACGTCCGGGACGAACAGGCGACCCGCGACCTCATCACGTCGATCCACGGCGAGTTCGGGCGCCTCGACGGGCTGGTGTACGCCGCCGGATTGATCGAGGACAAGTTGATCGCCGACAAGGACACCCAGTCGTTCGCCCGGGTCTTCAACACCAAGGTCAGCGGTGCCCAGACGCTGCTGGTCGCGCTGGACGAGCTGAAGTGCACACCGACCTTCGTGGTGCTGTTCGGCAGTATCGCCACCTTCAACGGCACCCGGGGCCAGGCGGACTACGCCGCCGCCAACGACGCCCTGGAGACGATGGGCGCTCGCTGGGCGACGAGGACCGGTAACCGGTGTCTCACCGTGCACTGGGGTCCGTGGGCGCCGGCCGCGGGCCACGCCGGCATGGTCACCGTCGAGCTGAGCAAGCACTACGCCCGCCACGGTGTCGGGATGGTCAAGCCGCAGGAGGGAGTGTCGAGCCTGCTCAGCGAGCTGGCCTATGGCGACCCCACCCGGACCGCGGTCGTCTACGTCGCCGTGGGCCGGTGAGCGGGATGACCGGTCACCAGATCGCGATCGTGGGGATGGCCGCGCTGATGCCCTCGGCCGGCGACCTGGAGAGTTTCCGGCGCAACCTCGTTGATGGTGTCGATGCGATCACGGACGTGCCGCCGCACCGCGTGGACCCGCTGTTCTACGACCCGCAGCAGGCGCACCGGCCCGACCGGCTGTACTGCCGGCGGGGCGGATTCGTGGACGAGCCGACCACCTTCGACCCGTTGAAATTTGGGATCATGCCCGTTCAGGTCGTGCACGCCGAGCCGGATCAGCTGATCGCGTTGCAGGTCGCCGCGGCCGCGATCGACGATGCGGGCGGCCCGGACCGGCTACCCGAGCGCGACCGGGTCGGTGTGATCATCGGCCGCGGCGGCTACCTGGGCCCCGCCGAGGTCCGTTTCGTCACCCGGATCCGTATCCTCAACCAGGTCATCACGACCGTGTGCGAGCTGGTCCCCGACGTCACGCCCGCCGCGCTTGAGCAAATCCGGCAATGCTTCGACGAGCGATTGGGTGCTCACTCAGCCGAAGGCGCCGTCGGATTCCTGCCCAACCTGGCCGCCTCCCGAATCGCCAACCGGCTTGATCTGCATGGTCCCGCCTACACAGTGGATGCCGCCTGCGCATCGTCGCTGATCGCCATCGACCAGGCAGCCGCCGAGCTGGTGAGCGGCAGGCTCGACGCCGTCCTCGCCGGCGGCGTCCACCATGTCCACGACGTCGTTCTGTGGTCGGTGATGGGCCAGGTGGGTGCGATGTCCCGGCGCGGACAGATCCGCCCGTTCGACACCGCCGCCGACGGGATGCTCCTGGGCGAGGGAACCGGCGTCGTCGTGCTCAAACGCCTGGCCGACGCCGAACGCGACGGCGACCGCGTGTACGCGGTGATCCGCGGTAGCGGAGTCGCCAGTGACGGTCGCGCCGCCAGCCCGTTCAGGACCGACGCTGGCGGCCAGGTGCTCGCCATCCGGCGGGCCTGGGCCGCGGCCGGGCTGGATCCCACCGCACCCGACGCACTGGGCATGCTCGAGGCGCACGGCACCGCCACACCCGCCGGCGACGCCACCGAACTCACCGCCATCGCCGAGGTCTTCGGTCCGCACCCCGGCGGTCCGCCGCCCGTCCTCGGCTCGGTCAAATCCATGATCGGTCATCTCATGCCGGCGGCCGGCATCGCCGGCCTGATCAAGGCAGCTCTCGCCGTCCACCATGGCGTGCAGCTGCCCACTCTGCACTGCGAGACCCCCCGCCCGGAGCTACAGCACAGCAGATTCGCCCCGATCGGCAGCGCGCAGCCATGGGAGAGCACCGGGCCACGTCGCGCCGCCGTCAACGCCTTCGGATTCGGTGGGATCAACGCCCACGTCATTCTCGAAGAGGCCCCTGACTCGTTGGCCGCCCGCAAGGTCAACGGTGGTACAACAGCGTCGCTGGGCGCATCCCGGACGGACAACCAGGGATCCGGCACCGCCACCGCGGTGGTCGCCGTCGATGAGCCCGAGCAGGTGGTGCGGCTGGCCGCACCCGACCCCGACACCCTGCTGCGGTGGCTCGACGCCGACGACCACGCGGTACGCGCGCGCGGCATCGGCCCTGGCCCAGCCAACGCCGTGCCGGGCGGAGCGTGTCGGCTCGGCATCGTCGACCCCGATCCCGGACGACTGGCCGTTGCCCGCAAGGTGGTCGCCAAGGGCCAACCGTGGCGAGGTGGCCGCGACATCTGGTTCACCCCCACCCCGCTGCTCGCCGACCCCGACAGGGGAAAGACCGCCTTCGTCTTCCCCGGCCCGGAGGCCGAGTTCACCCCCCGCACCACGGACCTTGCCGCACACTTCGGCCTACCCGACCAGGACTGGTCCGTTGCGGAGTTCATCCGACACGCCGACGGCATAGTCGAGCTCGGCCTTTTCCTCGCCAAGGCCCTGGACCGGGTCGGCATCACACCCGACGCGGTCGCCGGCTACAGCATGGGTGAGTGGACCGCCGAGGTGGTCGGCGGACGGTACGACGAGTCGGTGATTAACGATGTTCACGCCGCGGTGGGGGCACTCACCTCCCAACCGTCTCGGCACGCCTTCGCGGCGGTCGGCGTCGGCGTCCACCACGTCACACCGCTGCTCGCCGAACACCCCACCGTCGTGCTGACCCACGACAATTCACCCGTGCAGTGCGTGGTCAACGGGCCGGAGCCCGATCTGGACAATCTCATCAAGGCTCTTCGCGACGCAGGCATCCTGTGCCGGAAACTCCCGTTCCGGGCACAATTCCACACACCTGCCTTCGCCTCCGTCCTGGAATCCACAACCATCATGGCGCTAAGCCGGATGCAGGCCCACCCCGCCCGGATACCCATCTGGTCGGCCAACCTCAAGGCACCGTTGCCCGCCGACGACACCCAGATGCACGAGACAAACATCCGGCACATGCGCGAACCAGTCTGGTTCCGCGAAACCGTCGCCGTCATGTACGACGCCGGAATCCGCGTCTTCCTCCAGGCCGGCACTGGACAACTCGCCTCCGTCATCAGCGACAACCTCCGTGGGCGCGACCACCTCGCCATGCCCGTGAACGTCCCCCACCGCAGCGGCCTCAGCCAACTCCGCCGGGTCGCCACCGCCCTGTGGGTGGAGGGCGGCACGCCGAACCTCGATGCCCTCGGCGTCCCGGGCTCCACCGGCGCGGCCGGCCCATGCCCGCCCCGCTTGACCGCCAGCCCGGCCGCGACGGTTCCCGGGGCTCGAACGGCAGCCGCCGCCCCCACGCCTCCGACGCAGGCCATGACACTCGACCTCGGCGGCCCGCTGATCCGGCTCGGTGACCGGGCCCGCGGGCTGCTCCAAGTCCCGGCGCAGGCCGGCGACACGGTCCGCACGCAGCACGGCGATGTCCGCACCGGCCCACAGGCTCTCACCGCGCTACACGGCTTCGCCGCGCGGTCCAGAGCCGCCGCGGAACTCGCCGCGCTGCTGCATGACACCGCGGACAGCGCGGTGACCGTGCTCACGGCGGCCGAGCAAGGCGTACCGGCAACCGGTTCCGGCCAATCGACCGCCGCTCCCGAGCAATCGGCCGCTCCCGCCGGCCGCCCCTCGGCCGGCGCGTACCACACGCTGCTGCGGATCTCTCTCGAGACGATGCCCTACCTGCGCGACCACTCCTTCTTCGTACAGCCTGACGACTGGCCCGACCCGGCAGACCGCTGGCCGCTGGTGCCCGCCGCCACGATGGTCCAACACATGATCGACGCCACCCGTCAGGCAGTGCCCGGGGCACAGGTCGTCGGCGTGCGGGACGCTCGGTTCCGCCGGTGGTGTCTCGCCGCCCCGCCGCAGGACGTGGAGATCACTATCAAAGCGGCGGGTCCAGGGCGGTTCACCGCGTCCTTCGGACGGTACGCGCGAGCGACCATCGAGGTCGCCGCCGGATACCCGGCGGAGTCGCCGGCCGTCTGGCGGCACGATCCGGCCGCGGAACAGCCGCTGACCTACAGCGCAGTACAGAAGTATGCCGAGCGATGGCTTTTCCACGGACCGGCCTTTCAAGGTATCACCGCGATACACGCGCTTGGTCAGCGGCACATCCGCGGCCTGCTAACCACCCCCGCGGCCCCCGGCGCACTGCTCGACAACGCGCTGCAATGCACCACCCACTGGATGCTCAGCACCCAGGACACCCGCACGTCCATCCTGCCAATGGCGCTGGAGGGCGCCCGGTTCTTCGGTCCTGCGCCCAAGGCCGGCACGACGGTCGAGAGCGTCACGCGGGTACGGAGCATCGGTCCAACCGAGATCGTCGCCGACATCCAGCTACACGCCGGCGACCAGGTGTGGGCGCAGTTGGAGGGTGTCGCCTACCGACGCCTCGACGGCCTTCGCCGACTCCCGGAACGCCTCCCCGCGCGTTTCCCCCTCAGCGAACGTCGACCGGAGGGATGGACAACGTTCTTCGACCGCTACGCCGATCCGATCAGCCGGAACCTGCTGGCGTACTCGATCCTCGGAGCCAGCTCATCGGCCGTCTATGACCGACAGCCGCTCAAGGACCGCATACAGTGGCTGGCTGGCCGGATCGCGGCCGTGGACGCGGTTCGGATCCAGTTGTGGGACCGGGGCCACGCCGAGGTCTACCCCATCGAATTGACGGTCACCGACGATCCCTCCGGGCGGCCTCGCATGCACTCGCGCCCCGGCCGCGCCTTTGGCGAATGGGACATATCGTTCGCCAGCACCCGGGAGATCGGCGTGGCCATCGCCAAGCCACAGCTGCCTCACACGCCGGTGGACGCGGCCGGGGTCGGCATCGACGTCGTCGAGGTCGACGCTCACGCAAATAGCGCCGCCGAGCTCGCGCTGTCCGATCAGGAGCTCAAGCTGATCGACGGGATGGGCACCGACGGCGACGGGCGTCGCGGGTGGCTCGCCCGGTTCAGGACGGCCGAAAACGCTGTCGCCAAGGCCGAAGGAATCTTTGCCGACAGTCGACGGTTCACCGTGGTGGCCGCCACGCCAACCACCCTCACCGTCCAAGCCGGCACGCGCATCTACGAGGTGGGGTGTCGGGAGGTAGAAAACCCTGACGATCTGCCGCCACGACGGTATGTCGTCTGCTGGACCTGGGGTCCCCAGCCCGCTTCACCACTACCGAATTGACCTTCACCAGAGCATTGCTCGCCGGTCGCATGCGACGACCAGAAAGGACATGGCATGACCACCGATCGCGCTGTCATCCTCGCGGAGTTCACCGACATGCTCGTAGCGGTCATGGACCGCAGCGGAGTGGACGAAGAGGTGACGATGGAAACCACCTTCCGGGAAGACCTCGGTATGGAGAGCATCGACGTCGTCGCACTCGCGGGCCGCCTCCAGGCCCGCTACGGCGGCACCGTCAACTTTGCGCTTTTCATGAGCACCCCGGAATTGGAGGCCGAACGCGACCTGCGGGTCGGGCAACTTGTCGAGTACATCGCCGAATCACTCGATCGCGCTGGGCAGAGCAGCCACGGCGATGCGCAGGTAACGGAGCACCGTGCAGCCGAAGCCAAAGGTTGACGCATGAGCATGGTGCGGGTCAATGGCATCTCCGTCCACGTCCAGCAGCTGGCACCCAGCGAACCGACCACCGAGGTCGCGCCGGCGAGGTCGGCACACGGACCGGCAGCGAGCCCCGTCATTGTCATGATCCATGGCTTGGTGTTCGATACCCTGGCCAGTTGGTACCTGACCGTGGCCCACTCATTCGCCGACGCCGGCTTCCGAGTCGTCATGTATGACCTGCGCGGGCACGGCCGCAGCGAACGGCCTCCTGAGGGCTACCGCCTGGACGACTTCGTCGACGATCTCGAGGCGCTGCTGGCCACCCTGGACATCACCAGCCCGACTCACCTGCTGGGCAACTCCTTCGGCGGCACGATCGCGATGGGCTACGCGACCCGTCACCCGGAACGGGTCGCGTCCATCACGGCCGTCGAGTCCGCGCTGCCGACGGAGGCGTGGTGGCGACGGGTGACGCGACGCCTCAGTGAGGCCGCCGAGCTCACATCACGCCTCAGTGACGCCGCCGAGCTCACATCACGCCTCAGTGACGCCGCCGAGCTCACATCACGCCTCAGTGACGCCGCCGAGCTCACATCACGCCTCAGTGACGCCGCCGAGCTCACATCACGCCTCAGTGACGCCGCCGATCCATTATCACACGAAGTGGATTTCCTCAAGAACACTGCCGGGCGCGGCGCGTTGGTCGCCCGGCAGGCCGAGACCGCCCGCCGAGTGCTCGCCACCACGGGCCTGGTGCGGGACATCCCGGTCAGCCGGCTGCCGACCGACGACCAGCTCACCGCCATCTCGTGCCCGGTGCTGTGCGTGTACGGACGTGGTTCCGCCGTCGTCGAACTGGCCCCACAGGTCCAGCGGCTGCTGCCACAGGCCCGTGTGGTCACCGTGCCCGGCCAGCACACCCTCCTCATCGACCAGCCGCACACCGTCCGCGAGATCGTCCTGTCCTGGCTCCAGGATGACTGTGACGGTTGCCATCCCGGACGGCAGCGTCACGTCCGGCAACACGATGATGCCGAACCTCCTCGAACGAGTGACGTCCCGCCGCCAGCCGCCGTGACCCTGACCGCCGACCGTCCCCTTGAGGAGCCATTCGATGACCTCACCGCAGTCTGAATCAGCGATCATCATCAGCACCGGACGGTGTGGATCAACCCTGCTCTCCGACCTGATCGCCGAGCAGGCCGACATCCTCTCGGTGCAGGAGTTCTTCGGGTGGGGCGAGCGCAAAGCGTACGTCGATCGCGAGCTCAGTGGCAATGAATACTGGGCGAGGTTGGCCGAGCCGGATCCTCACCTTTCCACACTGTTCAGGATTGGCCTTCGACCAAAGGAAGTAGTCTATTCCACGAACGGTCGGTGGGCGAACGATCTGGCCAACCTACCCGAAATCCTCGCGATGACCCTGCCCAAGTTGTCCGACGATCCTGACGTATTATTCGACACCCTCTCCCATATCGTGCCCGAGTTCCCGACCCAGCAACTCGGGCGGCATCACCAGATGTTCCTGGATCTGCTCACCTCGCTCACCGGACGACAGCGCTGGGTCGAGCGCTCGGGAGGATCGAGCAGGCTCGCCCCGTACCTGTTCAAGACCTTTCCTTTGGCAAAATTTGTGCACCTGACCAGAAACTTGACGGACACCGCACGGTCCATGAGTCGGCATCCCATCTATCAGATCGCGGAGCTGCGGAACGAGGTGGCCAGACGGCACGAGGGTTTCGACCTGCTTGGGGACACCCGCGGCCAGTCGGTTCCCGAAGAAGTCAAGTGCTACCTGCCTGATCGACTGACAATGGAGATACTACAGGAACGAGGGCAGGACATTGCACGCTTTCTGACCATGTGCGCGTTTTCCGCCAGCCAGGCGGAGCAGGCCATCGCTGATGCCCAACCCCGACGCCTGCTCTGCATGACGTACGAGGACCTTGTCGACGAGCCGGTCGTGCAGCTCCGCCGACTGGGTCGGTTTCTGGAATTCCCCGACTATGAGGAATGGGCGCACCGTGTCGCGGAGCGCGTTGCCGTTCCGGCCGCGCGGCAGGGTCAGTGAGCTGGTTTCGGCGGCGAGGTGGCGAGCAGCCATTCGAAGCACAGCACGGCACCTTCTACGTACACGTCGACGGTGCGCTCGCTGAGCCCGTCGGACCGTGGCGAGGGCCCAAGAGTTGAGCCAGGTGCGGTAGTGCCCAGGATCGGGACGAGGCACCCTTGGGTGCTGGAGGGGCATGGCGATCATCATGCCCGGGGATGCCAGGAGACCGGCATCCCACACAGTCGACAAGCGAGTGGTTCCGTGCATCACTCGGTTGGCCTCTTCCGGAGGCCAACCGACGTTCGTGCCGGTCGAGCCGTGTCGGAGCCCCCGGCCGGGATCGAACCGGCGACATCTCGCTTACAAGGCGTCAGGCTATGTACGGCCAAGCAACCCGTGTTTACCAAGCTGGGCAGGCAAGCGACAACCGCATAGGCGAGATCTGCCTGACACGATGCCTGTCTATCCGACGCGGCGGCGGCGTGACTCGACTGGGCGGCCGGTGCGGAACCGGAGGTACTGCACCCACTCCCGCTTCTCGATCTCGGTGACGTTCGGGTCCTGGAGGATCTCGATGACCTCCTCCACCGTCGCGTCGAGGATCCGCGGCGGCTCCGGCCCGAGCCCCATCTCCTCTCGGGTGAGGTAGCCGAGCGCGACGGCCGCCTCGCGAGGGTCGATGCCCAGCACGCGGCAGACTGCCCGCACCTGCTCGGGGTCCGGGCGCTCGACCCGGCCGGCCTCCCAGCGCAGGTACGTCGACCGCGACAGGCCGGCCTCCTCGATGACGTCCTCCTGCGTCCAGCCTTTCGCCGCCCGTCCCCCTCG
Organism: Micromonospora sp. WMMA1363; assembly: GCF_030345795.1. NCBI lineage: Bacteria > Bacillati > Actinomycetota > Actinomycetes > Micromonosporales > Micromonosporaceae > Micromonospora > Micromonospora sp. WMMA1363. Next base: position 3,585,114 of record NZ_JAUALB010000001.1, read on the forward strand.
GATGAGCTGCGCGAAGTCGCGACCTCTCTGGTCGGGAGACGGCGCCATGCGGACACGGTAGGTCCCCTGATCGGACATTGTCGTCGTCACACGTGACACGTGCCATCGGTGGTACGCGGTCCGGGGGAGTACTGGACGGCAGGTAGAGAGCGCGACATCGGGTGTCATGGATGACACGGTACATCGACCAAATGTCATACGAGAGACTTCGAGCCGCCCCCTTGCGTCTCACTTATGAGACGTGCATGATGGGTGTCATGCATGACACCCCAACACTCCCCCACAGTGTCACCGCCGAGACGTGGCGGTTGCGCTGGGACATCGTCAGCAAACGGTGCACCGCGCTCGAGGCGCACACCGACGACGAGCGCGCCGCACTGATGGGCATCTCCCGCGCCACCCTCGACCGCTGGCGACGTGGCACCCACGCCGCCAGCAGCAAGCGCGAACGCCGCGCCGCCGAACGCCTCGGTCTCCCCCGCGACGCCATGTGGGAGCGGGCCTCATGACCGAGCAACTCCGCAAGGACCGCGCCGCCGCCGGCCGTATCGGCGGACTCCGCCGCGCCGCCCGTGACCTCGACCCCACAGCTACTGCCCGCAGCGGCCAACGCGGCCTCACCGCCCGCTTCGACGCCCAGGTCCCAGCCGAGATCACCGACCCCGCCGAACGGGCCCGCCGGATCGGCCTACTCCGCCGCGCGCACATGGCCGACCTCGCCCACAAGAGCGCTAAAGCCCGCGCGAGGCGAGCCGCATGAGCGCCGTCCAGGTGTTCGCCTACGACGACACCGAGATCCGAACCGTTCTCGCCGACGGAGACCCCTGGTTCGTCGCCGCCGACATCGCCCGCCCGCTCGGATATCGAATGGCATCCGACATGACCCGTCGCCTCGACGAGGACGACAGGGGTACGCGTTCAGTGCGTACCCCATCCGGCCAGCAGGACATGACCGTGATCTCCGAGGCCGGCCTCTACGTTGCGATCCTCGGCAGCAAGGTCCCCGGCGCGAGGGCATTCAAGCGGTGGGTCACGCACGAGGTGCTGCCGGCGATCCGCCGGACCGGCCGCTACGACACGACCCCCGCCATCCCGCAAACCTACGCCGAGGCGCTCCAGCTCGCCGCCGACCAGGCCCGCCAGATCGAGGACCAGGCCGCCAAGCTGGCCGTCGCCGCACCGAAGGCCGAGTCGTGGGACACACTCGCCTCCGCCGACGGCGACTGGTCCGTCCGCGACGCCGCCAAAGTCCTGTCCCGGGACCCGGTGATCGCGCTGGGCGAGCGCCGACTGTTCACGATCCTCGCCCAGCGCGAGTGGATCTTCCGGCAGCGGGGCGACGGACGGTGGCGGGCCTACCAGCGGGCCATCGACGCCGGCTGGCTGTCGGAGCTGCCCGCCTCGCACTACCACCCGCGCAGCGGGGAGCTGGTCCTCGACGCCCCGCAGGTGCGGGTCACCACGAAGGGCCTGCACGACCTGCACCGCCGTCTGGGCGGGTCGCAGCCGCTGCGTACCGGTCAGCAGCTCGAGCTGCTGACGAACCGCGCCTGACACAGGGCGAGCCCCCACCGCACCACCGGCAGGGGCCCAACACCCGGACAAACCCACTCACAGGAGGTCCAGATGCAAGAGCAAACCGTACCGCAGACCACCGCCGCCGAGATCCTCACCGGGCTCACCGCCGTCGGCCTCACCGTCACCGGCCAGCAAATCGAGGCCGACAGCATCAAAGCCATCGCCGCCGGCGCGAAGCCGACCCCACCGGACTACTGGGAGTCCCTCGCCGACAACCTGCGGCAGGCCGCCAACCGGGTCGCCGGGCTCGTCGGCACGCCGGCGCCCGCCTGGACGACCTTGGACATCACGGTCGTCGCCCCGCAGGACGCCAGCATGGCCAGCGCCGCGGTTGTCGACGCGGTCGCCGAGGCGATCGGCGCCACCGCGCTCACCTCCTCCGTCGGGCTCGATCTGCGACAGCACAAGACCGAGACGCGTATCGGCAACCTCCGGGTCGAGGCAATCGCGTACCTGCCGGCGGAGGGGTCGGAGCTGGAGCGGCTGCGGGCCCGGGTCGCCGAGCTGGAGGCCGAGCGCGCCGAGGTGACCCGGTGAGCCCGGCAGCGGCGGAGGCCATCGTCCTGCGGCACCTCACCCCCGACCTAGCCGCCGCCCGCGCCCAGGCCACCAACCCGAAGCCGTAGGAGGCCACCATGACCGAACCCCACACCGCCCGCGTGTACTCCACCACCGACCCGACCATCGTGACCGCGTACCGGGCGACCGCCGCCGCGTTCGCCGAGGTGGGCCGCCGCGCCCGCGAAGACGCCGCCGCGCTGGGCAACAACACCGGTCCGCTCATCGTCAACAGCCGGGTGTCCGCACCAGAGGTCGTCGGCCTCGCCACCGACACCCCGGACGCCCCGCCGGCCGGATGGCGGTACTCGAAGACCGACGAGCACCTGGTGCCCCGCCGCGGCAAGCCGGGCGAGGCCGCGCGGCAGTGGCTCGCCGACCACCAGCCGCCGGACATGCGTGCCGTCATGGAGCTGCACGGCCTGCCCCGGACCGCGAAGCCGGGTGACGACTTCCGGTGGTTCCTGGCCACGCCGGGCCTGTTCGAGCACGACGGGACGGTGTGGGCGATGTACCTGAACGAGCCCGACGGGGACTGCCGGTGGGAGCGGCGGAAGGTGTCGGAGTGGCACGCCGCCCGTGAGGCGATGGAGGCCGCGCAGAAGCCCGCCGAGGTGCCGGCATGAGCTTCGACGTCACCGTGTTGGAAGCCGCCCGCGCCGTGGAGGAACGGGTCCTGAACGGCCTCATGTTGGAGCGGCACGGTCGGGTCGAGGACCCGCACTACGCCGCCGCGACCGAGGCCCGCCGGTTGATCGCCGCCGAGCACGCCCGCCGCCACCCGCTCACCACCGGAGGCCAGCGATGAGCGCCACCAGCATGACGCACTACCGCATCGTCTTCGATCGCATCGGGCGTACGCGAGATGTGCCGCCGCTCGACGCGCACGCCGTGGATGCCGACCACCTGGCGGAGCAGATCTACCGCTACGCCCGCCGCTTCCTGATCTCCAAGGATGTCGAGGTGTGGGTCGGCATGGACCACATGCGTGGCGGCATCACCTGCGGCTTCAGCAACGGCGGCAGCTTCACAATCGAGGACGGTGCCCGGTGAGCGCCCCGACATGGCCGGCCACGGCCGGACCACACACCGACCTCGTCCGTCTTGCCGAGCTCGTCGCGGACACCGACAACCTGATTGATGCCTGCCGGGCCACGGTGGCTGACGTGGAGGCCGCTATCGGCGCCACGGTGCACCTGCCCCGGCACTGTCCCGGCCTGGAGCCGCTGACCGACCCAGCGCTGCGGGAGGTGGCGTGATGGTCGGCATCGACCGTATCGACGGCGGCACCAACACCGCCCGCCTATCCGCCGCTGAACAGGACCGCATCGCCCGCGAACAGCGGCAGGCACACGCACTCGCCTACCTACGCCGACGCGGCCTGGACGGGCCCGGTGACATCGCGGAAATCCTCGGCCTGATCGAGCCCGCCAAACCGCGGCGGCAGCGGCCCGCCCGGACGACCGCCAACCCGGGTCAGGCGCGGTCGTGACCGGCCGGCACCGCCCCGACACCGGACCCATCCACGACGGCCCCCGCTGCTGCCGCGGCTGCTGGACCCCACCCGGCCGCACCCACGGCCCCGCCTGCCCCGCCGCCCCCGCACCCCGGCGGCGCCTCACCTACCCCCTGGACGCCCGCGTGTGGACCGGCCTGCTGATCGGCCTACCCATCGGCGTGTGCCTCTACCTACTGATCGCCCTGCTGATCTGGAGCCTCACATGACCATCGACCTGACCGTCATCACCCTCGACAAGGGCGCCCACAACGACCGCGAGGACGGCGTCTGCCTGCTGGAGGCCGTCGCTTGGTTCGCCGGCGAGCCCCACGACGACGCTCCGCGATGCGTGTCCCCGGTGCTGGGGGCGTTCGGCCGCGGCCTGAACGACGTGCTACCCGACGACCAGCGGCAGTCCCTGGTGCCGTTGATCCCGTCCCTGGTCGGTACCAGGAGCGACGGCCTGGATGAGCGCCGCAGCTACATGGCGCTGGACTGGCTGATCCGCACGTACACCCCGGCGTGGCTGGACCTGGCCGGGTTGACGGTGGAGGCGAGTGCGCTGCGGGATCTGCGGCGCATCGTGGACCTGGCTGCCGCGCAGGCCGCCGGGCCGGTCGTTCGGGTCGGCTACGACAAGGCTGCGGCGGCCAGGGATGCGGCCAGGGCTGCGGCATGGGATGCGGCCAGGGCTGCGGCCAGGGATGCGGCCAGGGCTGCGGCCAGGGCTGCGGCCAGGGCTGCGGCCAGGGCTGCGGCCAGGGCTGCGGCCGGGGCTGCGGCCGGGGCTGCGGCATGGGCTGCGGCCAGGGATGCGGCCAGGGCTGCGGCCAGGGATGCGGCCAGGGATGCGGCCGGGGCTGCGGCATGGGCTGCGGCATGGGATGCGGCCAGGGCTGCGGCATGGGATGCGGCCAGGGCTGCGGCCGGGGCTGCGGCCAGGGCTGCGGCATGGGATGCGCTGAAACCGACCGTTGACCAGCTCCAACGCTCCGCTATCGAGTTGTACAGCGCGCTGATCCAGCCGCCGGAGGTGGACCGGTGACCGCCGTCGATGAGCTGACCGCCGCCCTCGAGCTGACCCGCGCCGCCCTCGACGAGGCCAACCGGCGCCGCACCGTCGCCGAAGCCGACAGCGCGGCCCTGACCCGCATCAACCACGGCCTGGCCGGTGAGCGGGACCGCCTCGCCGACCAACTGGACATCGCCCACGCCGCCTGCGACCGGCTGACCCGGCACACCCGCCAATGGCGGCAGGTCGCCGATGGCCTGGCCTGTGAGAACCGGGACCTCCGCGCCCAACGCGACCGGGCGCTCACCACCAGCCAGCAACTGCGCGTCGGCATCCTCACCACCCGCGAGACGACGGGGGCAGACCGGTGAACGGCCTACGCGGCCTGGCCGCCCGGCTACGAAGCCGCCCCGACCACGAACCCAGCCCCGACGTTGAGGAGTGGCTCGACGACCTCCGCGCAGCCCTCACACAACCCACCGGCGAGCTGGCGGAGCGGCTCCGCATCCGTCCCCGGCGGGAGGCGGCCCGGTGAAACTCTCGGCCGTCCGCCACAACCACACCCCCAACGCCGCCGACCTTCTCGCCGCCGCCGAGGAGTGGCAGGAGCGGGCACTGTGCGCGCAAACCGACCCGGAGGCGTTCTTCCCCGACAAGGGCCAGCAGCCGAACGCCGCCAAACGGATCTGCCGCCGCTGCGACGTCGAAACCGAATGCCTCCAGTACGCCCTGGAGCACGACATCCGCTGGGGCGTGTGGGGCGGGCACTCCGAGCGGGAGCGGCGCAAGCTCAAGCGACAGGCGGCGGCGTGATGGGCGCCGGACGGTGGATCAACATCGCCGCCGCCGTACAAGCCGTCTTCAACGGCGGGAAACCCTGCGCGGGCGGCTGCGGCTGGCCCGTCCACCCCGCCGCAACCCTCGGCCCCAACGGGCAGCCCGACGTGTTCGACCGGCACCCCGGCTGCGAACCCGGCGGCCAACAACCACGGGCAGTCAGCGGGAGGCGGCCGTGAACACGTGCGTCGTGACCGAACCGGGGCTCTACCCCGACATGGACGAGGCCGAGTACCACCGCGACCCCGTCCCAGCCGGCAGCCTCTCCAGCACCGGCGCCCGAAAGCTACTCACCCGTACACCCGCGCACTTCGACTACGAACGCCGCAACCCTCCCACCAGCACCGACGACTTCGACTTCGGCAAGGTCGCCCACCAGTTGATCCTCGGCGTCGGCGCACCCATCGCCCGCGTTGAGGCCAAGGACTGGCGCACCAACAAAGCCAAGGACGCCCGGGAAGCCGCCTACGCCGCCGGCCAGGTGCCGCTGCTCGCCGCCGACCACGACCGGGCCATCCGCCTCGCCGATGCAGTCCGCCGGCACCGGCTCGCCGCCACCCTGCTCACCGCCGGACAGCCCGAGCAGTCCACGTTCTGGGTCGACCCGACCACCGGGATCTGGCGACGCGCCCGCTTCGACTGGCTCCGCACCGACGGCACCGTCGTCGACGTCAAGACCTGCCAGTCCGCGGCCGAGGCGGACGTGTCGAAGTCGTCGGCGAACTACGGCTACCACCAGCAGGCCGCCTGGTACCTCGACGCCGTCCGCGACCTCGGACTCAGCGACAACCCGGCGTTCGTCTTCATCTTCGTCGAGAAGGCCCCGCCGCACCTGGTCCACGTCGTCCAGCTCGGCCCGGACGACGTCGCCGCCGGCCACGCCCGCAACCGCAAGGCCATCGCCACGTACGCCGAGTGTCAGTCCACCGGCGTGTGGCCGGGCTACCCGGACGACATCACCACCATCTCCCTGCCCGCCTACGCCCTCCGAACCCAGGAGTTCTGATGCCCCCCACATGTTCTGCCTCGCCTCCAACGACGAGGACTTCGGCTCTCTCGTCGAATGCACCCGCCGGCGCGGACACGACAACCACCACTGCGACAGCCGCAAGCGGCTCGCCTGGGACGCCGACGGCGAGGTCGAGTGCTTCGCCGGATTCGGCGGCTACGACCACGGTCAGCCGCCCAACCGGAAGGCCCTCCGAGGCACCTTCACCCACCCGAACCGCGCCCAGCGGCGCATCCTGAAGTGAGGATCCCATGACCGACGTCGCCGTCCGCCAGGACCAGCACCTCGACATCCCCACCAGCACCGAACCCGCCACCGCCCAACTCGTCCAGTGGGCGCAGGCCGCCGAAGCCGCCGGCCAGTTCGCCGAGGCCGTCTGCAACACCTCCGCCGTCCCCCAGGCATACCGCGGCAAACCCGCCGAAGCCGCCGCCGCGATCCTCGCCGGCGCCGAAGTCGGCCTGTCCCCGATGGCGTCCCTGCGGGCGTTCGACAACATCCAAGGCACCCCCGCCCCGAAAGCCATCACCCTCCGCGCCATCACCCAAGGACTCGGCCACCAGGTCCGCATCGACGAGTCCACCGCCGTGACCGCCGTCGTGTCCGGCCGCCGCAACGGCGACACCGACTGGCAAACCTCCACCTGGACCATCGCACGCGCCCAGCAGATGGGCCTCACCTCGAAGAGCCAGTGGAAGCAGCAGCCCGCCGCCATGCTCGTCGCCCGCGCCACCGCCGAGGTGTGCCGGTGGATCGCCTCCGACGCGATCATGGGCATGCCCTACACCGCCGAAGAAATCCGCGACCAAGGCGCGCAGGTAGACGCCCGGCCCGCACCGCGGATCGTGTCCGCCGCCGACTTCCTGCCAGCCGACGAGCCGACGCCCGCCACCGAGACCAGCGACCCGACCGACCCACACGGCCTATCCGCCGCCGTGGACAAGCCGCTCACCGCCGCCGACATCCTCGACGAAATCGCCACGGCCCCCACCCAGGCACGCCTCGACGAGATCAAAGCCGCCTGCCAGCAACAAGGCATCCGCGACCCGCAAATCCTCGACGCCTGGTCCACCCGGTCCGCTCAGATCGCCGAGGCGGCCTAAGCCATGACCACCGTCATCGACCGCCCCACCCCCAAGAGCGTCGGCAAAACCGCCTACGAGCGGTACCGCCGCAAGCAGATCGCCTACGGCCGGTGGCAGCGGTGGGCCGACCCCGAACCCGTCCGCGAACACATCCTCGCCCTACGCCGCAACGGCGTCGGCCGCGACACCCTCGGCCGGCTCGCCGCCGTCGACGACAGCCACATCAGCAAAATCGCCTGCCGCCGAGTCACGAAGGTGACCATCGACGTCGCCGAACGGATCCTCGCCGTCACCAACCCCAAACCACACGTGGTCGACGCCACCGGCGCCCGCCGACGCCTCCAAGCCCTCGGCGCCATCGGCTGGGACCAATCAACCCTCGGCCCACGCATCGGCTGGCAGGTCGGCGCTATCAACCTGATCGTCCGCGGCAGGCGCACCCGCATCGAGCAGGCCACCAACGAACGAATCCACCAGATGTACGAGGAACTGTCGGCCACCCCCGCACCCGACGGATACGCCTCCAAAGTGGCCCGCCGGGCGGCGCAGCGCAACGGCTGGGTGCCGCCCCTCGCGTGGGACGACGACACCATCGACGACCCGCACGCCCAGCCGAACCTGGGCGACCCGACAGGCGACCTCGTCGACGAGGTCGCCGTCCGGCGGGCCCTCGCCGGAGACCGGATCCGCCTCACCCCCGCCGAGAAGGTCCACGCGTTCCGCGCCGGCTACACCGCCGGCATGACCACCAACGCCATCGCCGCAGCCTTACACCTGTCCGGCTCGAAAATCCAGCAACTCGCCGCCGCCGCCAAAACGGCCTGACGGTTAGCCCCGCCCGGACCCGGCCGGCACCGCGCATCAAGCGCGCGACGGGGCACCACACCACCACCACGACCAGGGGGGACCTGATGACCAGCACCACCCCGAGCGCCGGCGGGATCCTCGCCGCCAGCGCCGCCCTGCAGGACCCCAACCGGGACACGTTCAGCCGCGCCGAGGTGGCCTACCTGATGCACCTCGCCTACGACTCCGGGCGCACCGCAACCCGAGTCGACGACATCGCCCACACCGTCTGCTGCTGGGACGACCGGCCGCTGCTGCGCCGCACCTACGAGCAGCGCGTCGCCGGCGAACTCACCGACATGGACCGCGCCGCCCGCGCCCAGGCCGGCCGCGAAGGACGCCCCTACCGCGTCCACCCCGGCGGGCCCGTCGACTTCGACACCGGCCGCCCCGTCCGGCACCTCGGGGTGGCCGCGTGACCGACATCGACCTGTGGGAGGGCATGGACACCGTGGCGCCACCCGAACCGAACCCGTTCAACCCGGGCACGCCCGAACACGAGGCGTGGCAGCGCCAGGAGGACCAAGCCCGCGCCGACGTGCTCGCCGCCCGGCGACGGCAGCGCCACGACGAGGAAACCGAACGGCAGTACACCCTCATCCGCGCCCGCCACGCCGCCGAACAGCAGTGGGCCGAAGAGCAGGCAGCCGCCGCCAAGGCCGCCGCCGACGACGCCGCCCGCATCCACGACGGCGCCACCTTCCTCCTCGACCTGCCGCCCACCCCACCCGCGCTGTGGGGCAAGGGCGAAGACATCCTGTGGGCCCGAGGCGAAGCACTCATGATCGCCGGGCCGCAGGGGGTCGGGAAAACCGCCATCGCCGGGCAGCTCCTACGCGCCGTCGTCGGTATCACCGGGGACGTTCTCGGGCTCCCCGTCGAGCCGTGTGAGCGGCGAGTGCTGTACCTGGCGATGGACCGGCCCGAGCAGGCCCGCCGCAACCTCGCCCGAATGTTCACCGACGCCGAGCAGGAGATCGGCCGCGACTACCTCGCCGAAATCCTCCGCTTCTGGGCCGGACCGCCGCCGGCCGACGTCGCCGCCGACCCGGCCGGGCTCCTCCGGCTGGCCCGGCAGCACGACGCCGACGTCGTGTTCGTCGACTCCCTCAAGGACGCCGCGGTCGGCCTGTCCAAGGACGAGGTTGGCGCCGGCTACAACCGGGCCCGGCAACTAGCCCTCGCCGAAGGTATCCAACTCGTCGAGCTGCACCACACGGTCAAGAACGGCGCCGACGGCGGAAAGCCGAACAACATCAACGGCATCTACGGGTCGACGTGGCTCACCTCGGGTGCCGGGTCGGTGGTGCTGCTGTGGGGTGAGCCGGGCGACCCGGTCGTCGACTTCGTGCACCTGAAGCAGCCGATGACCGAGGTTGGCCCGCTGAAGGTCATCCACAACCGGGAGACGGGGCTGTCGGCGGTCTACCACGACGAGGACACCGACGTGGCGGCGCTGGCCCGCAAGTGCGCGACCACCGGTGTGTCGGCTGCGGAGGCGGCCCGGTGCCAGTTCTCGACCGAGAAGCCGACCAAGGCTCAGGTGGAGAAGGCCCGCCGGAATCTGCACCGCTTGGTGGACGCCGGGCTGCTCGTGTTCAAGCCGGCGAGTGAGGACGGCAAGGGCGGTCGGGGGAACGCGGACCGGTGGTTCGCGGTCGCTCCGGCGTCGTGGACGGACGGCATGGAGGACCCCGATGACCGATACCGGTAGTAACGATGCGACCACTCAAGGTGAGAAAAGAAGTCACAGAGAAAGGCACGCTTCGATATCTGACCGAAACGCACGAACAAAGGCACGCATCGATACCTCCGATGCGTCGTCGCAGGTCACGAAGTCACGCGGCGCGGAAAAGAAAGTCACGCCGCCCCTCCCTCGGGAAGTCACGTTTTCCGCCCCTTCTTTACAGGGGCGGAACGTGACTCCGAGAGGGGGAGAGATCAACAAAAACTCGGGCCGCGACGCCGACCCCGAACCCGTCGGCGCCATCGCCGAACGCGTCCTCGACGACCTCGCCGCCCGACAAGCCGAAGCCCTCAACCGCCTCGCCCGCGCCCACCGCAAGGAGAACCCGTGACCGCCCCGCTGCTCACCATCACCGCCTACGGCCTCCCCGCACCCCAAGGCAGCAAACGCCACATCGGACGCGGCGTCATGATCGAATCTTCCAAGCGGGTCAAGCCCTGGCGCGACGACGTCAAGAACGCCGCCGAACGTTTCATCGAAAGCCAACGCGTCCGCGGGCTCCACTGGACCCCGCTGGACGAGCCTCTCGCCGTGTCGATGGTGTTCACCCTGCCCAAGCCGGCCAGCGCGCCAAAGCAGCGCCGTACGTGGCCGATGCGGTTGCCGGACCTGTCGAAGCTGATCCGCTCTACCGAGGACGCTCTCACCGACGCCGGCATCTGGCGTGACGACGCCCGAGTGGTCGAGTGCACCGCTCGGAAGGTCTACCCCGGCGAGGACGAATCGGCGCTCGCCTCGCCTGGCGTGGTGGTCCGCATCCGGTCATTGGCGGTCGATCTCGAAACCACGCCGACCCGCCCACACCGTGACGAGCCCGCGCTCGACCGCCGACTCCACCCCCGCACCAACCCCGCCGCCTGACAGGAGCCCGCCATGACCCAGCCCACCCACCCGACCGCCCACGGCGTGTGCCCCCTCGGCCACACCGCCGACCACCACCGCACCGTCGCCGAAGCCGCCGCCGGACGCGACCACGCCCTGCAACGGCTCACCGCCGTGTGGGCGGCCCTCAACCGCGCCGGCGTCACCGGGCCCGCCTCCTCCGCCGCCGAACTCATCGACCAGCTCGCCGCCCAGCGGGACGAGCTGGCCGCCCAGGTCCACGCCACCTACCCGCCAGCCGACATGCAGCGGTTCCTCGACCACACCGCGAAGGAGTTCGCCGTCGCCCACACGTCCGGTGAGCGCGTCGAGGTGATCCGTGACTGCCTGGAGGGCTGGTACGACCGGTGGGACGCCACCTACGTGACCGACGAGCACGAGGGCATCGCCCGACACCTCGTCGCCCTCATCTACGCCGCCGAGGCCCGCGCGTCCACACCAGCCGCCCCGCCCGCCCAGAGCGACGCTGACGGCCGAACAGGGTCGGGTGAGGGGTACCAGATACCCCGAGACGGCGAAGGCGGCAGAGACGCCCTCAGCGGGTTAGCCGGCGCCGGTTCCGGCCCGGACCGCGCGCAGGACCAGCCGGAGCCGGTCTGCGATCACGGCGTCAGCCTCGACGACGAGTGCCGGCCGTGCCTCGTGGACACCTACGGCCCCGAGCGGTACGCCGCCGAGCGGGCGGAGGGCTGACCGGTGACACAGCCCTGGCGACGGTCCACCCGAGCGGACCCCCGAGCCCTGCCCCTCGCCGACCGACACTACAACCGGCAAAAGCCCGGCAGCCCCCAATTCGTCCCACCCGGCCGGTGCCTCGTCCTGCTCACCGACCGACCCGACGCCTTGTGGGTCACCTCCTGGCCCATCGCCTCGTATGTGCGGCATGCGTGGGCCGGGGCATGGATGAACTCCCTCTTCCGACGAGAGCCGGAATGCGAGCACCTCGCCTCCGACCTCATCGCCGCCGCGGTCGCTGCCACCCGCGCACAGTGGCCCGACGTGCCCCCGCTCGGAATGGTGACCTTCGTCGACCCAGCGCAGACCCGGCGGAAGCGCGACCCCGGCCGCTGCTACCGCCGCGCCGGCTTCCTTCCCGTCGGCTGGACGAAGGGCGGGCTGCTCGCCTTGCGGATGCTTCCCGCCGACATGCCCGACCCTCTCGAACCCCGACCGCAAGCCGCTGACGCCGGACAAGGCGACCTGCTCGACCTGACCGCCTGAGGGAGTCCCCGTTGTCGTCGCCGCACCGCCTCCACGCCGCCGCCGCCGCCTACTCCATCCGGGAGGCCCGGCGGCGGCTGGAGGTGCTCGCCGCCGCCGAGGCCACCACGGCACCGGACGTCCCGGACGGGCTGCGGTCCACCGTGTACGGGCAGCGTCACGCCGCCGGCGGCCACGCCGACCCCACAGCCACCCTCACGACCGAGCGGCGCCGGGCGAGGGTGACGACGTGGGCGGAGCGGCTCACACGCCTGAACGACCGGCTCGCCGGCATCGCCGACATGTACCGGCTCCCGCCCGGGGCCGACCCGCTCCAGCGCATCCACACCGCCCTGCCCGGCCTCCACGGCCGCCCCCTCGGCCTCCTCGCGTTGCACCTCGCCGACGAGGACGAGCTTGCCCGCGGCTGGATCAACCAACCGCCCTACCGCACGCGTATCCCGGGCGAGTGCCCCGGCTGCCGGCGCCGAGAGTGCCTGGAGGTGACCACCGTCGGACCCGCCACCACGCGAACCGTGGTGTGCGTGGCGGACTGCCGGCACACCCCCGACTGCCCATGCCCCGGCGGGGTCGAGGGCGTACGACACATCTGGCCACGCGGCGCGGTCGCGGGGGCCGCACCGACACGACCCAAACACCGACCCTGACCCGACCGACACAAAGGAGAGCCATGACCACCGCAGCCAGCCGCCTCCGCCTTTAGGTGTATCCCTACTCACCCGGTCGGGAAACCGAGGCCAAGCGCAAGCGAGAGGGACGATCGACCCCATGACCCACACCGACGACATCAGACCGGAGACGCCATGATCCGCAGCCCGGCGCGCTGCCCCACCTGCCGCGCCGTCCTCCCGGCCAGCGGCATCTGCACCGGCACCACGCCCCTACTCGCGCTCGACAGCCGCCGCTACGGCATCGCCACCCAGATCGCCCACAACCTCGGCGACAACGGCGACGTCACAGAGGACATGGTCATCAACTGGCGGCGCTTCGACGGGCTGCCCCGCTACCGCATCGGTCGCAGCGTCTACCACGCCCTCGACGAGGCCCGCACCATCGAGCGGGACAAGCGACTCGGCAGCAAAGGCCGGCCACGTCGACTTGACCATGACACCCCGGTAGCCGCATGATTTGACCAGTCACTCCCACTAGGCGGAGTGTGCCCACAGCCCGGTCGAGCGTATGACGCTCCCGGGCTGACATGCGTCCAGAGGCGGGACGCGGCGAGGGGAAGGGCGGGCAGGTCACAGGCTGGGGTGACCTGCCCGCACACCCCTACCGCACAGCCCCAGACAGTGACCCCGCCAGCGCATCGGCCGCCTCCGGGTGCTCCGCGAATGCGGCCCACCCGCCCCCGACCACGACCGTTCCACCGAACTCGCCACCCACCCGGACCCACTCGTCGCGCTGCTGCTCGGACTCGAACACCGCGATCGTGACCGTGGACCCGCCGAGATCACAGCGACCCGTCTCGTACGAGTACAGCTGCGTGCCGATCACCGATCCGTCACACCCCGCCCGATCCATGAGCGCCGCCACACGTAGCCGTTCCGGGGAGGCCTCCGGGGAGCTGCTCGTCTCCACCACATCCGCTGTGGGGGTGCCGGGGTCATCGGCCCCGATTCCGCAGCCCATCAGCGACCCACCAACCGCGATCACCATTGCGATTCCTGTTGCCACTCTCCGCGTCATCACGCCATGATGTGACACGGCCACAACCCATCGACAGGGCACGCTATGAGCCAGTCATGGAGCGGAGGCAGCACCACCAGATGGCGCACACTACGCGCCCGCGTCCTCCGCCTCGACCTGCCTCCAACCCGCCGCCCCCGCTGCGCCATCGGCTACCCGCGCATCTGCACGGATGAGGCCACCTGCGTCGACCACATCGTCCCCCTGCACATGGGCGGCGCCAAGTACGACGAGGCCAACTGCCGGCCCGCGTGCCAGCCATGCAACCTGGCGCGGCCCCGGCGGGAGCAGACCACGGTCGCCCACGAGCCGCCACCGAAACGCGTATCCACGTGGTAGTCGAGCCCGGGTCGAAAAGTTCAACCCCGGCCACACATAGACACCCGCCGCTTCCTGTTTTTTTTCGCGCGACGCGCCTGGGTCTCTGGCCTGCGTAAACAGACCTGCACCCTCGGGTGTCAGGCGACGGTCAGCGGTGGTGGGGCGGCCGGGAGGGTTCGGGCGAGGTGGACGGCTCCGGCGAGCGCGTAGGCGGCGTCGATCGGCGCTGAGCCGCGGCGGGTGAAGGTCCACGCGTCGCCGCGTTTGAGCTTCTGGGTCTGCTCGACGTGGGCGGTGAGCATGTCATCGCGTGGGTGTCGGATCTCTCTGGATTGGACCTGTTCGGCGAGTCCCATGCAGACGGCGGTGACCTCGGCGGTGAGTTCGGCGACCTGGGTGCGTCTCGGCGCCCATGATCGGCTGCCGGTCTTGCTGCGGACGCTGGCCGCTACGGCGGCGGCGGGGCCTGCCGGGAACCAGCCGACCGTCCGGGGTCGGATGCGGTCGACGAGACCGGGTAGGTCGTGGCGTAGTGCTTGGGTGCAGCCGTGGCCTTGCCACACCCGCACGACCTCTACGTGGGTGACGCCGTCGATGGTGGCCGCCGCGGCGAGGGTGGCGTGTGAGCTGTCTAGGGCTACGTCGAGGCACAGGGCGACGCGCTGCCGGTGGGCCGCCAGGTCGACGGGTGTGTCGGTGCCGCAGTCTCGCCAGGCGTCCTCGTCGATTGCGGAGTCGAGGTTGGTCACCCGCATGCACAGGGTTTCGGTTTTGTAGCCGGCCAGTTCGAGGCCGCCGGCGCGTTTGGCGCGCATGGCGTCGCCGATGATGCTGTCCAGTTGTACGCGGTCACCGAGGTTGGGGTTTGCGTGGGCGATCGCGTGCGGGTCGGTGGAGTCGCTGCCGCTCGGGGCGGACCATTCGAACAGCCCCAACCTTGGGTCTCCGACTCCGGTCTCGATGTACTCGAGGGCGGATTCGCGGAGGCTGTCCAGGACGACGCTGCCGGCGTCGCCTTGGTTGGTGATGGCCACGGCTTGGGCGTCGGCGACGGCGGTCATGGCTTTGACGGCGGCGTTGTAGGTGTCCCAGTCCCTGTGCTCGCGCAGCTCGTCGAGGATGAGCCGGTGCACGGTGAGGGATCGACCGGCGCGGCGGTTGGGGGCGGCGAACCGGTAGCGGCTGCCGTGGATGTTGAAGAACGCCTCTTCGCCGATGGTTTCGCGGGTGCAGGGCGTGGGCAGTTCGGCTTTGAGGGTGTCGATGCTCTCGGCCATCTCGATGACCTCACGCCAACTCACCTTGGCGGTGTCGCGGGATGTGCTGGTGCCGATGATCAGCGGGACGGTTTCGATGAACATCCAGTAGAGGGTCAGGACCCGGCACAGCAGGGTTTTGCCGTTCTGGCGGGCCACCAGCGCGAGGACCACCCGGAACCGTGGCCGTCCGTCGGGGAGTAGCTCGCCCATGTGGATGGCGAGCCATTGCTGCCACGGGTCGAGGGGCCAGCCGATGTCCGCGGCGAAGTCGATGAGGTCGTAGCCGTAGCTGGTGTCAGGCGTCAGCTCCACCAGCGGCGGTGTCCACAGGCGTGGTTCTGCTCTTCCGCGCACGGCGGGCACGTAGCTCGTCGAGTCGGCCGGCGTTGCCAGGCTCGTCACTCTTGGCCCCCTTTCCGGTGGCGCGGGCGCGTGGGCTGAGCCGCAGTGCTTCGAGGGCGGCCAGCAGCGGTGGCCCGATTTTGGACAGCTCGGCTGCGCCGTTGTCGATGTCGCGGGCGTAGGTGAGGGCCAGTTCGGCGGTGGCGGTGTCTCGCTGGTCGACCTCGGTTACTGGTCGGGCTGCGAGGGCGTCGCGTACCGACTGCTCCAGCGGTCCGGCGGCTGTGTCCATGTCCGCCACAATACCCTTAGGGGGTATAATGCCGGCCTTTCGTTGGTGGCCGTGGCCGCGAAGGTCGGAGCCCGCCGCACCGGCCAACACAGTGTCGTTGCCTGATTCGATAGTCGCGGCGATGCTCGGCGCCGGTAACTACTCCGGCGCGTCGGTGACCGAGTCCACGGCCCTCGGTCTGTCGGCCGTGTACCGGGCGGTGTCGCTGATCTCCGGGACGATCGCCCAGCTGCCGCTGCGGACGCTGCGGATGCGCGCCGGCCGCCTGGACCGGGTGGGCAGCGTGTTCGACGACCCGCAGGCGGGTTCCGGCCTGACCCCGTTCGAGTGGGTCGAAACGATCATGTTGCACCTGTTGTTGCACGGCAACGCCTACCTGGCGCACGTCTACAACGGCGCGGGCGCGCTGTACGCGCTGATGCCGCAGCACCCGCTGTGTGTCGAGCCGTACTGGCCGAGCCCGGACGACCGGGTGCTGCCGGTCGGGGGCCGCTGGTACCGGGTGACGGACATGTGGGGCCGGCAAAGCGTGCACGACGCGCGGACTCTGACGCACATCTCGGCGCAGAGCCCCGACGGGCTCAAGGGTCTGGGGCCGTTGACGATCGCCCGGAACAGTTTCGGGACCGCGATCGCCGGTGACCGGGCCGCCGCGAAACTGTTCGCGTCCGGGGCGCTGATCAGTGGGCTGGTCACCCCGGAGGACGACCTCGACGGCGACGACGCCAAGACCATCAAAACGGAGCTGACGGCGTCGATCGGCGGGTGGGAGAACGCCGGGTCGATCGCGGTGGTCAACCGCCGGCTGAAGTTCTCCCCGTGGACCATGTCCGCCACTGACGCCCAGTTCCTGCAGTCACGTCAGTTCAGCGTCGAGGAGGTCGCGCGATGGTTCGGTGTGCCCCCGCACCTGCTCATGCAGACGGAGAGGCAGACCTCGTGGGGGACGGGGGTAGCCGAGCAGAACCGGGGTTTGGGGCGGTTCACGTTGTCGCCGTGGACGGTCCGTGTCGAGCAACGACTGTCGCGCCTGCTCGGTGCCCAGCGGTGGGTCGAGTTCGACTTCGCGGGCCTGGAGAGGCCCAACGTGGAGACCGAAATCGATCTGATCATCAAGCAAATGCAAGCCGGTTTGATCACCCGTAACGAGGCGCGGGCGTTACGTAACCTCGCCCCGATCGACGGAGAGGACACCCCCGATGACGAGTCCGAAACCGACGGCGAGCCTGTCTGACCTTGCCGCGCTGGCGGACCGGGCCCGAGCGTTGGCGATCCGCAACGACGGGGATACGCGCCCCGGGAACGGGTCGACGCGGGGCTGGTACCGGATCACCGGGCAGGCCGAGGACCGGGCCCGGGTCTACGTGTACGACACGATCGGGTGGGACACCACGGCCGGGGAACTGGTCCGCGCCCTCGACGACATCACCGCCCCTGTGATCGACCTGCGGATCAACTCCCCAGGTGGTCTGGTGTGGGACGGCATGGACATCTACTCCGCGCTCAAGGGCCACCCGGCGCGGGTCGAGGCCGCCGTGACCGGCGTCGCGGCGTCCGCGGCGTCGCTGGTGGCGATGGCAGCCGACCACATCGCCGTCGAGCAACCCGCCCGCATGATGATCCACCGGGCGTCCGGGTTGGCGATCGGCGACGCCCGTGACCTGCGGGACACCGCGGACGTACTGGAGTCACTCGACGGGTCGATCGCCGAGATCTACCAGTCCCGGGCCGGTGGGCCAGCCGATGCCTGGCTGGACGCCATGGACCGCACCACCTGGTACACGGCCGCGGAGGCGGTCGCCGCGGGACTGGCCGACGCGGTGATCAGCAACAAAACCAAAAGCGATCCGGACCCGGAGCCGGAGGACCGTAACAGCCAGATCATCAGGGCACGTGCCCGCGCACACCTGATCCGGAAGGGATGACATGCGCACCATCGACGACGTCCAGCGGGACATGACCGCCCTGATCGAAGGCGCGGAGGCCCGCAACCTCACCACCGACGAGATGGACCAGTACACCGGCCTGGAGCAGGAGCTGACGCAGGTGCGCCGCTCCGAGGAGATCCGGGCCCGCAACGCCGCATACCTGATGCCGGCGACCGGCGCGGCCGGTGGGACGCCGGTCGCCGCGCTCGGCCCGGTCGCCCCGGCCCGCGAGGACGACGGCCTCGACCGGGCGTTCCTGGCCTACCTGCGCACCGGTCAGCCGAACGCCGACCTGACCGATCTGCGGCCGACCAACGCCCAGTCCAGCGTCACCGGCTCCGAAGGCGGTTTCCTCGTGCCGCCCGGATTCCGGCAGAAGATCGTCGAGCGGATGGTGGCGTTCGGTGGGATCGCCAACGTCTGTGACGTGCTGGAGACCGACTCGGGTAACCGGATCGAGTGGCCGACCATCGATGACACCTCCAACAGCGGTGAGATCGTCGAGGAGGGGTCGGCGCACTCCGGCCAGGCGGACCTGGTGTTCGGTAAGACCGAACTGTCGGCGTACACCTACCAGACCGGCGGCGCGTCCAGCGCCCCGCTGCGGCTGGCGCGGGAACTGATCCAGGACCAGGCGTTCGACCTGGAAACCCGCCTGGCCCGGCTGATGGGTGTGCGGCTGGCGCGGGCGCTCGCCTCCGACCTGGCCGTCGGAACCGGCGTCGACGAGCCGCTGGGTCTGGTCACCGGGTTGACTGGTATCGAACCGGCCGACGACACCGCCGGCATCACCTACGACGACCTGCTCACGTTCATCCACTCCGTGGACCCGGAGTACCGGCCGACCGCCCGATGGGTCTTCAACGACTCCTCGCTGAAGACGATCCGGCAGATCAAGGACTCCAACGGTGACCCGCTGTGGCGGTCGATGACCTCCACCATCGGCGACGCCGCGTCGACCGGCATGCTCCTCGACTACCCGTACACCGTCGACCAGGGCCTGCCGGACATCGACATCGACGCGAACACCGTCAACTGGGGTGCGTTCGGGGACATCCGGGAGGGCTACGTGCTGCGGCGGGTGCGGTCCATCGAGGTCGTGGTGAACCCGTGGACCCGCGCCAGCCAGCGGGAGATCGAGTACACGGCGTGGATGCGCGCCGACGCCACCCAGCAGAACACCAACGCCTACGTCGCGCTCACCGGCGAGCAGTGATGGCCGTCTTCAACCACGACTTCACCCTCACCGCCGACGCACCCGAGTCGACCCGTCGACCCGCCGCCGGCGCCGACCGGTTCGGGCTGCAAATCGTGCCCGACGATGCCTGCGAGGCGGCCACGGTCGCCTTGCAGGGGTCGATCGACGGTGCAGCCTGGGCGGACCTCGCCGAGGCCACCACCCGCACGCCGCTGGTCGGATGCGGCGGCACCGCCAAAAGCCCCGTCGTCCGGTACGTCCGTGTCGTCGCGCGGACGCTGTCCGGAGACGGGGCGTCCGTCCGCGCTCACGTCGTAGCCAAGTAGGAGACCAAACACATGCCGGCACGAGAGATCATCGAACCGGAACTCAACATCCTGGGCACCAGCGTGGTGACCATCTCCACCGCCACCACCACCGCATTTGATTTCGGCACGCCGAACGACATCAACCTGGCGACCACCACGGCCGGCGCCCCGGGCTTGGCCTACGAGCACGGAAACCGGGTCCTGGTCATCCTGTCCGCGTCCACGGCCGGCACCACCGACACAGTGTCGTTCTCAATTCAGGACGCCCCGGATTCGAGCGGGAGCATCGGCACCCCGGCGACCGCGCTGACGACCGGCACCCTCACCGGCGGCACCGGCAGCCAGTTCGCGCGGGCGTCGGTGCGCCTGCAAAACGGGCGGCCGTGGCTGCGGGTGCGGGTCACCTCGGACGGCACCACCGACACGTTCGTGACCCACTGCACGGTGCTGGGCCTGCCCGGCGTGCTCTGAGCCTCAACGGCGGAAAAGGGGGGGCGGCCGTGGCGTGGGCGCCGGACTACATCACTAGCGCGCAACTGAAGGCGTATGTCCGTGTCGACGCCAACGACACAGTCGACGACGATGAGATCGCCGACGCCGTCACGGCCGCGTCCCGGGCTGTCGACCAGCACACGCACCGCCAGTTCGGTCAGGTCGCCGTCGCGGAGGCCCGCACCTACACCGCCGTCTATGACCGGCACGTCGGGATGTGGCGCATCGTCGTCGACGACCTGGGCGACACCACCGGCCTGGACATCCAGGCCGCGGGTGGTGAGATCACCACTTACACGCTGCACCCACGTAACGCCCTGACCAAGGGGCGGGTGTACGAGGAGATCCGGGTCCCCCTGTCGGCGTCGGTCACCCCGACCGGCGACGAGGGGGAGTTGACGATCACCGCCCCGTGGGGCTGGCCGGCCACCCCGACCGCGGTGCCGCTGGCCACGAAACTCCAGGGGTCGCGGTTCCTGGCCCGCCGGGACTCCCCGTACGGGGTAGCGGGGTCGCCGCAGGACGGCTCGGAGGTGCGGCTGCTGGCCCGCGTCGACCCGGACGTGGCGGTGTCACTGCGCCCGTACGTGCGTGACTGGTGGGTCGCCTGATGGAGGCCGCCTGATGGACCTGAAAGCCGTCATGGTGGAGGCCGGCACCGCCCTGGGCGCCATCACCTCACTACGGGTGTATGTGGGCGCACCGGGCAAGGTGGACGTGCCGGCAACCGGGGCGGCAGCGGTGGTGCCGTACCCGACGCGAATTACCTACGACGCCACGTACGGGCGGGGCATGGACCGTATCGAGCAGGACATTCTGTTGGTGATCGGTCGCCCGACGGACCGGGTGACCGTCGACAAGCTCACCTCGTACGCGGCCGGTGCGGGCTCGGACTCGGTCAAGACCGTCCTTGAGGGCCACACCTGGACGACCTGCGACGGGTGCCGTGTCGAAACCGTCGAGTTCGACGTGGTGCAGATCGCGGCCGTCGACCACATGGCGGCTGTGTTCACCGTGGAGTTTTGGGGGCAAGGGAGTGCGTAGATGGCGTTGACAAGCACGATAACCACCCGGATCGACTCGGCGCTGTCGAGTGCGCTGGATCTGGCGACCGCCTCGGTGCCGCTGGCATTACAACAGCGGTACACCTGGGCGTCGGGGACGGCCGCCGACCAGGCTGATCTGGTCTTTCACGATCAGCGGACCATCGCGGCGAGCAGCAACGAGGATCTGGACCTGGCGGGGTCACTGTCCGACGCGTTCGGTGCGACGCTGACGTTCGTCGACCTCAAACTGCTGTACGTCGCCGCGGCCAGCGGGAACACCAACAACGTGCGCGTCACCAGGCCTGCGAGCAACGGCGTCCCGCTGTTCCTGGCCGCGTCGGACGGCATCGACGTGCTGCCCGGCGGGATGCTCCTGTGGGTCGCCCCAGCCGCCACCACGGTCACGGTCACCGCCGGCACCGGAGACCTGATCAACGTCGCCAATTCGTCGTCGGGCACGTCGGTGACCTACGACGTGGTGATCATCGGCACGAGCGCGTAAGGAGGCCCGGCGGTGGCTTTCGTCCACGGCAAGGACACGTACATCTCGCTGGACGGCAACGACCTATCGACGTTCACCAACACCAGCACCCTCGACCAGGAATCCGACGAGCACGACGTCACCACCTACGGCAAAGACGACTACGTGGTCACCGGTGGCCTCCTCAAGGGGGCGTTCAGCATGGGCGGTGTCTACGACGACACGGCCAGCGGACCGAAAGCCGTTATTGAGCCGCTGATCCGCACGGTCGTCACACTGATCCGCCGCGCTGAGGGCACCGGCGCGGGACTGCCGCAGGAGTCCGTCAGCGTGCTGGTCAAGAAGTACACCGAGACCAGCCCGGTGGCGGACATGATCACGTGGTCGTGTGAAATGACCAAGTCCGACGCCATCACCCGCACCACCCAGTAGGAGACGGCATGGACAAAGACAAGCTGATCAGCCCGCGGATCGCCGAGGACGACGTCGAGATCCCCGACGTCGGCACGGTGCGCGTACGGGCGGTCTCCCGATACTCACTGCTCGCCGCCGGTAAGGGGGTCAGCGAGGACAAAGACCCGGCCGTCGTCGAGCGGCGGATGCTCGTCGCCGCGCTCGTCGACCCGCCGCTGACGATGGCCGAGGCCGAACAGTGGCAGAAAAGCGCCCCGGCGGGCGAGATCGGCCACGTCCTCCAACGCGTCCGGGAACTGTCGGGCCTGACCGAGGGCGCCGCCAAAAGCGGCGTATAAGGACTTCGAGGCCGACCCGGAGCTGGAGTTCGAGTTCTTCATCGCCGACCGGCTCGGCATGACCGTGGACCGGTTACGGCGGGAGATGAGCCAGGACGAGTTCGTCCGCTGGACGATCTTCCACGCGCGTAAGGCTCAGCGGCAGGAGATGGCGACGAGGACCGCCGGGCGGAGGTGACAGTGGAACCGAAAATCGCGGTCCTCGGTCTGCGGGACCTGTCCCGCAGACTGCGAAAGATCGACGGGGAAGCCGCCAAGCAACTACGGATCGTCTTCAACGAGGCCGCGGAAATCGTGGTTTCCGACGCCCGCCCGAAGGTCCCGAAGCGGACCGGCCGCGCCGCCGGGTCGCTGAAGATGCGGTCCACCCGCACCGCGGTTCGGATCGCCATGGGCGGCCCGCGCGCCCCCTACTACCCGTGGCTCGACTTCGGGGGCCGAGTCGGCCCTAATACTGCAACGGCGGGTCGTAGCTTCGGGTGCTGATCATTCGTTGGTTGGTTGTGGTGGATGCGCGGGTGGTCGGGTCGTGGGATGCCGGGTTGGAGGAGTTGTTCTTCCGGTTCGCGCATCGGTTTGAGCGGGTGGAGCCGCGGCGGCGGGCATGGGCGTATGTGCGGGGGCTACTGGCACCGTTGGAGCGGCGTAACGGCTGGACCCTCGCGGAGCAGGCTGGGCATGTGTCGCCGGACGGGTTGCAGGGCATGCTGTGCAGCGCGGCGTGGGACCGGGACGCGGTCCGCGATGACGTGCGCGATTACGTGGTGGACCAGATCGGCGATGCGGCCGGGGTGCTCATCGCTGACGAGACGGGGTTCGTCAAGAAGGGCCGTGCGTCGGCGGGGGTCCAACGGCAGTATTCGGGTACGGCGGGCAAGACCGAGAACTGCCAGATCGGCACGTTCCTGTGCTACGCCACGCCGCGGGGTCGGGCGTTGATCGATCGGGAGTTGTACCTGCCGAAGTCGTGGACCGGTGATCGGGACCGGTGCCGGCGCTCGGCGATCCCGGACGCCGTCGGGTTCGCGACCAAGCCGCAGCAGGCGCAGGCCATGCTGGAGCGGGCGGTCACCGCGGGGGTGCCGTTTTCGTGGTTCACGGCCGATGAGGCCTACGGGCAGAACCCTGGCCTGCGGGGCTGGTTGGAGGATCGGGACATCGCGTACGTGATGGCCACCCGACGCGACGATCGGGTGCCCTCCGGGCTGCACACCACCACCGGTGTCGACGAGCTGATCGGCAGGGTGCGTGCGGGCGCGTGGCAACGACTGTCGTGTGGTGACGGCGCGCACGGGCCGCGCCGCTACGACTGGGCTCGGCTGCCGATCCGCCGCACCTTTGCCCACGGCCGCCGCGGCTGGGTCCTGGCCCGACGCTCGATCACGGATCCCGGCGACATCGCCTACTACGTCTGCTTCGGCCCCCGCGGCACCCGACTACGCGACCTGGTGCGGGTCGCCGGTAGCCGTTGGTCGGTGGAGGAATCGTTCCAGACCGCGAAGAACGAGGTCGGCCTGGACCAGTACCAGGTCCGCCGCTACGACGCCTGGTACGCCCACATCACCCTCGCGATGGCCGCCGCCGCGTTCCTCGTCGTCACCCGCGCCCTCGAAGCCGCAAAGGGGGCACCACCGCAAACGAGCGCAGCCAGATCCCGCTGAGCAGCAACGAAATCCGCCGCCTGTTCGCCCACCTCGTCCTGACCACCCGCCGTCGAGCCGACCACATCCTGCGCTGGTCCGACTTCCGCCGTCGCCGCCAGGAACAAGCCCGAGCCGCCCACTACCGCAAACGACTCAAACCGCCATAAGTCACGACCCGCCGTTGCAGTACTAACCGGTCAGTGGCCCGTCCTTTCGTCAAGGAGGGCCGCTACCTCTACAAGTCGTTCCACGACCGGCGGACGGACGTGCAGGACGCCATGGAGTCCGGCATCCGACGCGTTGCCCGCGCCGCCGGCCTGGAGGTGGACTGATGCCGAACCAGGTCACACTCACCTTCGGCGGGGACGCTGACGAGCTGGTCAAAGAGGCCGCCCGCGCCCGCGCGGCCACAGAGGATGTGGGTAAGTCAGCGGACGTGGCCGGCGGCGACTTCGGGCGGGCCGCCAAGCAGTCGTCGGGGCTCACCGACCGCATGGCCAAGCTGGGCAACATCGTCGACGGCGCGTCCACGGCTATCGGTGACGCCGCCGGCACCATGCAGGCCCTCGCCGATATCGAGACCTCCACCGCACGTAAGGCCGCCGAGCACGCTCGGGCGCTCAACGACCTGGAACAGGCGCAAGCCGACGTCAACCAGGCGCTGATCGACGGTAAGCAGGCCACTCTTGATGTGGGGCAGGCGCACCTCGACGCCGAGCAAGCCGTGCTCGACGCGGAGACCGCGCAGCAGGAGTACAACGAGGCAGTCAAAGAGCACGGCAAGAACAGCGCCGAGGCTCGGCAGGCATCTCTCGATCTGAGGCAGGCGCAGGAGGATCTGAAGCAGGCGAACCTCGACGTGGAGCAGGCCACGCAGGACGCCACCCAGGCGACTATCGACGCCGAGAGCGCGCAACTGGACGCCAACGAGGCGATGATGGCCGCGAACCCGCCTGACCTGCAAAAGTGGGCGGATCAGATGAACCTGGTCGCGCCACTGTTGCAGGGCTTGGTGGGTGTGGTCGCGTTGGTGACGGCCGCTCAGTGGGCGTGGAACGCCGCGCAGTTGGCCAGCCCCGTCACGTGGATCATCATCGGTATCGTCGCGTTGGTCGCCGCCATTATCTTGATCGCCACGAAGACGGACTGGTTCGCGCGGGCGTGGCGCGCGTCCTGGAAGTGGATCAAGGATGCGGCGTCCGGCGCCTGGAACTTCATCAGGCGTATCCCCGGGTGGACAGCCAGCGCGTTCGGCAAGATCGCTTCGGTGATCTCGTGGCCGTACCGGATGGCCTTCAACCTGATCTCCACCGCGTGGAACAGCACGGTTGGCCGCCTGCGCTGGACGGTACCGTCGTGGGTACCTAAGGTCGGCGGCAACAGCATCTCCGCGCCGCGGCTGCCGAAATTCCACTCCGGTGGCAAGGTGCCAGGCCCGCCGGGATCCGAGATGCTCGCCGTGCTCCAGGCCGGCGAAACCGTCACTCCCGCCGGGACCGGCGGAGGTGTGACCATCCATGTCCAGGCTGGCCCCGGCGCGCCCATGGAGCGGGCGTTCGCCGACATGTTCCTCGCCCTGCTGCGCGCCGGGGCGATCCGACTCTCGGTGCAGCAGGGCCGAGTGCAACCAGCCTGACGACGGGAGGGGTGGGCGTGGCGTTTCCCGCCGACCGGCTGGACGTGACGGTCGAACTCGACGTGGACGGCTGGACGGACATCACGAGCGACGTCCTGTCCAACCGTAGTCAGATCACGATCGGTCGGGGTCGCATGTCGGAGGGCTCCGAATCGGCGCCCACCACCTGCGACATGGCGATCCGTAACACCACCGGCGACTACAGTCCCCGTAACCCGACGGGGACGCACTACGGCACTATCGGCCGTAACACGCAGGCGCGGGTGTACACCGGCACCGGGCACCTGGGTGCCGCCGGCGGCGCCAGTACACCGGGGACGTCGCATGTCGCCCCGTCTGTGACGGCGACCGCAGCAGGGTTGATGATCTCCGCGTGGGTTGCTGATGATCCGCTCAACTACACGATCCCCGGGTCGATGACGGCCGGACCATCAGAGACCGACGGCACCTACTCCACGATGGTCACCGCCTACGAGGCGGTGACCGCGGGAGCGACCGGTACCCGCACCGCGACCGCGTCCGCGTCTCACGGTTACGTGTCGGCGTCCGCTGTCGTGCACGGCTCCTCGATCTCGGTGGAGGAGACGCTGTCGTCCACCAACGACACTTTGGCGGACATCACCCTGACCACGGATCCGGGGACGCAGGCCGGCTGGTGGCTGGTGGCGGTGCAATGCTGGGTGACCGCCACCGGCGCTCCTATGCCGGACGCCCCGTACGGCGGGGACGGCGGCTGGATCCTCCTCGCCGACTCAGACGTGATCGAGGGCCTGTATGCCGGCTCGACCACCACCTACCTGCATGCCCGGATCTGGGGGCGCAGGGTCAATTTCGCCGGCGCCCAAACGGTGATATTCGCTGGGATCTCGACGACCGGTGCGGCGGACAACCAGGCCGCCCTGTACGTGCTCAGTGGGGTCAACGACTGGGGCATTCGGGCCACGGTAGAGGTGCCGGCGTGGCCCATCCGGTGGGACGTCACCGGCAGCGACGTGTGGGTGCCCATCAACGGCGCGGGGATCCTACGCCGCCTCCAGCAAGGATCGTCACCTCTCAAGTCACCGCTGCGGCGGGCGATTGCCGGAGCCTCGACCGTGCAGAGCCTGCTCCCGGTGGCGTACTGGCCGCTGGAGGACCAGTCCGGCACGACCAGAGCCGCGTCCGGGCTGCCCGGCGGCGGCACTCTGAGCGCCACCGGTGACATCGCGTGGGCGACGGTCGCCTCCCCTGGTTCGGCGCCGCTACCGGACTGGTCGCAGGAGACCGGCAGCCTGACCGGAGCGATCAACGGCGTCATGCCCGGCGACGACTGGTGCGTACGCCTCCTGGTGCAATACACAGGCTCCACCGACTGGGATGTCCTGTCGGTGTACGTCACGGACGGCCTCTATGACGAGATCGCGGTGGAGGTGTCGTCGTCAGGTGTCGAGGTCACCGGCATCGACCGCTCACCCGAGTCGTCCAGCCTCACCCTCATTTTGGTCGATTTCGGTGACTATTCCGACGGTGAGCCGCACTGGATCGAGGTGTGGGAGTACGACGCCGGCAGCGGCGACGTCGGCCACGCGCTGTACATCGACGGCAGTCTGGCCGACTCCACCTCCACTTCCGGCACGCCCGGTGTGCCGGAGCGGCTGCTGGTCCGGTCGAGGTCGGCGGACACCGCCGCCTGCGGGCACGTCGGTGTGTGGCGTGCGCCGCTTGCCGCCACCTGGTCCCTGCTCATTGAGCAGGCCATCATCGGGCATGTGGGGGAGACGGCGGGCCGCCGGGTTGAGCGGTTGTGCCACGAGGAGGGCATCGCCTGTCACATCGTCGGCGACCCTGACGAGTCGGCGGTCATGGGCGTGCAGTCAACGGCCACCCTGCTGGAGCTGCTGCGCCAGTGCGAGGACGCCGACGGGGGGATCCTGTACGAGCCGCGCGAGGTGCTGGGGCTGGCGTACCGGACGGTGCGGTCCCTGTACAACCAGCCGGTCACCCTCGCCCTCACCTACGGCGCGGATGGCGAGGTCGCGCCGCCGCTGGAGCCAGTCGACGACGACCGGTATATCTGTAACGACGTCACCGCGTCGCGGTCGGGCGGGTCGTCGCACCAGTACGAGGTGACATCGGGGCCGCTGTCCGTGGCGGACCCGCCGGATGGTGTCGGCCGCTACGACCACGAGGCGACGCTGCACGTGTCCGCCGACTCCCGGCTACCGTCTCAGGCTTCGTGGCGGGCGCACCTGGGCACCTGGGACGAGGCCCGCTACCCCACCATCCGGGTCAATCTGGCCGCGCTCGGCAACGCCGGCAAAACCGCGCTGCTGGCGGACGCCGCCGCCCTGGACGTCGGAGACCGGCTGACCATCGCCGACCCGCCGGCGTGGCTGCCCCCCGACACCATCGACCAGCACGTGGAGGGGGGCACGGAGACGCTCGCCCAGTACGTGTGGGATCTGCGTCTGGTGTGCTCCCCGGCCGGCCCCTACCAGGTGGGGGTGTGGGAGACCAGCCTGTACGACACGGGTGGCTGCGAGCTGGCGTCACCGTATGTGGCGGGCACGGACACGTCGGTGGCGGTGACCACCACCGTCGGGTCGCCGTGGATCGACGGATCGGTGTCGTGGGACTGGGACATCGGCGGGGCGCAGGTGCGGGTTACCGCGATCTCCGGAACCACCGCATCGCAGACGGCGACGGTCAACGCGGCGACGGTCAACGGCGTCGCCAAGAGCATCCCCGCGGGCACACCCGTCAGGTTGTGGTCGCCGGGTCGATACGCGTTGTGAGGGAGGGGCTATGCCGCTTGCCGGCGAGGAGATCCTGATAACCGACTTCGAAGGCGACGTGTACGCGTTGGAGACCGCGAACGACACGACCACATCGACGAGCTATGTTGACGGAACTTTACACGGGGTGGCGTTCGTGCCACCCACCAGCGGAAGCGTTTGGATCGGGTTCGGCGGACTGGTCGGCAACAACAGCACATCGGAGGGACTCCGCACACTGATGAGCGACTACGTCCGCACCGGCTCCACGATCGGGTCCGGGACGGATGTACTCACGCCGTCGGACGCACGTGCGATCAAACTGTACAAACAAACCACGAATAGCTCCTACATGTACGCCCAGGCGTCGATATGGCACAAGGTCACCGGCCTGACCGCTGGCGCCGACTACAACGTGATCACCCAGTTTCGGGCGGTCAGTGACACCGCGGCGGTTGACGATCGGTGGGTCGCCGTCATCCCCGCTTTCACATGACCCGCGCACCCGCCACCCTCCGCGTGGTCCGCGGACTGCTGCTCACGCATCTCGGGTCGCACGGGCTCACCGGCGGCGAGGTCGGCATCGTCGCCGACGGCAACCACCGGGGCGGCTACCACTGCGGTGAGGATCGCGTGATCTCCGGCGACTACTCGGTGGTGGAGTCGCCGCGGGACCGGGCCGGGCTGACCCTCGACGCCGCCGGCCTGGACGTCGGCATGTTCGAGGTCCGCGCTAGCGGCCACGACCTGCGCAGCTTCTCCACCTGGTGCGTCCGCCAGTGCGCCGCGAACGCCCCGGACACCCGCGACATCCGCGAAATCATCTACAGCCCGGACGGGCGGACAGTGCGCCGCTGGGACCGGCTCCGACGCCGCGCCACCGGGGACCTGTCGCACCTCTACCACACGCACTTCTCCTTCCACCGGGACGCGATCAAGGCGGGTCGGGACCAGACTCCGCTGTTCCGCCGCTACCTCACCACCATCGGCCTGCTGGAGGACGCTATGGCCCTGTCCGCCGAAGACCTCGACAAGGTGCGGTCAGCGACCGCCA
Organism: Micromonospora sp. WMMA1363; assembly: GCF_030345795.1. NCBI lineage: Bacteria > Bacillati > Actinomycetota > Actinomycetes > Micromonosporales > Micromonosporaceae > Micromonospora > Micromonospora sp. WMMA1363. Next base: position 3,614,581 of record NZ_JAUALB010000001.1, read on the forward strand.
GGGGCATCTACGACGCCCTGTGGGTGGCCGCCCAAGGCCAGCCCTACCGCGACCTCGCCTACACCGGGCCCGGTTCCATTGGCAAGGCCATCCGGACCAACCTGCAGGCGCTGACCGTCGCACCGGTGCTGGCCGCGCTCGCCGCGAAGGACCTGGTGAGCGAGGAGGAGGTGGTTGCGGGGATCCTCGCCGCTCTCACCCCGGAGGCGATCGCCTCGGCGATCCCGGACGACCTGGCCGGGCAGGTCGCGGACGAGCTGGCCCGCCGCCTGGCGGAGTAGCGGTGTGGCACTGGAGCACCTGCTGTACGCCGCCGGGGCCATCGCCGTCATCGGGGCCGCGGCCGAAGTGCTACGCCGGACGGTGGGCTGGATGATCCGGACCGTGCGAAAACTCTCCCGGCTCGCCGACGACCTCCTCGGGGAGCCGCCAAGCCCCGAGTACCCGGAGGGCCGGCCGGGATTGATGGGGCGCCTCGCCCGTATCGAGTCCCGCCTGGACGCGCTTGAGGAACTGCGTCCGGACGGCGGCCGGTCGATCAAGGATCAGGTGGGGCGGATCGCGCAGGCCACCGGCGCCGACAAAAACTAGGGAGGGGCCCGTCCGATGCCGCTACCGGCCAGCGTCACCACCGTCCCCGTCCACATCGAGATCCTCGACATCAACGGTGACCCAACCTCCGGTTTCGTGGAGTTCGTGGTCCCGCAGGCCCTACACGAAACCGTCACCGACACCGTCCTCGGCCCCGGCCGATACATCGCCACCCTCGACACCGCCGGAGAGGCGACCATCAACCTGCCCGCCACCGACGACACAGACGTCGTCCCCCAGGGCTGGACCTACGAGGTACGCGTCAACACGTTGGCGTGGCAGACCCGTTTCCACGTCGCCGTCCCGGTCGCCACCGTCGGCACACTCGAGTTCTCCGACCTCATCCCCGGCACGGCGGTCAGCGACGGCAGTGTCTACCTGCCGCTGACCGGCGGCGTCCTCTCCGGTGACCTCACCGTGTCCGGTGACCTCACCGTCACCGGCACGGCCAGCATCGGCGGCGCCGGAGTGGACAGCGTCAACGGCCGCACCGGTGACGTCACCCTCACCGCCGACGACGTTGACCTCGGCGACGTCGACAACACCAGCGACCTGGCCAAACCGGTCAGCACCGCCACTCAAACGGCGTTGGACGGCAAAGCCGACACCGGGCACACGCACAGCGGCGGGGTGAGTATCACCCGGGCGTATGTCACCTCGGGCAACGTCACCCCACAGGACACGTCGGAGGCGTGGCAGCAGCTGACGGGTGGCCCCACACTCACCGTACCGGCGGCGGAGGGCGACGAGATCGAACTGGCCGTCTCGTGTATGACTGACGGCAGCGTTTCGACCACATTTTTTGACTTGGCCGTGGTGTGGGGTTGACCCGGTTTGACGGACAGGGTCGGTAAGTTGATCTCACGCTACCTTGCTCGTTGGCCTGCGGGAATAGGCCGTCGCCTCATACTCGGCCGGGCTCATGTAGTCCAGGGTGGAATGGCGGCGGCGGGTGTTGTACCACCCCTCGATCCACTCGAAGATCGCCGCACGGGCGGCGGCCCGGGTCGGCCACGCCCTCCGGTCGAGCAGTTCGGTCTTGATCGTGGCGAAGAACGACTCCGCGACGGCGTTGTCCCAGCACTGACCCCGCCCACCGACCGACAACCGCACCCCGTTGCGGTCGGCCAGCCGGGCGTACTGCGCACTCGTGTACTGGCAACCCCGGTCGCTGTGGAAGATCACCGGCCCGGTCGGGCGTCGGACGGCGATCGCGTTGGACAACGCCTGAGCGGGCAGATCGGTCCGTAGGTGGTCGGCGGTCGCCCAGCCCACAACCCGGCGTGAGGCGATGTCGATGACGGTGGCGAGGTACAGCCAGCCCTCCCACGTGTGGATGTAGGTGATGTCGCCGCACCAGCGGGTGTCGACCCGGCCGGCGGCGACGTCGAAGTCCCGGCGGATCAGGTCCGCCGACAACGCCGCCCCCGGGTCGGGCACGGTCGTGGTGCGCCACCGCTTCGGCGTGCGGCCGCACAACCCGGCGCCCCGCATCAGCCGGGCGACCCGCTTGCCGGAGTGCCGCCGCCCCTGGGCGGCGAGTTCGGCGCGGACCCGGGGTGCGCCGTAGGTGCCGGCCGAGTCGGCGTGGATCTGCGCGATGCGGGCGGCGAGGTCTGCGTCGTCGCGTTCCCGCCGCGACGGCCCGGCACGGTGCTGGTAGTAGGCGGACCGGGAGACCTCCAGCAGCTCACAGGAACGCTTCACGTTCCCGTCGGGCCGCGCCTTCTCCGCCTCGATGAACGGGTACACGTTCACCGGGTCTCCCTCACGAAGAAAGCCGTGGCCCGTTTCAGGATGTCGACGTCCTCGCGGAGCCGGCGGTTCTCCCGCCGCAGCCGCGCCAGCTCGTCGCGCTCGTCGCTGGTCAACCCGTCGCTGCGGGTGCCGGCGTCGATGTCGGCCTGCCTGACCCACTCACGGACCGCGGTCTCGGTCAGGTCGAAGTCCCTCACGACCTGCGCCACCGATCGGTCACCCCGCCGGCACACCTCGACGATCTCCGCCTTGAACTCCGGCGTGAACGCTCTGCGCGGCCGGCGTGGTTTCTTGCCCATGCCTTCCATGATGAACATCCTCCCGAGGAGCACACAGCCCCTCTGAGCTGGGATGTCCGTCAAACCGGGTCAGGCCCAGGTGGTGTCCAGTTCCCTCGTCCGGTTCGCATCGACTGGTGGGGCGACACCAGCGGTGGAGGGCGACCCGTCGCTGTATCCGTCACCCAACACGTACCGCACCTCCGGAACACATTTCGGGTTCACGGTGGCTGCCGGCGACTTGGACGGCGGGAACGTGGTGTTCTGCTTCGCGACCAAGACCAGTTCGGCGGCTGGGACCCTGTTCGCCAACTCATCCTTCCCGCTCCGCTGGCGGGCGATGGTGATCTCCTGACGGAGTTCGGCAGCCGCCCCTGCCGCCGATCGCACCACCAAGTTTTCAGCCCGCCGAAACCCGGCGGGCTTCTCGCTGCCCTGGCCCGGTCCGTGGGGACGGAGACCGGGCCAGGGTCCATCCGTTCCCACCGTTCCGGCGAGAAGCCTGAGGAGGGCACCCCTGATGTTGCACGACTATCTGATCTGGGTGCGGCTCTGGTGAGGTGCGGCGACACGCTGTGTGGCCTGGGGATGTGTTACTGGTTGTGATGGTGAAAGGGATCCTCCCGCTATGTTCGTCGGTTGCGAGACACGAACATCAGCAAAGAGGGAGCCCGGTGCAAGAGTACGCATCCGAGACGGCGGACGATGCTTTCGCCGGCTCATCCGTGCGGTTCGGCGCGATGGTGGACTTCCTGTCCGGTGAGCATGCGGCGGGGATGACTCACGCCGAACTGGAGGAGCGGCTGCATACCGATGGCATGCGGTTGCTGTGTCAGTTGTTGCAGGACAGTCTGGATCTTCGTGCCAGTCGGGAGGAACGGCTCGACGAGGTGACCGACGCCGATAGCCATCTGCGGGGGTGGGCCGAGCGGGGGCGGCAGCGGACGCTGGCCACCCGGTTCGGTGAGGTGGTGGTGACGCGTATCGCCTACCGGGCGCGGGCGCGGGCCGATCTGAACCCGGCGGACGCGGTGTTGAACCTGCCCGTGGAGAAGCACTCGCATGGACTGCGCCGGTTGGCCGCGGCCGAGGCGGCCCGCGGCTCGTTCACCGACGCGGCGGCCGCGATTGAGCGGGCCACCACGGTGCGTATCGGGAAACGGCAGGTCGAGGCGTTGGCCGCCGCAGCGGCGATAGATGTGGATGCCTTCTACACCGCCCACGCCCCGGACTGGTCGGCCGATGATGATGTGCTGGCGTTGTCCTTCGACGCCAAAGGGGTGGTGATGCGCCCCGACGGGCTCCGCGCGGGCACCGCCAAGGCCGCGGTCAGCCAGAAACTGGCCGGCCGCCGGTCCAAGGGCGAGAAACGCAACCGCAAGCGGATGTGCGAGGTCGCCGCGGTCTTCGACGTGACCGGCAAGCCGCGCACCATCGCCGACATCCTGCCCGAGGACCCCGAAGCGGCCCAAACTGCTACCCCGGCGCCGGTCACCTCCGGCAAGTGGCTGCACGCCAGCGTGACCGACGACGCCGCGGCGGTGATCGCCGCCGGGTTCGCCGAGGCCGACCGCCGCGACCCCGACCACGCTCGGACCTGGATCGCCCTGGTCGACGGCAACACCCACCAGATCGACCGGATCCACGCCGAGGCCAAAACCCGCAAGATCACCTTGCCGGTTGTTGTGGACTTCATCCACGTCATCGAGTACCTCTGGAAGGCCACCTGGTGTTTCCACCCGGAGGGCGACCCGAACGCCGAACGGTGGGTCCGCGCCCAGGCCCGGCAGGTGTTGGCCGGACGGGCCGGCATAGTCGCCGCAGCCATCCGACGCAAGGCCACCTACCACGGCCTGGACCCCGGCAAACGCAAACCCGCCGATGTCGCCGCCGCCTACCTGCTGGCCAAAAAACCGTACCTGGACTACCCGACCGCGCTGGCCAACGGGTGGCCGATCGCCACCGGGGTGATCGAAGGCGCCTGCCGCCACCTGGTCAAAGATCGTATGGACGTCACCGGCGCTCGCTGGGGCCTCGACGGCGCCGAAGCAATCCTCAAACTCCGCACCCTGATCAGCAACGGCGACTTCGACCAGTACTGGACCTGGCACCTGGCCCAGGAACAACAACGCATCCACAACAGCCGCTACCTCGGCGGTGCCATCCCACAATAGACGATCACCTCAGAGGAGCCGCACCCATCTGATCTCCCTGATCCGCACCGCCGTGCCCGTCGCCGTCGGCGCCCTGCTCGCCTGGCTGGCCTCCCGGGCCGGGATTGTCCTCGACGAGGGTTCGTCGACCGCGCTGACCGCCGGGGTGGTCGCCGCGGCCGTAGCTGTCTACTACGCCCTCGTCCGCGCCCTGGAGTCCCGGTGGCCCTGGTTCGGTGTCCTCCTCGGTAAGCCGGCCGCACCGTCGTACGAGGTGACCAGCCGGTAGGCACCAGCGCCCGGCCTCGACCAACAACGCGAGCGCCCCCAGCCTTCGGGCCGGGGGCGCTCGCGCGTGTCTACGACACGTCATACCAGCGGTGGGGTGACCGTTGCGTCGGTGCAACGACGGCTGCGCCGGGACGCGACGTGAGATGTCCAGGGTCAGGCGGCCCCAGCCAGCTCGTACCGGCCGTAGCCGCCCTTCGCGATCTCTCCCGCCTCCATCAGATCACCGAGCAGGTTGTGGACCTGCCGCTCCGAATAGCCAGCCGTCTCAACGATCGCCTTCGGCGTCCGGTGCCCGGCACGGATCGCCGCCAACACACGCTGGTGACCCTCCCGCAACGCCCGCCGCGCCTCCTGCTCAGCCCGTGCCGCGAACTCCTGCCACGACGGAAACACCTGCAAGTCGATGGCGCCCACGGTCGAAGGCGGCACCGGAGCGACCGACACGTCAAGCGCCACACCTGCCCGGCGGGCGGCGATTCGCTGGCGGGCAGCCTCCAACGCCTCGTCTGCCATCTGGTGCCGACGCAGGTACGTCACACCCCACGCCGCCGCTGAACCCGGGTCCAGCGACCGCCAGGTGATGCGCTTCGGCCACACCTTCCGCTGCTCATTGCTCACGTAGTAGCTGCGGAACGGCGCCGACCGGGCCTCCGGATCCGGGTCGATCAGGTACCCGTACCCGGGTAGCGGCGGGAACTGGGACGGGTCTACGTCTACCTTGAACACCGACTTCGCGTTCGGGTCCTTACCCCGCATCATCACCCCGTTACCGGCGAGCAGATTCGATCTGATCGCCTCAGCGCTCGGCGTGCCCGCACCGCCAAACGCGTCCAGCGTCGGTGCCTGCGACGCAAGCAGTAGCGCAACGCCAACCTTCCCGCCTTCGCGGGCGATCGTCGACGCCAGGTATTGGATGCGCTGCCATGCCCCTGCGTTTTCCAGCTTCGACATCGGCTTGTGACACTCGTCGATGATGCCCAGCAGTCCGGGCCGATCGCCGGCCGGCGTGAACCCTTCAAGGGCCGCGATGGCGTTCTCGTCCTGCCGCAGCAGCATCACCAGATGCATGCCCTCCAGCATCACGAGGATCTGCTGGTGGGTGCGGGCCCTGAAGTCGGCGTGCGCCATGAGCAGCGGCGACGACGCGCCACCTTGACCGTCGCCGTACAGGATCACCGTCGGATGGCTGGCGCTCGCGGCGAGGGACATGGCCACCGACTCAATAAGCCGCGACTTGCCCGACCCGGTTCCGCCCTGCACGTACCCGCCCCACAGCCGGTGCTCGGTGTACGCCCTCCAGGCGGCCAGGCCCTCCCCATCGGCGTACGGGCCGAGCGTCACCCGACCGGAGGCCGAGTCGAACGCCTCCGGCCCAGGCCAGTCCACACTGCTACGGATCGGGGAACGGGTGACGATCGTCAGCAGCACGTCCGGCTCCCGCTCAGTTGGGTGGGCCTCGATGAGTAACTCTTGGTCCGCCTGCAACCGCAGCCCGCCGCGTAGCTTCTTCGCCGCCGCGATCGTCATGCCGAGATCCTGTTTGCCGGGTCGTAGCCGCAGCGTGTACCGGATGCCGGCCTTGATGGGCTGAGGGTCACGCAGCGACGACCCGGGCAGCGCGCCGTCCGGGCGGCCCACGTTCTCCGACCACAGCCGCTGGTACTCCGACCTCGACGTCTTCTGCTGGATCAACCCCACCGGGCGGGACCGCCACCAGTGCGTCGACAAGGCGTACCCGAACGCCATCAGGATGCCGACCGCGCCCAGCGACAGACCGGCGACAGTCACCGACACCAGCCACACCCCGGCGACCGCCGCGAACGTGTACGCCCGTCGGCGGGCACGCCGGTCGAACACCCGCCCCCGCACCTTCGTCGCGGCCACAACAGCGATGACGAACGCGGCACCGGCCACCCACACGGCCACCTGCTGCTCGTCGCCGGTCACATGCACAGCGATGCGCGCCGCACCGGCGGCGACCACCAGCGCGCCGACGGCGGCGTGCGGGACGAGCTGCGGACGCAGCCCACCGGCTACCGGCTCGGATCGGGTGTCCACGGCATCTCCCTCAAGCAGGCTCCCCAGGCTTCCACCGCGGCGGCGCAGACCAGCCCGGTCTGCGCCCCACGGAAGAAGCCCGGATCACTCGTTGACCAGGGCCTCCTTGTCCGGCGCGTCCGGGTTGGACTGGTAGAACTCCCGGCCGCCGTGGAACTTCTGCATCTCCTCCGCCAGGGCGGTCCACTTCGCGGTCGCGGTCGCCGACGCCTCCCGCGCCTCGCCCTCCAGGCTCAGAACGGTGTCGCCGAAGCCGAGTCGTTGCAGGGCCCCGGCGTAGCCCTCGGAGTTGAACTGCTGGTGGGTCGCGGCGACCTCAGCGGCGTAGGCGATGGCAGTAGGCAGGCCGGTTACCTCGGCGTTAGCCATGTCGATCTCCTTTTCGATCTTCTTGACGTCGGGGAACAGGTAGATGCGAGCGGTGGGGGTGTCGGTGGGGTAGTTGCCCTCGGCGCGGTCGCAGGCGGGGCAGTTCGCCGAGCCGGGCTGCGCGTAGGTCACACGGCACCGCACGCACGTCGGCCTCTCGACGTCACCGATCGGGCGCATGCCGTCCTTCCATTCGGCGTTGCGGCGCTGCTGCTCTTCCCACTCGGCGTTACGGCGCTGCTGCTCGGCCAGGCAGCGCGGACACGGCCGCCCATCCAGCACCACCGAGCCCTCACAGGTCGCACAGTTACGGGTGTTGTTCGGGTCGGTCGGATGCCGGTCGCGCCGCCGCTCCGACACCGGCCGGGGTTCGCGGACCACGTCGACCATGTCGTCAACCGGCACGTTCAGCCGCTGCGCCGCTTTCTTCGCCGCCCGGCTACGCCGCCACCCGGTGTTAGCCCGCAGGAAATCCTCCGTCGCGTCGTCCAGCCAACCGCGCACCCCGTACCGGGACTGCGACTCACCCCGCCTGATGCGCTCCATGCGCTCACGGTGACGCGGCGGCGTCTGCCCCTTCAGCGCGTACGTCACATCCTCGGCTGACCGTTTTGCCATCCAGGTCAACAGCATGATCCAAAACAGGACGTCGAGGCCCATCTCACGCCTCCGCCGTCGACGACTTGCGGATGACCCGGCGTGCCATCAACAGCGACGCCACAGCGCACGCCAACGTCAAACCCACCGCCGACTGCTCACCGGTCCACTCCGTCAGCAGACCGTTGACCCACCCCTGCGCGCCGTCAGCCCAGGCGGAGATCGTGTCGCCGAACTTCCCGTCCACCGCTGTCGCAATCGACGGAGCCAACAACGCGGATCCGACCGCGAACCAGTTCGGGACGCCATCAACGAACGAGTCGATCAGGGTGCCGACCACGGCGACGATCAGTAGCAGCACCGGCAGCCACGCCCACGGCAGCGCCTCCAGCACCCACTCGATTCCGTCACCGACGAACGTCTCCGCGCCGAACGCGCCACCGACGAAGGCGAGCCCGAACGACAGCCAGGCGAGGGTTTTCACCCCCTTCTGCCGAATCGACCTGATATTCACGTGCTTCGCCACAAAGGCCTCCTTACAGGAACAGCCACAGCGCCAGGTCGGCGCCGGGGTGGATGACGTGATCGACCAACCACACGGCCGGGGGCAGTGTGGACAGCAGCTTGACGGTGACAACCGCGACCCCGAACCGCGCCGGCCGCTCCAACAGCCACTCGAACAGGCGGGCCGCCGCCACAGCCGGGACCGCCACCAGGGCCAGCCACGCCCGCCCGAACGCACGCACCAGCCCGCGCCTGCTGTCGGTGTACCGGCCCCGCTCCGCGTACAGGCGCATCGTGTCCAGCGCCGGCCGCCGCTCCGTCAGCAGGGCCGGCGGGGTGCAGTACGCGCCGAACCGGGACAGCCACGCCCGCGAATCCAACGAACGACGGTCACTGTCCGTCATTGCAGAGTGCAGACCTTCCGGCGTCTCCGGGCCGGTTTCGCGCTCAGAGGGCAGGTCGGCGGAGTCTGCATTGCAGAGTGCAGTCTCACGCTGCGTCACATCTGCGGTCACTGGTGGCCCCCGAGGGACGCGCCGAGCGCGCCAGCGGCCAGCACGGTCACGACCAGCAGCACCAGGTAGGTGAGCGCGAGCCACGCGAGGCTGGTGTCACCCCGGCGCTTGCCGTTGGTGTGGGACATTGGTGTTCCTTCCTCTCGGGGTTGGAGGCGGGGCCCGGTCCGGCTTTGGTAGGTGGGGCCGGGCCCCGCAGCTTCGTGGTCAGACGGTCAGCGTGCGGCCCGAGTGGTTCTCCGTCGCGACTACGTAGAACGAGTCCTTCTTCGGCATGGTCTAGTCCTCCTTCTTGGTCTTGGTCCGCTCAGCGCGGACCAAGTTGATAGCGGTCTGGGCGTCACCGGCGCTGGTCCAACCCATACGGTCCATGACCGTCCGGCGGCCCGGGATGTCACCCCGATACGCGCGCTTCAGGTCACGGACCATGCCCTCTATCCGGGGCGGCACATCCCCAGCGGCGGCCGGGCTGACCGGACGAACACGGTCCAGGCGGACGGCGGTCCGCCGCAACGGCGTGGTCCGGGCGGCTGCTGCGTCCCTGGTCTCGGGCTGGTCCACCCCGTCCGAGGTGGACCAGTCCCGGTCCACTGGGTTGGACCGGCCATTGGTCCGGGCCTGGTCCACCGCTTCGGTGCGGATCTGGTCCGCGATGCTGGTCCGCATCTGGACCAGCCCGTTGGACCACATCGGCCGGGGTGTCTGGTCCACGATGCTGGTCCAGGCGTACTCGTCACGGGTCCGGATCCGGGTCGCCGCCTCCGTCATGCTCCGGCGGGTGCGGTCCATCAACGCCCACTCGTCAGCGCTCGGCTCCACGACAGCAGCAGACGGATCGGTGAGCTGCTCGATACGGTGCACCCGCGCCACCCTCCGCTGCGCCTCGACGACCATCGCATCGTCGGCCTGCAACGCGAGCCGACGCAGCTTCGCCTTCCGCCAGCCCGCCAGCCGATGCGACCCGTGGTGCAGCCGGTGCGCGGTCACGGTCATCGCGTCGATACGCCGATCCCGGTCCACCCGCACCAGATCCTGCTGGCCCGGCTGGATCAGCCCCAGGTGAATGCCGATACGGCGGGGGGTCCAGATCCAACTCGTCGGCTGCTCGACGGCGCCCGGCTTGTCGGCGGTGATGCCCATCCACCAAATCCCGGCACCGACAGCAGGGGCGAACAGGCGTAGCAGAAACTCCGGCACCGAGCTGGACGCGGTAGAGGCGACGATTCCGGACGCGGCGGCGACCGCCCACACGAAACGGATGTGCCGGCGGACGTCACCGGGCGGCTGCTGGGTGAGCTTGTGCTTGGCGAGCAGGCCCTGCGACACCATGACAACTTCGAACATGCCGAACAGGACCAAGGCGACCGGGATCGAAAGCTCGAGTGCACCCCGGGCGACCTCCCACATGCCCTCGGCGGCGAACGCCGTGGCGAGGACGACCGCGAGGGTACCGACGCGTGTGTGCGCGTGGCCGGTGCGCAGGAACCGCCAGACCAGCACGGCGGCGAGCAGCGCGCCGACGATCCCGGCGCCGACCGCGACATGCCGGGCGTATGCCGGCGCCACGTCGAGCACCGGGCCGAGCCAGTCGGGCAGGTTCATGCTGTCACTGCTGCCCGTCGCGCCGGCCACGCACAAGCAGGGAGAACAGCTCGGCGGCGAGTAGCTCCGCCTCGTCGAGGCTCAGGCTAAAGGCCCCGTCCGACGACCGCACATAGACCTGTGTTGCACCCTCTTCGCCGTCAGCATCGAGACGTTCTAGCGAGATCTCCACCTCACGCTGCTCTGGCCCGTCGGTAGCCACGATGGTGCGGGTCGCGCCGTGGTGAAACGTCACCCCAGGGTCCGGCGTCTCCCATGAATCGCCGCCCTTCCAGCAGTCGACGCACCACGGAGGGCACTTCGATGGGAAGTCCGGCGGCACAATCGGCGATGCGGACGTCGGAGCGTGCGCGATGATGGACATGGTCTTCAGCCCTTCTCACAGCAGGGTTGGAGGCAAGGCCCTCGGCTGGTGTTGGTGCACCGCCGGGGGCCGCTTTCGTTAGCCAAGGCGAGCCGGTCAGGGAGGTCCACGTCCGCCACCATACGTCCATACCTGGCAAGGTAGCAAGGACGTGTACAGTGCGACATGCGAGGAACTTGCCGGGTAAGGCAGTAAGGTCAGCCGAGATCACCACAAGCTGAGGGAGCGCCGACCATGGGACAGCCGAGGTGGACCAGCACCTCCGACCAGTACCTCAACCCCGTCGCCGGCGACGCCTGGACAGCCGACGCGGCCACCCGCGGACAGCAGGGCAGCCAGCGCGTCCTCAACGTCGAGACGATCCCAGCCCCAGCCGACATCGCCGAGCACCTCGGCGTCGCCCCCGGCTTCTCCATCGTCGCCCGCCGCCGGCTCATCCTCGCCAACGACCTACCCGTAGAGGTCGCCACGTCATACTGGCCAGCCAGCCTCGCCGCCATGACCGCCCTCGCCCAGCCAGCAAAGATCCCCGGCGGCGCCGTTCGGTTCGTCGCCGAACTCGGCTACACCCCAACCGAGGTCCGCGAGGACGTCACCACCCGATGGACCACCCCGTACGAGCAGACCACGATGGCCATGCAGAAGCCCGAGCCGGCGCTGATCCTCACCCGCATCCTGCTCGACGACACCGGCCAGCCCTACCAGGTCGACGTCAACGTCATGCGCGCCGGCCAGCACATCCGCTACGTCCGGCAGGCAGGCTGACCGTGACCGCCCGCGACCCCCGACCCCGCTCTCACCAGATCGCCGCCGAACTTCGAGCCGTCATCATGTCCGGCGACCTCGCCCCGGGCGCGAAACTGCCCTCCACCGCCGAACTCATGGACCAGCACCGCACCCACGGTGCCACCATCCAGAACGCCCTCGGCATCCTCAAGGCCGAGGGCTACCTCGAAGGGCAGCCCGGTCGCGGAGTGTTCGTCCGCCCCACCCAGCAGCAGACCATCACCCCCGCCGACTACAGCACACCGTCGACGCCCGGCCAGCCGTACGCATGGATCACCGCCGCCGCGGACCGCGGCCAGCGCGGCGCGTCGCAGCTCCTCGACGTCGGCGAGCACCCGGCGCCCGTCCAGGTCGCCGCAGCGTTCGGCATCGACCCGGGCGAGCCGGTGGTGCGCCGACAGCAGTTGCTTACCCTCGACGGGCAGCCAGTCGAGCTGGTGTGGACCTTCTATCCGGTCGCCCTGGCCCGAGGCACTCCGCTCACCGCGCGGCGACTCATCAAGGGCGGCGCCCCAGCGGTGCTCGCCGAACTGGGGGTGGAGCCGGCATCCATCGAGGACGTTATCTCCACCCGCCCCCCGACGTCTGAGGAGTTCGTCGCCTTGGCGCTGCCTACCGAGGTGCCGATCCTGCGTACGTTCCGGGTGGTCGTGGCCGCGACCGGAGATGTCGTGGAGTGCCAGCTGATGGTGAAGGCGGGGCATCGACACGAGGTGCGCTACCGATGGCCGGCGTGAGTGGGTGACGGTCGCGTCGAGGGCGACTACCCGTTGCGGGTGGCCGCCCTTTTGCCACCCGGCGGCGAATGCGTAGATGGTGGCAGTTGTCTGCGATGCACTGCTGGTCGTGATAGTCAGATAGCGGACAGGCAGCCGATCAGGCGTCGGCTATGTCCGACATCGATGCAAGATCCCCGCGAGTTCCACGACACCTAATACGTGTGTACGACTTGCATAACGTGAATTTGAAGAGCAGATTAAATCCCCTGCACAGAGATCCGCACGGCAGTCCCATCCGTGGGACCGCCACCAACCCGGGGGAGGTGGCCACCATCCAGCAGTCACACTCTCCATAGCAGACCGGGGACCGCACCGCCAGCGGCAACCCTCGGGAGGCCGGCGCGCACCCCCGTCCGACCTCCGATCATGCCCCTCCCCAATCTCACCTGATCGGAGATGACCCGCACCGTGCTCCACAAATGCTGGATGATCACCCTCGGTAGGTTTGCCGGACTCATCACCGTCGCGCTCTTCGCAGCACTTATGATCATCGTGCTCAGCCCCGAAGCGACCCACACGCCCAGACTCAGCCTGCTGTTCGTCGGCGTGCTGCTCCTCGGCTTCACCTCCGCCGCACTCCTCGCGGCCGGCCATATCCGTCTCTGGCTCACCGAGTCCGGAGACAAGCGCTGGTGGTGCGGCTACAGCGCCGCCGTCAAGGACCTCACCGACCGCGGCAGGCTGGACCTGTCCGAGCCAGCAGGCCCCAGCCAGCGCGGATAAGCCCGCTACAGGCCACCCATCACGTCCACGCGGTCGTACGCACGTCGGGCTCTGGCGGACCGGGCCGACCGACCGTAGTGACGCAGCATCTGTGATGATTCCCAGCCCGCCAGCTCCTCGAGATCACCCTCCGCGCCGCCGGCATCCAGCCAGCGGTGCGCGAAGGTGTGCCTGAACATGTGCGGGTGCACCCTGATCCCCAATCGCTCTCCGCGGCGGGCGATCATCTGGTAGATGCCGGAGCGGGTCATCCCCCGTTCGTTCCGTCGCAAACCCAGCCACAAGGCCGGCAGGGCGGCAGCCTTGTGGCTGGCCCGGACCCTCTTGTACCGGTCGATCGCCTGGGCGCACTTGTGATCAAACTTGACCGTCCGCTGCTTGCTGCCCTTGCCCACGACGATTGCGGTTCGGTCCGCGACCGACACGTCGCCGACCTCCAGGCCCGCGAGTTCGGCGAGCCGGACTCCGGTGCAGGCGAACACTCGCAAGATCGCTGCGTCCCGACGACTCTCAAGGTCGCGTCCCTGCTCGGCGTCCTTGACCAGGCGCTGCATGTCCTCCAGTTCCAGGACCGGCACGAGCTTCTCCCCCAACTTGGGGGCTGCGGGGGGCACGAACCGCTCGAACGGGTTCGGAAGATCCTCCTCCTCCGCGTACCACTTGCAGAATTGCTGGAGGCAGCGCGCGATGTTGTTGCGGTACGACGCGGAGTAGCCCTGATCGTCGAGCCAGAGAAAGAACGCGCCGAGGTGCCCACGTGTGACACCCCCCCAGGACTGCACCGGCTTGTGTTGGATCAGCCAGCCGCCGAACCAGGACACGGCATCGGTGTACATCTCGCGTGTACGGGTGCTCTTGCCGCGTATCCGCAGCTCAAGGGCGAAGGACTCGATGAAGGGGCGGAGGTGGCCCGGGTCGGGCCGGGAATGTCTCACCATCGACACATGGTATGCCCCCTCATTCCTCTAAGCGAGTGCTGTGTGAGCGGCTAGGCAAGTCCGATCCGGGCAGCCAGACAAAGTTTAAGGCCCGATGACCTTGGTGTTTTCCCAGGTCATCGGGCCTCTAAGTGGTACTTGGAGCCCCCGGCCGGGATCGAACCGGCGACATCTCGCTTACAAGGCGAGTGCTCTGGCCAGCTGAGCTACAGGGGCGTGTGATGTCGACGCCAGCATAGCGACTGGCGCCCGGATTTCCCGCGCGCCAGGCCTTGCGAGCATCGGAAACCTCGGAATGTTGGCCGCGCGCCGTCGGTGCCGGCCGAGGTTTCGTGTCCGCCTGACCACCGTTGACCGGTATGCGCCGCCGTCCGGGCCGCGCAGCTTGGCAGCTACGGGAAAGCCGTTTACGGTGCAGTGACACGGTCGACACGTGTCGCCCGTGGGCCGGTGCACGACGCGTGCCGGCCGCTCCTTCACTCGGATCGTCCGGCACGTTCCTGCCGGTGAAAGGAAGCATCCCCCCATGGCTACGGTCACCTACAGCAAGGCGTCCCGGATCTACCCGGGCACCGAACGGCCCGCCGTCAACCAGCTCGACCTGGAGATCGGCGACGGCGAGTTCCTGGTCCTGGTCGGTCCCTCCGGTTGCGGCAAGTCCACCAGCCTGCGCATGCTCGCCGGCCTCGAGGACGTCGACCAGGGCTCGATCCACATCGACGACCGGGACGTCACGCACCTGCCGCCGAAGGCCCGCGACATCGCGATGGTATTCCAGAACTACGCCCTCTACCCGCACATGACGGTGTACGAGAACATGGCGTTCGCGCTCAAGCTACGCAAGACCTCGAAGTCGGAGATCGACCGGCGGGTCAAGGAGGCGGCGACGCTGCTCCAACTGGAGGAGTTCCTCAACCGTAAGCCGAAGGCCCTCTCGGGTGGCCAGCGCCAGCGGGTGGCGATGGGCCGGGCGATCGTCCGCGAGCCGCAGGTCTTCCTCATGGACGAGCCCCTGTCGAACCTCGACGCCAAGCTGCGGGTCCAGACCCGTACGCAGATCGCCTCGCTGCAGGCCAACCTCGGCGTCACCACCGTCTACGTCACCCACGACCAGGTCGAGGCCATGACCATGGGGCACCGGGTGGCCGTCCTGCTCGACGGTGAACTCCAGCAGGTCGACACCCCACGGGCGCTCTACGACACCCCGGCCAACGTCTTCGTCGCCGGTTTCATGGGCTCCCCCGCGATGAACATCAAGACCGTGTCGCTGACCGACAAGGGCGCCGAGTTCGCCGAGATGAACGTCCCGCTCAGCCGCGAGCAGGTCGCGGCGGCCCGTGCCGACGGCGGCGACGGCAAGGTGACCGTGGGCTTCCGCCCGGAGGACTGCGACCTGGTCAGCCCGACCGAGGGCGGCATGCCGGTCGTCGTCGAGCTGGTCGAGGATCTCGGCTCGGACGCCAACATCTACGGCCACGCGGCGTTGGACGGCGCCAACGAGCGGTTCGTGGTCCGCACCGACCGGCGGTCCGTGCCGAACATGGGTGAGACCGTGTTCGTCAAGCCGCGCGCCGGACGCAACCACGTGTTCCACGCCAACATCGGCCACCGGATCTGACGTCCGGCTGAGCCGGCGTACAGCGGAGAGGGGCGGGCCGCCACGGCGGCCCGCCCCTCCGCGGATGTCCGACCAGACGCTCAGCCCTCGGTGGCGCGGCGACGCGTCACCTCGGCGAGGGTCACCGCCGCCGCGACGCTGGCGTTCAGCGACTCGACGTCCGAGACCATCGGGACACGGACCGTCAGGTCGCAGGTCTCGCCGACCAGTCGGGACAGGCCGCGGCCCTCGGAGCCGACGACGACGACCAGCGGGCCGACGGCGGCCTCCAGGTCGTACAGGTCGGTCTCACCGTCGGCGTCCAAGCCGACCACGACGAAGCCGGCGTCCTTGCACGCCTTCAGCGAGCGGGTCAGGTTGGTCACCTGGGCGACCGGAACCCGCGCGGCGGCGCCGGCGCTGGTCCGCCAGGCGGTCGCGGTGATCCCGGCGGCCCGCCGCTCGGGCACGAAGACACCCTGCGCGCCGAACGCGGCGGCGGACCGGATCACCGCGCCCAGGTTGCGCGGGTCGGTGACCCCGTCCAGCGCCACCAGCAGCGGCGCGGCCTGCTCCAGCGCGACGGCCACCAGGTCCTCGAAGGGCTCGTACGCGAACGGCGGAACCTGCAAGCCGATTCCCTGGTGCAGCACGCCGCCGGTCATCCGGTCCAGCTCGGCGCGGCTGACCTCCAGGAGCGCGATACCCCGGTCGGCGGCGGTGCGGACGATCTCGTTCACCCGGTCGTCGATGTCGATGCCCTGGGCCACGTACAGGGCGGTCGCCGGCACGTGCGCGCGCAGCGACTCCAGCACCGGGTTACGGCCGACGAGCAGCTCCGGCGCGTCCTTCGCCGGGTTCGCCTTGCGGCCCGGGGCGACCCGCGGGCCACCGCGGCCGGGCTTGCCACGACCGTCGCCCTTGCCGCCGGGTACGCCCCGCCCGCCGCCCCGGCCCCAGGTGGTGTCCTTCGTGCCGGGCTTGCCGATCTTGGGGGTACGCCCTTCGTCGGCGGCGGTCCGGCGCTCCTTCTCCTGCTTCCAGGCGGTGCGCTGGGGCAGCTTCTCGGTGCCGGAGTACGCCTTGTGCCACGGCCGCTCGTCGGCGGGCAGGGTGCGGCCCCGCCCCACGAGGGCGTCCCGGTTCTTGCCGCCGGAGCCCTTGGGGGCTCCGGCCTTCGGCGTCAGCCGCCGGCCGCGGCGCTGTGAGTTGCCGGCCATCAGTCCTGCTCTCCAATAGTCCAACGGGGGCCCTGGGGGGTGTCCTCGACCACCACGCCGGCCTGCTTGAGCTGGTCGCGCACCGCGTCGGCGGCGGCCCAGTCCTTCCGGCTGCGTGCCTGCGCACGCTGCTCGAGAGCCAGGGCCACCAGGGAGTCCACCACACCGCGCAGGTCGTCCGCGCGGTCCCCGCCGGTCCACGCCGGGTCGAGGGGGTCGACCCCGAGGATATCCAGCATCGCGCGTACCTGGCCGAGCGCGGTGCGCACGGTCACATCGTCGCCGCCGGTCAGCGCCGTGTTGCCGTCCCGGACCACCTCGTGCACCACGGCGAGCGCGGCGGAGGTGTTGAGGTCGTCGTCCATGGCGGCGGCGAACGCCGCCGGCACCTCGCCGAGCTGGCCCGCACCGACCCGCTCGGCCGCCCGCTGCACGAAACCCTCGATCCGGCGGTACGCGACGGCCGCCTCGCGCAACGCGTCCTCGGAGTAGTCGATGCACGACCGGTAGTGCGCGGCGGCGTAGTAGTAGCGCAGTTCCACCGGGCGGACCCCGAGCGAGTCGACGTAGGCGAGGTCGAGGGTGTTCCCGGCGGACTTGCCCATCTTGGCACCGCCGATGTTGAGCAGGCCGTGGTGCACCCAGTACCGCGCGAACCCGAGGCCGGCGGCCTGCGACTGGGCGAGTTCGTTCTCGTGGTGCGGGAAGGTCAGGTCCAGTCCGCCGCCGTGGATGTCGAACTCGGCTCCCAGGTAGCGCCAGCACATCGCCGAGCACTCGATGTGCCAGCCGGGCCGACCCCGGCCCCAGGGCGAGGGCCAGTACGCGTCGGCCGGTTCGTCCGGCTTGGCGCCCTTCCACAGGGCGAAGTCCCGCTGGTCACGCTTGCCCCGGTCCGGGGCGTCCCCGGCGGACTGCATGTCGTCCGGCGACTGGTTGGACAGCGCCCCGTACGCCGGCCAGGACAGCACGTCGAAGTAGACGTCGCCGGAGCCGTCGGTGGCCGGGTAGGCGTGCCCGGTGTCGATGAGCCTCGCGATCAGCTCGTGCATTTCCGGGATGTGCCCGGTGGCCCGCGGCTCGTACGTCGGGGGCAGCACGTTCAGCGCCCGGTACGCGGCGGCCAGCGTCAGCTCGTTGGCGTACGCGATCGACCAGAACGGTCGGCCCCGTTCCTGCGCCTTGACGAGGATCTTGTCGTCGATGTCAGTCAGGTTCCGGATGAACCGGACCGCATATCCGTGCGCCAGCAGCCAGCGGCGCAACACGTCGTAGTTGACCCCGGAGCGAAGGTGCCCGATGTGTGGCGGCGCCTGGAGGGTGAGACCACACAGGTAGATCCCCACCTTGCCGGTTTCCAGCGGGACGAAGTCCCGCACCGATCGGGTGGCGGTGTCATACAGGCGTAGCGTCACCGTACAAGGGTATCCGTCGCCGCTTTTCCGGGTCGGCAGGAGCCGGGTCGTACGCTGCTGGTCGTGGACACCACCGCCCGACCCGGCAGCGACCCGACAGCCCGAGCCGGCGCCGTCCCGCCACTGGCGGAACCGGGGCCGGGTGGCGACCGGTCGACGCGGTCCCGCGCGAACGACGGTGCGGGTGGTGCCCAGCCCGCGCGGTCCGGTGCGGACCCGGTGCGGCCCGCTGCGGATGCGGCATCGGGTGCCGCCCGGTCGGGGCGGCCCGGCACGAGCGCGGCGGCGGGCGCCGCCCGGCGGGTACGCCCCGACCAGGGGGCGACGGCGGGCGGGCGGGCCGACCCGGCGGCGCGCGGGGGCGAGACCGCCCAGACCCTCGACCGGGGCCTGCGGCTGTTGCACCTGGTCGCCGACGCGCCGGGCGGGTTGACCGTCACCGAGGCGGCGGGCCGGCTGGGGATCGGCCGGGCCGCCGTCTACCGGCTGGCCGCCCCCCTGACCGCGCATGGCATGCTGCGCCGGGACAGCGACGGGCGGCTGCGGCTCGGTGCCGGGGTCCTGCACCTGGCCCGGCGCGCCCAACCGCTGCTCGCCGAGGGGGCGCTCCCGGCGCTGCGCCGGCTCGCCGAGCAGGCCGGCGCGACCGCGCACCTGACGGTCGTCGAAGGCGGCGAGGGGGTCGCGCTGGCGGTGGTCGAGCCGAGTTGGACGGCGTTGCACGTGGCGTACCGGACCGGGGCGCGGCACCCACTGGAGCGGGGGGCCGCGGGGCGGGCCATCCTCGCCGGCCGGGCCGGCGCCGCCGGTCCGGTGAGCACCGCCGGGGAACTGCAGTCGGGGGCGTACGGGGTGGCGGCGCCGGTGTTGGGCGTGCCCGGTCTGGAGGCGAGCGTCGGAGTGGTGTCCCTGGCGCCGCTGGACGCCGAGACCGTCGGGGCCCAGGTCCTCGCGGCGGCCAGCGCGATCTCCGCCACCCTCCGCTGACCGCCCGTGCGGCTACTCCGCGCCACTCCGCAGCCGTTTCGCCATCTGCTGCGTGGTGACCTGGTAGCCGCTGCGCTCGTACAGGGCGATCGCCGCCGCGTTGTCGCCGAACACGTTGAGGCCCAGTCGCCGCGCCCCAGCCTCGCGCGCCAACGCCTCGGCGGCGCCGAGGATGGCCGCGCCGTAGCCGGAGCGGCGGTGGGCGGACTCGACCCGGATGTCGAAGAGCCACGCCATCTCGGTCGACCCCGTGCGGGGATCCGCCAGACCGAGCCACACGCTGCCGACCACCTGACCGGCGTCGTTCTCCGCCACCAGCAGGTAGTGTCCCTCGGTCGCCAGCCCGCGCGGCAGGAACGTCGCTCGATCCTGACGCGCCTTCTCCACTGACACCTCGTACGGGGCCGTCGTGGCGAGCGACTCCACGTACTCACGGATCTGCTGCTCCGAGTACACGTCGTACTCGTCCTGGCGCATGTCCCGCAGAACCACCACCGGATCCATGATCAAAGGCTACCGGTCCGCGAGCCGGGCCGTCGACCGGGCCCGAAGGGGGATGGTGACGTCCATTGTCGATGCCCCGGCACGCCGCTAGACTCCACTATCCATCGACATTCATCGACAGGCAGGATCATGACCATGCGCAAGCGAGGTCTCGCCCTGGCCTCCGCCATGACGGTATTCGGCCTGGCGTTGCCCGGAGCCACCACAGTCGACAGCTCCGCCGGCCGCGCCCTGCCCATCCCCGTCGGCCCCCGCGGCATCGCTCTCCAGCCGTTCACGGGACAGCCGGCCGCGGCCCACCCGATCGACGCCCCCGAGGCGCCGCGGCATCCCTTCATGGCCGACAACGGCTCCAGCAACATCCACGGCGACGCCTACCAGACCGACACGTACCGACGTCCCGGCCCAACCGGGCGCGACCTGACGGTCCGCAGCCGGCTGCAGGGCGGGATGTGCCTCTCGGTCACCTTCGACTCCAGGGGCCGGATCGTCACGGTCTGCATCACCCCAGGCCAGGCGCCCCGGCTCCTCCTACTGGATCCGGGCACCCTCGACGCGATCGCCGCGCTGCGCCTGCCCGGCACCACCAGCACCAGCCCCACCGAGATCTCCGGCGGCGTGTACTTCTACCTCGACAACCACGACCGGGCGATCATCCCGACCGACGCCGGTGACATCCTGGTCGTGGCCGTCCAGGGCGACCGCCTCGTGCCCCGGCGCAGCTACGACCTCACCCCCGCCATCGGCACCAGCGACATCGTGTCGGCCCTGCCGGACTGGTCGGGACGGCTCTGGTTCGCCACCAAGGACGGAACGGTCGGCACCCTCGACATGACCAGCGGCCGAGTCGAGACACACGGCATCGACGGCGAGCAGATCGCCAACAGCATCGCCGTGGACGAGTCCGGCGGGGTCTTCGTCGCCAGCGACCACGCGCTCTACCGGTTCGACGCGGCCCCCGACGGCCGACCCGAGGTCACCTGGCGCACCCCCTACGACCGGGGCAGCCGACAGAAACCGGGCCAGCTCAGCCAGGGCAGCGGCACCACTCCCACCCTGATCGGCCCGGCGTCCGGCCCGGACGGCGGCTACGTGGCCATCACCGACAACGCCGACCCGGCCATGCGGGTACTCGTGCTGGCCCGGGGAAAGGCCGGACCGACCAGGGTCTGCGCCCAGCCGGTCTTCCCCGCCCGCACCGGCGCCACCGAGAACAGCCTCGTCGCCGTCGGCGGTGACCTCATCGTCGAGAACAACTACGGATACCGGGGCGACTTTCGGACGCTGCTCAAGGGGCTGGCCGGGGCCAGGCTGGCCGACACCGCGCCGGGCCTGACCCGGATACACGTCGACTACTCCGGCCGACGCTGCTCCGTCGCCTGGTCCAACACGACCGAGCGGATCCCGAGTGTGGTCAGCAAGGTCTCGCTGGCCAACGGACTGCTGTACACCTACACTCATCCGTCCGCCGACGAACTGGCGTTCCGACCCGGCGGCCGGCTACTGGGTTGTCCGGACGCGTGGTACCTGACCGCGATCGACGTGCGGACCGGCGAGCGGGTGTGGCGCCGGCTCGCCGGAGCCGGCCCGCTGGTCAGCAACCACTACGCCCCGGTCTCCCTCGGGCCGGACGGCGCCGCGTATGTCGGTAGCGTCGGCGGCCTCATCCGCATCGCCGACGGCTAGCCGGCCCGCCCGCGGCCTGCGATTGCCCGCCATGAGCGCGTCCCGGCAGCACACGCGGCGGGCGCTCCGAGGAGTGGCCGGACAGCTGCGGCGAGAGTGAGGTGGATCCCCGACCACCGAGCGACCCAGCCGGACACGGCGTTGGGGACGCTGGCACCCGGATCGTTTGCGGCCATCGATCCCTTCCCCGCGGTAGTCACGACACTTCTTCGGCTGCCCCGGGGCCGTCACCCAGTCGGGAGACGCCGCACCACGCGAGGCGAGGGCCCCGCCCGCGAGGTCCGCCACCTGACCGACCAGGGGGTCCGGCCGACCGGGTGGTCGGCCGGACCCCGAGGATGTCCCGTCCGGTCAGGGGCGGGCGTACGGCCTGAGCGGGGTGGTCACCGCCGCGTACGCGTCGACGATGCCGTATCCGTAGAAGCCGTTGAAGTTGAGCCCACCGGCGCAGTACGCGTCGTAGGACTCGTCGCGGCCCTCGTCGCGGTACTGCTGGAGCCGCGGCTCCGGGCAGGCGTGCTCGGCGGCCGTCCGGTACAGGTGCTGCTCCACCAGGTCCGGGTGCAGGCCGAAGCCGCCCCGACGCTGCGGCTTGCCGTGCTTGCTGACGATCAGCGCGGCCACACCCGAGGCGTGCGGCGAGGCCATCGAGGTGCCCTGGAGGTACGTGTAGTACCCGCACTCACCGTTGCGCTTGCACTCCTTGAGCACCGACGTTTCGGCGCCCGGGACGACGTTGCCGTCCTCGTCGACCGCACCCTCCTCCTGAAGCACCTTCTTCGGGTAGGTGGAGAGGATCAGGTTGCCGTAGGTCCGGTAGCTGTCCGTGCCGAAGCCGTCCCGGAACCAGCCACCCGGTGCGGCAACACCGATCTCCTCGGTGCCGTAGTTCGAGAAGTCGGACTTCTTGCCGGACGGGCCGACCGACGACACGCCGATCACGTGCGGGCCTTCGACCGGAAGGTCCCAGCAGCTGTTGTTGTCGATCTCGCGCGGGTACGGCGGGGTGTCGCCGTAGTCCGGGCTGGAGGTGTCGGTCCGCGGGTTGGCCAGGTCCTCGTGGTTGTTGCCGAGCGAGCCGACCAGGGTGACCCCACGGTTGTGCGCGAAGGTCAGCGCCCGCTTCATCGCCTTGATGATGGCGCGCTGCTCGGCCTGGTGCTCCGGCGAGTCGGCCGGGTTTGCGGTGCAGTTGTACAGCCACGGGTCGACGTAGAACGACATGTTGACCACGTCGAGGCCAGCCCTGCCGGCGTGCAGCAACGACTTGACCACCGGCTCCAGGAAGAAGTAACCGGAGTCCTGGCCGCCCTTCAACTCGACCAGGGAGACTTTCGGCGCGACACCGGAGAGGCCGAACCCGTTGGCGGCGGCGCCGATGGTGCCCGCGACGTGGGTGCCGTGGCCGCCGTCGTCCGTGCCGACCGGGTCGACGCAGCTCGGGACCTCACATTCGCCGTCCACCTCGACGATGTCCGGGGCGAAGTTGCGGGACAGCTTCCAGTTGAAATTCGGTGCGATGTCCGGGTGGCTGGCGTCGAGACCGGTGTCCAGGACACCGACCGTCACCCGCCGGTCGCCCGGCTCGACCTTGCGGGCCCGGTCGGCCCGGATCATGTCCAGGCCCCAGAGCTTGTCGTCCAGCGGGTCCATCCGCGCGGCCCGGCGCCCGCCGGACCCCTTGCCGGCGGCGGCGGCCAGCAGGTGTTCCTGCTCGACCCGGTCGAGCTTGGGCTTGCGGCCGATGGCCTTCTGCTCGGCGGCACCGATCAGCGCCGGGGCGGCGGTCGCCCGGGACGCGAAGTCCGTCCGGTCGCTGGTCACCTGGAACATGCCGACATCGTCGGTACGGGACACCACGGTGCCCCCGGCAGCCCGGATCGCGGCGACGGCGGCGTCAGCGGCGACACCGTCCTCGGCCACGACGGTGAAGGTCCGGGCACTGGTGGGTGCGGCGCCCGCCGGAACGCCGAGGCCGGTTACCGTCAGTGCCAGAACCGTCGCGGTGGCGACGGCTCCAGCGGTGAAACGTTTGCTCACATCGGATCCTCTCGTTGAGGGACGTGGCAGCCATCGAACATCACCGGCACCGTTTGCGCCAGACACCTACCCGATAACGACCGAGAGATCGGCTTCGTCCGTAAGAGCAGTCGGGTCGGCGGGCAGATCCGTCAAGGTGGACACTTCCGCGTCGGGTCGCACGTCGGCGGGCCCGACGGACCGGAGCCTCACCTCTCCCCCGCGCGGTGACCGGCCGGACGCGGGCCGGTCGTAGAACCCGCACAGCGGGTCAACGGCCGGTGGCGAGCACCAGCTCCTCCTGGGGGTCGGTGACCGTCGGGGTCTCCCGCGGCTCGTCGAGGCGGACCAGGGCCACGCCGGCGACGATCAGCACACCGCCGGCGAGTTGGACCACGGTCGGCAGCTCGCCCAGCACCAGCCAGGCGATCAGCACCGCGAACATCACCTCGGTCAGCCCGACGAACGAGGCCAGCCGGGCGCCGAGGCTGCGGGTCGCCGCGACCCCGGTGAGGTATGCGAGCACGGCCGCCACCAGCACCAGCCCGGCCACCGGCACGAGCCAGCTGGTGTGCTGCCCGGCGAAGTCGACGGCGCCGAAGTACGCCCGCAGCGGCAGCACCCCGACCAACCCGAGGAGCAGCAGCACGCCGGCGCCGACCGCCATCCCGCCGGAGGCCAGCACCACCGACGGCAGGTTCGGGTCCATCCGGCCGGCGAGCACGAAGTAGCCGGCCAGCCCGACCGCCGCGCCGAGCCCCCAGAGCACACCCACCGGGTCGAGACGTCCGGCGCCGGCCAGGTCGAGCACGAGGCCGAGGCCGGCCAGGGCGGCGACGGATCCGGCGGCGGTGAGCCGGCGGGGGCGTTGCCCGTGCGCCAGCCACATCCAACCGACCACGACCACGATGCCCAGGTATTCCAGCATCAACGCGACCCCGACCGGCAGGTAGCGCACGGCGTTGAAGAAGCACACCTGGGCGAGGGCGACGCCGAGCAGCCCGAACCCGCCGATCGACGCGATGTTGCGCCGGAGCACCGACCGGCGGCCGCGCAGCGCCAGCACTGCCGGCACCGCCAGCACCACGGCGGCGAGGCCGACCCGGGCGATCACCAGGGCCTCCGCCGACCAGCCGGCGTTGATCAGTGACCGGGCGAACGTGCCGGACGTGGCGAAGGTCAGCGCCGAGAAGACAGCCAGGGCGAGGCCGGCACCTCCGACGGATGGTTGGCGCATCGGGCTCTCCTTGGCGAGCGAGGGGCGTCATGGGCAAAATATGGCTGTGCCGATGACGCTAGGCCGACCCAGCGACAGGAGTCAAGTTGCTTTTCACCCATGACACCGAGTGCTCGCTGATCGCCGCCGCCGCGCTGGTCAACACCGACAGCGTCGACGGCGAAGGGCTGCCGGACGTGACCGCCCTGGACGAGTTCTTCGTCACGCACACCTTCAGCGGACGACACGAGCACACCGACACCGAGTTGCGGGCGGTCCGCGACCTGCGCCCTCGGCTGCGCCGCATCTGGCACGCCGACACCGACGCGATCGTGGCCATCGTCAACGGACTACTCCGGGAGAACGACGCCCTGCCCCAGCTCATCACGCACGACGACGAGCCGTACCACCTGCACGCGGTGCCCCGGGACGCGCCGCTCGCGGTGCGGATGGCGGTGGAGGCCGCCATGGCGATGGCCGACCTCGTCCGCAGCGGCGAACTGAGCCGGCTACGGATCTGTGCGCACCCCGACTGCGACAACGTGCTGGTCGACCTGTCGAAGAACCGGTCCCGCAGGTTCTGCGACGCCGGCTGCGGCAACCGCGCCGCCGTCACCGCCTACCGCGCCCGCAAAGCCGCCGCGCGACCCTGACCACTTTGGCCCGCGCCCGAGGGCGGGGATCTCCGCGTCGGGCGAGGCGGTCACCTATCGACGCAGGGCGGACACGAAAACCCGCCAGGAGTACGGGTCGAAGGCCAGCACCGGCCCCGCCGGATCCTTGCTGTCCCGCACCCCGACCACCGCCGAGAGGTTGGTCGCCACCTCGACACAGTCGTTGGTCTGGGCGCTCCGAGTGCTCTTCCGCCAGATGGCGCCCATCAAATCCATGACTCCGTCACTTTCCTCACCAGTTCAAGAGACTCCTGCGGGGGCAACGCCTCGCCAAGGATAGCTTCCCAGACCCGTTGCAACCGCCCGAGATCGGCCGGTTGATCAAGCTCCTGCCCACCCACCTGCGTGGCGAGGAACGCCAGTTCCATTCCCTCCCGGAGAGTCGCGAGGATGAACGGGCCCCCGAGCCCCGGATGTTCTTGTGCCGACTGCGGCACGACGTGCAGTCGGACCCGGGGGTGCTCGGTCGCCGTCCGCGCGAGGTGGGAGGTCTGGTCACACATGGTCTTGCGCGTCCCGACCTGACGGCGCAGAGCAGCCTCGTCCACGACCGCCACCAACCGTGGCGGCTCCTCGTCGTAGAGGATGCGCTGGCCCTCCATCCGCTCGTTGAGTCGACGCTCAACGTCCTCCTCTTCGAGCAGGCCACCGGCCTCGAAAACGGCGCGAGCGTAAGCCTCGGTCTGGAACAGGCCGGGCACGTACAGCGGCTCGAACCAGCGCAGCACCTTCGCCTGCGCAACGATCGCGCCTCTGCCGCGCAGCCAGGGCTGGGCACGGTCCAGGCTGACCAGGTCGGTGAGCATGCGGGTGTAGAGGCCGCCGGTGTCGAGGGCCTTGTCGAACTGTTCGAGGTACTTGCCGGTGGGTGGCTGCTGCCCGAGTTCCACCGCGCTGACCATCGACGGTGAGTAGTTGACGGCCCTGGCCAACTCGTCCTGACTCCAGCCCCGCCGGACCCGCGCCCGGCGTAGCTCCGCCACCAGGAACGCCGCGGCGGTCATCTGTCCAGTCGCCATCTCCAGCCGCCCTCCACGAACCGGTTGATCGACTCCAGCGCCACGCCACCGGCATCCCGGACCTGCCCAGAGGGCCTCGGACAGCGCGGACAAACCCTTCCGACCGTAGCGGTGTCCTCAGCAGACTGTGAAGCGCGACGCGCGCCGCTCGGTCCCCGAGCCTGGCGTCGCGGTGGGACCGCCCGCTCCCCGGCCGGACGGTCCCACCGCCGGGGCGATGACGCACACGAGTCGGTTCGAGAGGAAGGCCGCGCCATGTCCCGATCCGCCCGGCGGACCTGGTTTCCGCACCGCTTCCGGGGTGCCCACGACCCGGTCCGGATTGCCCACAACCAGCGTCCCGTACCGCCCGCGCCCCGGCACCGCCGGGTCTGGCGCGGGCCGCGCCCCTACTGTTCCTGTGGCCTGCGCTGGCGGGCCTGCCCGGACCGGCACGCGACCGTGCCGACCGAGCCGGCCGCACCTCCACCGCCACCGTGCCGTCCACCGTGGGCCCGGCCCACCGTGGCGAACCCGCAGGTCGGCCGCGCCGGGCGGCTCACCCTGGCCCAGTCCTGGCGGGCCAACGGCGGCCGGTGGTGACCGGCCCGGCCGCCCCCGCCGCCCGGCCGCACCTGCCACTGCGCCCAATCTGGCTGTGCCGGGCGTGCGCCGCGCCGTGGCCGTGCGCGACCACGCGACTCACGCTTCGGCGGGAGTACGTCGAGGATCCGGTCGCGCTGCGCATCTACCTCTGCACGCTGCTGCACGACGCGGTGGCCGACCTGTACGAGCTCAACCCGCACGACGGCCCGGACCCGAAGGCCCTCTTCGACCGCTTCCTGGCCTGGGCGCCGCGGCTCGGCCCGCGCTGGCCCGAGGACGGCGGGCGCCGTCGGATGTGATCGCCGGCGGCGAGCACCGCGCTGGCGCGGCCGGACGGCGGTGGCTGCCGCGCCGGTCCGGCCGCGCACCGCCGTGCACGTCAGTCGAGGACCGCGGTGGCCTCCACCTCTACCAGGAGGTCGGGGCCGGCGAGCGCGCTGACGCCCAGCCCCGTGAACGGCGCGACCGGGGTGATCCCCAACTTCGCGGCCGCCCGGGCGATTCCCTCCATGAGCAGGGGCATCTTGTCGGGAGTCCAGTCGACGACGTAGGCGGTCAACTTCGCCACGTCGTCGAAGGACGCGCCGACCTCGGCCAAGGCGGTGGCGACGTTGAGGTAGCACTGCTCGATCTGGGCGGCGACGTCGCCGACGCCGACCGTGTTGCCGTCGCCGTCGACGGCGACCTGGCCGGCCAGGAACACCAGCCGCGATCCGGTGGCGACCGCCACCTGCCGGTAGAGGTCGACCTTCGGCAACCCTTCGGGGTTTACCAGGGTGATGGCCATGCTGACTCCATTCGTCAAGAGCCCGTAGGCTCGGCTCACCAAAACATAGCACGGCTATGTTATGTATCCTGGGAGCCGTGGCCAGAACGAAGGACCCCGCGGTCCGCACCCTTCTCATCGAGCGGGCCGCGCACATGCTCCGCACCCGCGAGCCCATCACCCTCCGCTCGCTGGTAGCCGGGACCCACGTGTCGACGATGGCCGTCTACACCCACTTCGGCGGCATGGACGGCATGTGGAAAGCCCTCCGCCAGGAGGGCTTCACCCGCCTGGCGGCCAGGCTCGCCGCGGTCCCGCCGTCCGAGGACCCGGTCCGCGACCTGACCGCCCTGGTCACCGCCTACCTCGGCAACGCCCTGGACCACCCCGACCTGTACCGGGTCATGTTCGACGCCAACTTCGACCTGGAGGACGCCCAGGCCGCGGACGACACCCTGGAGTACCTGGTCCAAGCCGCCGAACGGGGCCGGAGGGCCGGCCGCTACCGCGCCGACATCGTCCCGCTGGAACTGGCGACCCAGAGCTGGACCGTCGCCCACGGGCTGGTCTCCCTGGTCGCCAACGGCCCCCTGCCACGCCAGACGCTCGCCCACGGCCCGCTCCTGCTGACCGCGCTGTTCACCGCCACCGGCGACGACCCCGACAGGTGTCACCGGTCGGTCGAGCAGGGCTGGCAGCGGCTGCACCTGGCCGGCGACTAGCCCGGCCAGATGCAGCGCGGACCCGTCAGGGGTGGGTCATCCGGAGCAGGTCGAGCGCCTCGTCGAGCTGCGTCTCGGTGAGCACGCCGGAATCGACGTGCCCCCGGGCGACCACCACCTCCCGGATGGAGATCTGCTTGGCCAACGCCTCCTTGGCGATCGAGGCGGCCTCGTCGTACCCGAGGTGGCGGTTGAGCGGCGTGACGATCGACGGCGAGCCCTCCGCGTACGCCCGGCAGACCTCGGCGTCCGCGACCAGGCCGACCACACAACGGTCGGCGAACAGGCGACTCGACGCGGCCAACAGCTTGATCGACTCCAGGATGTTACGGGCCATCACCGGGAGCATGACGTTCAGCTCGAAGTCCCCCTGGGAGCCGGCGAAGGCGACGGTGGCGTCGTTGCCGATCACCTGGGCGCAGACCTGGCGAACGGCCTCGCAGAGCACCGGATTGACCTTGCCGGGCATGATCGACGAGCCCGGCTGGAGATCCGGGATACGCAGCTCCCGCAGGCCGGCACGAGGTCCCGAACCCATCCAACGAATGTCGTTGGCCATCTTGTGCAGCCCGACCGCGACGGTACGAAGCTGCCCCGAGGTCTCCACGAGCGCGTCCCGCGCCCCCTGCGCCTCGAAGTGGTTCCGCGCCTCGGTCAGCGGCAGGCCGGTCGAGGCCCGCAGCTTCTCGACCACCCGCGCGGCGAAGCCGAGCGGGGTGTTGATGCCGGTGCCGACCGCGGTGCCACCCAGCGGCAGCTCGGCGAGCCGGGGCAGCGCCGACCCCAGCCGCTCGATACCGTAGCGGACCTGCGCGGCGTAGCCGCCGAACTCCTGGCCGAGCGTGACCGGTGTGGCGTCCATCAGGTGGGTACGCCCCGCCTTGACGACAGTCTCGAACTCGACCGCCTTGCTTTCCAGCGCCTCGGCCAGGTGGGCCAGGGACGGCAGCAGATCCCGCGCCACGAACTCGGTGGCCGCCAGGTGGATCGAGGACGGAAAAACGTCGTTACTGGACTGCGACGCGTTGACATGGTCGTTGGGATGCACGTCCCGACCCAGCTCCCGGCCGGCCAGGCTGGCGATCACCTCGTTCGTGTTCATGTTGGACGACGTGCCGGAGCCGGTCTGGAAGACGTCCACCGGGAACTGGTCGTCGTACCCGCCGTCGGCCACGTGCGCGGCGGCGGCGGCGATCGCGACGGCCAGGTCGGCGTCGATCACGCCCAACTCGCCGTTGACCTCGGCCGCGGCACCCTTGATCTGGGCCAGCGCCCGGATCTGCGCCGGCTCGATCCCCCGGCCGGAGATCGGGAAGTTCTGCACCGCACGCTGGGTCTGCGCCCGCCACAGCGCCTCGGCGGGCACCTCCACCTCGCCCATCGAGTCGTGTTCGATCCGGTAACCCGTCGCCTCT
This sequence comes from Micromonospora sp. WMMA1363, assembly GCF_030345795.1. Lineage (NCBI taxonomy): Bacteria > Bacillati > Actinomycetota > Actinomycetes > Micromonosporales > Micromonosporaceae > Micromonospora > Micromonospora sp. WMMA1363. The sequence goes on from NZ_JAUALB010000001.1 coordinate 3,644,712, forward strand.
GGAGTCGTCACACGTGCCATCCTGCCGCGCCGAGCGGCGGTGTGCAGATGTTCGGGCCCGGCACCCGGCTCAGCCCGGTCAACGGCGACCGACGGTGAGCACCGGCCTGGTCACCTCGGCGAAGAAGTCGTTGCCCTTGTCGTCGACCACGATGAAGGCGGGAAAGTCCGCCACCTCGATCTTCCAGACCGCCTCCATGCCCAGCTCCGGGTATTCGAGCACCTCGACGTGCTTGATGCAGTCCTGGGCGAGCCGCGCGGCCGGGCCGCCGATCGAGCCGAGGTAGAAGCCGCCGTGCTGCTGGCAGGAACGGGTCACCTGGGCCGACCGGTTGCCCTTGGCCAGCATCACCATCGAGCCACCGGCCGCCTGGAACTTCTCCACGTACGCGTCCATCCGGCCGGCCGTGGTCGGACCGAACGCCCCGGAGGCGTACCCCTCGGGGGTCTTGGCCGGGCCGGCGTAGTAGACGGCATGGTCGCGCAGATACTGCGGCACCGGCTCACCGGCGGCCAACCGCTCGGCGATCTTGGCGTGCGCGATGTCCCGGGCGACGACCAGCGGGCCGCTCAGCGACAGTCGGGTCTTCACCGGGTACTTCGACAGCTCGGCGCGGATCTCGTCCATCGGACGGTTCAGGTCGACCCGCACCACCTCGGAGGTGTCCAGCTGCGCGTCGGTCACGTCGGGCAGGTAGCGGGCCGGGTCGCTTTCGAGTCGTTCCAGCCACACGCCCGACGGGGTGATCTTCGCGACCGCCTGCCGGTCCGCCGAGCAGGACACCGCGATCGCTACCGGGCAGGACGCACCGTGCCGGGGCAGCCGGACCACCCGCACGTCGTGGCAGAAGTACCGGCCACCGAACTGCGCGCCGATGCCGAAGCTGCGGGTCAGCTCCAGCACCTCGGCTTCCAGCTCCAGGTCGCGGAAACCGTGCGCGGTCATCGAGCCGGCGGTCGGCAGCGCGTCGAGGTACTTCGCGGAGGCGTACTTGGCGGTCTTCAGCGCGTACTCGGCGCTGGTGCCGCCGATGACGATGGCCAGGTGGTACGGCGGGCAGGCCGAGGTGCCGATCAGCCGCAGCTTCTCGTCCAGGAACTGCATCATCCGGGTCGGGTTCAACAGCGCCTTGGTCTCCTGGTAGAGATAGGACTTGTTGGCCGAGCCACCCCCCTTGGCCATGAAGAGGAACTTGTACGCGTCCGGGTGCCCGTCCGGGTCCTCGGCGTACAGCTCCACCTGGGCGGGCAGGTTACTGCCGGTGTTGCGTTCCTCCCACATGGTCAGCGGGGCGAGCTGCGAGTAGCGCAGGTTCAGCCGGGTGTACGCCTGCCAGACCCCCCGGGAGATCGCCTCCGCGTCGCCGCCGTCGGTGAGCACATGCCGGCCACGCTTGCCCATGACGATCGCGGTGCCGGTGTCCTGGCACATCGGCAGCACACCGCCGGCGGCGATGTTCGCGTTGCGCAGCAGGTCCAACGCGACGAACCGGTCGTTCGGCGAGGCCGCCGGGTCATCGAGGATCGACCGGAGCTGCGCCAGGTGCGCGGGGCGCAGGAAGTGCGCGATGTCGTGCATCGCCTCGGCGGTCAACGCGGTGAGCGCGGCAGGTTCCACGGTGAGGAACCGGCGACCTCCGGGCCCGTCGACGACGTCGACGCCCTCGTCGGTGACCAGGCGATACTCCGTCTGGTCCGGACGGGTCGGCAGCAGGGGGGCGTACGAGAAGGCGGCGGCACTGCTCATGAGCGGAAAGCCTAGGGCAGGCGGGTCGATCAGTCCCAGCCGCGGTGCGCCCTCGGCGACCGCTCGCATCGGCGCCAGCCCGGGCCGGCGCCGCGCGAGTCCCGCGTCGGTCGACCTGGCGCAGGCACGGCGTGCGGGACTGTTCGCCGCGGGCACCGGACGTGACACGTCAGCCGTCCTCCGGATCGGCGCACGACTCCCGCTTCGGGCCGCAGCTGTCCTCGGCTGGCGGCACGCCGCCGGTCCCGGCGGGACTCGACGGCCGGTCGCCGCCGTTACGCGGTCGGGCGCCGGTGGCGCCGGTGGCACCGGTGAAACGGACGTACCCGATCTCCCGACCCTCGCCGATGATCATGCCGGTCGACCCGACCGCGAGCGCGTTCGCCGCCGTGCGCAGGGTCGCCAGCTCGGCGCCGCCGCGCGGGTCGAGCGCCACGAGCCGGGACGGCTTGTCGTCGGCGAGCACCGCCGCGTGGAGAGTGAGTGCGGCACCCGCCTTCGCCCCGGCGGAACGGGTCCACCGCACCCGATCGGTGCCCAGTTCCCGGGCGGTGACCGAGCGCTGGTCAGCCGCCCGCACGAGGGCGTACCGGTCGTCGACGGCGACGATCCGCTCACCCGAGGCGGCCACCAGCAGCAGCCGACCGTCGTACCCGTCGAGGACCGCTTCCCGGCCGTCCGGTGCGACCCCGATCAGCACGTTGCGCCCGCCCTGCGGGTCCTCCCGTTGCGCGCAGCCGGCGTTGTCGGCGGTCCGCAGGTTGACCCCGGCGCGTTGCCACGTCTCCTGCCCGGTGGCCGGGTCCCGACCGGAGATGGCGAAGTAGCAGGTGCCGTCCTGGGACCGGGCGGTGATCCGCAGCAGCCGGCCGCCGATCACCGACAGTCGCTCCTCGCGGCCCGGCTCGACGTCGGTGAGGACCCGGCCGGTGGCGGTGTCCAGGACGTGCACCCGCCCGTCGATCGGGAACCCGAGCAGCGGGGGCACCGGCTCCGGCCCGGCCAGTTCCTCGTCGACCCGCACGGCGTCGAGCCGGCGGGTGTCGAGCAGGTCCGGGTTGTCGCCGAGCAGGCCGCTGCGGACGCCGGGCACGAAGGCCGTCCACAGGGGAGCCGTTCCCCGCGGGTCCCAGGCGGTGAGGGTGCAGTCGGTCGGCGCCACGCAGTGGGCGTCGAGCAGCAGGTTTCGCCAGGTCCAGACGGCCACCGCGGCGTCGTCCCGCCGGCGGGTGGCGCCGGTCGTCGGGTCGAGTACCTCGTACCCCTTGGTCAGGAGCCTGCCCACGACGACGACGGCGTCCCGGTCGGCGCCGGCGACCGCCGACCAGTCCGCCTTACGCTCCCAGAGCTGCGTGCCGTCGCTGAGCCGGCGCGCCTCGACGCGGGTGCGCTGCTCGACCACCACGGCGTCACCGGCGAACGTGACGCTGCGCGGCGTGCCGCCGATCCGGCGCTGCCAGACCACGTCCGGCTCGGAGATCGGTTCGCTACGGTTGACCCACTCCCACACTCCCGGGAAGGGATTCCACACTCCGGTCGACGCCAGGACGACAACGGTGATCAACCCGAGCAGCAGCCAACCACGCACGCCGAGGCCACTCCCCTTCGCCACCGGATCACGGTAGCCAGCCGTTCCGCCGAGCGCGCCCCGGCACGCCGTCGCGGGGCGAGAAAGGGACCCCGGTCGACGCAACCGGAGGGAGAAGATCCCCTGCGCTGACACCCAGCGCGGCGGCGTCAGGACCCGCCTTTCGCTCCTGGACGAAACAGGGAGGTGGCGGTGCGGATCGAGGTGACCACTGCCGACGTCGCGGCGAGCCGTTTCGCGATCTCACCCCTCGGCGAGGCGATGTCCACGCTCCAGCTCTGCGCCGGGCAGAACGCCCGCCCCCGGCCTGGCTCCCTGGGTGGCCCGGGTGCGACCGGCGTACGCCCGCCGGATCTACGACTCCCCCGATGCGGTGGACCGGATCGCGGAAGTTCAAGATCGTCGCGGTGACAGTGGCCGGCACGGTGAGGGCTTGCGCTCCCATCTGGAAGTCGGAGTCGATCTGCGTGGTGACGTCGACCCCCGCACGTTCGTTGGCCCAGGCTGCCGCGGGCGACGTCACGCTCGCGGCGAGGGCGCCTCGGCCGACAGGCCCAGCACGTCAGCCGCGATGCGGTGGACCGTGCCGATTGTACGGTCGCGTCCGCCGGCCCCCTCCACCATGAGTAGCAGGTGCCGCACGCCGGGCAGGGTGGCAGCCTGGTCCAGGATCTCGCCGCAGCGGCGAGGCGAGCCGACGGGGTGGACGGTGATGAGGCGTTCCACGTAGCCGGCCAGATCCCGGTGACGCGCGGGAGTCCCGTCGAGGCGGACGTACTCGCGGGTGCCGGCCAGCAGCGCCGGAAGCCCCGCCCGGATCTCGTCGGCAGCCCGCGCATCGCTGTCCCCGACGTGCGCGAGGTGGGCGCTGGCGTGGCCGATCCGGTGTCCGTCGTGGCCGTGAACGGCGGCCACCTGGGCGTACCGGTCGAGCAGGCTAGCTTTCTCGGCGAGGTCGGCGTGTAGGCCGAGCAGCAGCGGCATGCCGTGCCGCGCGGCGAGGTCCACCGTCTGCGGCGAGGTTGCGGCGATCCATACCGGTATCCGGCGGGTGGGTCGCGGCACCACCGGCACCGGGCGGAAGGGGAAGCGGTCGTTGCCGGCCACGGTCGGTGCGCCGGACAGCCACCGGCCCAGCAGCTCCAGTGCGTCGTGGAAACCGGCGTGAAAGTGGTCCAGACCGACGCCGAAAACCTCCAGGTCCACCCAGGGGCCACCCCGGCCGACGCCGAGGCGGAACCGACCTCCGGACAACTCGTCGAGCAGCACCGCCTCTTCGCCAAGAGCGACCGGGTGGCGGTTCGACAGGATGCAGGCCGCGGTGCCGACCGCGATGCTCCGGGTGCTGCCGAGCAGGTGCGCAGCGAAGGTGACCGCCGAGGGGCACACACCGTAGGAGATGAAGTGGTGCTCGGCCATCCACACCCCGGCGTACCCGGCAGCCTCCGCGGCCCGGCCATACTGGTGGGCGTCCGCCAGAGCCGCCGCGTGGGTGCCGCCCGAGCGCCGCCCGGCGAGCAGGAACAGGTGGACATCCACCTCCCGGCCCGCCCGCCGGGCGGTGACCGGGTCAGCAGTCACGCAGCTCGGGAGACTGGTTGAGCAACTGGCCGCGGGTGGACACGAAACGGCGGTAGGTGTCCGAATCGACGGCGGACCGGCGGAACGCCGCGATGCGGTGGCAGTTCTGGAAGGCCAGCTTCACACCGAAGTGACGCTCGAGGCTGGACCGGATGGCGTCACTGGCCAGGGCACGCAGCAACTGACCCCGCTCGGACTCACTGGGCGGCGGAATGACATTGTCGGCGAACTCGGCGTCGGACGACTCCAGGTCCACCACCACTCGGCTGACGGTCTGCCAGGCGTACGGCAACGATTCTCGGACGCAGGCCACGAACGCCTCGTCGTCGACGGGACCGGATTCGGCGGCCCGCAACAGGACCGGTGGCACGGTGAGAGACATGCTCCTCCTCACACGATAACGATCAACGATTGTCGTTAGCGTCGCGACGTGAGCACACCATGTCACGGTCGGTGGCGTCAACGGCACCGCTCGTGTTCCACCGCCGACGGGGGACAGCCGGCGGCACGCGCCCACGCATCGCCTGAGTCGGAAGTCGAACTTGGCGCGGTGGCGCCCGCAACGCTGAGCTCCATCACTGGGTTGATTCACTTGTGAGTGCAGCCGGACAGGTCAGCGGTGAGACTGACGTCCCCGAAGACCAGGCCGACGGGCACACGGCGCGACGGGGGCGGCATCACGGGTCGTTCATGCCGGCCGGCGCCGCGAGTGGCACCGAGGGGCACCCAGCGGAGGCGGGTACCGCCGTGGTCGTGGTCGTGACGGTACTGCTGGTACTGCTGGTGGTCGGGCAGTCACCAGTCACTGTCGGCCTTGGTGCTCGGCTGCTGGCGACGTGGACCACTGTCTTCGTTTCGGTGTTGGTGCAGGCGGTGCCCTTCTTGGTGGCGGGTGTGGTGTTGTCCGCAGTCATCGCTACATGCGTCCCGCCGTCGTTCTGGGCGCGGGCGCTGCCGGAACGATCCGTTCTCGCGGTGCCGGTTGCCGGCGCTGCCGGTGTGCTGCTTCCGGGTTGCGAGTGCGGCGCCGTACCGATGGGTGCTGCGCTCGTGCGCCGAGGCGTGACGCCGGCGGTCGCGGTGACGTTCCTACTGGCCGCGCCGGCGGTCAACCCGGTCGTACTCACGGCTACCGCGGTCGCGTTTCCGGCCAACCCGGAGATGGTGCTGGCGCGTGGCCTCGCCAGCATGACGGTGGCCGTGGCCATGGGCTGGCTGTGGTTGCGCTGGGGCCGCACGGACTGGATCAAGCTGCCGAGCCGGCCTGAAGAGACCCGCCGGGCGCGAGCGTTCTGGCTGTCGCTACGCCACGACATTCTGCACGCCGGTGGGTTCCTGGTCGTCGGCGCGGCGGTCGCCGCGAGTGTCAACGTGTTGCTACCGGAACGGGCACTCGGTGTCGTTGTCGGCAACTGGGTCGTCGAGGTGCTGATCCTCGCCACGTTGGCCGTGGTCCTGTCGCTCTGTTCGGAGGCGGACGCTTTCGTCGCGGCGTCGATGTCGCAGTTCTCCCTGACCGCGCGGTTGGTGTTCCTGGTCGTCGGCCCCGCCGTCGACGTCAAGCTGATCGCCATGCAGGCTGGGGTGTTCGGTGGTCGATTCACCCGCCGTTTCGTACCCGCCACACTGGCCGTCGCTATCGGTGTCGCGTCCGTAGCCGGCGCGGTCTTGCTGCCCTAGCTCGGAGGACAGGTGCACCGCCTTGCTCAGTCGCTCCTGCTCCTGGTGTTCGGCGCCACCATGCTGCGGACGGGTCTGACCGACCTGCACCTGCGCTACGTTGCCGAGCCGTTGGGCCCGTTGCTGGTGGTCGCTGGCGGCACAGTCTTGATCGCCGCCCTGGTCGCGTTGCGGCACGACCTGGACCTGGCGGACACACGGGCCACCGTCCGCGTCGGTCCGGGCTCGGTCGGCCATCAGCACGGCGGCGATCACGGTCCGGCGGTTGCCTGGCTGCTTGTCCTGCCCGTGCTCGCGCTGACGTTGCTGGCGCCGCCGGCGCTTGGCGCCTACCGAGCGGAGCGGACCGGCACCATGCTGCACCGGTCGCCGGGTGTGTCGTACCCGGCGTTGCCTGCCGAGGATCCCGTCACGCTCACCCTCTACGAATTCGCCTACCGGGCGTCAACGGACGCCGGCGCCTCTCTCGCCGGCCGCAGGGTCCGACTGATCGGTTTCGTCGCGACCGGTCCGGACGGCCGGCTCCTGCTGGCGCGGATCGTCGTGTCCTGCTGCGCCGCGGACGGCAGACCGATCAAGGTCGGCCTGACCGGTCAGGTACCTGCCAGGCTCGTCCCAGACACGTGGATAGAAGTCACTGGCCGGCGCAGCACTCGCATCGGCACCGACCCCGCCAACGACGGGCCCATCCCCTACCTACACGTTGACGGTTGGCAACCCGTGCCAGCGCCGCGGCAGCCGTACGAGTGAGGTATCACCGCCGGCCCGTGCGCAAGACGCCGACCGACCCCGGCAGCACCGGAGGAAGGGCCGGGTGACTCAGCCTTGATCGTCCTCGCCGCACTGTCGATGCACTCGCACTGCGCGGCGGCGCCCGCCGGCCAGAGCGGCCGGCGGGCGGACACGTCGAGACCGCATCGCACGCATCGTCAGCGAGTTCGTCCACTGCCGGTTTAGCTATAGGCCAACTCCTTCTTGCCGTTCATGGGTGCAGCGGGCCAGCCGGCGCGAGGCCGCGGCGTGGGCGGTGGGATCGCGCCGGCCCGGTCCGCCGCTTGCAGGTACCACCCCTACCTCGGCGGGCGTCTGGTGCGGCTACCGCACCTGGCGTTGGTCAGGGGAGGACTTCGAAGGTCCAGGTCTTGGCGCCGGAGCTGATGGTCGTGCCGTTGGCGGCCAGTTTGCCGGTGACCTCGAAGGTGACGGTGTAGATGCCGGCGGCGTCGAAGCCCCAGTTGACGTGGGCGTGGGTGTTGCGGTTGACGTTGAGGCTGTCGGGCAGGCCGTTGCCGCTGTCGAACAGCACGGTCGGGGTTCCGCCGGATACGGTGTAGACGCTGAAACCGGCCGGCCCGGCGACGTTGGTGAGCTTGAAGGTGACACGGTTGTTCTGGAACACACCACTGGGCACCTCGGTGGTGTTCCATCCGGCCCAGAGCAGCCCGGCGGTGCTGGCCTGGGACAGCACCCAGGCTTGGCCGCCGGCGCCGAGGAACGACCAGGCACCACCGCCGGGCACGGTGACCTTAGCGCTGGTGGGAACGCGCAGGACGACGTCGGCGGGGTTGCGCTCCACCGACGGGCTGACGGTGTCATCGAGCAGGTTGACGGTGAGCGCGCCGCTGGCGTAGTCGACGTCGATGACGTCGACGTGGCCGCTGGACAGCACGATCGGCGCCGCGGCCGCAGGGGTGGCGGTGCCGGCGAGCAGCGCGGCGGTCAGGGCAAGGCCGGCGAGGAAACGGCTGCGGGTACGCACAGCGCTCACGCCCTGACCACGACGCGCAGGGTGGCCGCCTCGCTGGTGACCTGCTGCCCGGTGGCAGCGAGGGTGCCGGTGGCGCGGACGGTGAGGCAGTAGGTGCCGGCGCGGTCGAACGCCCAGTTGGCGTGCAGGTGGTCGCCGGCGGTCAGAGCGATGGTGTCGGGCAGACCGTCGCCGCTGTCGGCGAGGACGGTGGGCTGCCCGACGGCGTTCTCGGTGTAGATGGCGAGTTGCCCGGGTCCCCTGACCGACTGCAGGTTGAGGGTGAGCGCGTCGCCGGTGAAGGTGCCGGCTTCGACTTCCTCGGCGGCGATTCCGGGCCACACGAGGTCGGTGTTCTGGATCTCGGGCAGGATCCACACCTTCGACGCCCCGGGGGTGCCGAGGAAGCCGAAGGCGGGATCGTTCGGGACAGTGACCTTGGCCTGCCGCTTCACGACGATCTTGACCTCGTCGGTGGCGTACTCGACGTCGTTGTCCTCGTCGTGGACGCCGAGTTCCAACTCGCCGGCCTCGTACGCGATGTCGACCAGGTCGAGGTGCCCGGAGTTGAACGTCACCACGGCGGCCTGCGCCGGCGGCACTGCCGCGAGCATCGCCGCGGTCACCGCCCCGGAGGCGAGAAGCAGGCGGATCGGCTTACGCACGAAAGGCTCCTTTCCATGCGGTCCCCAGTAGACCACACTATTGAAAATGATAGTCGTTTCACTTAATGCGGGGAAGGGGATCTCGGGGCCAACAGCGACCCAACCGCCTTCGTCCACGTCCCAGCTCCTGGGGACAGGCCACCCGGGCGCCGGGGCCGGCATTCGGCTAGCGAGGGGCGGACGGTGACGCCTGGTGTGGTTGGGGCTGGCCGATGTGGGCATCGGGTGGCGTACTCTGCGTGAGTTCCCGCTCGGTCGGACGCTTCCACCGCCGGGTCAGCAGGCCGTGTCGTGGGGCGATCAGCCAGGCGGCGAGGAAGACGGCGGTGGCGACCAGGACGATGGTGCCGCCGACCGGTGTGTCGTAGCTCCAGGACAGGTACAGCCCGACGAGGGCCGACGCGCCGCCGACCAGCGGGGCGAGCAGCATCATGACGCCGAGCCGGTCGGTGAGCAGGCGGGCTGCGGCGGCGGGGGTGATCAGCAGAGCGAGGACGAGGATGTTGCCGATGGTCTGTAGGGAGATCACCACGGCCAGGGTGACCAGGACGTAGAGCGCGACGTCGAGCCAGAAGACCGGCAGCCCCATCGAGCGGGACATCTCCCGGTCCAGGCAGACCGCGACGAATTCCTTGTGCAGGGCGAGCACCAGGCCGAGGATGACCAGGCCGGTGCCGCCGACGAGGTAGAGGTCCCGGTTTGGGATGCCGGTGATCGAGCCGAACAGGAACTGTTGCAGCGACCCGGCGTAGCCGGGGGCCTGGGAGATGATCACGATGCCGAGGGCGAACGCGGCGACCAGGAAGACGCCGATCAGGGAGTCCTCCTTGACGCGCCGGTTCTGCGAGAAGATCGCGATCAGCAGTGCGGTGGCGAGGCCGGCGGCGGCGCCACCGAGGACCAGGCTGCCCTGCAGGACGAAGGCGACCGCGATGCCCGGGAAGACCGCGTGCGCCACGGCGTCGCCGATGAAGGCCATCCCCCGGAGTACGACGTAGCAGCCGACGACGCCGCAGACGATGCTGGACATGACCGCGATCGCCAGTGCCTTGGGCAGGAAGGCGAGGTCGGGGTTGAGCAGGTCGGTGAGGAATTCGGTGATCGACATCAGGCTGCCCTCACGAGCTTCAGCAGCGCAGACGTCGCGCTGACCCCGAAGGTCTGTGTCCACAGCTCGGCGTCCTGCAGGTCCGCCGGGCGCCCATCGGCGATGATCCGGCCGTTGAGCAGGACCAGCCGGGTGCAGGAGTCCACCGCCGCGACCAGGTCGTGGGTGGTCATCAGCACCTCGCGGCCCTCCTGCGCCAGGCTGGTGAACAGGTCGCCCAGCAGTTCCTGGGTGGGCATGTCCAGTCCGGTGAACGGCTCGTCGAGCAGCAGGATGCTCGGCGCGAGCGCGAGCGCGCGCGCGACCAGGACACGTTGGCGTTGCCCACCGGAGAGTTCACCGACCGGCCGGCGGCGCAGAGCGGTGAGTTGCACGCGGTCGAGCGCGTCGCCGACCGCCCGCCAGTCGGCCACGCCGGGACGACGGAGCAACCCGATCCGGCCGGTGCGACCACTCATCACGGCCTGCTCCACCGAGATCGGGAAGTCCCAGCTGAACTCGTGGCGCTGGGGGACGTAGCCGATCCCCGATCGCCCGGGACGTGCCGGCTCACCCTCCACCAACACCCGGCCGCCGCGGGTGCGGATCAGCGCCAGGACGGCGCGCAGCAGGGTGGTCTTGCCGGCGCCGTTGGGGCCCAGCAGCCCCACCAGTTCGCCACGGTCGAGGTGCAGGTGTACGTCCCGCAGGACCGGCCGGCCGCCGAGATCCACGTCCAACCCTTCGATGTCGAGTGCTTTCACGGCTGACCCTCCGACGATGCGATCACGCGCTCCCGCTCGGCCCGCCGTCTGGCGCCGCGTCCGCGCAGCAGGAGAACGACCAGGCCGAGAGCGAGCACGACGGCCGTCCCGGCCAGTGCCGTCACCAGCAGCGTCTGAGAACCATCGGCCCGATCGTCGACTCCGGCCGGGTCCTGGCCGGGCGGCTCCTGGCCGACCGGTACGGCGATGTCCGCCGTGGCGGCGAAGGCCTCGTCGGCGCTGGTGGCGTCCCCCACCGCGAAGCGCAGCGTACGGGTCGCCGAGGCCTTCTCCCCGTTGACCAGGTCGGCCGACACCTGCACCGCGACCAGGTAGACACCGGGTGCGGTGAAGACCCAGTTGGCGTGGGTGTGGGTGTTGACCTCGGCCCAGAAGGGTTGAGCCTTCGCCTCGGCCGACCGCCACAGCGGCTGAGGCGCGGCGAAGTTGCCCGACTGGAGGTAGGTCGTGAGGGTCCCCGGGCCGCGTACGCCGAGCAGGGTCAGGGTGACACCTCGGTCGATGGTCTGCATCACCCGCGGGTCCTGGGTGTTCCAGCCTAGCCAGATCACGTCCGGCGCCTGGACCTGCGGCACCACGTACACCCGCTTGCCGGCCTCGACGCCCAGGAACGCGTACGCCGGGTCGTCGGGGACGGTGTGCAGCGCGGCGTCGGACACCCGCAACAGGGTCTCGTCCGGGTCACGCCACACTGGTTGCGCCTGCGTGCCGTCGTGGATCAGCAGCGTCCACCGGTTGTCGACGTAGCGGGGACCGATGTCGACGTGCCCGGTGGCGAGCGTCGTCCGACCGGCGGTGATGGGCTGGTCGGCCGCGATCGACTGGTCGAGGTTCGGCGTCGGCGCCGCTGCCCGCGCCGGGTTCGGTGCCGCCGACAGCACCAGCAGCGCCGCGATCGCGGCTCGCAGAATGACTGTGGTCGCGCGGGTGCGGGGACGTGCCCGTCCTGCCGTCACTGGTCCTCCATCACTTGTCCGTGGTCAGGCAATCGCGCAGCGATTCGGCGTTGAACCGCATCATCTCCGCGTAGGTGGTGACGGCGCGGTCGAACGCGTCGCCGTAGATCGGGCACACCCGCAGGTCCTGTTCCCGGGCCACCTCGGTCAGCGTGGCGGACCGGGCCGCCAGGTTCGGCTCCAGGAACACGGCGGGAATCCGCAGGTTGCGGATCGTCTCGGTGAGCCGGCGGCGGTCGGCGAGGCTCGGCTCGGTGGCGGGGTTGGGGGTGACGAAGCCGGAGATCTGCACCCCGTATGCCTGGCCCAGATAGCCGAACGCGTCGTGCGTGGTGACGAGGTGACGCCGCGACGGTGGAATCCGCGCGATGGTGTCCCGGACGTAGGTGTCGAGCTCTTCCAGTTGCCGGATGTAGGCCGAGGCGTTCGCCCGGTAGGTCGCCGCCCCCTCAGGGTCGACTCCGGTCAGTGTGTCCCGGATGAGCTCGGTGTAGGCGATGGCGTTGCGGACGTTCTGCCACAGGTGCGGGTCGATCTCGCCGTGCACGTGCTTGCCGAGAACGGCCTGCGGAAGCTGATACACCTGGGTGCCGGGTCGACCGAGGAACCGGAACCGCCGGTCGCCGGGAACCTCCAGCATCGCCTTGTTCGGCACCTCGACGACGGTGCGCGCCGGGTCGTACACCCGTTGGGTCGCCTCGCCGCCACCCTCGGGGTCGGCGAGTAGGTAGAGCCGCCGCTGGTCGAGGTCGACGGTGACGTCGGCGTGGCCGCCGTTCAGCACCTCCGACATCCCCGGCACCGAGTGCGGGTCCACCCCGACGGCGAAGGTGAACACCTGCTCGCCCATGGGGACGGGCGCTGTCTGCGGATCGACGGCCAGCCGCGCCCGCATCGTCAGCCGGTAGACACCCGGCTCGGTGAACGCCCAGCTCATGTGGGTGTGCGCGTCCGGCGGCAGCATGGCGGTGTCGTCCCGGTAGCCGTTGGCGGCGTCGAACCCGTCGGCGGAGTCGACGTAGAACGACGGGTTGCCGAACGACTCGGTCAGGTACGCGAACATCCGACCCGGCCCGTCCGTGGCGGTCGCGCTGAGCAGCACGTCCGAGGAACGGTTCGCCCCGTGCGACGCACCGGTGCCGCGCACCCGCATACCCAGCCAGATGGTGTCCAGCGACACGTCCTCGACCAGCGGAATGATCTCCGCCGCGTACTTGACCGCCCCCTCGGCCAGCGAGATGTTCGGCACGCCGTCGCGCAGGTTCGCGTCCAGCGCCTTGATGACGGCCTGCTCCTCCAGCAGCAGGTAGTTGCTGAACGCCACGTCGGCGTAGACGACGTCGCGGATGTCCCGCAGCGACGCCTCGTAGCTGTGCGGATCGGCCCCGTCCGGCACCAACGAGGTGACCCTCACTCGGTCACCACCGACGTTTCCTACCAGGTCGCGCAGGATTCCGGTGGTCGTCACGACCTGTACCCGCTCGTCGTGCGCGCTCAACGCCACCTCCGACCGGCAGCCGCCGGCGAGCAACGCGGCCAGCAGCGGCAGCACGACCAGCCGCCGCGTGCCGACCCGGTGGGTGCCCGTCCTCGGCACCCCGTCACCCGGTCCGAAGGGCGGCGCGGCGGCGGGCCAGCAGCAACAGCAGGGCTCCGAGCGATACCAGGACGACGCCGAGCGCTGCGGCCGTCAGCACCCAGCTGGCACCCGTAAGCGGCAGCGGCCCATCCTGGCGCCCGCCGCCGTCGCTGTCCCCGCCGCCGTCGCCGTTCCCGCCGCCGGGGCCGAAGCCGGCGTTCGGATCGGTGTTGTCGCCGACGGCGATGGTGAGCGTCTTCGTGTCGGTGACCGCCCTGCCGGCGGTGGTGGTGCCGCTCATCTGCACCGCGAGGCGGTACAGACCGGGCTTGCCGAATGCCCAGTTGCCGTGCGTGTGGGTGTTGAGCGGGATGTCCAGTTTCTGCGGGAACGGCCTGGTCGAGTCGAACAGCACGTCGGCCTTGCCGAACGAGCCGGTCAGGAAGAGGGCGAACCGCCCGGGCCCGTCGACCCCCTTCAGCGTCCACGTGACGTTGCCCTTGACGCCCGACACGACGGACGCGTGCTGGGTGTTCCAGCCCGGCCAGACGAGACCCGCCTGCTGGGTCTGCGGCAGCACCCACACGGTCTCGCCCGGCTTGCCGAGGAAGTCGGCTCCGGCGGGCACCGTGATCTTCGCCTTGTCCTTGGCATGCAGGACCACGTCGGCGGTCTCCCGCCAGACCGGAGGACTGGTCCGGTCGTCCTTGATCCGGATCGTCCAGCTGTCGCCGTTCAACATCGGGCCCATGTCGACGTGCCCGTCACTGATCACTTGCCGAGCACCGGCAGCGGGTTTCGCGGGCTTCGGCGCGGCAGCGGGCTTCGGCGCGGCAGCGGGTGCGGCGAATGCCTCGGCGCGCGGCTGCGCCGCCTGCGTCAGCAGAGCAGGCGACGCCCGCTCGGCCGGCTCGATCGCCGGGACGTGGACGCGGTACGTCGCATCGGCGCGCACCGTCTCCCCCGAGCGCAGGGCTGCCGAGCCGGTCAGGGTGAGCCGGTACTCGCCGGCCGCGTCGAAGGCCCACACCACGCCGCCGGTACGCGTGCCCGCCGGCAGTCGCGTCGACCGCTGCACGCCGGCACCATTGCCGAACAGCGGGGTCGCCGCGCCGAGGCCGGACAGGGTGTAGGCGGTGAACGTTCCCGGCCCCTCGACCGAGCGCAGCATCAGGGTCACCCGGTCGTCGACGACGACGCCCGGGCGTACTCCGGTGGTGTCCAGAGCCGGGAACCCGGTGTCACCGGCGGACAGGGCCCACACGGCGTGGCCCGGCCGTCCGAGAATGGTTAAGGCCGGTCCGGCCGGCACCCGGCCGGCCAGGCCGCCGTTTGGCCCGAGCACCACCTCGGCCGGGTCGCGCCCGGCCGCGCCACCGGCCGCCCGCGCGGCGTCCCGAAAGCGCAGCGACATCGACTCACCGTCGAGCGCGACGGAGACCAGGTCGGCGCCGGCCGAGGTGACGGCAACCGGTTCCGCGGAGGTTGGCGTTGCCGCGGGGGCCAGTGCCAGCACGACGGCGGCCAAACTCGCGGCACCGGCGCGCATACGTCTCGTCCTCATTAGGTCGCGCCCCAGGCGTAACCGAGTCACTTCTCGTCCTTCCCCGTGTGGTCGATGGTGGGATGTCGGTTGTCCAGGCCCAGGCCGCGACGATCGGCGTCCGGCATCGGACGGCCGTCGGGTGCTGATCCGCCGTCGCCGGCGGCCGGGGGCTGCCCGTCGGCAACCACTGCGGCGTCCTGGCCGTCCGGTGCCCGGCTGGCCTGCGCGCGGCCCTCCTCCCGGGCGGCGGCCACCGCTCGCGCGAGCTGCGCCGCCCGGCGACGCCGGGCCGCGATCAGTGCCCAGCCGGCGAGGGCAAGCAGAGCGAGCACGGCCAACTGCGGCCAGGGCATCGCCCAGACGGCCGCCCGCGCCGTGCCCGCCGGCGGTGGCGGGTCGAGGACCTGATCGCCCACGGCAGCCGGCGTGACGGTCGCGTTCGCGGTCAGCCGGAACAGCGGCGGGACACCCGACATGCGTACGGTGGCGGTCAGCTCGCCGCCGGGCAGGATCTCCGGTAGGGCCTCACCGTCCACGGACCGCCGGGCCAGGCCGAACGGTCCGGCCACGCCGAGCACGGGCTGCCCGGCGAGCCGCACGTTGCCGGTGTTGTGGACGGTGAACGTGGCGGTGACCGTGCCACCGGCCAGCGGGTTGACCGAGCCGGTGTGCCGTACACGCACATCTTCGACGGTCAGCGTCGGATGCAGCTCACCGGTGACCCGCAGGTAGATCCGCGCGCCGACCCGGTGGTCGACGGCGACCTGGTTACCCTGCGCGTCGACGGCGATGCCGGCGAGTGAGGCGACGATCCCTCCGGCGTGGTCCCCTGGCGTGGCGTTTCGCGGGACGGTGAGCGTGAACGGTACGTCCAGCCGGGACGTCGACGGGATGGTCAGGGTACGGCGCGGAAGGCGGACCCAGGAGCCCACGTCGGTGGGCTTCTGATCGGCGGCCAGCAGATCGAACCCACCCCGCGTGGTGGTGACCGCGTCGCTGGCGTAGAGGTTCAGGGTGAGCGGCCGGGTGGAGTGGTTCGTGACGCCGACGTAGTCGGTCAGGGTGGCGCCCGGGTCGAGCTTGTAGCTGAACGCCGCCCGGCCGTTCGGCCCGCGTGCGCTCGATGGTGCCACTCCCCACGTCGCCGCGGCCGGATCAGGGGAGGCGCTGGACGGAGCTGAGGGTCCCGGCTGCCCCGGCCGGGTGGCGGGGGCAGGTGCGGCCAGCGTCGAGGCAGGTGGCGCGGGGACCACGCCGAGCAGGGCGATCCCGGCGGCGATGGTGGCGAGCAGGCGCATTGCGGGGACGGTGTCCGTTCCTGTGGTGACGAGGGGAGGCGCGGGGCGGGCGGGTCGCGGCAACGACACACCCACCCCGCGGTCGTCCGGTGGCCAGGCTCAACACCCGACCACCGGACGGTGCGATCAGATGGCGGTGAGGGTCAGGGTCGCGGTGTAGGTCCCCGCCGCCGTCTCGGTGGGCAGGCTCAGCCGCAGTCCCGCGCCCAACTGCGCGGTACCCCGGCCGGCGCCGGACGGCGCCGAGCCCAGCACCGCGCTGTTGCCGAGGCCACCGCCGACCCCGACGACGTACGGTGCCACCTCCGGGCCGGCGACCACGCCCTGCCCGTCGGCCTGAGCCAGAACGCGCGGCGTCCAGCCGAGGTAGCCGGCGCTGAACGTCTTGTCGTCCGGCCCGGTGAAGTCGGCCGGGATCTGCCCGGACGCGTTCCAGCCCGGCTGACCTGCGCGGGTGTCGGTCACCGTGACCGGACGGAGCTCGCCGTTACTCTCCCACCGGTCGCCGGCGACGTTGAGCCGTGCCGGCGGCAGCACCACGGCCCGGTCGTCGGGGTTGACGCTGATCACCAGTGAACCCTGGGTCTCGTCGACCGACGCGGTGATCGTCTGCGAGGCGCCCGGCTCCTGCGGCGGGAACGCCACCCACAGGGTCACCGGTTCGCTGGTCGCGACGACCGCGTGGTCGTCGTCGTAGAGCTTGGCGACGTACTCGCAGGCGTTCAGCTCCCGCGTGGCGGTGAAGGAGTAGCTGACGCCCCCCTCACCCGGAATGATGGTCCAGTCCACGCCGGGGCACTTGCTGAACCAGTGGTAGTGGTCCAGCTCGGTCTGCGGCGTCTGCACCGCGGTGAGCGTGACCGTGTCGTTGGGCTGGTACTCGTCGGCCATGCCGAGGACCGACAGGCTGGCCTCCGGACCGCCGCCGGACAGCTCGCCGACGACGAACGAGTAGTCGACCGGCCCGGTGCTGACCGTGGTGCCGTTGGTCAGCGTCGCGTCGGCCTGGAACTTCAGGGTGTAGCTGCCCAGCGCGCTGAACGCCCAGTTCGAGTGCGCGTGGGTGGGCACCGGCACGTCGATCGCGTCCGGGAGCCCGTCGTCGGAGCGGAACTTCATGATCGGACCGCCGAACGAGTCCTGGGTGAACAGCGTGACGTTGCCCGGCCCCTGCACGTCGACCAGACTCAGCCGTACCTTGTTCCCCTCGAACACTCCGGAGCCGAGCGTCGTGGTGTTCCAGCCCGGCCAGAGCAGGTCCGGGTCCTGGGTCATCGGTAGCAGCCAGATCTGGCTGTCCACCGGGCCGAGGAACGCGAACCGGGGATCATCCGGAACGGCCATGGCCGCCTCCGGCAGAACCTGGAACGTCACATCCGCCGGGTCCCGGATCACACCCGGGCTGACCGTGTCGTCATGCACCTTCAACGACAGCCTGCCGTCGCTGTAGTGCACGTCGACCGCGTCGGTGTGCCCCTTGGACAGCACCACCTTCTCGGCCGCCGACGCAGCGGCGGGCGCCAGCACCGTGCCGGCGACCACCACCGCCCCGGCGACCAGGGCCGCGAGGCCGCGAGCCCTCACCGTCGCATTCATACCTCCCCTTTCACACCGCGCACCCGCACGGTGGTACATGTGGTGACGTCACCACGACGCCTTGCGCACCCCGGGCATCTCGCCGCGCAGGGCCAGCTCGCGGAACCGGACCCGGGACAGCCCGAACCGGGTCAGCACCCCGCGCGGGCGACCGTCGATCTGGTCCCGCGACCGCAACCGCACCGGGCTCGAATCGCGCGGCAGCCGACCGAGCCGGCGCACCGCCTCGGCGCGTACGTCCGGATCGGTCTCCGGATGGGCGACCAGCCGCTTCAGCTCGGCCCGCGCCCGGGCGTGCCGGGCGACCAGTTCCGCGCGACGTGCCTGCCGGTTGACCAGGCTCTTCTTCGCCATCAGCGGGCCTCGCGGAACTCGACGTGTCGGCGCACGATCGGGTCGTACTTGCGCAGGACCAGCCGGTCGGGGTCGTTGCGGCGGTTCTTGCGGGTGACGTACGTGTAGCCGGTGCCGGCCGTGCTGCGCAGCCGCACGATCGGGCGGACGTCGGTCTGGCGGGCCATCAGAGCCTCACTCCCCTGGCGCGCAGCTCCGCGACGACCGCCTCGCTGCCCTTGCGGTCCACGGTCTTCAGCGCCTTGGCGGTCAGGGTGAGGCTGACCCACCGCCGCTCGGACGGCAGCCAGTAGCGGTGGTTCTGCAGGTTGGGATTCCAGCGGCGGCGAGTGCGCCGGTGGGAGTGGGACACGGCGTTGCCGAAGCTCGGCTTCGCGCCGGTGACGTCACAGCGTCGGGACACAGTGCTCGCTCCCTTGATCAGACTCACACGGTAACGACAACGGTTATCATTTCTACATCAGTCGTTCGGACACACCCGTTCCGGGTCGTCGACGATCTCCACCGAACAGCCGGCGCCGAGGCGGTATCCGATGCCGTGGCGGCAAGGGACGTCATCGGAGTGCAGGACCTCGACTCCGCGCGCCCGCACGCGACTGCTGGCTTCAGCACCTCGCATGTGCCTATAATGACAATCGTTTTCAAGTAAGTCGAGAGGAATCCGATGTCGTCGTCACCACAGGCCCCGACCCATGCCGTGACAGCCGACGCCGATACCCGTCCGTCGCTGACCGTGCTGTCCGGGTTCTGGCCAGCGGCGACCTTCGCCGTTGCCCGCGCACTGCTCGCCGCCGATGAGTCGCTCCTGCTGGTACGGCACGACCTCACCGGCATCCGGGACGGCGTCGTCCGCCGGGTGGTCCGCTCCGGCGCGGGCATTGTCGAGGACAAGAAGGTCGCGCTGCGGCACGGTTGCGTCTCCTGTACCCTGCGCGACGACGTACTACCCACCCTCGTCCGGTTCAGCCGCAGTCACCCTGGCCAAGACCTGGTGCTGATGCTGCCCGAGGTGGTGGAGCCGGAAGCGGTCGCTGCCGCCTGCGCCCATTGCTTCGTCGACGGCGCACCGATCACCGAGCTTCTCCGCATCGACTCCTATGTGACCGTCCTCGACACCGAACACTTGCTCGACGGTCTGGCCAGCACCGACGGCCTGGCAGCGCTCGGCATCCATGCCGCCGAGGACGACCATCGTGCGCTCGCCGACGTGGTGGTCCGGCAGATCGAGTACGCCGACACGCTGGTGCTCTGGGGACAGTCCCGGGAAGGCGAGTTCGACACCGGCAGGATGTCGATCCTGCTGCAGCGCATGGCACCCTGGGCGGCGCACATCCGCGTCGACGCCGACCGCGTCGACGCCGACGCGTTGACCCGCCAGCTACGCCACACCGATCGACACCGGCCCGAGACTCCCGGGGTGCTCGCCCGTGGTCTGCAGGGCTACACCCTCGGCACGCACGAGCCGGAGCCCGACTGCGGAGTTGTCTCCGCCGTCTTCCGGGCACGCCGCCCGTTCCACCCCCAGCGCCTGCACGACGTCCTCGAAGACGTCAACGCCGAGGTCATCCGCTCCCGGGGCCACCTGTGGTTGGCGAGTCAGCCTGACACCGTGGTGGCCTGGGAGTTCGCTGGCGGCGGGCTGGCGATGGGTTCTCTCGGGCACTGGTTGGTGAGCCTGCCCGAGGACCGCTGGGAGCACCTCGAGGACCAGCGCCGCCTCGCCGCCGCCCTGGACTGGGATCCCTACTACGGCGACCGGCACCAGCACCTGGTCTTCATCGGTCTCGACATCGATTCCGCCGAGCTGCACCGCAGCCTCGCAGGCTGCCTCCTCACCGACGCCGAACTCGCCGACGGCGAGGAGGTCTGGCGGACCTACCACGACCCGTTCGCCAACTGTTCCCCCTCACGGCCGACGAGCCGACCGACACCGACACCGACACCGACACCGACACCGAAGGAGCGCAACCGGATGAAGCCTGACGTCGACCCCGAGTACCGCCCCGTCGTCTACCGTGACAAGGGCGCCGACTTCGCCTTCCTCACCCGCTCCACCGCCACCAGCGACCAGACGATCGAGTGGACCGACGGCAACACCTACCCCGTCATCGACGTCCAGATCTCCTCCGCCAGCCACCCCTTCTGGACCGGCAAGCAGCGCCTGCTCGACACCGCCGGCCGGGTCGAGAAGTTCCGCCAGAAGTACGCCCACCGCGGACCCCAGGGCAGATGAGCACCGACGCGCCGGTCGACTGGACGGAGCCGGCGCCGCAGCTTGTCGGCGCCGCCCGGCTCCCCGCCTGCAGCACACACCTCGGCGTACGCCCGTAGTCCGCCAGGACCACTCCGCTCGTCCCGGACACGCAGTTGCCGGTCGTCGGTCTGACGTCCACCGCGCCGCGCCGCGCCGTCCTGGCGCTGCTGGCCGGACGTTCCCGCCCGCTCACCGCCCAAGAGGTACACGCCGGACTCACCAGCACGTTGCGGCACATCGGCCTGACCACCGTCTACCGCGCAGTGCACAGCCTCGCCGACGCCGGCTGCTGCACACCTTCGGCCCTGACGGCCAACGCGCCTGCCGCCACTGTGGTGCGGCACCACACCAGCGCCTGATCCGCAGCCGCTGTGAGGCGGTGACCGAGTGCCCGCCCGAGATCGTGACGAGCCGACCCAACGAGTGCGCCGGCACACCGGCTTCACCCCGCATCCGGACCGACTCGACCTCAGCGGGATCTGTGCGACCTGTGCCGACAGGTAACGTGATCAGCGGGAGCATTCGGCGCAGATGCCGAAGATCTCCAGGGTGTGACCCACGTCGGTGAAACCGTGCTGCGCGGCCAACTGGTCGGCCCACCGCTCGACGGCGGGCCCGGCGACCTCGACCGTGCGCCCGCACTCGCGGCAGACCAGATGGTGATGGTGTTTGTTCTGGCTGCACCGGCGGAACAGCTGCTCGCCGCCGGGCAGCCGGGTGGAGTCGACCTCGCCGGCCTCGAACAGCAGCTGCAACGTCCGGTACACGGTGGTGAGGCCGACGCGCGCCTTCCGGGCGAGCAGCATCTGGTGCAGCTGCTGCGCCGAATGGAACCCCTCGACCTCGCGCAGCAGTGCGAGCACCTCGCCACGCTGGCGGGTGTTGCGGGCCACGTTCGGCATCGGCCGGGTCACCGTGATCGCGTCCTCCTGTGCTGGCGGCCGTGGCCTGCGCGGCGCTTCCAATCTCACCCCTTACCTGCGATGGCCCCATTATGCGTCGCTGGGACCGATAACCTGCCTCGCCGTCCCCCCCGATGCCGCTACGCCGATCCGATCGGACGCGCGGCGGTGGGCTGCGGTGTCGCGACGGTGAGCCGGATCACGGTGGTCAAGGTCAGGCCCGCCACCCGCCAGACGAGTGGGTCCGAGCGCTCGCGCGGCGTCGGCAGTCACGGTGTCGAGACGTTCGGCCGCCGAGGCGGGTCGGGCGGGGCCGACGACGGCCGCCGCGAAGAGGACGAGCGCGATCGAGCGGCGATCAGGCCGCCCAATGCCTGGCAGGAGAAGACACAGCGTTCACCGACACCCCCGGCCTGCTCCTCGCCGTCATCGTCACCGCCGCCAGCGCCAGCGGATCGGCGTAGGGATTGTCCAGGCGAACCGATCTTTGCCGTCGTTCATGGACGCTGAGCCTGCCAGGGTCA
Organism: Micromonospora sp. WMMA1363; assembly: GCF_030345795.1. NCBI lineage: Bacteria > Bacillati > Actinomycetota > Actinomycetes > Micromonosporales > Micromonosporaceae > Micromonospora > Micromonospora sp. WMMA1363. The sequence goes on from NZ_JAUALB010000001.1 coordinate 3,666,600, forward strand.
CCTCGCAACGGTCGCTGTGGGCACGGCGATTGCGGCGAATGCCTTCTCAGGGTGGAAGAGCTGCCCTGTTGCGAGGCAGTGGTGCGGGCAGCCGAGGAGCCGGGTGAACAGGTGCCGGAGCACTGCGTCTTGCAGACCTGCAGAGGCCGGGTAGCGGGCAGACATCCCGCGAACCGCGGCGGGTCGTTCGGGGACTCATTAGGTAACGGGGTCAGCTGGGTCGGGCCGCGGAGCGGACCAGGGGGAGGGTGCGGTAGGGGATCTGCTCGGCCAGGGCGATGATGGTGGAGGCGCGGCGGATGCCCCCGTAGGAGACGATCTGGTCGATCACCCGCTGGAGGTCGGCGTTCGACCGGGCCACGATGCGGCAGAGCAGGTCACCGGAGCCGGTGATGGTGTGCGCCTCCAACACCTCAGGGATCGCCGACAGGTGGGCGGTGACCGGGTCGTGGCCGTGCCGCTGGGTGATCTCCAGGGTGACGAAGCTGGTCACCCCGAACCCGATGGCGGCGGGCGAGACGTCCGGCCCGAACCCGCCGATCACCCCCCGCTCGACCAGTTTGTCCAGCCGGGCCTGCACCGTGCCCCGCGCCACCCCGAGGCGACGCGAGCACTCCAGCACGCCGATCCGGGGCTCCTCGACGAGCAACTCGATCAGCCTGGCGTCGAGCGTGTCGGGCTGTACATCCTGACCAGTGTTCACGGGATTCCACCCTACTACTTGCGCAACCTGACCAGCTTGATTCGCGACAGTTGCCCAATGAACCGCGCCCGACGATATTCGCGGGAACAGCACGACAGCGGCGGCCCACCCGGCCGGCCGGTACGCGAGGGAGGCCACCATGACCCAGGCGATCGACCGACCCCAGTCGACCGAGAAGGTAGACGTCGACCAGCTGGTCGGCGCCGTCGACCACGACATCAGCCGCGACCCGTTCCCGGTCAAGGGCCTCGACCACGTGCACTTCCTGGTCGGCAACGCCAAGCAGGCCGCGCACTACTACTCCACCGCGTTCGGCATGACCTGCGTGGCGTACCGGGGCCCCGAGCAGGGCAACCGGGACCACGCCCAGTACGTGCTGACCAGCGGCTCGGCCCGGTTCGTACTGACCGGCGCGGTCCGCCCGGACGCCGCGGGCGCCGAGCACGTGGCGAAGCACAGCGACGGCGTCTCCGACATCGCGCTGGAGGTGCCGGACGTCGACGCCGGGTATGCGCACGCGCTCACGCAGGGTGCGACCGGCCTGGTCGAGCCGCACGACGTCAGCGACGAGCACGGCACCGTCCGGATGGCCGCCATCGCCGCCTACGGCGACACCCGGCACACCCTGGTCGACCGGTCCCGCTACGCCGGCCCGTTCCTGCCGGGCTTCGTCACCCGCGGCCCGATCGTGGACCGACAGCCGATGATCGACGCCGGCGTCCAGCCGAAGCGGTTCTTCCAGGCGATCGACCACGTCGTGGGCAACGTCGAGCTCGGCCGGATGGACGAGTGGGTCGAGTTCTACCAGCGCGTCATGGGCTTCACCAACATGGCCGAGTTCGTCGGCGACGACATCGCCACGGACTACTCGGCGCTGATGAGCAAGGTCGTGGCCAGCGGCACCCGCAAGGTGAAGTTCCCGCTCAACGAGCCGGCCGTGGCCCGCAAGAAGTCGCAGATCGACGAGTACCTGGAGTTCTACCAGGGTCCGGGCGCCCAACACATCGCCGTGGCGACCAACGACATCCTGGCCAGCGTCGACGCGATGCGCGCGGCCGGCGTCGAGTTCCTGGACACGCCGGACTCGTACTACGACGACCCGGAGCTGCGGGCCCGCATCGGCGAGGTGCGGGTGCCGATCGAACAGCTGAAGGCCCGCAAGATCCTGGTCGATCGGGACGAGGACGGCTACCTGCTCCAGATCTTCACCAAGCCGGTGCAGGACCGCCCGACCGTCTTCTTCGAGTTGATCGAGCGACACGGTTCGCTCGGCTTCGGAAAGGGCAACTTCAAGGCGCTCTTCGAGGCCATCGAGCGAGAGCAGGAGAAGCGCGGCAACCTGTAACACTGTCGAGCGTGAGCCGACCCTCTGCCGAACGTGCCGCCGCCGGCCGGGCCTCCACCCACCGGCGGCGGGCGCACCGCACCCCGGTCCCGCGCCCCACGGATGTTCGATCCGGGCCGGCCGGCGGTGTGGTGGTGCAGTTCCTCGCCGGTTCCCTGGTGCCCGGCCTCAGCCACCCCGACGGGCCTGGCAGTTGTGGGACAAGCCCCGGCAACGGTGCCGCCACGACAGGTCCGCGGAAACGGTCGTCGCTAAGGTGTCCAGGTGAGCGAGCGCAACGAGGCGACGCCGTGAGCGTCGCGCCCGGCTGGTACGTCGATCCGGCTGACCCGCAGACGCGACGGTACTGGGACGGCGAAGGCTGGATCGGCGCGCCCATCCCGGTCGACGCCACGCCGCCGGAAGGCCCGCCGCCCGAGCCCGCCCCCGCACCGCCCGAGCCGGAACCGCCCGCCCGGCCCACCAGCCCGCCCGCGCCGTCCGGCGGCGCCGGCACGGCGCCGGGGTACGGCGTGCCGCCCGGTCCGCAGCCGGGTCAGCCCCACGGCCCGCCGACCGGCTGGCCGTACCAGACCTGGCCGGCCCGGCCGCCGGAACCCCGTCCACACGGGCTGCCGCTGGCCGGGTACGGGGCCCGCCTGGTGGCCCGCCTCATCGACGTCGCCGTCGTCTTCGCGCTCAACGCCGTCGTCAACGGCTGGTTCGTGTGGCGGTACGTCCAGGAGATGTCTCCGGCCCTGCACGAAATGTGGTCCCGGTTCATCAACCAGGAGCGCACCACCGAACCGCTGCCGGCCGCCGGCGAGCAGGCCGGCGGCCTGCAGATCGCCATCCTGCTGATCGCCACGGCGCTCTGGCTGGCGTACGAGGTGCCGTCGACGGCCTCACGCGGGCAGACCTTCGGCAAGCGGGTGCTGGGCTTGAAGGTACTGCCGGTGAGCGTCGACGCTCCGCTCGGCTTCGGCCGGGCCCTGCGCCGCTGGAACACGCTCGGCCTGCCGACCCTGCTCTGGTTCTGCTGTATCGGCTTCGTGCTACAGCTCATCGACGCGGTCTCGCCGCTCTTCGACCATCCGCTCCGGCAGGCGCTGCACGACAAGCGGGCGCAGACCGTGGTGGTTCAGCTCCCCCGTACCGCCGCACCGAACGACCCCCCCACATCCCCGGGAGACACCCCATGAGCGACACCGGACGTCACCAGGCGGCGCTGCGGCTGACCCGCGCCGACCTGGCCGCGCTGCCCAACTACGTACCTGGCCGGAGCCCGGCCGACCTGGCCCGGGAGTTGGGCCTGCCCGAGGCGGTCAAGCTGGCCAGCAACGAGGTGCCGTACGGTCCACTGCCCGGCGTGGTGGAGGCGGTCGCGGACGCCGTCGCCGGGGTGCACCGCTACCCGGACATGGGGGTGGTGGCGCTGCGCCAGGCGCTGGCCGAGCGGTACGCGGTCCCCCCGGAGCGGATCGCCACCGGCTGCGGGTCGGTGGCCCTGGCCGAGCACCTGGTGCGAGCCACCTGCCTGCCCGGCGACGAACTGCTCTACGCGTGGCGCTCTTTCGAGGCGTACCCGATCATCGCGGCGACCAGCGGCGCGACCAGCGTGCGCGTCCCCAACGCCGCGGGGCACGGGCACGACCTGCCGGCGATGGCCGCCGCCGTGACCGACCGGACCCGGCTGATCCTCGTCTGCAACCCGAACAACCCGACCGGCACGGCGGTCCGCCGGGCCGAGCTGGACCGTTTCCTCGACGCCGTGCCGGACGACGTGCTGGTGGTCATCGACGAGGCGTACCGGGAGTTCGTCACCGATCCGACGGTGCCGGACGGCCTCACCTACGCCGACCGGCCGAACGTGGCGGTGCTCCGGACGTTCTCCAAGGCGTGGGGCCTGGCCGGCCTGCGGATCGGGTTCCTGGTCGCCCAGCCGGAGGTGGCGGCAGCCGTCCGCAAGGTCGTCACACCGTTCTCCACCAGCATCGCCGCGCAGGCCGGCGCGCTCGCGGCGCTCGCCCAGGCCGACGAGGTGCGGCGGCGCTGCGCCCTGGTGGTGGCTGAGCGGGACCGGGTCACCGAGGCACTACGCAAGCTCGTGCCAACCGTCCCGGACAGCCAGGCGAACTTCGTCTGGCTGCCGCTCGGTGACGGGGCCCTGGCCTTCGGCCAGGCCTGCGAGTCGAAGGGTGTGATCGTGCGGCCGTTCCCCGGCGACGGGGTCCGGGTCACCATCGGCACCCCGGCCGAGAACGACGCCTTCCTCGCGGCGGCCGAACCGGCACTCGCCTGATTCGTCCCGGCCGCCACGCCACTCGCCGAAGGACCGGGCCGGTCCACCATCCCCCAGCGGACCGGCCCGGATGCGGTCCGGCGACCGGCATCGGCGGGCACCACCAACCGAATGGCGAAATGCCCGTTTTGTTCCAGTATAGAACGTCCGGTCAGGTCGCGGCGACCAGCACCGGCTCGGAGGTGAAGAAGTAGCGCTGGTCGTCCGCCTCGGGATCCACCGGCTCGCGGAGCCGCTCCACCGCCAGGTAACCGTCCACCGCGTACGCGGCCCCCGGTGCCCACCCCGTCCCGTCCGCACCGACCGTGAGCGTGAACGAGGAACGCCGCGCCCCGGTGACCGGGTCCAGCGTCACCAGGTAGTTGTCACCGGACACGAGATGCACCCGGTCCGGCTCCACGGCGAGCACCCGGGCGGTGCCCAGACCCGCCCGGCGCCACCGCTCGGCGCCCGTCCGCGCGTCGCGGCCCACGAGCGCGCCGCCGTCGGTCCCGACCGCGGTTTCCCCGGCGAGCGCGCTGTTTGGCTGGTCCAGAACCGGCGCCGCGGACGGCTCCCCGTCGCCGAGGAGCCAGCCCCGGCCCGGGTCGTCGCCGGTCCCCGTGACCGTCCGGAGGCCGGCGCAGCCGGACCGGCCGGTACGGCAGCCCAGCGGCGTGGCGACCAACGCGTCGCCCGCACCCGGCGGACGCCACCGGATCTCCACCGTGCCGGTGTCCGCGTCCCGGAACTCGACCGTCGCCGGACCATCGCACACGTCGACGCTCACCAACCGGCCCGCCACAGTGGTGCCGATCGACTCGTGGCAGCCAGCACCGACCCCGGCACGCCACCGGAGCCGCCCATCGGTCAGGTCCACGGCGGCGAGCCCGTCGCCGCCGGCGACCACCACCACCGCCCCGTCGCCGGCCGTCGGCGCGACGAAGAGGCCCTCGGGGCTCCACACCGTCGCCGCTCCGGTCCGCCGCGCGGTGACCGTCCGGGCCGGCACCGGCCCCTCGGTCTGCCAGGCGACCCGACCGGTCCGGGCGTCGACCGCCACGAGCAGGCCGTCCGACCAGCGGGTCACCACGACCGGCCCGCTCGCCACCACGCCGGCCAGTTCGGCCGGCCAGCGGCGGTACGACCAGTACGGGGTGGTCCGGTATCGAAGGTCCAGCGACCGGTCGGCGTAGACCTGACGCTGCGCCGCGTACACCCGCAGCCGACCGTCGACGACCAGCGGGGCCACCGGCAGCCGGGAGACCACACCCGGCGCCGGACTCGGCGCCGTCGGATACGGACTCCGGGCGGGCGTGCTCACCTCGGCCGGGGCGAACACCCGCCAGACCGTGGCCGCGACCGCAACCGTGGCCAGCAGGACCACCACCACCAGCAGCAGAGACCGTCGGCCCCCGGGGAACCCCATGCGCACCTCCGACCGGCACCCTACCCAGCGCGGCGCGCCCCGCCACTGTCAGGTTGCCGGACCGGTCGGCGGTCAGGCGGCCTCGGCGTTGGTGCGGGTAGCGGCCGCGAGGGCGGCGAGATCCCGCCGCAGGGCGCCTTCGACCGCCCGGGCAGCCAGCCCACCGAGGAGAAGTGCGACGACCCGGCCGGAGGGCGCGGTGGGTATCGCCTCCTGGGTGACCGTCACCATCGTGCACCCGCGGCCACGCCGCCGGACCGGACGCAGCGTCCAGGTGACCGTGTAGTCCACACCCGCGCCGGGTGAACCGAGCACCAGCCGGCGCGGCGGCTCCGCTGCGACCACGACGAACTCCTCGGTCAGTGCGGACCCGTCGGGTCGGGAGCGGACCTCCCGCCAGGCGGTGCCAGGGCCGAAGCCGCCCGGAGTGAGCACCTCGAGGCCGCGGGTGGCACGGGCGCGCACGGTCAGGTCGGTGAGTAGCCGCCAGACGTCCACGGCGTGCGCCTCGATGGAACGGGTTACCGCCACGCTCGACATGCCACCTCCCGTGGCATCGACGGTACGCCGAGTGAACGCCGAACGGGGCCTCCCGAGGAAAATACCGCCCTGGAAGGCCCCTCCCGGCGCGGCCGGCGGCGGTCAGGAACGGAGCCGATCCACCTGGATCGCCCGCAGGAACGCCGTCCACTCCACGGGGCTGACCGCGAGCGTCGGGCCGGACCGGTCCTTCGAGTCACGTACCGCCACCACCCCGAGCACGTCGACCAGGTTGTCGGCAACCTCAACGCACAGTCCTTGGTCGTTGGAGCGGCTGCTGGTACGCCAGACCGCGCCCGCGAGATCGTTCATCCTCACCCTCCTGTCGATGGACGCCCGCCGACAGCCGGGTCGGGAACCGACGAGGAGGAGGCCCGGCCCGGCGCGGCACGGCGACGGAATCCGGGTCGATCAAACGCGGGCGGCGCGGCCCCGGATCGGACGATCTGTGCGACGGCACACGTCACCCGCCCGACACGCGGCACGGGCGATACGGCAGGACGATCGGACCCACCACGTCCGGTCGCCGCACGCGGCCGGCCGTGGGAGCCGGGGTCCGGTGGACGGGTCGCGTCAGCGAGCCGGGAGGATGGTGCCGGTCACCTCACCGAGGGCGATGGTCGTGCCGTCCGGACCGGGCGCGGTGGCGGTGAGCGTCACCGTGTCGCCGTCCTCGAGGAAGGTGCGGGTGTCCCCGCCACCCACCTTCACGGGCTCGGCGCCGCCCCAGGTCAGCTCGAGGAACGAGCCGACCTGGGACCGCTGCGGACCGGACACGGTGCCCGAGGCGTACAGGTCGCCGGTGCGCAGCGACGCCCCGTTGACGGTGAGGTGGGCCAGTTGCTGGGCCGGCGTCCAGTACATCGTGGCGAACGGCGGCTCGCTCACCCGCTCACCGTTCCACTCCACGGCCAGCCGCAGGTCGAGACCGAGGCGCGGCACGTCGCGCAGGTAGTCGGCGACGGGCGGGTCCTGCTCCGGTGCGGGGACGAACGCCGCACCGAGCGCCTCCAGCGGGGTCACCCAGGCCGAGACCGAGGTGGCGAAGGACTTACCCAGGAACGGGCCGAGCGGCTGGTACTCCCAGGCCTGGATGTCCCGGGCGGACCAGTCGTTGACCAGCACCACCCCGAACACGTGGTCGGCGAAGTCGCCGGCGGCGACCCGGCTGCCCAGCGGGCTGGGCACCCCCACCACGAAGCCGACCTCCGCCTCGATGTCGAGGCGGGTCGACGGGCCGGTGACCGGGCCCTGCGGGGTGGCCCGCTGCCCCTGCGGTCGCACCACCGGCGTCCCGGAGACGACGACCGTGCCGGCCCGGCCGTGGTACCCGATCGGCAGGTGCTTCCAGTTCGGCAGCAACGGCGGCTGGCCGGGGCGGAAGATCTGGCCCACGTTCGCGGCGTGGTGTTCGGAGGAGTAGAAGTCGACGTAGTCGGCCACCTCGAACGGCAGCAGCAGCTCGACCTCGGCCAGCGGCACGAGCAGCGGCTCGACCGCCGCCCGATGGGTGGAGTCGGTGAGCAGCTCGGTGATCCGCTGCCGGACCGCCGTCCACTGCGGACGGCCGAGCGCCAGGAACTCGTTCAGCCGGGCCCGGCCCAACGACCCGGCGGCGAGCACCAGGCCGGCCGCCTCCGCGGTGCCCAGGTCCAGCACGGATCGGCCGATACGGACACCCACCCGCGGGTCGCGGCCGGCGTGGCGGAACACCCCGTACGGCAGGTTGTGCACCCCGTACGGGGAACCGTTGGCACCAGTCACCCAGGTCATGCGTCGACGCCCCCGTTCACCAGCCCCAGCCGGATCAGATCGGTCAGTGGTTCCAGGATGCTGCACGAGCCGTACCCGACCCACAGCGGACGCGCCTCGTCCAGGCCGGCCTCGATCAGTTGGAGCAGCGGCCGGGGGTCGGTGGCGGCCAGCAGCTCGGTGACCCGTGCCGCCCCGGCGCCCCTGGCGGCGGCGAGCGCCGCCGCCAGCACGTTGGCGAAGCCGTGGTGCGTGAAGCCGGTCTCCGACTCCAGGTGGCGGACGGCCTGATGCAGCCCGGCGGTCAACTTGAACGGCAGCCCGCGGTCCCGGCACGCGCAGACCACCGCGGCCAGTTCGGCGGACGTTGGGAACAGTTCGGCGGCGAGCCCGCCAGTGCGGAACTTGACCGCGACCGGCAGCCCGTCCGCCCGGGCGTCCGTGACCGTGTCGAGGGCCTCCATCAGGCCGAAGGTGAGCGGAATCTCCGCGTACACGGCCGCGCCGTCCAACTGCTGGGCCAGCTTCAGCAGCCCGGTCAGGCCTGGACGCGGGTCCTCGCCGCGTTTGGCCACGGCCACCTCGACCTGCCGGGCGGTGACGCCGGCCGGCAGTGCCGCCAGGGCGGCGGGCAGGCCGTCGAGTCCGGTGTCGCCGACAACCCCGATCACGAGGCCCTCCGCCGGATCGACCAGCGGGTGCAGCTCGCGGCCGGTCAACGCGGACGCGGGCACCAGCAGCGGGCCGACCAGATCGGCATACCAGGAGGTGCGGTGGCGCCGGTGCGCGGCGACGGCGGCGGGCACCGGCGCGCTGCCGGGCGGGAAGACCGCGGCGTCGTCGACGAGGCCGGTCAGGAGCCGGGGCAGCTGCGTTGACACGAGACAACAATGTACGCGACGCTACAAGGAGCGGACAACTATGTCCGATAATCGGACGCATTCGGGAATCCGGGAGGCGAGATGCCGTACTACCGCCGCATGGGCGAGGTGCCGCGCAAGCGCCACACCCAGTTCCGTCAGCCGGACGGAACCCTCTACGCCGAGGAGCTGATGGGCCAGGAGGGCTTCTCCTCCGACTCCTCCCTGCTCTACCACCGGTACCCACCCACCGCGATCGTGGCGGCCGAGGAGTTCACCCCGCCCGCGTTCACCCGCGCGCCGAACCTCCCGCTCAAGCCCCGGCACCTACGGACCCACAAGCTGGACACCGCCGGCGCCGACCCGGTGCTCGGCCGCCGGTACCTGCTCGCCAACGACGACGTCCGGATCGCGTACGTGCAGGCCGACCGGCCATCCCCACTGTTCCGCGACGCCACCGGCGACCACTGCCTCTACGTCGAGTCCGGCACCCTGCGCGTCGAGTCCACGTTCGGCGTGCTCGACTCGGTCGCCGGCGACTACGTTCTCATTCCGACCTCGACGATCCACCGGCTCGTGCCAACCGGCGCGGAGCCGGTCCGGCTGCTCGCCATCGAGGCCGCCGGCCACATCGGCCCACCGAAGCGCTACCTGTCGGTGCGGGGGCAGTTCCTGGAGCACGCGCCGTACTGCGAACGGGACGTCCGCGGACCGGACGCGCCGCTGCTGGTCGACGGGACCGACGTCGACGTGCTGGTCCGGCACCGTCGCGGGTGGACGACGTACCGCTACGCCAACCACCCGTTCGACGTGGTCGGCTGGGACGGGCACATGTACCCGTGGGCCTTCTCGATCCACGACTTCGAGCCGATCACCGGCCGGATCCACCAGCCACCACCGGTGCACCAGACGTTCCAGGGCCCGAACTTCGTGATCTGCTCGTTCGTACCGCGCAAGGTGGACTACCACCCGGACGCGATCCCGGTGCCGTACAACCACCACAACGTCGACTCCGACGAGATGCTCTTCTACACCGGCGGCAACTACGAGGCGCGGCGCGGTTCCGGCATCGCGCAGGGATCGATATCGCTACACCCCGCCGGCTTCACACACGGGCCGCAGCCCGGCGCCGCCGAACAGTCGATCGGCGTCGACTTCTTCGACGAGCTGGCCGTCATGGTCGACACCTTCCGCCCGCTGGACCTGTGCGACGCGACGACCGCCTGCGAGGACGACGCCTACGCCTGGACCTGGGCGCGCCGGGCATAGTCACCACCGGAGCGCACCGCCGCCTCGCCCACGCCGGCTGTCGCCGGAGCGGTCACCTCGGGCCCGGGTCAGGCGCCCGGCCCGGGTCCGGCCGTCGAACGGGTGAGGACGGTGAGTTCGGCGACGGTCGCCACGGCGATCGCCAGGACCAGCGGCCACGGCGAGCCGACCAGAGCGTAGAGCAGGATCAGCACCGGCGCGGCGGCAGCCGCGTACACGGCCAGGGCGAGAGCGCGGTCGGAGCGCAGCAGGCTCGGCAGGATCGTCCGGGCCAGGCCAGGCAGCTTCGCGGCGTACCGCCAGACCACCAGTGCGCCGCCAAGGGCCGCGAACACCGCCGCCACCCGGGACGTCCCGCCACTGCCCACGGCGACGCAGGCGAGCAGCACGGCCGTGACCATGGACCAACCGGCCCCGAAGACGACGAGCTGACGCAGGCCGACGGAGATCGTCCGACCGGAGTCGATTCGGCCTGAACTCATCGCGGCCGCCTCGGCCAGGTGTTCCAGCGCCTCGCTCCACCGCCGCTGCTCCAACCGCAGTACGCCGATGTCGTGCCGCGCCTCGGCCAACCGCGGATCGAGCCGCAGCGCCTCGGCGTAGGCCCGCTCAGCCAGGTCGTACATCTGCATGTTCGCCGCGACCAGGCCGAGCACGAGGTGCGCCTCCGGCTCCTCGGGAGCCAGCTGCACCCCGCGCCACGCCGCGTTCAGCGCCGGCTGGCCGTTGCGGGAGCCGGCCAGGATCGCGGCGGCGCTGCGCTGGGCGTACGCGTCGTCCGGCCCGACCGCGAGGAGCCGGTCGGCGGTGCGGGCCGCCGCCGCGTACTCCGCCAGGTCGGCCAGCGCCAGCGCCCGGGCGACCAGTGCGGGGACCAGGTCGGGGGCGGCCGCCACGGCACCGTCGGCGGCGGTGAGCGCGTCGGCGGGCCGGCCGGCGGCGAGGTGCACCCGGGACAGCGCGGTCAGCACCGCCGGGTTGGCGGGTTCGAGCGCGACCGCGAAGCCCAGCTCGGCGGCGGCCTCGTCGTACCGGCCCAACTCGGCGAGCAGCTGGGCCCGCTGGAGGTAGCCGTCGGCGGCGGAACGGTCGGAGGTCGCGTCGCTGGACATCGCGGCGAGCCTAAGCGGCCGGAGCCTCGTACACCAGAGCCACCGCGATGCCGGTCAGACCCTCCCCGCGGCCGGCGAAGCCGAGTCCGTCGGTGGTGGCGGCGGAGAGGCTGACCGGGGCACCGACCGCGGCCGACAGCACCCGCTGCGCCTCCTCCCGACGCGGTCCAATCTTGGGACGGTCCCCGATCACCTGCACCGACACGTTGCCGATCCCGAACCCGGCCGCCCGCACCCGGCGGGCGCTCTCGGTGAGCAGAGCCACACCGGACGCACCCGCCCACTCCGGCTGCCCCACGCCGAAGTTCGAACCGAGGTCGCCGAGGCCGGCGGCGGCGAGCAGCGCGTTGCAGGCGGCGTGCGAAGCGACGTCGGCGTCCGAGTGCCCGGCCAGGCCGTCCTGGCCGGGCCAGTGCAGGCCGGCCACCCAGCAGGGCCGGCCGGCCTCGAAGGCGTGCACGTCCGTGCCGATGGCCACCCGCGGAACGATCATGGACCCGAGCGTACGCGAGCCGGTCGGCACCGCGCGACCTGCGCAGATCGGAAACGTTCAGCCGACGGAGGGGCCGATTTCCGCGCCGATCCCGTGGGCGGCCAGCGTCACGCGCCGGTGGCCAGCAGGTGCTCGGCCAGCGCCAGGTCGAACGGACGAGTGATCTTCAACGCATGCTCCGAGCCGGGCACGCACGCCACCGGCACCCCGAGCTTCTCGACCAGCCCCGCGTCGTCGGTGAGCGGGTCGGCGGCAGCGGCGTGCGCGGCGGCCAGCACCGCCCGACGGAAACCCTGCGGGGTCTGCACCGCCCGCAGGGCGGCGCGGTCGACGGTGCCGAGCACGATTTCGCCGGCACCGACCTGCTTGATGGTGTCGACCACCGGCAGCACGGGAATGACCGCGTCCCGCCCGGCGCGGACCGCCGCCGCGACGGACTCCACCAACTCGGGCGGGGTCAGCGCCCGGGCGGCGTCGTGCACCAGGATGATCTCCGGGCCGGCGGGCACCGCGGCGAGCGCGGCGGCGACCGACGCCTGCCGCTCGGCACCGCCGGGCACGACGGTCACCGGGGCCACCGGGGCCAGCAGCTCGCGTACCGCCGCCACCTCTGCCGGCGGGGCGGCCACCACGACGGTACGCACCGACACGGCGCCGGCGAGCCGGCGGACCGCGTGCACCAGCAGCGGCTCGCCGCCCAGCGGGCGCAGCGCCTTCGGCCGGCCGGGACCGAGACGTACCCCCGCACCCGCGGCAGGCACGAGGACCGCGACGTCACCGCGCGGATTGAGCTGCGCGGTCACGTCGCGGTCCTCGGTGGTTTCTTCGCTACGAATCGGGTACGACGATGGGGTGCGGATCAGGCCTCGGTCAGCACCTTGTCGAGCAATGTCTCCGCCTCGTCCTTGGTGCTCTTCTCAGCCAGCGCGACCTCGCCGACGAGAATGTCGCGGGCCTTGGCGAGCATGCGCTTCTCGCCCGCGGACAGCCCCCGCTCCCGCTCCCGGCGCCACAGGTCACGGACGACCTCGGCCACCTTCAGCGGGTTGCCGGAGGCCAGCTTCTCCAGATTCGCCTTGTAACGCCGCGACCAGTTGGTCGGCTCCTCGGTGTGCGGAGCCCGAAGAACGTCGAAGACCTTTCCGAGGCCCTCCTCGCCGACCACCTCGCGCACACCCACGATCTCGGCGTTCTCAGCGGGCACCCGGACCGTGAGGTCACCCTGCGCGACCCTCAGGACGAGGTACTGCTTCTCCTCGCCTTTGATGACCCGAGTCTCGATTGCCTCGATGAGTGCGGCCCCGTGGTGGGGGTAAACAACGGTCTCGCCGACACTGAAAACCATAGGTTCGAAACCCCTTTCGCTGTGTCTAGGGTAACACGCTCAGACACCGATGTCTCACCGCTGTCCTGACCGTTGGCGCAGCTCAGGGGCCCTGTGAGAGGTATTTCTTCGGCTTGACAGGCCGCCAGACCGAAGAATCGAACACGCTCCGTGACGATCAAGTGACGTCCCGGTACGGGTGATGGCAACCCGGGATCAAGGGCGTTGCGCTCGCACTCATGGTATCCCGCGGCGCGGGTACGCGCCCAGATGTGGCGGGAGGAGGTCCGGTGCGGGACGCTGGAAGGAGCCGCCGGCTCGCCGGCACAACTCCAGGGGGTCCGATGGGCAAGCCCGACGCAGACGACCCCGGACTGCCCGACCTGCCGCCGGAGTGGGGCCGGGTGGTCGTGCCGGACGACGCCTCCGCACTGGCCGGCGAGGCCGCGCGGATCCGCCGGGAGCTGCGCGGATCCGCGCACGACGCCACCCCCCGGGCCGTGCCGCCGCTCGCGATGCCACTGCTGGTGCTCCTGGTCGCCGTGGTCACCGCCGTGACCGGTCTGGTCGCGGTCACCTGGTCTCGCTCCAGCCGCCCCACGCCGCAGTCGACGCCGGCCCCATACGCGCCACCGCCCGGACTGACCGGACGGCCAGTCCCGGCGCTCGACCTGGTCGACGACGGGCAACCGGTGCCGCTGCGCGGACTGGTGCCGGCGGTCATCGTCCTGGTCGACGGGTGCGCGTGCGCGCAGGAGATGGCCGGCACCGCCGCCGTCGCGCCGCCCGGCGTCACGGTGATCACCATCGACGCCGATCCGGCGGTCCACGTCCCGCCCCCACCCGCCGGGACGACCGTCCGCGCGCTCGCCGATCCGGCCGACGCGCTGCGCACCTTCCTCCGGCTGCCGGCGCGGGCCGGGATCGCCACCGCGCTGCTGGTGGACGCCTCCGGGACGCTGGTGAAGGTGGTACCCGAGGTCCGCTCGACCGACGACTACCAGCCCGAGCTGGCCCGGCTGGCCGGCTGACCCGCGTCACGGCAGCACGGCCCAGCTCCACCGCCACCCGTGGGCGACCGCCCGCGCCGTCCCGGGCCCGGCGCGGCCCCACGGGTCGCCGTCAGCCGTCCTGCCGTTCGAAAAGCGCCGCGTACAGGGTCAACCCCGGGCCGAACGCGAGCATCACCACCCGCCGGGGCGGCACGGCGGCCCGGCACAACCGGTCCAGGATCAGCAGCACCGTCGGAGAGGAGCAGTTGCCGTGCTCGTCCAGCGTCGCGCGGGACGCGGCCAGCCCGTCCGGCGGCAGAGCCAGTTCCCGCTCCACCACGTTGAGGATGCGCGGGCCGCCCGGGTGGACCACCCAGCCATCCACCTCGGGCCGCCGGGCACCATGCCGGGCGAGCAGGTCGTCGACCAGGCCGCGGACGTGGGTGGAGAGCACCTGCGGCACCTTCGGCGACAACCCCATCCGGAAGCCGGAGTCGGTGACATCCCACGTCATGTGGTCGGCCGTCGACGTGTCGGTGATCGAGGCAACCTCGCGCAGCGCGTACCCCGCACCGTCCGGCAGCACCACGGCGGCGACGGCGGCGTCCGAGAAGAGCGCGTGCGAGACGATCTGTTGGGTGTCCACCCGGGCGGTGGAGGGCTGGATGTGCAGGCTGGTCAGCTCGGCGCAGAGGAGCAGGGCGGGGCGCCCCCGGGCGGCGACGAAGTCGGCCGCCGCGCCGAGCCCCGGCAGCGCCGCGTAGCAGCCCATGTGGCCGACGAACATGCGCTGGGTGTCCGGGGCCATGCCAAGGTCCCGGGCGAGCAGGATGTCCAGACCCGGGGTGGCGTACCCGGTGCACGAGCAGACCACGAAGAGCCCCACCTCGTGGGCGGCCAGGCCGGCCGCGGTCAACGCCCGGCCGACCGCCTCCTTGCCCAGCGGTAGGGCCTCCACCTGGTAGCGACGCATACGCCGCTCGGTCGGCCAGTCGGAGACGTCCTCCAGTAACGGGTTGACCGCGGCCTGCCGGCGACTCACCCCGGAGTTCGCGAAGACGCGCCGGGCCAGCGCCCGGGTGGTGCCGGAGAAATGTCGGGAGAAGAAGCCGTCCCACAGCTCCCCCTGGTCGGCCGAGGGCGGATGCGCCGTCCCCAGACCCGCGAGCACCGGCACCGGCCGGGCCGTCACCACCGGGGTGCCGATCCGTCGCGGTCCGGGTCCCCACCCAGCGCCACGGTGCCGAGCCAGTCGGCACACACGTCGGAGGTCGCCGGCTGCAGCGAGCCGCAGCGAGCATCCCGGTACAGCCGTTCCAGCGGATGCCCACGCCGGGTCGCCGACGTCCCGGCCGCCTCCAGCACCGAGGCCGCCACCTCGGCCGCCGTGGTGCCGGCGACCAGCTTCGCGCGCCACACCCACCGGTTGGTCTCGACGTCGCCGGGCGCCTCGTCGACCCGACGGGCCGCCTCGGCCACCACCAGGTCGGCCGCCGCGACCGCGGCGTCGGCGCGGCCCAGCCGGGCCCGGACCGCCGGCAGGCCGGTGAGACTTCGGGCGGTGAGGTGTTCGGCCGCCGCGTCGATCGCCGCCCGGGCGACCCCGACGTAGACCGCAGCGTAGCTCGCGACCAGCCAGTGCGGCATCAGCTGCGCGACGACCAGGGCCAGCCCCTCCACACCACCGAGCAGGCGATCCGCCGGCACGGTGACATCCAGGTGCAGGTCGTGCGACGAGGTGGCCCGCATCCCGAGCGAGTCCCACGTCTCCTCCACGCTCACCCCGTCACCGGCGGGCACCAGGAACTGGGAGACAACCGACGGGTCGGCGGCGCTGCGCGCGGCCACCAGGTATCCGTCGGCGTGGCCGGCCCCGGAGCAGAAGGTCTTGCTGCCCTTGATCCGCCAGCCCCCCTCCACCGGCTCGTAGACCGTGCTGAGCTGCGAGAGGCGGGCGCCCGCGCCGCGCTCACTCATCGCCACCGCGTACCAGGAACCGTCGGCCGCGGCGCGCAGCAGCCCGTCCCGGGCCGCGAGCGCTTCCTCCGGTACGCCGAGCGTCTCGGCGAGGTCCTCGGTCACCGCACCGAGCGCTCCGGTCACCGAGGCGTGCATGTTGAACACCAGAGCCGTCGCGCCGTTACCCCGGGCCAGCTCGGTGGCGACGGCCGCGTACCCGGCGAAGGTGGCGCCGTGGCCACCCAGCTCGCGGGGGACCATCAGGCCGAACAGACCCGCCTCCCGAAGGTCCCGGAAGTCGTCGACCGGAAATGAGCCGTCCCGGTCGTGCCTGGCGGCCCGAGCGGCGAGCCGCGGCGCCAGCCGGCGGACCGCCTCCACAGCCTGCGTCATGCAACCCCCTTCTCCGCGTACCGGTACCTCGCTCCGACCCCGCTATCCCCTTCGGATCCCCCAGCCCTGGTACAGCACGGCCGTCGACCAGGTCGGCACGATCCGCGGTGCTCGCCGCACGGGCCCCCCGGCTCCGCGGACCCGCCGGGCCAGCCAGCCGAGCACGCGGGTCACCTGCGGCCGGGCACCCCGCAGCCGCAGCTGGACGCCGTGCCGGCCGCACTCGGCGACCAACGCCCGAGCGTCCACGAACATCCGTGGATCGTGGATGCCCCGGGGCACCGTGGGCAGCCGCTCCGCGATCCGGACGGCCAGCAGCCGACTCAGCGCGGTGTCGTTGAGGGTGTCAAGGACGAGCAGGCCCCCCGGGCGGAGCAGGCGGCAGGCCTCGGCCACCACCCGCCGCCAGTCGGCGACGTGCTCCAGCAGCTCGCCCGCGGCGACCACGTCGGCGCGGCCGGACGCCAGCGGCACCGCGGTCGCGTCGGCGTTCAGCACCGACACGCCGTGGCTGGCCGCCTGGTGCAGCGCCGAGGTCGTGAGGTCCACTCCGACGTGTCGGTACCCCTTGCCGGCGAGGTGCGGGGCGAGCAGCCCGGCCCCGCAGCCGAGGTCGACCAGGAGGGCGTCGGGGCGGGACGCCACCGGTACGAGAGCCGCGCGGGCCGCGGCCAGCCAGTGCAGCATCGCGAACGCGCCGTCCGGCCGCCACCACTCACCGGCCAGGTCGTCGTACTGGCGCGGATCGTTGCGCGGCAGGTTACGGCCCGCTTCTCGCATGGACACGAGCCTGGCACGACTGCCCGGTAACGACCAGACTTCCCTCATGCCGTCGACAGTGCTAATGCCGGCCCTCGCCCTGGTCAGGGCGAGCCACCCGGAGCCGGCCGCCGCCGTCACCACCGTTGCCGGCCTGCTCGCCTGGGGGGTCGGGCACCGGGGCGCCGGCGTCGTCGCCGTCGTACTCACCGTTGCCGCCAGCCAGCTCGCCGTCGGCTGGGCCAACGACGCGCTCGACGCGGGACGGGACGCCGCGGTGGGGCGTACCGACAAGCCGGTCGCCGCCGGCGCGGTGAGCCGGCGCAGCACCGCCCGAGCCGCCGCGTTGGCCGCGCTCGCCACGCCGGCGCTCGCGCTCGCGACGAACCCGTCCGCGGCGCTCGTGGCCACCGCCGGTCTGCTCTCCGCCCTGCTCTACGACTGGCCGCTGAAGTTCTCGCCGCTGTCGGTGCTCCCCTACGCGGTCTCGTTCGGGTCGCTGCCGGCCTTCGTCGTGCTCGCGCTGCCCGGCGCTCCGCAGCCGCCGGTGTGGTTGGTCGCCGCCGCGGCCCTGCTCGGTGCCGGCGCACACTTCGCGAACGCGCTGCCCGACCTCGCCGACGACGCCCGCACCGGCGTCCGGGGCCTGCCGCACCGGCTCGGCGCCGTCGGCAGCCGGGCCGCGGCCGCCGGGCTGCTGCTCGCCGCGACCGCCACGCTGGTCATCGGCCCGCCCGGGCCGCCGACCGCGGTCGGGCTGGCCGCGGTGACCGCCGCCGTCGTGGTGCCGCCCCTGACCTGGTACGGCAGCCGCGCCGCCAGCCGCGCCGGGGGACGGTCGGTGGCGGCCTTCCGGGCGGTGATGGTGATCACCCTCATCGATGTCGTTCTGCTGGTCAGTAGCGGTCGCGTGGTCTGAGACCGCCCCGGGAGGTGGCATCCCCGGGTCGGCGTGCGGGGGTGGATCCGGCCCAACTACGCTTGACCGCGGTCTGCGCGGGCATGGCCACCGTGCCCGGCGTGCCGGGCGGAATCGTGACGAGGAGGACCGACGTGACGCGCTCGATCAGGGGTTCCCGGCGGGCGGCCCTGCTGCTGTCCGGTGCGGCGACGACCGGCCTGCTGCTGTCCGGGTGCGGCGCCGGCCAGGTCTCCGCGACCGCCGACACGCAGCCGTCGGTCCAGGGTGTGAGCCTCCAGACCGACGACGGTGCGTACGCCGTACGCGGCCTGTTGCTCGCCTACCCCGGCGTCGAGGGCTACCGAGCCGGGGCGAACGCCGCCCTGAGCGCGGTGATCTACAACGAGTCGCGGGACCCGGTCACGGTGACCGTCACCACCGACGACGCCCGCGAGGTCGTGATCACCGAGGCCGGGTCGCCCGCGCCGAGCGAGTCGCCGACGCAGAGCCCGTCGGTCACGCCGACGCCGGAGGGATTGGAGTCGCCCAGCCCGGTCGACAGCCCCACGGAGAGCCCGTCGCCCACCCCCGCCCCGGCCGGCCAACCGGCCCGGATCGAGATCCCGCCGCTGAGCTACGTGCAGCTCAACACCGAGGGGCAGCAGGTCCTCCAGCTGATCGGTCTGAACGAGTCGCTGCTCTCCGGCCAGAGCGTCTTCGTGACCTTCGACTTCAGCAACGGCGCCACGGTCACCGGCCCGGCCCCGGTCGCCGTGCCGCTCACCCCGGCCGCACCCCCGTCGCCGATCATCGAGCGCGAGGGCGAATACCAGGACGAAGCGGGCGGGCACGGCGGCGCGGGTGGCGCCGGGCACTGATGTCCGGTAGCACCACGGCGCCGCCCGGTAACACCACGGGACCGCCGGCGTTGGGTGAACGCCAGCCCGCCGGCGGTGTTCTCGTCGTACGTGGCAGCTAACGTCCCGGTGTGACCACCTCGCGATCCACCTCCCCGCGCGCCGGCACGGCGGGCGGGCGCAGCCGTGCCAGCGCCCGCGGGCCCCGTCCGGCCTACGAATGCGACGCCTGCGGCCACCAGCCACCCAAGTGGGTCGGGCGATGCCCGGAATGCGGCGAGTGGGGCTCGGTCGTCGAGTGCACGCTCACCGGCCCGACCGTCTCCGGGCGGGTGGTCAGTTCCCGGCTGCCCGCCGAGCCGGCCCGCCCCATCGCCACCATCAGCGCGGCCCCGGCGCGCGCCCGCCCCACCGGCGTCAGCGAGCTGGATCGGGTGCTCGGCGGCGGGCTGGTCCCCGGCGCGGTCGTGCTGCTCGCCGGGGAGCCCGGAGTCGGCAAGTCGACCCTGCTGCTCGACGTGGCGCAACAGTGGGCGGCCGGCGGGGGCAGCCCCTCGCTGGTCGTCAGCGGCGAGGAGTCGGTCAGCCAGGTCCGGCTACGCGCCGAACGGATGGGCACCCTGCACGACCAGCTCTACCTGGCCGCCGAGAGCGACCTCGCCGCGGTGCTCGGCCACCTCGACGCGGTCAAGCCCGGCCTGTTGGTGCTCGACTCGGTGCAGACCATCTCCACCACCGGCACCGACGGGGTGCCGGGCGGGGTCACCCAGGTCCGGGCGGTCACCGCGGCGCTGGTCGCGGTCGCCAAGGAACGCGGCATCGCCACCGTGCTGGTGGGGCACGTCACCAAGGATGGCCAGGTCGCCGGCCCGCGCGTGCTGGAGCACCTGGTCGACGTGGTGCTGCACTTCGAGGGTGACAAGCACTCGTCGCTACGAATGGTGCGCGGCGTGAAGAACCGGTTCGGCGCGGCCGACGAGGTCGGCTGCTTCGAAATGCACGAGGGCGGCATCACCAGCCTCGCCGACCCGTCCGGGCTCTTCCTCACCCGCTACTCGGAGCCGGTGCCGGGCACCTGTGTGACGGTGGCCATGGAGGGGCGCCGGGCCCTGGTCACCGAGGTGCAGGCACTGATCGGGGCGACCGTGGCGGGGTCGCCGAGGCGTACGGTCTCGGGGCTCGACTCGGCCCGGCTCGCCATGGTGCTGGCGGTGCTCCAGCGGCGCACCGAGCGGTTGACCCTGCACGACCGGGAGGTCTTCGCGGCCACCGTCGGTGGGATCCGGGTGGTCGAGCCCGCCGCTGACCTGGCCGTCGCCCTGGCGGTCGCCTCCGGCGGGCTGAACCTCGCCATCGCGGGGCACCTGGTGGCCATCGGCGAGGTCGGGCTCACCGGCGAGGTTCGGCGAGTCGGCGCGGTGCCGCGCCGGGTCGCCGAGGCGGCCCGGCTCGGCTTCCGGCTGGCGCTCGTGCCGCCGGGCTGCGGGCCGGAGAGCACCGGGGTCCGCACCGAACAGATGCGGGTCGTCGAGGTCTCCGACGTCCGGATGGCCCTCCAGGCGGTCGCGCGGGCGTCGGCGGAGTGACCCGGCGGCCTCCGGCTGGCGACACCGACCGGAGGCCACGGCGGGGTCGGAGAGAGGATCGTGGCACATCACAGTAACCGCGACAGCACCCACCGCAGGGCAGTCCGTAGACTGTGCGCGTGCCGATCGACCGCGACACCACCAAGCCTGCCGGCGCGACGCCCCACGCCCGCACCGGCAGCGTGGGTTCGCCCGCCCGTCCGATCAGCGTCAACGTGACCAGCGGCGCCGTTGGCGACCCGCTCCGGGCCAACCTGGCCCTGATGGCACCGGGCACCGCCCTGCGCGACGGCCTGGAGCGCATCCTGCGCGGACGCACCGGCGCGTTGATCGTCCTCGGGTACGACAAGGTCGTCGAGAACCTCTGCACCGGCGGTTTCCCGCTCGATGTGGAGTTCTCCGCCACCCGGGTCCGGGAGCTGTGCAAAATGGACGGCGCGGTGGTCCTCTCCAGCGACGGCACCCGGATCGTGCGGGCGGCGGTGCACCTGATGCCCGACCCGTCCATCCCCACCGAGGAGTCCGGCACCCGGCACCGCACGGCCGAGCGGGTCGCCCGCCAGACCGGCTTCCCGGTCATCTCGGTGAGCCAGTCCATGCGGATCATCAGCCTCTACGTCAACGGCCTGCGGCACGTGCTGGACGATTCGGCGGCCATCCTGTCCCGCGCCAACCAGGCCCTCGCCACCCTGGAGCGGTACAAGCTGCGCCTGGACGAGGTTTCCGGCACGCTCTCCGCGCTGGAGATCGAGGATCTGGTCACGGTCCGGGACGCGGTCGCCGTCGTGCAGCGGCTGGAAATGGTCCGCCGGATCGCCGACGAGATCGCCGGGTACGTGGTCGAGCTGGGCACCGACGGCCGCCTGCTCGCCCTCCAGCTCGACGAGTTGATGGCCGGCGTGGACGCCGACCGCACCCTGGTCATCCGGGACTACCTGCCCGTCGGGCGCAAGTCGCGCACGCTCGACGAGGCCCTGGTCGAGCTGGACCTGCTGACCGCCACCGAGCTGATCGACCTGGTGGCGGTCGCCAAGGCGATCGGCTACCCGGCCGCCTCGGACGCGCTCGACGCCGCCGTCAGCCCGCGCGGTTTCCGGCTGCTGGCCAAGGTGCCACGACTGCCGGTGGCCATCGTCGACCGGCTGGTGGTGCACTTCGGCAGCCTCCAGCGCCTACTCGGTGCCACCGTGGAGGACCTGCAGGCGGTCGAGGGTGTCGGGGATGCCCGGGCTCGGGGCGTGCGGGAGGGGCTCTCCCGGCTCGCCGAGGCGTCGATCCTGGAACGCTACGTCTGACCTGGCCGGCGCCGTGGCCCGCCGGGCTGGTCAGTTGGTGATGGTGAGCTTCACCGGCTCGCTGAGCTTGGTGCCGACCCGGGCGAACACCTGGTACGTGCCAGCCGGCGGGACGGGACCGGTGGCCAGGCCGTCGGCACACCGGGTGGCGTCCTTGCCGTTCCAGCCGAGCTGGTAGGAGCGCTCGAAGTTGGGCGTGAACGGCTGCACGTCGGAGCCCCTTCCGGTGCCGCAGGTGTCGGAGGACCAGACCTTCGCGGCTCCCGACTTGATGAACAGCTCCTGCACGTCCGCGCCGACATCCCGGCGGCACGTCCGGTCGGACCTGTTCTTGATCTTCAGTTGCAGGTCGACAGTGGCTCCCCGGACCACGGTGGCAGGCCGGGCCACGGCGGTCACGGTAACCTCGGCATCGGTGCAGGTGCCATCGTCGACGACCGGGGCGACCGGCGGCGGCACGTTCGCGGCCGTCGCGTCGGTCGACGGGCCCGCACCGCCCGCGTCGCCCGAGCCCTCCGGCGGCGTGCCGGTCTGCGGGGTGAGCACCGAGCCGGTGGCCTCGGGTGTCGCACCGGGCGAGGCCGCCCCCGACGTGGGCCGCGCGTCGCCGGCCGCGCCGGGCTGTTGCTCCGACCGGCTGCACGAATACAGCACGACAATCAGGAGAAGCAGCACCGCACCGAGTACAACGGCGCGACGCCGCCAGTAAACGGCGGGGGGCAGGGGGCCGACCGTCAGACGCATGATGCTCCCACCGTAACGGCGCTCCGCACCGGGCACGGACGCGACGCGCCGAGCCGCTGGCAGCTCATGCGGCGATCCTCCACTCGGGACGGTCAGCGCCGCCGACCGTACTCCAACCACGACGCACGGTGTCGATTCCGGCCACGGCGCGGAGAGCCGGGCCTGGCCTTCCCCGACGGAGCGGCCCGGGGGAGGCCGTGAAATCTCAGAGGTAGACCTTGCGTTGGTAGATCGCGTGCGCGCCGGCGACCCGGTCAAGGAACAACAGGCCGGCGCAGTGGTCGATCTCGTGCTGGAGCGCCCGCGCCTCGAACGCGTCGGTGACCAGTCGGACCACCTTGCCCGTCCCGGGTAGCGCGCCCTCCACCACCAACCGGCCGGCCCGCTTCACGTCGCCGGTCAGGTCGGGCACGGACATGCACCCCTCCCGACCGGACTTCCAGCGGCTCGCCTCCACCACCGTCGCGTTGCAGAGCACGAAGGTGCCGTGCACGGTGGCCGCCTTCGGATGGCCGGTGACGTCGACCGCGAAGACCTGCGCACCGACCCCGATCTGCGGGGCGGCCAGGCCGACGCAGCCCGGAGACACCCGCATGGTGGCGACCAGGTCGGCCGCGAGGCGTACGGTCTCCTCGGCGGTCGGGTCCACCTCGCCGCCGGCCCGGCTGAGCACCGCGGCCGGCGCGGACACCACCGGCCGCACCTCCCCCGGCACGCTGAGGATCTCGGGAGTCCAACCGCCGAGGCCGGCGTACTCCTCGCCGTTCACAGCACGTCCGGATCGGCCGGCCGCAGGGTCACGTCGACGCCCAGGTCCGCGGCGGTCGACGCCAGCCGGCCCGCCACCTTCCCGGCCGTGCCCGGCGGCAGGTCCACCTCGGCGACGACCACGTAGAGCGACCCGGCCAGCCGGGTGCTCAGGTCGGTGACGTTGCCACCCGCGTCGGCCAACACCCGGGTCATCGCCGCCACGATGCCCATCCGGTCGGCACCGTGCACTGCCATCACGTACGGCTCGCCGGTCCGCGCCAACTCGCCGTCCGGCGTCACCGCGCGTACGGTCGCCAGGAGCTGCCCGTGGGCGGCGAGGGGGGCCAGCGCGGCCTCGACGTCGGCGGCAGCCGGGCCCACGCAGATCAGCGTCATCGCGAAGTGACCCCGCAGCCGGGTCATCGTGCTGTCGGTGAGGTTCGCGCCGAGCCGGGCGAGGACCTCGGCCACGTCGGCCACGATGCCCGGCCGGTCCCGGCCGATGACGGTGATCGCGAGCTCGTTCATCCCGGCATTCTCCCCGAAGGGAGTGCCGGTGTGTCGCCGCCCCCACCCGGGCCGTCCAGCCGACGGGACGGTCCCGCGTGACATGATCGACGACGCGATGACTGAACCGACCTTCGCCACCCTGGTCAGCCGGTGGTACGCACAGAACGCTCGGGACCTGCCGTGGCGCCGGCCCGGAATCGGCCCGTGGGCGATCCTGGTCAGCGAGGTGATGCTCCAGCAGACCCCGGTCGCCCGGGTGGTGCCGGCCTGGGAGGCGTGGCTCGCTCGCTGGCCCGAGCCGGCCGACCTGGCGACGGACACCCCGGCCGAGGCGATCCGCATGTGGGGGCGGCTCGGGTACCCGCGGCGGGCGGTCCGGCTACACGAATGCGCACTGGCGATCGTGGAGCGGCACGACGGGCGGGTGCCGGACCGGTTGGAGCAGCTGTTGGCCCTGCCGGGCGTCGGAACGTACACGGCGCGGGCGGTGGCGGCATTCGCGTACGGGCAACGGCACCCCGTGGTCGACACCAACGTCCGGCGCGTGGTGTGCCGGGCGGTCGCCGGCGAGCCGGACGCCGCCCCGACCACCCGCCCAGCCGACCTGGCCGCGGCTGAGGAGCTGCTCCCCACGGAACCGGCCGCCGCCGCGCTGACCAGCGCCGCGATCATGGAGCTGGGCGCGGTGGTCTGCACCGCCCGGTCGCCGCGCTGCGGCGTCTGCCCGATCGAGTCCGTCTGCGCCTGGCGCGCCTCTGGGCAGGAGCCGCCCAGCGGGCCCACCCGACGCCCGCAGCGGTACGCCGGCACCGACCGGCAGGTCCGAGGGCTGCTGCTCGGCGTGCTCCGGG
The DNA here is from genome assembly GCF_030345795.1 of Micromonospora sp. WMMA1363. NCBI lineage: Bacteria > Bacillati > Actinomycetota > Actinomycetes > Micromonosporales > Micromonosporaceae > Micromonospora > Micromonospora sp. WMMA1363. Next base: position 3,691,284 of record NZ_JAUALB010000001.1, read on the forward strand.
AGGCGACCGCACCGGTGCCTCGGCACCGTCTGGACCAGGTGTGGTCCGACGACGTCCAGCGATCCCGAGCCCTGGCTGGGCTGGTGACCGACGGGCTCGTCGAGCCGGTCGGCGACGCGTCCTTCCGCCTGGTCGGCGACGGGCCTCCGGTCCTGCTGCCCTGAGCGGAGCTGTCAGGCCGGCCGCCGGCGTTGGGGACGGCGAACGGGCCGGCCCCGGTGGGGGCCGGCCCGTTCGTGGTGGGTCAGCTGGTGGAGTAGCCGCGGGTGGCGATCCAGTCGGCCAGGGCCTCGGTGGTCACCCAGTACTCGGCGGTGTTCGGGTTCGCCGAGTCGGCGATCTTCACCTCGTCGCCGTCGTGGCGGTAGCCGGTGACCGAGACGTAGTGGCCGCCCTCGAAGGAGTGCACGCCGCCGTCGGTGTCGGTGGTGGTGCCGGCGATGTTGGCGACCACGGCGCGCCCCTCGTTGACGGTGCGCACGACGTCGTCACGCAGCTTGTCGGTCTGCTTGTCGTCGGCCTCGGCGTCGCTGATCTCGACGCTGCGGTAGACGTCCTCGCCGGTCTCGGTGTTCAGCACCGGGGTGATGTCGTTGATCGAGTCGGTGCCGGCCTCGGTGGTACGCATCCGCTCGGCCATCGCGTCCATGTCGATGTTCTTGCCCTGCACCGACAGGGCGTTACGGGCGGCGGCCGGACCACAGTAGTAGAAGTTCGGCTGCGCCTCGTAGGCCACGCCCAGTTCCCGCTGCTTGTCGCCGCCCTTACGGTCGGCTACCGCCGCGGTCGGGGTGGTCTGCGCCGGAGCGGCGAACGCGGCCACCGGGCCAGCGAAAGCACCACCGACGAACGCGGCACCAGCAGCGGTCAGCACAGTCTTACGCATCAGAGCAGTCATCGGTGTTCACACCTTCCGTTTCGGGGGAGGCACACACGCCGCGGTCGGGGCGTGCGGCCAGAAGGGGAATCTCGATCGGCACCCGCCGACCACCCGCGCCGGGCGGGTACGGCGGTCCGGGGGATGTAACCACGCCGACCGGCCTGTCATTCCGGCCGGCATCCAGGTACGGACGCCGGATGGCGCGGTCACGACGGTTACAACGCCCGCCCCCTGGGCCCATGCCCGGCCGCGCGGTGACGCCCGCCACCCAAAATCCCCCAAACCGACATGTGACACGCAGACGTATCGACAGTTCATCTCGGCGAACCGTACACCGGGCGCGAAGGCGCGCCGGGCGCCGTCGGTCGAGAGCCGCCGGAGGGCCGGAACTCCGGGCAGAGAAACGCGACGGCCCGGTGGCGGATGCCACCGGGCCGTCGCGGGTTGGTCAGGCGATCTGCTCGTCCGGCCCGGTGGCGGTGCCGCTCAGGTTGGCCGGGACGGCGTCCGGCACGTCGACCGGCCTGTCCGCACCACGGAAGACGAGCTTGGACTTGTCGATGTCGTTCGGGTCACCCTCGCAGTCCACCACAACGATCTGCCCCGGGGTCAGCTCGTTGAAGAGGATCCGCTCGGACAGATTGTCCTCGATGTCGCGCTGAATCGTGCGACGCAGCGGACGGGCACCGAGAACCGGGTCGAAGCCCTTGGTCGCCAGGTACTTCTTGGCGTTGTCGGTCAGCTCCAGGCCCATGTCCTTGTTCCGCAGCTGTGCCTCGATGCGGGAGATCATGATGTCGACGATCGACAGGATCTCCTGATGGCGCAGCTGGTGGAAGACGATGGTGTCGTCGATCCGGTTGAGGAACTCGGGCCGGAAGTGCTGCTTGAGCTCGTCGTTGACCTTCTGCTTCATCCGGTCGTAGTTCGACTCGGAGTCGTCAGAAGCCTGGAAGCCCAGCGACACCGCCTTGGCGACGTCCCGCGTACCGAGGTTGGTGGTCAGGATGATGACCGTGTTCTTGAAGTCCACGATCCGGCCCTGACCGTCGGTGAGCCGCCCGTCCTCCAGGATCTGCAGGAGCGTGTTGAACACGTCCGGGTGGGCCTTCTCGATCTCGTCGAAGAGAACCACCGAGAACGGCCGGCGCCGCACCTTCTCGGTCAGCTGCCCGCCCTCGTCGTAGCCCACATAGCCGGGAGGAGCACCCACCAGCCGGGAGACCGTGTACCGGTCGTGGAACTCGGACATGTCCAGCTGGATCAGCGCGTCCTCGCTGCCGAACAGGAACTCCGCGAGGGCCTTGGACAGCTCGGTCTTACCGACACCGGACGGGCCGGCGAAGATGAACGAGCCGGACGGGCGCTTCGGGTCCTTCAGACCGGCCCGGGTACGCCGAATCGCCTTCGAGACCGCCTTGACCGCGTCCTCCTGGCCGATGACGCGCTTGTGCAGCTCGTCCTCCATGCGCAGCAGCCGCGAGGTCTCCTCCTCGGTCAGCTTGTAGACCGGGATGCCGGTCCAGTTACCGAGCACCTCGGCGATCTGCTCGTCGTCGACCTCGGACACGACGTCCAGGTCACCGGCCTTCCACTCCTTCTCCCGCTGCGCCTTCTGGCCGAGGAGCTGCTTCTCCTTGTCGCGCAACTGGGCGGCCCGCTCGAAGTCCTGCGCGTCGATCGCGGACTCCTTGTCGCGACGCACCTGAGCGATCCGCTCGTCGAAGTCCCGCAGGTCCGGCGGCGCGGTCATCCGGCGGATCCGCATCCGGGCGCCGGCCTCGTCGATCAGGTCGATCGCCTTGTCCGGCAGGAAGCGGTCGGAGATGTACCGGTCGGCCAGCGTCGCGGCGGCCACCAGCGCGGCGTCGGTGATGCTCACCCGGTGGTGCGCCTCGTACCGGTCCCGCAGGCCCTTGAGGATCTCGATGGTGTGCGCCAGCGACGGCTCGCCCACCTGGATCGGCTGGAAGCGGCGCTCGAGGGCGGCGTCCTTCTCCAGGTGCTTGCGGTACTCGTCCAGCGTCGTCGCACCGATCGTCTGCAGCTCACCGCGGGCCAGCATCGGCTTGAGGATGCTCGCCGCGTCGATCGCGCCCTCGGCGGCACCCGCACCCACCAGAGTGTGGATCTCGTCGATGAAGAGGATGATGTCACCCCGGGTGCGAATCTCCTTCAGCACCTTCTTCAGGCGCTCCTCGAAGTCACCGCGGTAGCGGGAACCGGCGACCAGAGCACCGAGATCGAGGGTGTAGAGCTGCTTGTCCTTCAGCGTCTCCGGCACCTCACCCTTGATGATCTTCTGGGACAGGCCCTCCACCACGGCGGTCTTACCGACGCCGGGCTCACCGATCAGGACCGGGTTGTTCTTGGTACGACGGGAGAGCACCTGCATGACCCGCTCGATTTCCTTCTCGCGCCCGATGACCGGGTCGAGCTTGCCCTCACGGGCGGCCTGGGTCAGGTTGCGGCCGAACTGGTCCAACACGAGGCTGGTCGACGGCGCGGCCTCACCCGGCGCGGCGCCGGCCGCGGCGGGCTCCTTGCCCTGGTAGCCGGAGAGCAGCTGGATCACCTGCTGACGGACCCGGTTGAGGTCGGCCCCCAGCTTGACCAGCACCTGGGCGGCGACGCCCTCACCCTCGCGGATCAGACCGAGCAGGATGTGCTCCGTGCCGATGTAGTTGTGGCCGAGTTGCAGCGCCTCCCGCAGCGACAGCTCCAGCACCTTCTTGGCCCGCGGCGTGAACGGGATGTGCCCGCTCGGCGCCTGCTGGCCCTGGCCGATGATCTCCTCGACCTGCTGGCGGACGCCCTCGAGGGAGATGCCGAGGCTCTCCAGGGCCTTCGCCGCGACGCCCTCACCCTCGTGGATCAGGCCCAGCAGGATGTGCTCCGTACCGATGTAGTTGTGGTTGAGCATCCGGGCCTCTTCCTGGGCCAGGACGACAACCCGTCGCGCTCGGTCGGTGAACCGCTCGAACATGCCCTCGTGCTCCTCACGTGCCGTGCGCCTTGATGGTCAAGATCTTGGCGGGGCCGGTGCGCGGGCGTCCGGGACGGACGTCCGTGCCTCATCACTCTATCGCCGCGGACCGACCCGGCTGAGGTCGTGTGTCCCCGCCAAGCGCCGAGTACGCGTTGTTTTGCACAACCGTCCGCGCTCAGCCGGTGTTCCGGTAGCCTCGCCGCTACGCGCAGAGCGAAATTCGGCGGCCTCCCGGACACCGCGCAAGAGCGGGTGGAGCGCCACCGCACCGGGCCGGGTCTCGCCGGACCGCCCACCGGCTGTGGGACTGGATCTGCACCGACCGTGGAGAACACGGGCTCACCGGCGTTTCTTCCCGCCGGACTGGCCAACCATACGGCGACGCCGGCCCGGAGCGGTGCTCCGAGCCGGCGTCCGCGGCCCGCCCCCGGCTCAGTGACCGGCGCGAGCGTGGTAATCGTCAACGATCTCCTGCGGGATCCGACCCCGGTCGGAGATCTCCTTGCCGGCCTTCTTGGCCCAGGCGCGGATCGCCTTGTTCTGCTCCCGGTCGGCGGTGGCGCCGCCCCGACCCCGGGCGGCCCGGCCACCCACGACCACGCCACCCCGACCGACCTTCGTGCCGCTGGCGACGTACGGAGCGAAAACGTCCCGCAATTTCTCGGCGTTGACGCTCGACAGATCGATCTCGTACTGAACGCCATCGAGGGCGAACTTGACGGTCTCGTCAGCGTCCCCGCCGTCCAGGTCATCGACCAGCTTATGAATGATCTGCTTGGCCACGTCCCACATTCCTTTCGAGCAGGGTGCACCTGCGACTTACCGGCAACAATAACCCGTATGATGCTTGCCGCGTCAATAGGATGCGGTAAGGAGCTGGAGACGTCGACCAGTCACTCGGGCCGGACCAGCGGGAAGAGGATGGTTTCCCGAATTCCCAGGCCGGTCAGCGCCATGAGAAGCCGATCGATTCCCATTCCCATGCCACCGGCCGGCGGCATTCCGTACTCCATCGCCCGGAGAAAGTCCTCGTCGAGCCGCATCGCCTCGTCGTCACCGCGCGCCGCGAGCTGCGCCTGGGCCATCAGGCGCTCCCGCTGGACCACCGGATCCACCAGTTCGGAGTACGCGGTGCCAAGCTCGAAGCCGAGCACGTAGAGATCCCACTTCTCGGCCAGCCCCGGCTCGCTGCGGTGGGCACGGGTGAGCGGGCTGGTCTCCTCCGGGTAGTCCCGGACGAAGGTGGGCTCCGTCAGACCGGGGACGACGAGTTCCTCAAACAGTTCCTCGACGAGCTTGCCCGGCCCCCACTTCGGGTCGACGGGCAGGCCCACCTTGTCGGCGTACTCGACCAGACGGGCCCGCTCGGTTCGGACCGTGACCTCTTCACCGAGGGCCTCGGAAAGAACGCCGAAGAGGGTCACCGAGCGCCACTCACCACCCAGATCCAGCTCGCGCCCGTCCGCGTGTGTCACCACAGTCGAGCCGCCGACCGCGACCGCCGCCCGCTGGACGAGATTGCGAGTCAACTCGGCCATCGTGTCGTAGTCACCGTAGGCCTGGTATGCCTCCAGCATCGCGAACTCCGGCGAGTGCGACGAGTCGATGCCCTCATTGCGGAAGTTGCGGTTGATCTCGAAGACCCGGTCGACGCCGCCAACGACCGCTCGCTTGAGAAAGAGTTCCGGCGCGATTCGCAGATACAGATCGGTGTCGAGTGCGTTGCTGTGGGTCACGAATGGGCGCGCCGCGGCGCCGCCGTGCAGCAGCTGAAGCATCGGGGTCTCCACCTCGATGAAGCCCTGCTCGTGCAGCGAGTCTCGCAGGCCGCGGACGGCGGCCGCCCGGGTACGCACCATCCGGCGCGCCTGCGGGCGGACGACCAGGTCCACGTAACGCTGCCGGACCCGGGCCTCCTCACTCAGCGGCTTGTGCGCCACCGGCAGCGGACGCAATGCCTTGGCGGTGACCGCCCACTCCGCCACCAGCACCGACAGCTCGCCGCGTCGGCTGGTGATCACCTCACCGGTCACCCCGACGTGATCGCCGAGGTCGACCAGGCGCTTCCAGTCCTCCAGCCGCCGCGCCCCGACCCGGTCCAGTGACAGCATCGCCTGCAACTCGGTGCCGTCGCCGTCGCGCAGGGTGGCGAAGCAGAGCTTGCCGGTGTTGCGTACGAAGATCACCCGGCCGGTGACCGAGACCTGGTCACCGGTCGCCGTGTCGGTAGGCAGGTCGCCGTACTTCTGCCGGATCTCCGCGAGGGTGGTGGTACGTGGGTATCCGACCGGGTACGGCTCGACGCCCTCGGCGAGCATCCGGTCCCGCTTCTCCCGGCGGACCTTCATCTGCTCGGGAAGGTCGTCGGCGGGGTCGACTGGCACGGCGTTCTGCTCGGTCACGGCACGCTTCCTCAGACGGAGAACTCGGGCGGGGTCAGGCCCGAGCGTACTCAAGGGCCTGCGGGTGGGTTACCGGATGACCCGCCTGCCATGACCGAAGCCACTCAGGTCTCTCGTTCGGCGCCGCCGCGGGCAACGACGCCCGGTACCGACGAGCTGATCGGGATGGTCCACACCCGGTCGCACTATCCGGATCATCGCCGACCGCGAGTAACGGACCCGGGCGGCCGACCGAGCGTAACGGACGCGGGTCGACCGGGCGTCGCGGGATCTCCTGACCAGGCGGCAACGGAGCCAGCCCCGGTCCCTCAGACGTTGCGGTCGTAAACCATCCGCAGCCCGATCAGGGTGATCATCGGCTCGTGGTGGGTGATCGTCCGACATTCGTTGATCACGAGCGAGGCCAGGCCGCCGGTGGCGATCACCGCCTTCACCTCGCCCAGCTCCTCGGCCATCCGCTCGACAATTCGGTCCACCTGGCCGGCGAAGCCGAAGTAGAGGCCAGACTGGAGGCACTCGACGGTGTTCTTGCCGACCACCGAGCGCGGTCGGGCCGCCTCCACCTTGCGGAGCTGGGCGGCGCGGGCAGCGAGTGCGTCGAAGGAGATCTCGATCCCCGGCGCGAACGCACCGCCCAGGAACTCCCCCCGACCGCTGATCACATCGAAGTTCGTGGTGGTGCCGAAGTCCACGACGATCGACGGCCCGCCGTAGAGGGTGTACGTGGCCAGGGTGTTGACCACCCGGTCGGCACCGACCTCCTTCGGGTTGTCGATCGCCAGCTGCACGCCGGTACGCACCCCGGGCTCGACGATCACATGCGGCAGCTCGGCGTAGTAGCGGTCGAGCATCGTCCGCAGCGAGCGCAGCGCGGCCGGCACGGTCGAGCACGCGGCCACCCCGGTGATCTCCACGGCGTCCCCAGCCAACAGGCCACGGAACATCAGCCCAAGCTCGTCGGCCGTCGACCGGGCATCGGTATTGATTCGCCAAGAATGCACCAGTTTGTCGCCGTCGAAGGTCGCCAGCACGGTGTTGGTGTTTCCGATGTCGATGCAGAGCAGCACGCACGCAGCCTAGACAACCTTCCGACCAATGCGACACGCAGCGGCCGACCAACCGTATCCTGACAGCCATCACGACATGAACATCGGTCGATCCACGGCGCGCCGGACGGGGAACGGACGTGTCGGGGATGTGGTGGATCCGCGGGCGCAACGTGCTGCGCCGGCGCCGCCGGCACGTGCGGGTCCTGGCCGGCGGGGCGCTGTGGATGTCGACTCCCGGCTCGCCCAGGCGGCCTGAGCCGCTCCGTCCGCCACCCGCTCACTCCGTCCGCAGGTCCAGCGCGATATCCAGGATGGGCGAGGAGTGGGTGAGCGCGCCAACCGACAGGAAGTCCACACCGGTGGCGGCATACTCGGCCGCCCCGTCCAGGGTCAGCCCGCCGGTCGCCTCCAGTTCGGCCCGGTCCCCCACCGCGGCCACCACCTCGCGCAGCATCCGCGGGGTCATGTTGTCCAGCAGCAGAAAGCCCGCCCCGGCCCCGACCGCCTCGACCGCCTCGGCGACGGTGTCGACCTCCACCTGCACCGGCACGTCCGGGAACGACTCGCGGACCCGGCGGAAGGCCGCCGTGATCCCACCCGCCGCCAGCTTGTGGTTGTCCTTGATCATGGCAACATCGTGCAGACCCATCCGCTTGTTGGTGCCGCCGCCCGCCCGCACGGCGTACTTCTCCAGCATCCGCAGGCCCGGGGTGGTCTTACGGGTGTCGAGTACCGTCGCCTTCGTGCCGGCCAACGCGTCCGCCCAGGCACGGGTGTGGGTGGCCACCCCGGACATCCGGGAGAGCAGGTTGAGCGCGGTGCGCTCCGCCGTGAGCAGCAGCCGGGTCGGGCCGGTCACCGTCGCCAGCACGTCGCCGCGCGCCACGCGCTGCCCGTCGTGCGCCACCAGCGACACCTCGACCGCACGGCCCGTGCCGGTCACCTCGCCGACCAGCTCGAAAACGGCAGCGGCGACTGGCAGCCCGGCCACCACCCCGTCGGCGCGCGCCACCAGGTCGGCCGTGTCGTTCTGGCCGTCGGAGATCGTGGCGACGCTGGTCACGTCGAGGAAATCCGGGCCCAAGTCCTCGACGAGCGCGTCAGTCACCACCCGGCGTACCCGGTCCGGGTCCAGACCGGCGCCGCGTAACGCCCGGCTCGCCTCGGTCACTGTGCCTCCTTAGTTCGCGACTGCGGGGCTCGCAAACCCAGCTCACTCCTCACACTCACCAAGCCCCCTCCCACGTCAGCCCCAGCCGGCCTCGCGCCCCGATCGTGCCGACCAAGTGGCCGCGCCACCGCTCGTCGGCCACCGGGAAATCCTCCCGCCAGTGGCAGCCCCGGGTCTCCGCACGGGCATACGCGGCGGCCACCAGCGTCGACGCCACGGTGAGCAGGTTCGTCGCCTCCCAGTCCGGGGTGCGGGGCACACCCCGGCCGTCGCCCACGGCGGACAGCGCGGCGGCCGTGTCGGCCAGCGTCGCGGCGGACCGCAGCACACCCGCCCCACGGGTCATCGATCGTTGCAGGGCCGGCGTGCCGGTGGCCGGCAGCACCCAGCCCTCACCGCCGGCCCAGGCCCCGGTCGGCGCCGGTTTCGCCTGCTCCGGCAGGCCGGCCGCCAGGTCGTCGGCGATCCGGCGGGAGAACACCAGCCCCTCCAGCAGGGAGTTGCTGGCCAGCCGGTTCGCGCCGTGCACACCGGTGCAGGCGACCTCGCCGCAGGCGTACAGGCCCGCAATCGACGTGCGGCCGCGCAGATCGGTGCGGACGCCGCCGGAGGCGTAGTGGGCGGCCGGGGCGACCGGAATCAGATCGGTCGCCGGGTCGACGCCGATGGCCAGGCAGGACGCCACGATCGTGGGGAACCGCCGGGCCAGGAAGTCGCCGCCGAGGTGCCGCGCGTCGAGAAAGACGTGGTCCGCGCCGGTGGCGAGCAGCATCCGGTGGATGCCCTTGGCGACCACGTCCCGGGGGGCCAGCTCGGCCAGGTCGTGCTGCCCCACCATGAACCGCTTGCCGTCGCCGTCCACCAGGTGCGCGCCCTCGCCACGCAATGCCTCGGAGACCAGCGGCTGCTGGGCGTGCCCGGTGCCGGGCACACGGGCGGGTTCCGGCACGATGAGCGCGGTCGGATGGAACTGAACGAACTCCACGTCGGTGACGGCGGCGCCGGCCCGCAGCGCGAGCGCCACCCCGTCGCCGGTGGAGACAGCCGGGTTCGTGGTAGCCGCGAAGATCTGGCCCATTCCGCCGGTGGCGAGCACCACGGCGCGGCCCAGGACGGCACCCACCCCGTCCTCGCTGCCCTCGCCCAGCACGTGCAGGGTGACACCACAGGCCGGCCCGAGTCCGTCCGGGCCGTCGCCCGGGGCCCGCAGCAGGTCCAGCACCAATGCGTGCTCGACCAGCCGGATCCACGGGTCCCGGCGGACCGCGGCGTGCAGTGCCCGCTGCACCTCCGCACCGGTGGCGTCGCCGCCGGCGTGCACGATGCGGTCCGCCCGGTGCCCGCCCTCGCGGGTCAGCATCAGCGAGCCGTCCCGATTGCGGTCGAATTCGGCGCCGATCCGCATCAGCTCCCGCAGCCGGATCGGCCCCTCCTCGACGAGGACGCGGACCGCTGCCGGGTCACAGAGCCCGACCCCGGCGATCTCGGTGTCCGAGGCGTGCGCCGCCGGGCTGTCGTGGGGGTCGAGCACCGCCGCGATGCCGCCCTGCGCCCAGCGGGTCGACCCCTCGTCGATGTCGACCTTGGTGACCACGGTGACGTGCAGGCCGGCCTCGCGCAGATGCAGCGCGGCGGTCAACCCGGCCACACCGGAGCCGACAACGACCACGTCGGTCGTCTCCACCCAGCCGGGCGCGGGGGCGGCCAGCAGGCGGGGCAGGCCCGGCAGGTCGCCGGTCGGTAGGTCCATGCCCCAAGTCAACCCGAAGGTCACTCACGAAGGGTGGCGGGGGTGGAACAAGTGGTTTGGGCTACGGCGTGCCGGATCAGCCCACCCGCCGCCACCTCGTCGACCGGGCCGGTGGGCGTGGCGTCGCCGGGTCAGCCGCACCGCCAGCCAGCGGATGGCGCTGTCCAGCGAGCTCCCGCCCTCAGCGGCTGCGGACCGGCAGACCGGCCGGGCCCGCACCCTTCAGGGAGCCGATGGTCGTCCGGTCGCTGAGCCACAGGTAGCAGCGGACCCCCCGGTCGCCGACCCGCCACCGGCCGGCTCCGGGCGGGCGGACCACGACGTCGGCGCGGAACCGCAACGCCACGTCGTCCGGGACGCCGACGTGGCGGGCGATCGCGCTGCGGCAGCCGGCGTAGAGCGATGCCCAGTCGGCGTCCCGGGCAGGGTACGGCCGGTCCGGCGCCCGCCATACCCCGACGAACTCGGCGTCGTGGCGGACGGCGCACTCCACTGGAAGTAGCGTCGCCACGCCGCCACCCGCGTCCCGTCGACTCCGCTGGCAGCCGAGCCGCAACGGCGACGGACCGGCCAGCGCGTTCCGGAGGCCGCCGACCCGGGTGACCGCGGTGGCGGCGGCCTCGGCGGTGGTCATCTCGGTCAGGTCGCAGCGATACCAGCGGGAGCCGGACGTCCAGCCGGTGGCCGACGGCACCGCCACCGACAACCGCAGCCGCCCGACCCGCCAGTCGTCACCCACGTACTCGACGACTCGGGTGTCGCAGTCGGCGAACGCGCCCCGGAAATCGGCCGAACCACCGGCCGGCGGGTCCTCCTGGGCCGCCGGAAACGACCCCACGTGCACGGTCTCGACCCGGTGCGGCACCGCGCAGTCGACCGGCTGGTACACGTCCAACGGCACCACGGCGGCGAAGTCGGCGAGGTGACAGACGCCCGCCTCCGGCGTGAACGGGCCGGCCGCCGGCAGACTTTTCCAGTCGTCGGTCAGATCGCCGTCGGTCTCACCGGCGCACCCGCCCAGCAACGCTCCCGCGGCAATAACGGTGAGAATGCCACGCCCGACCCGCTGTCTCACGCCGCCTCCCCCAGCCGACGCCCACCCCGCCAGCGTAACGGTGAATCACCCCCCGGTGACAGACCGGATCCTCGCCCCAGACCACGCGATCCTGCGGTTTCTGTCGGAACATCTGACGTGGAGGCGCAGACAGCCGCAACCAGGGTGCAAGATCGCGGCGGACAGGTCGGGGCGGGTCAGGGGAGGGCGGCCGCGAGGGGGTTCGGGGTCGGGTCACCCGCGGTGCCGGGGACGGCCGTCGTGGGATCGGCGGTCAGGTCGACGATGCGGTTCGCCGCGTCGACGTGCACGACCTTCGGCTGGTACCAGCGGGCCTCGGCGTCGTCGAGCAGCCCATACGAGATGAGGATGACCAGGTCGCCGGGGTGCACGAGGTGGGCGGCGGCACCGTTGATGCCGATCACGCCACTCCCCCGCTCGCCCGGGATCACGTACGTCTCCAGCCGGGCGCCGTTGGTGATGTCCACGATCGCCACCTGCTCGCCGGGCAGCAGGTCGGCCGCGTCGAGCAGGTCCTGGTCCACCGTCACCGACCCGACGTAGTGCAGGTCGGCCTGGGTCACCGTGGCCCGGTGGATCTTCGACTTGAGCATGGTGCGCAGCATCGGGGGCCTTTCGACTGGTGGTCGGGTCAGGATCGGGGGGCGAGCCGGATCGGCGCGTTGTCGATCAGGCGAGTGGTGCCGACCCGGGCGGCGATGAGCAGCCGCGCCGGACCGGCGACCGGCCCGGGCTCCAGATCCGGGTCGGTGAGCACCAGGTAGTCCAGCCGCGCGCCCGGCGTACCGGAGCCGAGGGCGGCGTGCGCGGCGGCCAGGACCGCGTCGGCGGGCGCGCCCGCGTCGGCGGCCTCCGCCCCGGCACGCAGCGCCGCCGACAGGCTCAGCGCGGCCCCGCGCTCGCCGGGCGACAGATACCGGTTGCGGCTGGACAGCGCCAGCCCGTCGGGTTCCCGGACCGTCGGCACCCCGACGATCTCCACCGGCACGTCGAGGTCCCGGGTCATCCGGCGGACCAGGGTGAGCTGCTGGTAGTCCTTCTCGCCGAAGAACGCCACGTCCGGGCCGGTGAGTTGCAGCAGCTTCAGCACCACGGTGAGTACCCCGTGGAAGAAGCCGGGGCGGCTCTGGCCCTCCAACTCCTCGCCGAGCTGGCCCGGATGTACCCGGACCCGGGGCTGACCGTCCGGGTACATGTCCGCGACGGCGGGCGCGAAGACCACGTCCACGCCGGCCCGCCGGCAGATCTCCAGATCCGCGTCGATTGTCCGCGGATAACGGTCGAAGTCCTCGTTCGGCCCGAACTGGAGCGGGTTGACGAAAATCGTGACGAGTACGCTGTCAGCCCGCTCGCGAGCCGCCCGCAGCAGCACCTCGTGTCCTCGGTGCAGGGCGCCCATGGTCATGACAACGCCGACCGTGCCGTCGAGAGCTTTGCGCGCCGCCGCCAGCTCGGCCCGGGTGTGCACCAACTCGGTCACGCGGCCACCTCCCGATCCGTCCCACTCAACACGCCCAGCAGCGGCTCCGCGTCCTCCGGGCGCAGCCGCCCGGCCGCGATCGCGCGGTCCGCGGTCCGTCGTGCCAACGCCAGGTAGGGCCCCACGGATTCCGGTGCGGTCGCCGCGAGTCGAGCCAGGTGCCGTCGGACCGTACCGGCGTCGCCCCGGGACACCGGGCCGGTCAGCGCGTCGTCGCCGAGGCGGAGCGCGTTCTCCAGCGCGGCCCTCAGCAGCGGAGCGAGCACCTTGTCGGGTTGACCCACCCCGGCGTCACGCAGCCGGTCGGCCGCCTCGTTGACCAGCGTCACCAGATGGTTGGCGCCGTGCGCCAACGCCGCGTGGTACAGCGGCCGGTCCGCCTCGCCGATCCACTCCGGCACGCCACCGAGGTCGGCGACGAGCCGGGCGGCGAGCGGGCGCAGCTCGGCCGGCGCGGTCACCCCATACGAGATGCCGGCCAGTCGGGCGAGGTCGTCCGGCGTACCGGTGAAGGTCATGGCCGGGTGCAGGGCCAGTGGACGGACGCCGATCCCGGTGGCCGGGGCCAACACCGCCAGCCCGTGCGCACCGGAGGTGTGCGCGACCACCTGGCCGGGGCGCAGCGCGCCGGCGCGGGCGAGCCCGGCGACCACGCCGGCGAGCGCGTCGTCCGGCACCGCGAGCAGCAGAAGGTCGGTCGCGGCCTGGGCCACCGAGGTGGCCGAGCGACACGGAACGGCGGGGAGCAGCAGCGCCAGCCGGGCGCGAGACGCGCCGGACATCCCGGCGGCGGCGACCACCCGGTGGCCGGCGGCGGCGAGAGCGGCCCCCAGCACTGCACCGACCCGACCGGCGCCGATCACGCCGACGGTCAACGCACGGGGAACGGACGCGTGGGCCGGCCCTTCGGCCGGCCCGGGACGCGGGCGCAGCGGAGCGCTCATGTGACGATCCAGTCCTCGAGAAGGGGTACCGGTCGATCGCCAGTATGCGCCGCGGCGACGGAACCGAACCAAGAAGGTGTGAAAACCTTCACCAATGGGGGTGACCGGGGTTGAGCAGGGCCCTGTTCCCCACCGACGGCAGCGCCGGGCCCGGGGATGGTGGGTGATCTCGGGTGCGTCACCGTAGGGTCGCACGGTGACGCACCCTCGAACCGGACTGAACTGATGTCGGTACGCTGGCGAGATGCAATGGACCGGGCGCTGTACGGCCCAGGCGGCTTCTTCGTCTCCGGCGCCGGCCCGGCCGGTCACTTCCGCACCAGCGTCCACGCCTCACCCGCATTCGCCTCGGCGCTGCTCCGCCTGATCACGTCGGTCGACGAGGCTCTCCGGCATCCCCCGGCCTTCGCCGTCGTCGACGTCGGAGCCGGTCGCGGAGAACTGGTGCGTTCCCTCGCCGCGTTGCTCGCAACCGGGGTTCGCGGCGAGCCCCCGCCGGGCGTCGCCGGTCCGCCGCGGGCCACGCCGGTGCCGCTGGCTCAGCGGGTACGGTTCACCGCGGTCGAACTCGCCCCGCGCCCCGCGGGCCTGCCCGAGCAGATCACCTGGCTGGACGAGATTCCCGCGGGCATCACCGGCGTCCTCCTGGCCACCGAATGGCTCGACAACGTTCCGCTGGACCTGGCCGTCCCCACCTCCGAGGGCTGGCGCTACCTCCTGGTCGACCCCAGCAGCGGCGACGAAACAGTCGGCGCCCCGGTCAGCGGCGCCGACACCGCCTGGCTGACCACCTGGTGGCCCGGCCCCGCCTCCACCCAGTTGACCAGGAAGCACCCAGCTTCGATTGGCCCTGGACCGGACGAAAACCTGTCGACCAACGGGGAGGGTGCGCGGGCGGAGATCGGCCGGAGCAGGGACGAGGCTTGGGCGGCGGCGGTGAGCCGGGTCGAGCGGGGAGTGGCGGTGGCGGTGGATTACGGGCACCTGCGGACCGGGCGGCCGATGAACGGGACACTGACCGGGTACCGAGGTGGGCGGCAGGTGCGCCCGATACCGGACGGATCGTGCGATGTCACCGCGCACGTCGCCATGGACTCGGTCGCCGCCGCCGGTGAGCGGGTCGCGCGGTGCGCGCACTCCCTGGTGTCGCAGCGGGAGGCGCTACGAGCGCTCGGGGCCGACGGCTGCCGGCCACCGTTGAGCCTGGCCGCCCGGGACCCCGCGGGGTACCTGCGGGCGCTGGCCGCCGCGTCGGCGGCAGCCGAACTGACCGACCCGGCCGGCCTCGGCGGACACCGGTGGCTACTCCAACCGGTCGGCGTCGCCGTCGACCCGCTCGTGGCACGATGACGGGCATGACCACGGACGCCGGCCTTCGCGAACTGACCGTCGGCACCGGCGCCGGCGGAGAGCAGCTCGGCACCGACATGGTGCTCAACATCGGTCCACAGCATCCCTCGACGCACGGCGTACTCCGGCTACGGCTCGTGCTCGACGGCGAGCACGTGGTGAGCGCCGAACCGATCATCGGGTACATGCACCGGGGCGCGGAGAAGCTGTTCGAGGTCCGCGACTACCGGCAGATCATCGTGCTGGCCAACCGCCACGACTGGCTGTCCGCCTTCTCCAGCGAGCTGGGCGTGGTACTGGCCGTGGAGCGCCTGATGGGCATGGAGGTTCCGGAGCGGGCAACCTGGCTACGGATGGCGCTCGCCGAGCTGAACCGGGTGCTCAACCACCTGATGTTCCTCGGCTCGTACCCGCTGGAGATCGGCGCGATCACCCCGATGTTCTACGCGTTCCGGGAACGGGAGACCCTCCAGGCGGTCATGGAGGAGGTGTCCGGTGGCCGGGTCCACTACATGTTCAACCGGGTCGGCGGCCTGAAGGAGGAGGTGCCGGCGGGCTGGACCGGACGGGCCAGGGCGGCCATCGGCGAGGTACGCCGCCGGATGCCGGACCTGGACCACCTGATCCGGCGCAACGACATCTTCCTGGCCCGCACGGTCGGGGTGGGGGTGCTGTCGGCGGCGGACGCCGCCGCGTACGGCGCGTCCGGGCCGGTCGCCCGGGCGTCCGGACTCGACCTCGACCTGCGCCGCGACGAACCGTACCTGGCCTACGACCAGCTCGACGTCCCGGTGGTGACCCGCACCGCCGGGGACTGCCACGCCCGCTTCGAGGTGCTGCTCGACCAGGTGTACGCCTCGCTCGACCTCGCCGGCCAGTGCCTGGACCGGGTGGACCGGCTCACCGGCCCGATCAACACCCGGCTACCCAAGGTGCTCAAGGCACCCGAGGGGCACACCTACGCCTGGACGGAGAACCCGCTCGGCATCAACGGCTACTACCTGGTGTCTCGAGGCGAGAAGACGCCGTGGCGGCTGAAGCTACGCACCGCGTCGTACGCCAACGTGCAGGCGCTGTCCACCCTGCTGCCCGGCTGCCTGGTGCCCGACCTGATCGCCATCCTCGGCTCGATGTTCTTCGTGGTCGGCGACATCGACAAGTAGCCCGGCGCGCGACGGACGGTGGGCCGGACGGCCCGGTCAGCGCCAGCGATCGGTGGATCGGGCGCCACCGCGGGAAGCGTCGTCCCGGGACGGGTAACCGTGGCGGCCGGACTCGGGCGACCACTGGTGCTCCGGCTCCCGTCGTGGGGAGGCCCGCCACTCATCCGGCACCGGCACCCCACCGGGGGGCAGCGCCGGCCGGTCCTCCGACTCGACCCACGAGCCCTGCCATGCGTCGTCAGGGTCGCGCCCCTCGTCCCGGCGGACCGCCGCCCACCGGTCCGCCACCCGGAACTCGGTGCCGACCTGGTCCGTGTGCAGCTCCGCCCGCAGCTCGCCCATCCGCAGTTCGCGGCCCCGGTCGTCGTCGCGGACGGCGGCCCAGCGATCCCCGGCGCGGGCCTGCGACCAGTACTCGCCATCGGCCGCACCACCGTCCGGCGCGGTGGACCGGATCCGGCCGTACTGCTCGGCGGAGGTGTCCCAGGACTGTTCCCCGCCCCAACCTCGGTCGTCACGCTGGTCGGACCAGCCGCGGTCGTTCCACTGCTGCCCGGCCGGGGCGGACTCGTCCCGGTCGGTCCAGCCGGGCTCGTCGCGCGGCCGGCTACGCTCGTTCCCGCCCGACCACGACCGGCCGTCCGCGTCACTGTGCCCGGACCAGGAACTGCCCTCGTCCCCGCCGGACCACGACGGCTCCTCGGCGCGGGCCGACCGGCGGCCGCGATATCCGCCGTACCGAGTGCCGTCCTCCCCGACACCACTACCGTCCACTATGGTGTGCCGGGTCGTGACATGCACCGTCTCGGTGCGCTGCACCACCCCGCGCGACCGGCGCCCGGGTTGACCCTCGGACTCCGCGGACCAGGTGCCGTAGCCCGTTGCAGACCGTTCCGCGGCATGCCCACCGCTGGCGCGATCGCCGCCGTAGCCGCCGTAGCCACCGTAGCCACCGGCGGATTGATCGCCGCCGTACACGTTCGCCGAACCGGTGGCCGGGCGGTCAGTCGCGTGTGCGTCGACGGTCGGCCGGTCGGCGGGGCGGGTCGGATCGACCTGGTCCTCCCGATCGGTGCCGCCCCAGCGAGCCTCCCCCGCCGGCCGACCGGCCGGCTCGACGGTGGGGACGCGGGCCCGGCCCGCGCCACCCGCGTCGGCCCCATTCGAGCGGGCGGCGGCACCGGCGTCGAGCCGCCGGCGCAACGCGACGACCGCCTCGTGGGCCTGGTGCGCCTGGTCGAGGGCCTGGTTGCCACGCTGGGCGGCGGCAACGATCTCTCCGTGCAGCTCCCGGCGGAGCTGCTCGATCTCCTCCCGCAGCTCCGCCGGGAGCTGCGCGGAGCCACCGTCGGCCCGCAACGCGATCGACAGCCCGATCAGCACGACGGCCAAGATGGCCAGCACGGCCGCGAAGCGTAGCGGGCCATTACCGTCAGCGATAAGGAGAATCAACGCCGCCACGGGTGCGAGGGCCACGCCGACCCAGAAGAGGGCCGTCAGCAACGACGGATTACGCGGTTCGTCGGTATCCACCGAGGCGGGCATGAGTGTGCAGCCTACCCAGAGTTGCGTGGTGTGGGAACGGCTGCAGACGTCATCCGACCTAGCTACTCGGCGGTAGGTTACGGTGCGCCCGGCCACCCGGTGACCCGGCGCCACCGGGTGACCGGGCGCGGCCGTGGATGCCGTTCGGGCGGCCCGTCAGCCGGCGGCGAGCGCTCCGTCAGAGGAGAAGACGAGGCCGACGCTGGCCGCCCCGGTCTTCAGGGCGTTCTTCGTCTGCGGACCACCGGCGTCGAGTGAACTGAACGACCCGGCCTTGAAGTCGTAGACCTGGACCAGCCCGGCCTGGCACTTCGGCCGCTGCGGGCACTCCGGCGGGCCAGCCAGCACGGTGGCCTGCCCCGAGCACTTCTCGGCCAGGTCGGAAAGGGTGCGTACCGCGTACGTGTCGGCGAAGGCGCGGGTGACGGCGAAGGCGTTCTGGTCCTGCGCGGCGGAGGGCGCCCCGAAGACCAGGCCAGCCCTGTCGCCGGCGATCTTCAGCGCGGCGACCGTCTTGTCCAGGTCCGGCGAGGAGACCGGCTGGGCGTTCTGCCCGTTCTCCTTGGTGTTGAGGAACTCCGCCATGGTGGCCGTGTACTCGGGGACCACCTGGATCTCACCCTTCTCCAGGGCCGGCTCGTAGAGTTCGCGGCTGCCGATCTGCTGCACCGTCACCTGGTAGCCGGCCTCGATCAACGTGATCTTGTACAGCTCGGCGAGGGTCTGACTCTCGCTGAAGTTGCCGGCACCGACCACGATCCGGCCGCCGGGACCCTTCGCGATGCCGGCGGTCAGGTCGTTGGCGGTGGCGAAGTCCGCCGCGGCGACCGCAGGCGTCTTGCGGTCCACGTCGACGGCCTTGTTGAGCTGGATCAGCTTCGGCGTGTCCAGCGCCGCGGAGACCTTGTCCAGCGCGGCGACGAGCTGCGGGGTCGCGACGTCGGCGTTGACCGCGGGGATGACGTTGTCGGTGTCCTGGAGCTTCTTGTCGTCGTCGAGGACGACAAGCTCGTCGCCGGCGACCGGGTCGCACCCGGCCCCGGACGCGGCCTGCTCCGGCGCCTCGGTGCCGGACGAGCCGGCGGCCCCGCAGGCGGTCAGCAGCCCGACCGTGGTGAGGGCGCCTGCCGCGCCGACCGCCAGGCGTGTGCGTGCGCGCATGTATGCCCGCCTTCCGTGTCCCGGCGCGACCCCGGTCGGGTCGGCCGCGTGTCCGACGGGCGATCCGACACCGCCCGCGTTTCCACCCAACATCCTGCACCGGGGTCCGACAATTTCAGGGCGGGCTTTGTCACCGGATCGTCACTTGGGGCCGACCATCGGCCAACCCCGCGACCGGCTCAGCCGCCCGCGACCGCGTCCACCGCACGGCGGTTCGCACCGCGAACGCGGGCTCGCAGCGGTCGCGGGGTGACGAGCCGCTCGACCAGCGCCAGGAGCAGCTCCACCAGCACCGCGAGCCCGGCCACGAGCACGCCCCCGGCGAGGATCTGCCCGCCGCCGGCGGCGATGTCCAGGCCGAAGCCGGCGCGGATGATCTGCCCCAGGCCGCCGCCGTTGACGAACGACGCAAGCGCGGCCGTGGCCACCACCTGCACTGCCGCCGTCCGGAAACCGGCAGCCAAATAGGGCACCGCCAGCGGCAGCTCCACTCTGCGCAGCAACTGCCAACCGGAGAAACCCATCCCGAGCGCCGCGTCCCGGGCCTCCGGGTCGGCCTGGCGTACCCCGGTGTACGCGTTGGCCAGCAGTGGTGGCACCGCGAACACAGCCAGCGCCACCACCACCGCCGGCCGGCCGAACCCGAGGAAGGTCAGCGGCAGGATGGTCAGCAGGGCCAGCGTCGGGATGGCGAGTGTGAGGTTGGCTATCAGTACGACCAGTCCCCCGCCCCGCCCGGCGTGCCCGAGCCAGAGCCCGATCGGCCATGCCACCAGACAGCCAACGGCCACCGCCGCCGCCGACAGCGACAGGTGCTCGGCCAACCGGTCCAGAATGCCGCCCGGGTTGGTCCAGTTCAGCGGATCGTTGAGCCAGACCACCGCCGCCTCGATCGGGTTCACCGCCGCCACCGTTCCTTCATACCCCGCCGGACCGCGCCCGATCTGGTGCCCCGCAACGCTCACGCCGGATTCCGACGACGTAGCCACGGCGTGAGAAGTCGGCCGACACCAGCGAGGACCAGGTCGAGCACCAGGGCGAGCAGGACACAGAGCAACGTCCCGGTCATGATCTGCGCCTTGTAGAAGTTGTTCTGAAAGCCAGCGAAGATGAGCTGGCCCAGGCCGCCCCGCCCGATCACCACACCCACGGTCACCAGGGCCACCGTGGACACCGTCGCCAGCCGCAGCCCGGTCAGGATGCCGGGCAGGGCGAGCGGCAGCTCGATCCGGAGCAGCCGCCCCCAGCGGCCGTACCCCATCCCCTCAGCCGCCTCCCGCACCTCGGGAGGTACCTGCGTCAGCCCGGCGAGCGCGTTGCGGACGATCACCAGCAGCGCATAGAGCGCAACCACACTGAGCACGGTCACCGCCCCGATGCCGAGATACGGCGCGAGGAAGGCGAACAGCGCCAGCGACGGGACCGTGTAGAGGACGCCGGTGACTGCCAGGATGGGGCCGGCCAGCGGCCGGAACCAGTACGCCGCCACCGCGAGCGGCAGCGCCACCAGGACGGCGATGAGCACCGCCCGCGCGGTCAACGAGGTGTGTTCGCGCAGCGCGGCGAAGATCGTGTCAGAGTTGTCCCGCACGTACGGCCAGGAGAACCAGGGGTTACCCGGGTCGGCCCGGTAACTCAGGCGGAAGGACATGTGTGGACGTTACTCCGCGGGAGCGCGCCGGTGCCGGGGCGCAAGCGGCGTCGATCACCCTCGACGCGATCAGCAAACGCTATCCGGACGGCACCGAGGCCGTCCGGGACCTGACCCTGGACGTGGCGGCCGGTGAGCTGACGGTGCTGATCGGGCCGTCGGGCTGCGGCAAGTCGACCGTGCTGCGGATGGTGAACCGGCTCATCGAACCGACCGGCGGGCGGATCCTGCTCGGTGGGGAGGATGTGACGCGGGTGAACCCGGTGCGGCTGCGCCGCCGGATCGGGTACGTGATCCAGAACGTCGGTCTCTTCCCTCACCAGACCGTGAGCGCGAACGTCGGCACCGTGCCCCACCTGCTCGGCTGGCCCTCGGAGCGCCGTCGCCAGCGGGTGACGGCGCTACTCGACCTGGTCGGGCTCGACCCGGCGCGGTTCGGGCGCCGCTATCCACACGAACTCTCCGGCGGCCAGCGGCAACGGGTGGGGGTGGCCCGCGCGCTCGCCGCGGACCCGGTGGTGCTGCTGATGGACGAGCCCTTCTCCGCCGTCGACCCCATCGTGCGGACTCGTTTGCAGGAGGAGTTCCTCCGGTTGCAGGCCGAGGTGCGCAAGACCATCGTGCTGGTGACCCACGACCTCGACGAGGCCGTCCGGCTGGGCGACCGGATCGCGGTGCTGTCCCAGGGCGGCCACCTGGAGCAGTACGACACCCCGTCCGCCGTCCTGGGCACGCCCGCCACTCCGTTCGTCCGCGAGTTCGTCGGCGCCGACCGGGGCATCCGTCGGCTGGCCGTCACCGCGATCACCCGGGAAGCGGTCGAACCGCTGCCCGCGACGACGGTGGCCGGGCTGCCCACGGTCCCGCTCGGCGGATCAGCGTACGACGCACTCAGCGTCCTGCTGACCTCCGCCGCCGACCAGGTGGTGGTGACCGACACGGACCGGCCGGTCGGCGTGCTCACCCGGGGCCGGCTGCTCGACCTGGTTGGCCGGGTCCACTGACGGCCGCACGCCGGTCGGCCTCGCGCCGCTCAGGCACAACCGGTCGGCACCCGGGTCAGGCGCCTCGGGTCGGCAACCGGCTCAAGGCACAACCAGTCGGCAACCGGCTCAGGCACGGCCGCCGAGGCTCGCCGCGCCGACGATCCAGCCGAAGAGGAATCCGTACGAGGCCCCGCCGCCCCCGGACTGCACGACGGTGAGCAGCGAAGAGTCGGAGGCGACCGGAGAGGCCACCAGGGAGGCGAGGCCACCGGCCAGCGAGTACCCAGCCCACCCCGTGAAGAACTGGCTGGCCGAGCCGGGCACCCGGGCCGCCTGCGCGGCGGGAAGCAGATAGAGCAGGCCCGCGGTGAAGAGCACCAGCAGGACGGCCCGCAGGTTCGCGCCGAACAGCCCGCCCGGCACGTCCGGGTCGGACGACCACGCGGGCCAGGTGAGCAGGCGGAGGACCCAGCCGCCCGCCGACGCCTCGTCGGTGTGGTCCCCGGCCCACCCGACGTACGCCGGGCTTCCCCCGACGGCGACCAGCAGAAACGCGGCAACGGCACCGGTGCCCACCGGCGTAACGTACCGGGCGGTGGTGCCGGTCCGGTTGGTAGACGCCACGGTCGGATCAGTCCCCGGGCAACGGCGAGGGGCAGATTCGCCCGGCGGCGGTCATTCGGGATGCCTCATCAGGTAGTCGATGAAAGCCGCCCGCAGCAGGGGGGCCGACTCCTCGTACCCGTGACCGGTCAGTTCCCGCCACAACGCCACCGCCTCGTCAACGGTCGGCCCGACCGAGTTCGGCGCCCCGTCGAGGGCGGCGGCCTCGTCGGCGTTCGGCAGATGCCGCAGCACCGACCAGAAGAAACGCACGTCGCGACGCTCCCGGGCCGCCGCGAACGCCAACTCCCGCAACTCCTCGGTGGACAGTGCGTCCAGTTCTGTGAGGGACCGGCCGGCCGGGGACCTCGATGGTTTGTCGGTCATGCCGCCGAGCCTAACCGGCGAGATCACCGCTGGCCGGGTGGACGGGGCTCACCGGCCACCGGAGTCCCAGCGTCGGTCGGCGTCCCACTGCGGGACGCCCCAGGGGTCCACCGGGTTCTCCACGGACTGGGTCGGCAAGGCCGGCGGCCAGTCACCGATCGGGTCGGCGCGGGTCACCGCCCAGCCGGTGCTGATCCGGCCGTCCGGGTCCAGGCCCCGGTCCGCAACGGACCCACCGGCACGCGGCCGACCGTACGCCTCGACCAGGCGGGTGACCACCAGCCCGACGCCGAGCGCCGCCGCGCCGACCGCCCACCGGCTCACCGAGTGGCCCTCCGACCGCAGGTCCGTGACGACGAGCGTCACCAGCGCCACCGCTAAGGGGGTGCCGAGGATGCCGCCACGACGACCGAAAGCGCTGGTCCCGGCGAGCAGCGACGTGCCGACCGCCAACACCGTCCAGTCGAGCCCGGTGGCCGGCACGACCGGCCCGGCGCCGCCGGTGGCCAGCAGCGCTCCCGCCAGCACCGCCAGCACGGTCGAGACGACCAGCGCGCCACCGGCTACCACCGCCGCGAGCACGCCCCGGCGGCGGGCCGGGTCGACGACCGGCCGGAACCGGCCGCCCAGCCGGCGGACCGGCCGCAGCGCCCCGAACAGCCCGCCGAGCACCGCGACCGCCGCGAACCCGGCAGCCAGGTACACCGCGTCGCCCGTCGGGTCGTAGCCGCCCTGCGGGATCACGGGTGTCGACCGTCGCTCGATGAACACGACCGCTCCTGCCCCGGCGGCGAGGCTGGCCGCCCAGGCGGGGACGTGCAGCACCACCACCGCGAGAGCCAGAAGCAGGCCGCCCAGCGCCGCGGCGGCGAGGGCCAGGCCCACGGCGACGCCCATCCCGCGGTCACCCTGCTCCGCCACGTGCAGAGCCGCCGCGACGGCCACCGGCCCGATCGCCAGGTTCACCACGGCGGCACGCAGGCTCAGCCCCGCCGCCAGCACCAGCAGGCCGAGCACGACCGCGTCGACCAGCAGGCCGCGCAATCCGTCGCCCCGAAATGTTCCCGGCGCCTCGCGCCAGAGCAGGTAGCCGACGCCGGCCAGGCCGGCCAGGAGCATGATCTCCCACACGACGTGCACACCGAGCCGGTCCCGACCGGGCTCACCGTGCACCGGGTCGTCGAAGACGTTTTCCAGCACCGCGCTCGGAATCCCGGACGAGGTGTCGGCGGAGTCCCGGCCCGGTTCGTCGTACCGCATGCGCCCGCCCTTCAGGTGGCCGCCCGTCCGGGTCCGACGCGCACGGGCGGACCGGCGCGGCCGCTGCTCTCCGGTTCGCAGGCAACGTACCTGCGCCGGTAGCCGGGCGAAACCCCCTGCTCAGCGTGGACCGGGACGGCTCTCCCGATCACCGGGCTCACGGTCCTCGTCGTCCTCCTGCTCCGGCACCCGACAGGACCGTTCCAGCCAGAGCGCCGCGGCCACCAGCGCGAGCCCAGCGAGCAGCCCCGCACCGGCGACGGACCGGTCGTTCTGCGCCGCGTCGGTACGCTCCACGAACAGCCACCCGGTCAGGCCGGCGTAGAAACCGGCGAAGATGGCGCCGGCCAGCGCCGACGCCTTGGCGAGCACGACGAAGCGGGCGACCAGCAGCGGATTCACCGGCTCCCTACCCGGACGGCGCTCGATCCGCCCCCGGGTGTTGATCGCGGCGTACGCCTCCAGTACGGCCAGCGCGGCCAGCGTGATCGCCGGCAGCCACGGCAGGTCGGGCAGATAGTCGTAGTACAGGAAGCTGATCAGCAACCAGGCCACCGCGGCGGCCGCGAGACCAGCCACCACCAGGGTCGAGATCCGCGTCGGTCCCATCCGGCCGGGGCCACCCGGAGGCGGCGTCTGGGAACGCGTCATGCTGGTCGACTCCACTTCCTCATGACGTCGACTCTAACGCCAGATCGGGACGGGGACGCAGTTCCAGCGCGTCGGCGGCGACCCGCCCGGCGTTGAGCAGGTCGGTCAGCCAGCCGCGCCCGGGTAGCTGCCCGTACGGCTGGATGTCGATCCACGGGCGCAGCACGAAGGCCCGCAGGTGGGCCCGCGGGTGCGGCAGGGTCAGCTCGGGGTCGTCGCGGAGCACCGGCTCGCCGTCGCCGGTCCAGACGGCGATCACGTCGACGTCCAGGGTGCGCGGCCCGAAGCGCCGCGCCGGGTCGCGCTCACGACCGGCCGCACGCTCCGCCGCCCGGGCCCGCACCAACCAGTCGTCGGGGGCCGCGGCCGGATCCTGCGCCAGCACGACCGCGTTCAGGTACGCGGGCTGGTCGGTGTCCCCCCACGGTGGAGTCTCGTAGACCCCGGAGACCAGCAGCACGGATTCGCCCAGCGCGCCGACCGCCGACCGCAGGTGGGCAAGGCGGTCGCCGAGATTACTGCCGAGGGAGAGCAGGGCACGAGTCATCGGACGCGGGTCCGCGTCATCGTGACGGCCACGTCGGTGAAGGCGTACGGGACAGGCGCCGCCGGCTTGTGCACGGTGACCGTGGCGGTGTGCACCCGGGCGTCCGCCAGGCAGACCGCGAGTAGCCGATCGGCGAGCGTCTCGATCAGGTTGACCGGCTCCCCGGTGACCACCTCGACCAGCCGCTCGGCCAGCTCACCGTAGTGGATTGTGTCGGCCACCTCGTCAGAGACGGCGGCGGGGACCAGATCCAGCTCCAGGACGGCGTCGACGACGAAGTCCTGACCCTGGGCGCGCTCGAAGTCGTACACCCCGTGCCGGCCGTGCGCGCGCAGGCCGGTCAGGGTGATCCGGTCGGTCATCGTTCTCCTCCGTGCCGGTCGGCGGCCGGGACCCCGGTGGCCAGATCGGCCGCGGTCGCCCCGCCCCCGCGGTTGCCGTGCTGATCGGCCGTGCGATGGCCGCCCGCGGTGGAGTGGCTGTCGGCGGCGGCCAGTCGGGGAGCGCCCGTGGCCCGCCAGACGGCCAAGGCGTCCACGGTGGCACGGACGTCGTGCACCCGGACGCCCCAGGCACCCGCCGCCACCGCGAGCAGGCTGGTGGCGACCGTCGCGATCTCGCGCCCCTCGGTCGGCCGCGGCGTGCCGTCGGGCGCGGCCAGCAGCGCGCCCAGGTAGGACTTGCGGCTGGTCGCGAAGAGCAGCGGGAAACCGAGATCGAGCAGTTCGGGCAGGCGGGCGCTGAGCTCCCAGTTGTGCGCCGCGGTCTTGGCGAAGCCGAGCCCCGGGTCGACCACGATGCGATCGGCCGCGACCCCGGCCCGTAGTGCCGCGTCGACCCGCTGTGTCAGCTCGGACCGGACGTCGGCGACGACGTCGCCGTAGCGCGCCAGCTCACTCATCGTGCGCGAGTGGCCGCGCGAGTGCACCAGCACCCAGGGGCACCCGGCGGCGGCCACGACGCGGGCCATGTCCGGGTCGGTCAGTCCACCGGAGACGTCGTTGACCACGCTCGCACCGGCGGCGAGCGCCAGCTCGGCGAGCCGCGCACGGGTGGTGTCGACGCTGACCGGCACACCGGCGGCGGCCAGCGCGCGCACCACCGGCAGCACCCGGGTCGCCTCGGTCTCCGCGTCCACCCGGGCGGCTCCCGGCCGGGTCGACTCACCACCCACGTCGACCAGACCAGCGCCGTCAGACCGCAGCCGCACGCCGTGTGCGACGGCAGCGTCGAGGTCGGCGTACCGTCCGCCGTCGGAAAAGGAGTCCGGCGTGACATTCAGGATGCCCATCACCATCGGGTCCGGGGCCTTTGCCAGATCGGTCACGGGTAGACCGTACCGGTCTCCGTCGGCGGCCCCGAGCAGCCGCGGCGGGTGTGCCGACAAGGGTATTGGCACAGGAGTGCGATCGGACAACGAGGTCGGACCGGGTCGGCTCTTCGCGGCTTGTCGCAAACAGTGGCTGGCCGTACGCTTTGGAATTGCCCGGGATCGAGATGGCGAAGCCTGGAGGGAAGGCCGGAGCGGAACAATCCGCCCAAAGCTCATCACCGACCGTGGTGAGTGACGAACGCGGCACCGTGGCCGCATCACAAGAGCACCGTTCCCGCCAGGCACGTCTACTGCACCACCGCGGCGCCGCCGGCCGCGACATGGGGAGGTTCCAGTGATCGCCATCGAGCTGATGGAGACGGCGCCCGCCGCCGCCGACGCTCTCTCCACCCTGGCGTTGACGCCACTCGCCGAGCCGGCACCCAAGGGCATCGACACCGAGAACATCGTCACCTTCTTCGCCAGCAAGATCGCCCCGATCCTGCTGGCCGCCCTGGGAGTCATCTTCATCGGGCGGGCCAGCCGGGGAGAGATCTCCAAAGTGTTGACCAGCTCGGCGATCGCAATCGTCGGGTTAGCCTTCATCGCCGGGGCCGCCACCCTCTTCTTCGTCGGCGACTACCTGATCGACCTGATCTTCGAATAGGCGCGGGCAGGACATGCGGCTGCGCACCGACGATGACATCTACCGGGCTCGCCTGGTCTACCTCGGGCCGCCCGGCTACACCCTTCCGGTCCACCTCCCGTACGCCCAGTACGGGCTGTTCATGTTGCTCGTTCCCCTCTACATGTTCATCCACTGGTTGTTCACGTTGCAGGTCGAGCTCTTTCCCGCCTGGGAGATCGCGCTCGCCATCGTGACGACCTCGTTCGTCTTCCGGCACGTCGACCCGGACCGGCCGGCGCGCATGGTGATTCGCACCGCGCTGACCGACTGGCGACGCACCCGGGAGCCGGCCGCCGAGCAGCGCGACCCCCGTCTGGTCGGCAGCCGGATCAGGATCCGAGAGGAACTTGGCATGACCGGGCAGGGCAACGACACGGGTGAGGCGGTCGCATGAGTCGCTCCTCCACGCCGGGATCTCCGGCCGCCCCACATGGTGACCGCACGCGTTCGTTCGACTACGCGGAGGTGGTCGAGGTGGACGAGGCCGTCCTCGACCCGGCCCTGGCCAGCACACCGGGCTACGGCGGGGTAGGCGTCTTCCAGGCTCCCCGCCCCCTGTCCCGGCGGGCGCCGACGGAAGGCGCCCCGGCAGACGGCACGGACATCGACTCCCCGTTCCTCGATCTGTTCGGTGCGAACCGCCCGGCACGCTCCGCTCCCGCCCGGCCACCGGTACGCGAGCTGCCGACGATCCCGCAGCAGCCGGCCGCCGCCGAGCCGGCGGAACGGCGGCAACCGGCCGTCCGAGCTGCCCGGGTCGAGTCGGTTCAACAACCCGCAACGCCGGCCGAACCGCCCACGCGGACCAGTGCACGGGCGGCCGACGACCAAGCGGCGCTCGCGCCGTCCCAGTCCGGTCGAGCCACCGGTCAGCGGCCAGCCACACCGTCGACGCCCTGCTCGTACGACGACGAGGTCGAGTCACCCGCGCGGTCGCCCCGGGTCCCGCACCAGGTCGGCGACCGCCTTCCCGCGCTCCGACTCCCGGCGGACCAACCGACCACGGCACCGGCACCGGCACCGGCACCGGCCGAGCCGAACGCGCACCGCGACTCCGAGCAGATACCCGAGCGGGCGGGCACCCGGGACGTGACGCCACGACAGCGGTCCGCCGGCCGCCCGGGCCGCCCCACAAAGCCAGTTCGGGTGAATGCACCAAGGATCAAGTTTGGCGACCGTGATCCAGCGGTCGAGCTGGCCATCACCGAAATCGCCGGGCATCTCACCTTCACCCCGAACACCGTCACCGCCTGGTACTGGCTGCCCGAGGTGCGCTGGGCGTTCCGGCCGGACGCCGAGCGGGAAGCACTGCTCTCGGCCATCTCCGAGCAGTACGCCGGGCTCGCCGGGTTCCGCCTGCACCTGCGGCGCACCACCCGCCCGTTCCCGGCCGACGAATGGGCCCGCACCATCGACACGCACACCTCGGTGCCGCTGCCCGACGTGCCCGGCACACCCGGCTGGGGCGACCATCTCGTGGCGGCGCAGCGGCACCTGCTGTCGGTCAACCACGCCGAGGGGCAGACGTACCTCGGGGTGACCTTCGCCCGGCGATCGTTGGGTGACTCGCTGACGGAGCGGTTGCTGCGCACCTTCGGTCGGGGCGTAGCCGAGGGTGAACGGCGTAAGCTCGGCCGTACCGTCGAGCAGTTCGACGAGGTGCTGGGCGCCTTCGGCATGCGCGGGCGGCGGGTCACAGCCCAGGAACTGGAGTGGCTGCTCTACCGCTCGGTCGCCCTTTGCATGGCACCGCCCGGTCGGCTCTCCCCGGTCACCGACGGGCGGTGGGAACGCGGCGACCTACTCGCCCTGACCGAGCAGGTGGAGCGCTACCGCACCCCGTACGGCTCCACGGTCAAGCTGGTCAATCGGATGACCGGCGAGGAACGGCACGTCGCGGTGCTCGCCGTCGGTCGGATGGAGCCGCTGGAGATCCCCGAGCGGCACGAGCCCTGGCTACACTTCCACGAGCGGCTGCCCTGGCCGATGGAGCTCTCGAGCCGGGTCGACATCCTCGGCTCCGGCGACTCCTTCCGCAACCTGGAGCACCGGCTCCGGATGATCCGCTCCCAGCAGCTCGACTACGCCGAACACGGCATCGACGCGCCGCCCGAGCTGGAACGGCTCGCGAAACGGGCGCTCGTGATCGGCGACGAAATGACCACCGGGTTGCCCGTCGACTCCGCACGCGCGCACGGCTGGCACCGGATCGCGGTCGGTGGCCGGACGCGCGAGGAGTGTCTGGAACGCGCCCGGCGGCTGATCCAGCTCTACTCCCGGGAACTGCGGATCTCACTACAGCATCCGAAGAACCAGGACTGGCTGGCCCGCGAGTTCATTCCCGGCGAGCCGATCGCCAACACCGGCTACGTCCGACGGATGCCCGTCAACCTCCTCGCCGCCGCCCTCCCGCAGGCCGCTTCCACCGTCGGCGACCGCCGCGGCGACCTGATCGGGCGGACGGCCGGCACCTGCCGCCGTCCGGTCTTCCTCGACCTGCACTTCCCGATGGAGGTCCGGGAGCGTTCGGGGCTCGCGGTCTTCGTCGCCGAACCGGGTGGCGGCAAGTCCACCCTGCTCGGTGCCCTCGGCTATCTGGCGGCGCGGCGTGGTGTCCAGGTGACGCTGCTCGACCCGTCCGGCCCGCTCGCCCGGCTCTGCGCGATGCCCGAGCTGCGGCCGTACGCGCGCGTGCTGAACCTGACCGGCTCCGAGCACGGCACCCTCGCACCGTACTCGCTGATCCCCACACCGCTGCGCAGCGAGTTCGCAAGTGGCGCGGCAGGCGACCGGGAGTTCGAGATCGCCGTGTCCAACGCCCGCGCGGAGCGCCGGATGCTCGTGCAGGACATCTGCATGATGCTGGTGCCGCCGCAGGTGGCCCGGGAGGCGTCCACCGCCACCCTGTTCCGGCACGCCGTCCGCCAGGTGCCGGCCGAGGAGACGTCCACGCTGGACGACGTGGTCGCCTGCCTCGGACAGCTCGACGACCACGCCGGCAAGGAACTGGCCAACCTGCTGTTGGACACCGCCGAGATGCCGCTGGCCATGCTCTTCTTCGGCCGCCCGCCGGAGGGACTACTCGGCTCCGAAGCCGCGCTCACCGTGATCACCATGGCCGGGCTCCGCCTGCCCGACCTGAAGATCGAGCGTGAGTACTGGTCGGCCGAGGAGGCACTCGCCCTGCCCATGCTGCACACCGCCCATCGGCTGGCGGTACGACGCTGCTACGGCGGTTCGATGTCGTCCCGTAAGCTGGTCGGCCTCGATGAGGCGCACTTCATGGAGGGATGGCGCTCCGGCCGGTCGTTCCTGGTCCGACTCGCTCGTGACTCCCGCAAGTGGAACCTCGCCGCCCTGGTCGCCTCACAGAATCCGAAGGACATCCTGGGCCTCGACGTGCAGAATCTGGTCTCCACCGTGTTCGTCGGCCGAATCGCCGAGGACGCGGAGATCGCCACCGAGGCTCTGCGGCTGCTGCGGGTCCCCGTCGACGACGGGTACGAGGCGACCCTCGCCTCCCTGTCCGCCGCCGACGCCACGTCGGCCGCCAGGCTGGGCTTCCGTGAGTTCGTCATGCGCGACGTCGACGGGCGGGTGCAGAAGGTCCGGGTCGACGTCTCCTACGTCGACCGGCTGCTCGACCACCTGGACACCACGCCGGCGGCGGTCGCCGCCGCGTCCGGGGCGCTGCCGACGGCAGCAGCGGATCTGGAGGCGTGAGATGGCCGGGCCCCGGAGACGGACGACGACATTCCTGCTCGTCCTCGGCATCCTGGCCGGGGCGACGATCAGCTGGCCGGCCGTCGGTACGGCAGCGGCATCGGCCGCCCCGCTGACCGCCCAGGCCCCGGGCGACCTCTGCACCACGCAGGAGTGGCAGGCCGACTTCCGCGCCTGCGTGACCAAGCTGAAGGAGGTCGCCGAGGACGACGTCAGGTGTCGGAACGCCCCGACTCCGACCGCCCCCGACTCGGGGATCGCCGGATGGTTCGCGGCCCGTCCCGAGTCCGCGAAGCTGCCCGGCCCGAAGGGCTTCTACAGCGACTACGGCTACGCCGGTTACAGCTACACCACGTACGACGTTGACGCCGGGTGTGCCACCGCCGTACTCCATCCCGACTACAAGTTCACCAACACCGTCGCGAACGGCGAATTCATGATCGCAACAGCGATCATCGGCGCCTCGAACGCGCTGCGGGAACGGGCCTGGGATCCGCGGACGATGTGGGGCTGGGCGGACCCGCTGGTGGACCAGGCGACCAAGGCCGTCTACCAGAAGGTGTTCAGCGTCTTCGGCATCATCACGCTCTGCGTGGTCGGCCTCTACCTGCTCTGGCGCTCCCGCCAGTCGGACATGAGCAACACGATGACGACCGCGGGCTGGGCGCTGCTGGTCATGGTCGCGGTGACCGCCCTGGCCGCCTGGCCGGTGAAGTCGGCCAACATCGCGGACGGCACCCTGATCACCACGCTGGGCGTCGTCCACGAAGCCGTCGGTCCCGCCCCGAAGGACACGCCACCGGACTTGTGCGACGATCCTAATCCCGCATCGTGTAGAGATAATCGACCGCCGGCGGTCCGGGCGAGCGACACGGCGACCGAGGCGATGCTGTATCGAAACTGGCTGCGGGGTTCGCTGGGCTCCGCCGACAGCGAAACGGCGAAAAAGTACGGCCCCGCGCTGTACGACGCGAAGTCGCTCTCCTGGGAGGAGGCGGAGAAACTCCGCTCGAACCCGGCGACCCGGGAGGCGACCATCAAGGCAAAGCAGCAGCAGTGGGCCCGGGTCGCGCAGCAGATCCAGACGGAGGACCCGGAGGCGTACGAATACCTCCAGGGTGTCCGGGACATGGACCGCGTGGGCGCCGGGTTCATCGCGGTGTTCGCCGCGCTGCTCTTCGCCATGTTCGACCTGACCGCGTCGGTGCTGGTGCTGCTCGGCTTCCTGATCTTCCGGTGGGCGGTGATCGCCGCCCCCATCCTGGGCACGGTGGGGCTGCTGCGGCCGGCCAGCGCCGGCCTGCGCCGGCTGGGCAACGCCGTCGTCGCCGCCATCTTCAACATCGCCATCTTCGGCACCGGCGCCGCGATCTACCTGTTCGCGGTGGACCTCATCATGAGCACGCCGACCCTGCCCGGCTGGTTGCAGGTCGTCCTGGTCTGGCTCTGCGGCGTGGTCGGCTGGCTGCTGCTCCGCCCGTACCGGCGGATCACCCAGCTCGGCGGCAAGGACAACAGCGAGGCGATCAGCTCCGCCGGCTCCTGGCACCGCCGGTTCTTCCGGGACATGCGCACGGCTGCCCGGCTCGACGTCGCCGAGCCCGGCGGCACCGCAGAGCCGGCGATGACGCGACGCCGGTCGGTCGTCGCGAAGCAAACCAGCCTGCGACCGGAGGCCCGCCTGGAGGATCCGGTGCGCTCCGACGATCGCGGCGGCCGGCCGGACGTACGCGAACGGCCCGCCGACGCTCCGGCGGCGGGGCGGTCGGCCGACGGTCGGCGACCGGTCACGCCTCGGCAGCGACGACAACCCGCCAACTGGACCGAGCCGGACGTCCCGGAGGAAAGCCCCTCCTTCGCGATCTACCGGCCAGGATCGACGGACGCCGCCCCCGCGCGCCACACCTCACGGATCCGCTCCGAGGCTCGGTGACGGCCGTGCGACGGACGATCGAATCCCTGCTCACCCGGGTCCTCCGGTCCCGGATCGGGATCGCGCTCGCGCTCGCCGTCGTGGTGTTCGGCGTGATCGGCACCGCCCGACTGGCCGCCGGCCCGTCGGATCCGGGGCTCAGCAACCGCCCGGACCGGCCGATCACCACGGTGCCGCCGACCGCCGGGGACGACGGGGCCATCGCCACGGAGCCGCCGCCCACACCGGTCACCCGGCCCGGTGAGCTGACGCCGGAGCAGGCAACCGACCGGTTCGTCGCAGCCTGGCGTGGGCGGCCGGGGCTCAGCCCCGAGCAGTGGCACGCCGGCCTGCGACCGCTCTCCACATTGGCACTGACCGAGAAGCTCGCCGGCGCGGATCCGGCGGGCGTCCCCGCCGGTCAGGTGACGGGCGGAGCGACAGTCCGACCGCGGACGGAGACCTTCGTCGAGGTGCTCGTGCCGTTCGACACCGGGCGACTCCGACTCGACCTGGTGGCACCCGACGGCCGGTGGCTGGTGGATGCGGTGGACTGGGAGCAGGAATGAGTGATCATGTAGCCCGGCCCCTCCGTCGTCCGCTTCGAGCCGGGGCGCTGGCCGCCGCGCTCGCCGCGGCCTTCACGCTGCTCTGCTGCACCGGTGGGGCCGGCGCCTTCTTCCTCACCGAGTTGGGCGGGACCGGTGGCGACGGGCTGCGGCTGGCGAGCCAGGACTGCACCGGCGACTTCCGCATCAAGATCACCGGTGAGATGCCCCGGATGTCGCAGTACGGGGAGATCCAGCTCCGCAACGCCGCGCGCATCGTCAAGGTCGGCCAGGAGCTGAAGGTCCCGCCCCGAGGGTGGGTGATCGCCGTGGCGACAGCGATGCAGGAATCACGGCTCCGCAACCTCGCCAACCCGACGGTGCCCGGTTCGCGGACCCAGCCGAACGAGGGCGTCGGCTCCGACCACGACTCGGTCGGCCTGTTCCAGCAGCGGGCAGGCTGGGGCACCGTCGCCCAGCGGATGACGCCCGAGTACGCCGCCGGCAAATTCTACGAGAAGCTGCTCCAGGTACCCGACTGGGAGCGAATCCCGTTGACCCAGGCGGCGCAGGCGGTGCAGATCAGCGCCTTCCCAGACGCGTACGCCAAGCACGAGATGCTCGCCTCGACCATCGTCAACGCGCTCGCCGGCGGAGCCGCCCGCACCGTCCCGGTCGACGGTGGGCAGGCCTGCGACGCGGCGGCGGCCGGGCGGGTCGCCGCCTCCGGGTGGACCGCTCCGATCCCCGGCGGAGTCGGCTCCGGCTTCCGCACCGCGGACCGGCCCGCGCACAACGGTGTGGACATCGCGGCACCGAAGGGCCTACCGATCCGAGCTGCTGCCACCGGACGGGTGCTGGTTTCCCGCTGCGACCCGGACCGGGCCGGTCAGGTGAGCTGCAAGGTGGACGGCTGGCCGGGTAAGGGCGGCTGCGGCTGGTTTGTCGACATCCTGCACGCCGGCGGGATCGTGACCCGCTATTGCCACCTGGTCGACAAACCCCTGGTCCGGGTCGGCCAGGTGGTGCAGGCGGGGGAGAAGATCGGCCAGGTGGGCAGCAGCGGCAACTCTTCCGGGCCGCACCTGCACTTCGAGGTGCACACCGACGGCGACCGGAGCAGCCGTGGCGCGATCGATCCGGTGCCGTTCATGCGGGATCGGGGGGCACCGCTGCGAGGCACGGAATGAGGCGCCGACCGCCATGACCGATCCGCTGCCCGACCCCTTCGCCGGCCAGCCGGACTGGGCGCCGCTGCCGCCCCACCCGATCGAGATCGTGCCGGCCAGCGCCCACGTGAACCTGCGCGGGCGTCGGGTGCTCGTCGGGCTGCCCGGCCTGGGCTGGCGGGGCGACCTCCGCGCGGACGACCGCGTGGTGCAGGGCAGCCGCACCTACGTACCGGTCATCCCGGAGCACGAGTGGTACCGCGCGGAGGCCGACCAGGTGGAGGTCTTCGCGCCGCTGGTGCCCGTGGACCGGGTCTGGGTGGAGACCGTCGGTGAGCGCCGGCCGCCGACCGGCGGGGAGGCTGACCGGCTCGTGTCGCTGGACGCGCCGGCGCATCGCGCCCCCACCCCCGTTTTCGAGGCGGACGCCGTCGCGGGCCGACGGGTCGTGCACGTGGCCGACTCGGTTGAGCACCGCGACCTGCGGGCGGTCACCGAGACCTACTCCGGCGCCGACGGGGACATCTGCGTCCGGATCGCCCAAGAGTTCGAGTGGTACCGCTGGGCCTGGCGCGGCCAGTCACCCACCACTCTCGAGGTCCCGGTTCACCTCCTGTGGCTCGAATGAGTGCTCAGCTCACCTTGCGACCGCCGCAGACTCGCCAATCCTTCTCGTTTCGAACGACATCGAAGATCCAGTCCTCCCGGCGGCTACTTCGCGGCTGGCCGTTTGCGGAACTCGAGATGCTGAGCGTCGTAGCAACCGACTCACCCCGCTGGTTCTCCGACCGGTTAAGCGGGCCCCAGCTGACCCTAACATCCACGCCAAAGCTCGCCTCCCGCTGTTCAACCTCGGCGCGTAGCGCCGTCAATGCGGCCAAGTCCACAGGTTCTTCGCTGCAAATGTAGAGGGTAGCCCGGATATCGTTGCGGTCCACGAGAAAGGCACGCAGGTAGTTGTCCACGACCACGTCGGGGGCGCTGCGGTCGGGGGCGGTCGCGCGGTCGTACAGCAGATAGCCGGCCGCCAGCCCGCTCAGGAAAAGGGCCGTCAGCATCGCCGCGGTCACGGTCAGAATCGTGCGGACCCGGCGGCGCGGCGGGTCCGGTGCCGACGTGGGGGGCGGGGGCCCCAACTGGTCGGAGGGGGGTCGCTGGGCCGGTACCCGGGAGACCTGGGAACCGGCGGGGGGCTGCACTGATTCCACCCCCTGAGGCTAACCGCTGCTGGCGGGAGACCCAATGCCCCAGATTTCGCGGATCGTGACGGCCCCATACCCATCGGTGACATCTGCGACAACACCGGTGCAGCACCGCCGCACCTCCGCCGAGGGCGGGTCATCCTGGGTTACCGTCTCTGCGCGGGGAGGGCTTGCCGACCTCGCGTAGAGGGGGTGGACACGGTGGCCGGTCCGAGGACACGGGCGAGCCGGGCCGCCGCCCTG
This sequence comes from Micromonospora sp. WMMA1363, assembly GCF_030345795.1. Classification (NCBI taxonomy): domain Bacteria; kingdom Bacillati; phylum Actinomycetota; class Actinomycetes; order Micromonosporales; family Micromonosporaceae; genus Micromonospora; species Micromonospora sp. WMMA1363. The sequence continues at coordinate 3,727,125 of NZ_JAUALB010000001.1, forward strand.
CACCGCCGGGCCGCCGCCACTGCGAGCGCCGCCGCCGATGTCCTCGACGGTATCCGTCCCGCACCCGCCGACCACGTCCGCCAGTACGAGCTGGCCGACCGACTGCGCAGCGCCGCCGCACTGCTCGCCCCGGACTGGGCGGGTGCGGCGCTGGACACGCTCACTCCGTCCACTCCCGCCGGCGAGAACCCGCCACCGTTCGTCCGCGTCGGTACAGCGGCACCGCTCGACGACGCCCGGTTCCCCGCCCTGGTCCCGCTGATCGGCACGGGGAACCTCGCGATCGACACCGACGCCCGGGATCCCCGGGTGGCGGGCCTGCTTCGGGCCGTACTACTGCGCCTGCTGGCAGCCACGCCCGCCGGTTCGCTGCTGGTCCGCGCGGTGGACGCGACCGGTACGGCGCTCGCCCCGTTCGCGACGCTCGCGGACGCCGGGATCCTCCCGCCGCCGGCGACGGACGTGGCCGGTCTACGCGCGGTACTGTCCGAGGCGGAGCAGTGGGTGACGCCCGGCGCGGGCGGTCGCCGCCGTCACGACCGGGTACTCCTGCTGGTGATCGCCGTGCTACCCGAGCCGACCGGCCGCACCGACCTGGCCCGGATCGAGGCGCTCGCCGAGCAGGGCCGGTTGAACGGGTTGCATCTCCTGGTGGCGGGCAGGCCGCCCGCCTGCCCGCCGGTGCCCAGAGCCGCGCTGCTCGCGATCCGCACCGCGTACGCCCTGCTCGGGGATCCACCGGACGCGTCGTTCGCCGGCCCGGGCCGCCATCCGGTCGACCTCCCGGGCGGCCCGCACGGTGCGCCGCCCCCCGGACCGCCCGGCAGCACGGCCGACGGCCCGTGCAGCGTGGATCCGCCGGGGGGCCTGAACTCTCCGGTCTTCATCGAGCCGGATCCGCCGGCCGACCTCGTCGAAACGGTCTGCCGCCGGCTCGCCGACCAGGTGGAAGCCGGTTCGCGGCTGGCCCTGGCCGACCTGCTGCCGGACCAGTGCGAGCCGCTGTGGACGGCGAGTTCGGTCGACGGCCTGTCGACGACGGTGGGCGACGCGAGCGGTCGGCCCGTCTCGCTGGGCTTCACGGAGCTGACCCCGCACTGGCTGGTCAGTGGCCGTTCCGGCGCCGGCCGGTCGACTTTCCTCACCACCGCCCTGCTCGGCCTGACGGCCCGGTACGGTCCCAGCGAACTGGTCCTCTACCTGGCCGACCTCGGCGTCGGTGAGTCCTTCGTGGAGTTTCTGCAGACCGAGCGGGACCGGTCGTGGATTCCCCAGGTGCGGGCCGCCGCGATGGCGACCGACCGGGAGTACCTACTGGATCTGTTCGACCTGTTGGCGACGGAGGTGCGCCGCCGGGAGGACGCCGGCGCGCGGGCCGGTGGCCAACGCTTCGCCGAGTTGCGGCAGCACCGGGAGCTGCCGCGGATCGTCTGCGTGGTCGACAATCTCCCGGTGCTCCTCACCGGCCGGGACCGGATCGCCACCGAGGCGGCCGCCCGGCTTGACGCCCTCGCCCGGGCTGGCCGTTCGTACGGGGTGCACCTGCTGCTGGCCGGCGAAGGTGACCTGGGCCTGGGGACGCGGGCGGATCGGGACTCGGTCCTCGGCCAGTTCCCGGTGCGGGTGGCGCTGCCCGGCGGCGGCGCGGTGCTCGAGCCGACCAACGATTCCGCCGCCGGGCTGCCGGTGGGCAGCGCGGTCGTGAACACCGCCGGCGGGCTGGGCGGCCCCCGGGGCGCCATCCGCGGGCACGAGCGAACGGTCCGTTTCCCCGACCCGCAGGACCATCCCGACGTGGTGGAGTCGTTGCGACACCGGCTGTGGGACGCCCGCCCGCTGCGCTCCGCGCCACCGGTTGTCTTCGCCGGGTACGCACGCCCGGCGCTGCGCAACGATCCCCGCTACCGCGCGGCGGTCGCCGACGGAGCACCGGGACCGGCGGCTCTGCTGGGCCGGGCACTGGACGTGACCCGGTCGACGGTGACGGTGCCGCTGGGCCCCTCTCCGGGCCGCAACCTGGCCGTACTGGGGCCGGGCCCGGAGGCGGCTGGGCTTCTGGTCACCGCCGCCCGCAGCGTCGCCGCTCACCACCCGCCCGGTGCCGCTCGATTCGTGGTGGTGGCTCCGGAGAACGACTTCCGGAGGCTCGCCGGTGCGCTCGCCGCCGAGCTGGCCGGTCGGCATCCGGTCGAGGCCGTCGACCGCACTGGTCTACTCGACGCCCTCGACGCGACCGGGCCGACCTACCTCGTCGACTTCGAGCTGGACGCCGGGCAGCTCCCGCCGGACCGGCTGCGCACCCTGCTGCGGGAGGGGCCGCCGGCCGGGCGGCACCTGCTGGGCCGTTGGCGCACCGTTGCACCGTTCGCGTCTCTGCTGGAGCCCGAGGGTGAGGTGGCCAAGCTGGCTGCGGTCGCCGTGGTCGACGTGCCCGGGGCACAGCTCGCGACCGTCTTCGGCCGGACGGTGGACTGGCGGCCCCGGGCCGCCCGGGCGATGCTCTGGGACGGGCCCGGTGAGCAGGGCACCGTGCTGGTTCCGTTCGACGAGGAGGGTGTGCCGGCATGAGCCGCTCCCGTACCCGCGCCACGGGCCCTGGACGGCAACGGGTCGCGGCAGACCCCGCAGCCGCCGGGGTCGATCCCGATCCGGTCGCCGTGGCCTGGACCGGCTATCTCGCCGCGGCCCGCCAGCTCGACGGGGTTCGCCGGGACGCGGCCGTCGCCGCCGGTGAGCAGGCGCGGGCGGTGCAGACCGCTCGTGCGGAGTTGGCCATGGTACGCGCCCGTCTGGCCAGGCAGGAGGCACGGCTGCGGGAGGCGGGCGTACCACCGATCTCGCTGGTGCCGACGCCACCGGAGCTGTCGGAGGCGACCCGGTCCATGGCGAACAGTCCGACGGCGGTGCTGGCCGCGCTGCGCAGCGCCGGCGACCGGGCGGAGGCGGCGGACGCCGCGCTGGCCGCCCGCGGGCTGGTCGGGGCGGCTGGCTGGCCGGCTGCGGCCCGCAACCTCCTGGTGTACGCGCCGCTGGCCCTCGTGGTGCCGCTGATCCAGTTGGTGGTGTTCGTCGCGACCGGTCCGGGACCGGTGACCGGCGCCGCACTCATCTGCGGCCTGCCGATGCCGGCGGTGGCGTTCGTGGCGGGCTGGTTGGCGGTCGGCCGGCTCTTTCCACCGGCCGCCGGCGGGCGGGTGGACCGCACCACACGGCTGGGTGGGTTGGTCAGCCTGGTTCCGGCGGTTCTGGTCAGCGGCGCGCTGCTGCTCGTGCTCCTGTCTGGTTGAGCCACACGTGTCGTGACCGCTGGTCGTGTTGGTTGCCGCGACGCGCGTCCCGGGCGATCCGGAGCGTCGTGGTCACCCCGAGGGGGCGGGGCTGGTCAGCGAGAGTTGATCAGTGTCATCGCTTCGGCGCGGGACTTCGCGTCCCGCTGTAGAGTGCCGCGGACAGCCGAGGTGATGGTCCGCGCGCCCGACTTCCGAACGCCGCGCATCGCCATGCACAAGTGTTCGCATTCCAGCACGACGATCACGCCGCGCGGCTCGAGTCGCTCCATGAGCAGGTCGGCAATCTGCGACGTGAGCCGCTCCTGCACCTGGGGGCGGCGCGCGAAGACCTCGACCAGCCGGGCCAGCTTGGACAGGCCGGTGATCCGGCCGTCCGGCCCGGGGATGTAGCCGATGTGCGCGCTGCCGTGGAACGGCAGCAGGTGGTGCTCGCACAGGCTCATCACGTCGATGTCCCGGACGACAACCAGCTCTTCGTGGTTGGCCTCGAAGGTGGTGGTGAGCACCTGAGCCGGGTCGACGCGGAGCCCGGCGAACAGCTCGGTGTACGCGCGAGCCACCCGGGCCGGGGTCTGCTGGAGTCCGTCCCGGTCGGGATCCTCGCCGACCGCGATCAGGATCTCGCGGACCGCCTTCTCTATCCGGCCGAGGTCGATGGTCTCCTCGACCGGACGGCCGGTCAGCTTGCCGCCGATGAGCCGGGCGGCGACGTAGTCCATGGCGTCGTCGCCCGGCTCGGTGGCGGAGGCGGCCAGCCCTCGGTCGAGGCTGGCGGCCGCGTCGTCGCTGATCAGTGCGAACCGTCCGAGTGGTTGGCGGCCGGACCGCCGCTGACGGAGGCACCGTCGGCCTGGGCCTGGGCCTTGAGCTCGTCCTTCTCGGCCGGGGTCAGCACCGGCGGTTCGGTGGAGGGCTGGCGCTTGCCGAAGCCGTTGTACGGGGCCATCGGCGGACGCTTCGCCACCCGGGCGCAGATGCGGGCCATGTCGGCGGTGGAGAGGGTTTCCTTCTCCATCAGCTCAAGCACGATATTGTCCAGGACGTCCCGGTACTCGACCAGGATCTCCCAGGCCTCGTCGTGGGCCAGCTCGATCAGCGCCCGCATCTCGGCGTCGATCTCGGCCGCCACCGCGTCGGAGTAGTCCCGCTCGTGGCCCATGTTGCGGCCGAGGAACGGCTCGTCGCCGCTGGTGCCGTACTTGATCGCACCGAGCTTGGAGCTCATACCGTACTGAGTGATCATCGCTCGGGCCAGCTGGGTGGCCTTCTCGATGTCGTTGCCGGCGCCGGTGGTCGGCTCGTGGAAGACCAGTTCCTCGGCGGCCCGACCGCCCAACGCGTACGCCAGGGTGTCGACCATCTCGGCCCGGGTCTGCGTGTACTTGTCCTCGGTGGGCAGCACCAGAGTGTGGCCCAGTGACCGGCCCCGGGACAGGATCGTCACCTTGTGCACCGGCGCGGCGTGTGGCAGCGCCCAGGCGACCAGCGCGTGCCCACCCTCGTGGTACGCGGTGATCTTCTTCTCCTGGTCGCTCATCACCCGGGTCCGGCGCTGCGGGCCGGCGATCACCCGGTCGATTGACTCCTCCAGCGAGTCGTTGGTGATGGCCCGCTGGTCCCTGCGGGCGGTGAGCAGGGCAGCCTCGTTGATCACGTTCGCCAGGTCTGCGCCGCTGAAGCCCGGGGTCCGCCGGGCCACCGCGTCGAGGTCGACGTCGGGGGTGAACGGCTTGCCCTTGCCGTGCACCCGCAGGATGGCCTTGCGGCCTTCCATGTCCGGAGCATCCACCGGGATCTGCCGGTCGAAGCGGCCAGGACGCAGCAGCGCCGGGTCGAGGATGTCCGGCCGGTTGGTGGCGGCGATCAGGATGACCCCACCCTTGACGTCGAAGCCGTCCATCTCGACGAGTAGCTGGTTGAGGGTCTGCTCGCGCTCGTCGTGGCCGCCGCCCATACCGGCGCCACGGTGCCGACCGACCGCGTCGATCTCGTCAACGAAGACGATCGCCGGGGCGTTGGCCTTGGCCTGCTCGAACAGGTCACGGACCCGGCTCGCGCCGACACCCACGAACATCTCGACGAAGTCGGAGCCGGAGATGGAGTAGAAGGGCACCCCGGCCTCACCGGCGACCGCGCGGGCCAGCAGCGTCTTACCGGTACCGGGCGGGCCGAAGAGCAGCACACCCTTCGGGATCTTCGCGCCGAGGGCCTGGTACTTCGCCGGGTTCTGCAGGAAGTCCTTGATCTCGTGCAGCTCCTCGACAGCCTCCTCGGCACCGGCGACGTCCGCGAAGGTGGTCTTCGGCGTGTCCTTGGTGATCATCTTGGCTTTGGACTTGCCGAAGTTGAGCACCCGGGAGCCGCCGCCCTGCATCTGGGACATGAAGAACAGCAGCAGCAGCACGAGCAGCGCGATGGGGAGCAGGTTGACCAGCAGGCTCACCCAGATGCTGTCGGACGACACCTCGACGTTGGCCGGGCCGGTGACCCGGTTGTTCGCCTTGGCCTCGAGGACCTTGTTCCAGACCTCGCCCCCGACCTCGTACGGGAACTGCGCCTCGATCCGGTCGGTGGTGGTGTTGCCGAACTTCGTCTTCTCGGCCAGGTCGAGCCGGAGCGTCTGCTCCTTGTCCTGGAAGACGACCTCTTTGATGCCACCGGAGTTGAGTTGGTCGAGCGCAACGGAAGTGTCCACCCGGTGGTAGCTGGGACCACCGGTGAACAGCTGACTGAGCACAACGGCGCCGAGGATGACCAGGATGATCCAGACCACCGGTCGGCGGAAGAAACGCGTACGTTCCATACTGTCGTCGGGCACCGCGGCGCCCGCATCCTCCTGATCGACGTCCTGACCGTCTGATGGTGTCGCCGCCAGCGCGGCGGCCGAGCCGCCGGCGGACCGGCCTCGACCCCGAGGCGCGAAGTTGCGCCGCGGTCATTCGACGGTACACCGTGCGCGCGAGGTGCGACCTTGCCAGCCGGGCACTTACGCGTAGGGCGAACCGGGGTTTCAGCCGGCGCGGCGGGAGCTCCGCACCCGGCCACCCTACCGCCCGGTCACGCGGTGCGAGGGGTCGGGCGTGGAGAGTGCCTCCAAGCCACCGGCCTCCACCGTAGTCCGCCTGGCTGAGAGTCCGCTGAATGTCGGCCGGGGCGGCCTCAGGACCGGGCGTACACCTCGGGCTTGAGCACGCCGACGTAGGGCAGCTCGCGGTAGCGTTCGCCGAAGTCGAGGCCGTAGCCGACGACGAACTCGGTCGGAATGTCGAAGCCGACGTACTTGACCGGCACCTGGACCTTCACCGCGTCCGGCTTGCGGAACAGGGCGACCACCTCGACGCTGGCCGCCGAACGGGACTCCAGGTAGCGCAGGAGCCAGGAAAGGGTCAGCCCGGAGTCGACGATGTCCTCCACCACGACCACGTGCCGGCCGGCGATGTCCCGGTCCAGGTCCTTGAGGATCCGCACCACACCGGAGGAGCTGGTGCCCTGGCCGTACGAGGAGACGGCCATGAACTCCAGCTCGGCCGGCGGGCCGTGCCGGCCCAACGCCCGGGCGAAGTCGGCCATGAACATGACCGCGCCCTTGAGGACGCAGACGAGCAGGAGTCCGTCCTCGACGTCGGCGTAGTCCGCCGAGACTTGCTTGGCGAGTTCGGCGGTCTTCTCGCGGATCTGCGCCTCGGAAATGATCACGTGGTCGATGTCGGCGTCGTACCAGGAGCCGTCAGCCATGGCTCCTAGCCTGCCGTACGCAGGATGGTGCCCGTCGGCGGGGCCGCCCCTTTCCGGTGCGGTCCTGCCTGGGATTTTCACGGCGAATCCACTCAGAATGCCCAGCAGGCGCGAGACCGTCAGCGGCGGCCTCCGTTGGTTGGCTTCCAGTCCGCCGAATCCCGGCTGTCGGCGGTCAGGCCGGCCGCCGAAGCGGCGGCGAGAAGAATGAAGAAGAGCAGGAACAGCAGGAACTCCATGGCGGCGCTCACTTTCGCGAGATGTGGTTCGGTTTCACCGCCGGTGCGCACCGGGCTGTTCTCGAGTCTGCGGCCTACCCAGCCGCCCAACCAGAGGCAGGATTGCCACTGGTCCTCGATTTCCTGCCACTGCTCGGGTTACCCTCGTCACATGCTCCGGTCCATCGCCGTCGTCGCCCTGGACGAGGTCGCCGCATTCGAGCTCGGTGTGCTGGCCGAGGTCTTCGGTACCGACCGCACCGCCGACGGATTCCCCGGCTACCGCTTCTCCGTCTGCACGGTCGACGGCGGCCCGGTCCGCACCCGCTCCGGATTCCACCTCACCCCGCACAGCGACCTGACGCCGGTCGACGAGGCTGACCTGGTGGCCGTGCCGGCGTACACGCACGGCGCACCGGTCCCCGTGCCGGTGCTCGACGCGCTGCGCCGCGCCGCCGACCGGGGCGCGTACGTGTTGAGCGTCTGTTCCGGCGCGTTCGTGCTGGGCGAAGCCGGCCTGCTCGACGGCCGACAGTGCACCACCCACTGGAAGTACGTCGACGACCTGCAGCGCCGACACCCCACCGCGAAGGTGCAGTGCGACTCGCTCTACGTGCCGGACGGACGGCTGCTCACCAGCGCCGGCACCGCCGCGGGTATCGACGCATGCCTGCATCTGATCCGCCAGGAGCACGGATCGGCGACGGCCACCCGGCTGGCCCGCCGGATGGTGGTCCCCCCGCACCGGGACGGTGGGCAGTCACAGTTCGTCGAGGCACCGGTCCCCACGGCACCCGAGGCACCAACGCTACAGCCGGTGCTGGCGTGGCTGCTGGGCCACCTGGACCGACCGCTCCGGGTGGACGACCTCGCAGCTCAGGCCGACATGGCGCCGCGAACGTTCGCCCGGCGGTTCCGCGCGGAGACCGGCACCACGCCGCACGACTGGCTCACCAACCAGCGGGTGCTGCTGGCCCGGCGGCTGTTGGAGGAGACCCGACTCAGCGTGGAGGACGTCGCCGACCAGGCCGGCTTCTCCGACGCTGCCGCCCTTCGCCACCACTTCACCCGCCGGGTGGGCGCCACCCCGCACGCCTACCGCACTGCCTTTCGGGACCGCGCCCTTGCAAGCTGACGGTGCCCGCCCTCACCGACACCCGCCCCGGCGCGGATCCCCGACCGTCGGCCGCCTGCTACAGCGTGGGGTGGCTCGCGATCGGATGGGGGAGTCGCCCCGCGGGCACGGACGACGAACCTGGGTCTACGACGTTGTCGGATGCTCAGCGCGGCCGGCTGCGGTCAGCCGGTCGGCGCGACGGACCGCGCGCAGGCCCCCGGGCAGGTGTGCCGCACCCTGTCCGTGCCAGCCGGTCACCAGGGCGTCCAGGGCCGCGACGTGCCGGTACGACAGCGCAGCCGGTGGTACACCCAGTTCCCGGGCCCAGGCGTGCAGAACCCGCCCCCGGACGGCGGGCGCGAGACCGACCAGACCGGCGACGGACAGTCCGCCGTCGGGGTGCCGGACGGCGGCCAGCGCGGCGGCAGCCAGGTCGTCGAGTGCCTCGTTGTCGGCGGCGACCAGCCGGGCGGTTCGGGCCAGGTTGTCCAGCACCCCGGGCCCGAGCGCGCGGACCAGCGCTGGCAGCACGTCGCCCCGGACCCGGGCGCGGGCAAAAGACGGGTCGGCGTTGTGCGGGTCCACCCACGGGTCCAACCCGAGCGCGACGCACGCTGTGCGGGTCTGCTCGCGGCTGACCTCCAGCAGCGGGCGCAGCAGCGGGATCCCGGCCAGCTCCCGGCGGGCCGGCATCCCGGCCAGCCCGCGCGGGCCGGCCCCCCGGGCGAGGGCGAGCAGCACGGTCTCCGCCTGGTCGTCCCGGGTGTGCCCGGTGAGCAACGCCGACGCCCGGAGCCGGCCGGCGACGTCGGCCAGCGCCTGGTAGCGGGCCTCGCGGGCGGCGGCCTCCGGACCTCCGGGCCGCCCGGCCACGTCGACCCGGATCGACTCGACCGGGTCGAGGCCGGCCTCGCGGGCCCACGCCACCACGGCGGCAGCCCGCTCCGCAGAGCCGTCCTGGAGGCCGTGGTCGATGGTCACCAGCCCGGCGACACGATCCAGTCGCGGCGCCACGAAGGCCGTGGCCGCGGCGAGCGCCAGCGAGTCGGCCCCGCCCGAACAGGCCACCAGCACCGGTCCGGGACCGGGCAGGCCGGTCAGTGAGCGGCGGACCGCGACCCGGAGTGCGGCGACCGACGGGGCGAGCGCTGCCATGGACCAGCGGTCAGCCGGCAGCCGGCAGCGGACCGGCCGGCCCATGTACGCGGGCCACCCAGGCGTCCGGGTCGCCCAACTCCTCGAGCCGGGGCAGGGTCAACGGCGAGGCGAAGACCCGGTTGAAGCCCGCCATGCCGACCCGTTCGACCACCCCGTGCACGAACGTGCGCCCCTCGGCGTACTGGCGCATCTTGACATCGACGCCGAGCAGCCGACGGATCCCCTTCTCCAACGGGTTACCGGCCTCCCGGCGGCGGTTGAACGCCGCCCGGATCCGTTCCACGCTCGGTATCACCTGCGGGCCGACGCCGTCCATCACGAACTCGGCGTGCCCCTCAAGCAGGGTCATCAGCGCGGTCAGCCGGTCGAGTACGGCCTTCTGGGCCGGGGTCTGGACGAGATCCAGCACGCTGGTGCGGCTCTCCGGATCCTTCACCGCGTCGGCGAGGGTGGCGATCCCCCGACGCAGCCGCTCCAGCAGGTGGTCACCGCCGCTGGCGGAGGCGTCGACGAACGCCTGCACCTCGCCGAGGAAGTACGCCCGCATCCACGGCACGGCGGTGAACTGACTGCGGTGGGTGACCTCGTGCAGGCAGACCCAGAGCCGGAAGTCTCGCGGCTCCGCCGCCAGCTTCCGCTCCACCTCGACGATGTTCGGTGCGACCAGCAGCAGCTGGCCCGGTTCGGCGGAGAACACCTCGTACTGGCCGAGGACCCGGCCGGACAGGTACGCCAGCACGGTGCCGGCCTGCACGCCCGTGATCCGCGAACCGACCGCCCCGGTCAGCGCGCCGGGCTGCTTGTCCTTCGTGAGCCGGCCGACCAGGGGACCGACGACCTCGCGCAGCCCCGCGATGTTGGTCGCCGCCCAGTCCCGACGGTCCACCACCCGCACCGGTGGATGCGACACCTGCGACCGCAGCCCGGTGAAGTCGGCGACGTGCCCGACCGCCTCGTCGGTCAACCGACGCAGGTCGCCGACCACCTCGGTGGCCTCCGCGTACGACACGGGCGGGCCCGACTTGCCGAGCACCCCCGCGGTTGCAGCGGCCAGATCCCAGTCCACGAACTGCGCCATGGGCCCACCGTACCCGCGCCGCCACAGCCCGGTCCGGGTCGACCGCGGCGCAGGGTCAGCGGCAGCCGCAGCCGGCGAGGGCGGCGGCGATGCGGTCGAGCGCGGCGCGGGCCTCCGTTGTCCCACCGGGGGCCTGGTCGGTGAGCACGGCGAAGCTCAACAGCCGGCCGTCGGCGGTCGTCACCACGCCGGCGATCGCGTGCACGCTGGTCAGCGTGCCGGTCTTGGCCCGCACGACCCCGGCGCCGGCCTTCGCCGTGCTGCCCGCGAACCGGTCGGCGAGGGTGCCGGACCAGGCGGCGACCGGCAGGCCACCGAAGATCGCGGCCAGCTCGGGCCGGCTGCCGTTAGCGGCGAGCACGATCAGGTCGGTGACCAGCGAGGGAGTGATCCGGTTGCTGCGGGACAAACCGCTGCCGTCGGCGAGGGACAGCTCGTCGGCCGGCAGGCCCAGCTCACCGGCGACCGCGTCCATCGCCTTCGCTGCCCCGGCGAACGACGCCGGCTGGTCCCGGGCCAGGGCGACCTGCCGGGCCAGCGCCTCGGCGACCACGTTGTCGCTGTCACTGATCATGATGTCGACCAGGTGCAGTAGCGGCGGCGACCGCACGATGCCCAGTTCGCTGCCCGGGGAGCCGGTGGTCGCATCCGCCCCGGGCGGGGGCGCCGTGCCGCGGGCCACGACGGTGGTCGGCACGCCCAGCAGGCGGGCGAATGCCCGGCCGGCCGTGAGGTCCGGGTGGGCGAACCGGTCAGCTCCGTGCTCGCCGTTGGCCTGGTCCTTCTTCGCCTTCGCGACGTCGCTGCGCGCGCCGTCGGTCGTCAGCGCGGTGATCGACGCGCCGTAGCGAATGGGGATGTCGTCGTCCCAGCCGGGCTCGTGCACCGGCCCGCTGTAGCGCGACGAGTCGACCACCACCTTGGTGGGGGCGGTGCCGCCGAGGGCCTTCTTCACCTGCTCGGCCAGGTCGTCCAGCCGCGCCGCGCCGGGATAGAACCCATTGCGGTCGACGGCGAGGGTCGGGTCACCGCCGCCGACGAGCACCACCTCGCCGGGATTGGCGCCGGCGACCGCCCGGGTGGGGATCCGGTGACCGGGCCCCAACGCGGCGAGCACCGTCACCCCGGTGACCAGCTTCGTCACCGACGCCGGCACCGTGCCGGCGTCCGCGCCTCGGCCGTAGAGCGGTTCACCGGTGGCGACGTCGGCCACCGAGACGTTCACCCGGTCGCCCAGGGCGGCGGCCCGGACCAGCGGGTCGAGCACCGCACCCAGGCCGGCCTCAGTGGGCAGCGGCGCGTTCGGGTCGGCGGCGCCCAGCACCGCCGCCGGCAGCCGCTCCGGTGGCTCCGCGGCAACCGGGTCGCCGGCCGGCTCGCCGCCAAGCCACTCCGCCACCGGGCCTGGGCGGATCACGACGACGCCCGCCACGGCCAGCACGAGGACAAGCATCGTCACCAGCGCGGCGGGCCAGCGTCGGCGGCGCCGCGCCGAGTTGACGGGCGGCGCGACGGACGGGCTGGCGAGCGGCCGGGCCGAACCCGACGGCGGCGGGCCGGCGGCCGAGCCGGACGCGGCGGATGCCCAGGAATCGAGCGGTTCGGGGCGGGGCGGGGCGCCGGGGGTCCCGGTGACGCGCCCGTGCCCGTTGCCGGGCATTCCGCCGGGGAACACCCCGGCCCGCCCGTGCCCGTTGCCGGCCAACGGGACGTGTCCGCCGGCCGGGGCCGGGTCAGGGCGGCCGACGTCGGGGAGCCGCCCTGGGGCAGGCCCGCCCGGAGGTGGCCACGGCGCCGGGGGGCCCTGGTCCGGGGTGGGCCGCTTCGAGGCGGAGCCGTACACCCGACCGGTGGGCTGGGACGGGTGGACTCCCGGCACCGGGACCCGCCCATCGGCACCGCCCCGAGCAGATCCGCCGGTCCCCCGTCCAGCGCCCTCCTCCGGCCGGCGGTGTGAATCTTCCCTCCCCACGACCCCCTCCTCCCCCCGCGAAATCTGCTTGGGTGACACTACTTCGGTCCGAACACTATGCGGCAGCCGGAGCGGCGGGCAGGCGTTCGCCCCTGTCCGGAGAGCGACGACGCCGCTGGTCCGTTGGCCAGCGTGGGCAAACGAGGGAGCGTGCAGATGGATTTCGACGTCACGGTTGAGATCCCCAAGGGTCACCGCAACAAGTACGAGGTCGACCACGCGACCGGCCGGATCCGGCTGGACCGCACCCTCTTCACCTCCACCCAGTACCCGGCTGACTACGGCTTCATCGAGGGCACCCTGGGTGAGGACGGCGACCCGCTGGACGCCCTGGTGCTGGTCCCCGAGCCGACGTTCCCGGGCTGCCTCATCCGCTGCCGCACCATCGGCATGTTCCGGATGACCGACGAGAAGGGCGGCGACGACAAGGTCCTCTGCGTGCCATACGAGGACCCGCGTCAGGAGCACCTGCGCGACATCCACCACCTCGGCGAGTTCGACCGGCTGGAGATCCAGCACTTCTTCGAGGTGTACAAGGACCTGGAGCCCGGCAAGTCCGTCGAGGGTGCGACCTGGGTGGGGCGTCAGGAGGCCGAGGCCGAGATCGTCGCCTCGTTCCGGCGGGCCCGGGAGGCCGAGGAGCGCGGCGAGTCCACACACTGACACCCGACCGTGCCCGGGGCCCGCTCAACCGAGCAGCCCCCGGGCACGGTCGTACAGGTCGAGCACCGCGCAGGCGACCGGGACGACGGAGACCACGAGGGTGGTGTCGGCCAGGTCGGCGATCCGGCCGACGTACGGGGAGACCGGGCGCCGGGCGTAGGTGGTACCGGCCGCGACCGTGACCAGCCCCAGCGCCAGGCCAGCGATGGTCAACACGAGCAGACCGCCCGGGCCCGACCGGTCGGCGAGCACCGCGCCGAGCACGGCGTAGCCGGCCAGACCGGCGAGCACGGCGGGCACCCGATGCCGGACGGCCACGAAGAGCCGGGCCCGTAGCAGCAGGACGGTGGCGGCGACGCCGACCAGCACCCGCCCGGCGACCCCACCGGCCAACCCGAGCAGCACCACGGCGAAGACGACCAGCACGGCGTGCCCGAGGAGCATCCCGGTGAGCATCTCGTCGGTTCGCGCCACCGCCGCGTGGACGCGCTCGCGATCCGGCAGGTCCCGGACCCGGTCGAGGTCGGAGGTGGGTGCACCGGACGGCAGGGTGGTCGGCGGTAACGGCACCCTGCCGAGCCGGATCGCCACCAGCGGGATCGCCCCCACCGCGAAGACCAGCACGCAGAGCAGGACCGCCGCGGCGCCAGCCGGGTCGAGCAGCATCCCGGCGACCGCCGCCACCGCCCCGGCGAGACCCACCACCGCGCCGGCGACGAAGACCCGGACTCGGCTCGCCACGCCGACCAGGGCGAGGATCGACGCGAGCAGCAGCGCCGTCGCACCGGCGAGCAGTTCGGGTACGCCGAGCCAGCGCAGCCCCGGCACCACGCCGACCGGATCTCCGCTGCTGACCGCGAGCGCGCCGGCGATGGCGGCGTACGGCAGTGCGTACCCGCCCAGGGTGGCACCCGCCACGGCGTCCCCGTACGCCCGTGATGCGGCTGCCGCGGCGAGGGTGAGCAGCAGGGCGACCACGGCCGCGACCGGCCAGCCACCGCGGTCACCTGGACCACCGACGAGTACGGCGAGCAGCCCGACGGCCAGCGGTACGGCGGCACTGGCCAGGGCCGCGATCCGGGTGGCACCCGCAGACCAGGCGCCGCCGCGCCGCCGCGCCCCGTCCGCGATCGCCTCGACGACGTCGTCGTACTCCAGTTCCGGCCACTGCGTACGCGCCGGCAGTAGGTGCAGCACCTCGCCGTCGCGGATGCCCTGGGGCAGCAGGGGCGCGGCGGTGGCCAGCACGGCCCCGTCGGCGCGCCGCAGGACCCAGCCGCCGTGCCGCTCCCCGTCGTCGGCGAGCCCGACGCCGGCGTGCCGCAAGACCTCGGGCAGCAGCTCGGCCAACGGAACCTGCTCCGGCAGGGCCACGTCCAGCCGCCGTTGGGGCGCGTTGATGGTGACCCGGGCCAACCCGATCGTCATCGACCGATCTCCATATCGAGGGGTGTTGGTGGCTGCGCGGACGACAGGACTCTACCTACGATGAGCCAGGCTCGGATCATCCAGCACGGCCAGGAGGTCGGGTGTCCACTGTCGTCATCAAGCGGCCAGCTCGCCGACCGGCACCGGAGATTCCGGTTGGCGAGCTGCCGGTGGAGGCGCCTCCGGAGATTCCGCCGGTCACCGGAGGGCGCTGGCAGCAGCTACTCCTGGTCCTGCCGATGCTCGGCGGCACCGTGGCGATGGCGATGATGTTCGGCCGCGGCGGGGGCACCTACTCCTACGTCATCGGCGGGATGTTCGGGCTGTCGTCGCTGGCGATGCTGGTCACCTCCTGGGGCAACGCCGCCGGCGGCCCGAAGAAGGCAGAGATGATGGCCGCCCGGCGGGAGTACCTGCGGCACCTGACCGGGCTACGCCGGCGGGTCCGGGAGACCGCCGGTCGGCAGCGGGCCGGGCTCTACTACCGGCACCCGGACCCGGGCCGGCTCTGGTCGACCGTTGACAGCCATCGGGTCTGGGAACGGCGGCCGGCCGACCCGGACTTCGCCGTGGCCCGGGTCGCCATCGGGCCGCAGACCCTGGCCACTCCGCTGGTGCCCCCGGTCACCCGGCCGCTCGAGGAGCTGGAGCCGATGACCGCCGGCGCGCTCCGCCGGTTCCTGGACGCGCACTCGGTCGTACCCGATCTGCCGGTGGCGCTCTCGTTGCGCAGTTTCGCCCGGGTCCACATCCGGGACACCGCCGCCGGGCCGGGCAGCCCGCCCGCCGCCGCCCAGGCCCTGGCCCGGGCGCTGCTCACCCAACTCGCCGTTTTCCACGCCCCCGACGAGCTGCTGATCGCGGTCTGCACCGGGCCCGAACGGCGACTGACCTGGGAGTGGGTGAAGTGGCTGCCGCACGCCCACCATCCCGCCCGTACCGACGCCCTCGGCCCGATCCGGTTGGTCAGCAGCGCGGCGACCGAGCTGGAGGGGCTGCTCGACGAGGTGCTCGGCAGCCGCTCCCGGTTCAGCCCCGCCGGGCCCGCCACCGACGGCCCGCACGTGGTCGTCGTGCTCGACGGGGGCGACCTGGGCGGCGCCACCGACCTGGCCGGGGAGAGCGGCATCGACGCGGTCACGGTCATCGACCTGGAGACGCCGCCCCCGCGCCTGTTGGACCGGTACACCCTGCTGTTGGAGTTGCGGGCGGGCCGCCTGCACTCGCACTCCGCCGAGGGACACGCCGAGGTCGGCGCCGCCGACCGGCTCGACCTAGCCGACGCCGAGGCGGTGGCCCGCCGGCTCGCGCCGTTGCGACCGGCGACCGCCATGCGCGGGGGTGATGCGGCGCCGGGTGCCGACCTGGGCCTGCTCGACCTGCTCGGGTTGGGCGACCCGGAGAGCTTCACCGCTGAACGCGGCTGGACACCCCGGCCACCGCGGGACCGGCTGCGGGTACCGATCGGAGTCGGCACCGACGGCGGCGCCGTGGAGCTGGACCTGAAGGAGTCGGCGCAGGACGGGATGGGCCCACACGGCCTGCTGATCGGCGCCACCGGCTCCGGTAAGTCCGAGCTGCTCCGCACGCTGGTGCTCGGGCTGGCCGCCACGCACAGCTCCGAGCAGCTCAACTTCGTCCTGGTCGATTTCAAGGGCGGCGCCACCTTCGCCTCGTTCGACCGGCTGCCGCACACCGCGGCGGTCATCACCAATCTGGCCGACGCGCTCCCGCTGGTCGACCGGATGGTCGACGCGATCAACGGCGAGCTCGTCCGGCGCCAGGAGCTGCTGCGCCACGCCGGCAACTTCGCCAGCGTGCGCGACTACGAGCGGGCCAGGGCCGGCGGCACCCCGCTCGCCCCGCTGCCGTCGCTGCTGCTGGTCTGCGACGAGTTCTCCGAACTGCTGTCGGCGAAGCCCGACTTCATCGACCTGT
The DNA here is from genome assembly GCF_030345795.1 of Micromonospora sp. WMMA1363. Classification (NCBI taxonomy): domain Bacteria; kingdom Bacillati; phylum Actinomycetota; class Actinomycetes; order Micromonosporales; family Micromonosporaceae; genus Micromonospora; species Micromonospora sp. WMMA1363. The sequence continues at coordinate 3,743,722 of NZ_JAUALB010000001.1, forward strand.
TCGTCCAGATCGGCCGGCTGGGCCGCTCGCTCGGCGTGCACCTGCTGCTGGCGTCCCAGCGCCTCGAGGAGGGCCGGCTGCGCGGGCTGGATACCCACCTTTCCTACCGAATCGGGTTGCGGACGTTCTCAGCGCTGGAGTCCCGTACGGTGCTCGGGGTGCCCGACGCGCACGAGCTGCCACGCTCTCCCGGGCACGGATACCTGCGCTCCGGCACCGATCCGCTGGTCCGTCTCAGAGCCGCGTACGTCTCCGGGGCGGTCCGCCAGCCGGCCACGGCTCCGGGTCGGGACGCGTCGGGGGCGGCACGGGTGCTCACCTTCACCTCTCACCTCGTCCCGGTCCCGGAGCCGATCGGTCCGCCGGCTTCGCCGACCGCCGAGGACGAGAGCGACACCACCCTGCTGGAACTGCTGGTCGGCCGCCTTGCCGGGCAGGGCCCGCCGGCACACCAGGTCTGGCTCCCCCCGCTCGGCCCGCCGCCGGCGCTGGACGAACTGCTCGGCCCGGCCGCCGTCGACCCGGCCCGCGGCCTCACCGTCGGCAACCCGGAGCTGCACGGCGCCCTCCGGGTGCCGGTGGCCGCCGTGGACAAGCCCTTCGAGCAGCGGCGGGACCTGCTTTGGCTCTCCCTCGACGGCGCGGCCGGGCACGTCGCCGTCGTGGGGGCCCCGCAGAGCGGCAAGTCGACCGCGCTCCGCACGCTGATCTGCGCGCTGGCGCTCACCCACACGCCGGCCGAGGTTCAGGTCTACTGCCTCGACTTCGGTGGCGGTGGCCTGGCCGCGCTGCGAGAGCTGCCGCACGTCGGCGGGGTGGCTGGCCGCGCCGACCCGACGGCTGTCCGGCGTACCGTGGGCGAGGTGACCACGCTGTTGGCCGACCGGGAGCGCCGCTTCGCCGACCTCGGGGTGGAGTCGATGACGGCGTGGCGGCAGCGGCGGGCCGCGCTGGCCGGTGCCGGCCAGCCGGCCGCCGACCCGTTCGGGGACGTGTTCCTCGTGGTCGACGGGTGGGCCACCCTGCGTGGCGAGTATGACGACCTGGAGCCTTCGATCACCGATTTGGCCACCCGGGGCCTGTCGTACGGGGTGCACGTCGTGGCGACCGCCGTGCGGTGGCTGGACCTCCGGCCGGCGATCCGGGACCTCTTCGGCTCCCGGTTGGAGTTGCGGCTCGGGGAACCGGCTGACTCGCTGGTCGCCCGTCGGGCCGCGGCCAACGTGCCGGAGAAGACACCCGGCCGGGGTGTCACCGCGGAGAGGCTGCACTTCCTCACCGCGCTGCCGCAGCTGACCGCCGGTGCGGACACCGCCGACCTGGTCAGGCGGGTGGCCGCCGGCTGGCGCGGGCCGACCGCCCCGCCGGTCCGGCTGCTGCCACCGGTGTTGCCGTACGCCGATCTGGACGTCACCGCCGCCACCGGGCTGCGGATCCCGGTCGGGGTCGCCGAGGCCGATCTACGTCCGGTGGTGCTGGACTTCGCGACCGAGCCGCACTTCGTGGTCTTCGGCGACGCGGAGTGTGGCAAGTCGTCCTTCCTCCGCGCGCTGGCCACCTCGATCATGACCCGTTTCACCCCCGAGCAGGCCCGGATGATCCTGGTCGACTACCGGCGCAGCCTGGTGGACCTCACCGAGGCGGTGCACGTCATCGGCTACGGCACCGCCGACACGCACACCACCGAGCTGCTGGAGTCGGCCGCGGGCTACCTCCGGGCCCGGGGCCCGGGCCCGGAGGTCACCCCCGCCCAGTTGCGGGAGCGCTCCTGGTGGCATGGCCCGGAGCTGTTCGTGCTGGTCGACGACTACGACCTGGTCGCCAGCGGTCCGGCGAATCCGTTGCGGACGCTGGACGAACACCTCCCGCACGCACGGGACGTCGGCCTGCACGTGGTGCTCGCGCGTCGGTCGGGCGGCGCGGGACGGGCGCAGTACGAGCCGGTCGCGCAACGGCTGCGCGAGCTCTCCACCGCCGGGTTGGTGATGGCGGGCAGTCCGGACGAGGGCGCGCTGGTCGGTCCCGCGCGTCCCGGGCCGCTGCCTCCGGGACGTGGGCGGCTGGTCACCAGGCGGGAGGGCGTACGCCTGGTCCAGCTGGCCCACCTGCCGCCACCATGACCCGCGTTCCCGGATCGGCCCGAAGTGGCGGCGAGAACCGGTAGTCTCCCATCGTCATGTGTGCTTCGAGGTGAAGTAGCCGAGGATGTGACCAGGATGCGGGTGAGCGGCGCGTCGGTCGCGCGACGAGGTGCCGGGCGGGTGTTGCCCGCTATGGCTGCTGTCGTCGTCGCCGTGCCGGTGCCGGTCGCCGGGTCCGGCCGGGTCCCGGCCGAGCCGCCGGTCGCGCATGCCACGGCGGTCGGTTCCGGCGGCACGCTGGCCGGCGGCACCGGTGTCCTGCTCGCCGCCCCACCGACGGGCCGCGCGCCTGACACGAAGGGGCGCAGCGACCAGATCCGCGACGAGCAGTGGCAGATCGACTCGCTGAACGCCGCCACCGCGTGGCACACCTCCACCGGCTCCGGCGTCACCGTAGCGGTGGTCGACTCCGGGGTGGACGCCGCCCACCCGGACCTGGCCGGCCAGGTCCTGCCCGGCCTCGATCTGGTCGCCCCGGCGGGTAGCACAGTCGATCCGGATCCGGTGGGCCACGGCACCACCGTCGCCGGTCTCATCGCCGGCCGCAACGACGACAGCCGCGGTGTGGTGGGCCTCGCGCCCGGAGCCCGGATCCTGCCGGTCCGGGTCCTCGACGCCGAGAACCGCTACGACGACGCGCTGATCGTCGCCAAGGGTGTCCGCTGGGCGGTCGACAACGGCGCCCGGGTGATCAACCTATCGCTCGGTGGTCGGAGTGACAGCCCGGCCCTGGCCGCCGCGCTGGACTACGCCTTCGCCCGAGACGTGGTGGTCGTCGCCTGCACCGGCAACGTGGCGACCTCGACCGACAGCAAGGTGTGGTATCCGGCCCGCGAGCCCGGCGTGGTGGCGGTCTCCGGTCTGGAGCGGGACAGCGAGAATCTCTGGTCCGGCGCGATCACCGGCCACCAGACGGTGCTCACCGCGCCCGCCACCGGGCTGGTCGGCGCCCGCCCCCGGGAGGGGTACTGGCGGGTGCAGGGCACCAGCTTCGCCGCGCCCCTGGTCGCCGCCACCGCAGCGCTGGTCCGGTCCCGCTACCCGCAGATGTCCGCCGGTGACGTGGTCAACCGGCTGATGGCCACCGCCCGCGACATCGGCCCCACCGGGCGCGACGACCGGTTCGGGTACGGGTTGGTCGACCCGGTGGCCGCGCTGACAGCCGAGGTGCCGCCGGTCGGGCGCAACCCGCTGGACGACCAGTCGTCGCCCGGCGTAGTCGGCTTCGGTCCGGCGCCCCGGACAGCCGACGAGAAGCCGGCCGGCAGCGAGGCGCTGGGCTTCGATGCGACCCAGCAGCAGGCCCGGTGGGCGGCGCAGCCGGGCGGCGCCCACCACGATGCCGCACCGCAGCGGCTCTGGTCCGCCGTGGCGCTCGCCGTCGCGCTGCTCACCTGCGCTGTGCTGGTGGTGCTCCGGTTCCGACGGTGGGACCGCTGACGGCGGCCCGGTCCCGCCCGATACCAGCCCCAACCAGGTCACCTTCCCGGTAAAACGGACATCATGACGTCGTCCGGCTCCCGTCCCCTGGACCGGCCGACCCGACTGTCGTGGCACCGACGCCGGCTGCACCCGCACCACGCGCGAGGTCTGCGGCTGACCCTCGCCGTGGCGGCCGCCTTTCTGGCACTGGTGCCGTTCACGTTGCTCGCCCTGCTGGTGCTGTCCGCCTGGTCGCCGCTGCGCCGGCTGGACGACACCGTGACCGGGACGCTCGTCGGCTACGGCGTCGACCATCCGAGCTGGACACGGGCGATGAACCTCTGGACCGACCTCTTCGGCCCGATGCCGCTGCGGGTGGGGGCACTGCTGCTCGTGCTCTGGCTGGTCGGGCGGGGGGCCCGACAACTGGCGCTCTGGAGCGCCACCACCATGACCGTCGGCGGTCTGCTGGGACCACTGCTCAAGCTGCTCGTCGGGCGGCCCCGACCGGCGTTTCCGGAACCGCTGGCACAGGCGGTCGGGCTGGCGTTCCCGTCCGGGCACGCGCTGAACGCCACGTTGGCTGCCGGGGTGCTGCTGGTGGTCTGCTTTGCCCGGGCGACCCGGCCCGCCGGGCGGTACGCGGCCTGCGCCGCCGCGCTGCTGCTCACCGGGGTGACCGGGTTCAGCCGGGTGGCGCTCGGGGTGCACTGGACCACCGACGTGGTGGCCGGCTGGCTGCTGGGCGCCGCCGTGGTGGCGGGCTTCACCGTGTGGCGGGTCGTTCCGCCGACGCTTCACCCGCCGTCATCGGCACGCTGACCGGTTTTCCGGGTCCGGTGGCTACGTCGTCACGTGCATTCGCCGGTGCCGACGGCCCGGGTGCGCTCCGCGCCGGTCAGGGCGGCCGGGCGGGCCTCGGCCGCGGTCACCGCGAACCCGGTGTTCGGGTCGTCAGCCGCCGCCGCGAAGATCACACCGAGCACGAGGCCGTTGGCGGAGACCAGCGGGCCGCCGGAGTTGCCGCTCTGCACCAGCGCCCGGATCGTGTAGATCTCCCGGGTCACGTTCCCGGCGGAGTAGATGTCCGGTCCGGTGATCTCGTCGACGTCCCGGATCCGGGCCGACTGGGCGTTATACGGGCCGTCGAGCGGAAAGCCCAGCACGATCGCGTCGGAACCGCTTCCCGCGTTGCCGGCGGCGAAGCGCATCGACGGACCTGGCAGCCCCGGCACGTACAGCACGGCCAGGTCCCGGTCCGGGTCGTACACGACCACTCGGGCGTCGTACCGGTCACCGTTCAGCTCGACCACCGTGGAACGGGTGCCCGCCACCACGTGCGCGTTGGTCATCACCCGGTCGTCGGCGTACACGAAGCCGGAGCCCTCGATCCGGCGCGAGCAGCTCGGGGCGGAGCCGAGCACCTTGACCACCGACCGTTGGCTGTTGGCCACGACCTGGGATCCGGCGAGCGCCGGGTCGGGTGGGGCGACCTGCCGGGCGCGGGTGGGTGCCAGGTCGCCGAAGACGTCCGGGAAACCGTTGGTGTCGACGGTGTCGCGCAGGGCGGCGGAAAGCTCCTGCGCTCGGTCCGGCAGCACCCGGTCCACCACCGTGAGTAGCGCGCTGTTCCGGACCGAGGCGGCCAGCCAAGGCAGCGACGACGAGCCCAGCGGCACCGCCACCAGCCAGGCCACCAAGAGAACGGCGAACAGCGACACGAACGCGCCGCCGATGTCGTCGGCCTGGCGCCCGACATCGCTGGTGATCGTCCGGCGCAGGTGGGAACCGATCCAGCCGGCGAGCGCCTGACCCACCACCGCCAGCCCGAAGACCGCGACCAGGGAGATCAGCACCCGGGTGCCGCTGTCGAGGAACTGCTGCGCGAGCAGCGGCCCCACCTGAAGGCCGACCAGCGCCCCCAGGAAGAACCCGGAGAACGACAGCACCCCGACGACGAAGCCCTGACGATATCCACTGATCGCGAAGACGAGCATGAGCAGCAGAAGTACGAGATCCACGGCGGACACGCGTCAAGCGTACGGGCACCACGCACCCCGGGATGACCGCCGCTTGCGGAAGGTGACGGTGGAGTCAGCGCAGGGCCGTCTCGTCAACCTCGTCGGTGCTGGCCGACGGCGCGGGACTGGCGCCGGTCGGCGGGAGGTCCACCACCCGGCCCGAATGCCACGGGCGGGCCCAGCCGCCCATCTCCAACAGCGCCGACAGCACACCGGCGGTGAAGCCCCAGACCAGCATCCCGCGCACCGCGAAGGCCGGGCCGATCCAGCCGCTCGGGTGGCGTACCTGCATCCGGTTCTCCGGGGCGACCAGCTCGGCGACCGACAACCGGGCCACGTGCGCCACCTCGGCCGGTTCCCGGGAGTGCACCGGGTGCGGGGCGTGCCACCAGGCGAGCACCGGGGTCACCACGAAGTCGCTCACCGGGATCCAGAGTCTCGGTAGCTCGGCGAGCACGGTGACACTGTCCGGGTTGAGGCCCACCTCCTCGTTCGCCTCCCGTAGCGCGGTCGCCGACGCGTCGGCGTCCCCCGGATCGGCGGCGCCCCCGGGAAGGCCGGCTGACCGGCGTGGTTACGCAGGGTGGCGGCCCGCTGGAGCACCAGCACGTCCGGGCCGGCGCCGGCCGCCTCGCCGAGCAGCACCAGCACGGCACTTTCGCGCCCGCCACTGTCCGGGGTCGCCAGCCGGGTGAAGTCCTCCGTCCGCGCGCTGCCGAGCCGGGTCAGCAGCGGGTCCAGCCAGGGTGGTGGTGTCTGGGTCACCGTGCCACCGCCCCGTGCCGCGGCGCCGCGGACGCCGCCATCGACCGCGATCCGCTCACTGCGGAACCGCCACGGCCAGGTGCCGACGGACCAGCTCGGCGAGACGGGCGTCGTCGAGCGCGCCGGAGGCGTCGACGTGCCGGACCCGCCCGTCCGCGTCGACGAGGACGGTCAGCGGGATCGCGCTGCGTCCCAGCGACCGTTGCAGGGACTCGCCCTGGTCGACCAGGGTCGGAAACCGGACGCCGAAGTCCTCGCCGATGGACTGCGCGCCACTGCGGGTGTCCCGCGTGTTCACGCCCAGCACCGTCAGGCGTCCCTCGGCCCGCTCGCTGAGTCGTTGGAACGCCGGCAGTTCCGTGCGGCAGGGGGCGCACCAGGAGGCCCACAGGTTGATCACGGCGGGGCCGCGAACGTCCCGCAACGCGATTGGCGCCCCACCGGTGAAGCAGGTCAGGGTCAGCTCCGGTAGCGGCGGTCCGCCGGCCGGCGGGTCGGCAGCGTTCGGCACCGACTCGGACACCGCGCCATGCGGGGTAGCCCCGGCTGGCGTGGTCAGCCCCGCGCAGTCCTGGAACGGGGATGGTCGGCCCTGGGCCGCGCCGTCGCGCGTGGTGGCGCCCTCCCCGCCGGCGGCGGTGCAGCCGGCGAGCGCCAGCAGCACGGGGGCCAACAGGGCGGCGAGCCGCGTCCTCACGGCGCCTCCGCGGCGGCGGCCTGGACGGATACCAGCCCCGGATCCACTCCGGCTGCCACCGCCAACTCCTGGGCCCGGGGCCCCTTGAGTAGCTTCGCGGCCGCCGCCGGCTCGGTCGGGCCGACACCGTACGACGGGCAGAGCCTGACCAGCGTGCACGCCCCGCAGGCCGGCTTGCGGGCGTGGCACACCCGCCGCCCGTGGAAGATGATCCGGTGCGACAGCATGGTCCAGTCGCGCTTCGGAAAGAGTGCCCCGATCGCGTGCTCGATCTTGACCGGGTCGGTCTCGGCGGTCAGCCGCCACCGTTGCACCAGCCGCTGGAAGTGCGTGTCGACGGTGATCCCCGGCACGTCGAAGGCGTTGCCGAGGATGACGTTGGCCGTCTTACGGCCGATCCCGGGCAGCGTCACCAGGTCGGCGAGCTTCCCGGGCACCCGTCCGTCGTACCGCTCGACGAGGGCCTGTCCCAGCTTGATCAGTGAGTCGGTCTTGTTGCGGTAGAAGCCGGTGGGCCGGATCAGCTCCTCCAGCTCACCCCGGTCGGCACCGGCGTAGTCGGCCGCCCGCGGGTAGCGGACGAACAGCTTCGGGGTGACCTCGTTGACCTTCTTGTCGGTGCACTGCGCGGAGAGGATCGTCGCGACGGCGAGCTCCAACGCGGTGGAATGGTCGAGTTCACAGTGCGCGTCGGGGTGGGTCTCGGTCAGCACCCGCCCGATCCGCCGGGCGCGGCGCGTCCGCCCGAGGTCCGTCTCGGTGAAGCTGGTGGTCACGCCGGCCAGCCTACGTCGGCACGCCGACCGGCTGTCGGCCCACGCCCACGCCCGCCGCGTCGGTCATCCCGCCTCGGGCGGACTGATCTTCCCGGAGTCGTCGAGCACCGCCCCGGTCTCCGGGAAGTCCTTTCCGCTCAGCTCCCGCACCAGAGCCAGACCACGGTCGTCCGGATCCAGCGTCGGCAGGCCGGCCGAGTTCATGTACGTCGAGGCGAAGGAGCCGCTGGTCCACGTACCGTCCGGCCTGAGCGACACCTTGAGCACCCCGCCCCAGCCGAGCCGGCCGCTGTTGTTGAGCATCTTTCCGCCGCCGGCGAAGTTGCCCAGGCTGTACGCGATCAGGCGGCCCCGGTAGAACTCCAGGCCGCGCAGAACGTGCGGGCCGTGCCCCACGATCAGGTCCGCCCCGGCGTCGATCATCGCCTTGGCGAACCGCACCGGGTCGCCGCGGTTCTCGCCGAGGTACATCTCGGTGCCTGGCTTCACCCTGGTCCGGTCCGCCCCCTCGGCGCCCATGTGCACCTGCACGACCACCAGGTCCGCCATCCCCGCTGCCTTGGTGACGATCTGCGCGGCCGCCGCGATGTCGGTCAGCGGATTCGACCACGAGTACGGCGAGAAACCAGCGACCGCCACCTTGACGCCCCGCACGTCGACCACGGTGATCTGGCCGGGAGCACCAGTGTGCGCGAGCTCGTACTTCTCCAGCGCGGCCTGGGTGTTCTGGTAGCCCTCCGCCCCGAAGTCGTGCCCGTGGTTGTTGGCCTGGTTGAGCAGGTCGAATCCGGCGTCGCGCAGGTGCGCCGCGTACTCCGGGGGCACGCGGAACTGGAAGCAGCGGGTGGCGTCCGCCCCGCACTTGCCGACGCCGGTGTCGACGGTGAGCGGTTCCTCCAGGTTGCCCATCACCAGGTCGGCGGCGAGCGCCCCCTCGACGTCAGCGAAGAAGTCCTTACCGTCGTTCGCCGGCAGCCGGTTCGGGGCGTTGCCCATGATGATGTCACCGGTGGCGGAGAGGGAGATCGCCGTTGCGGCCGGCTCGGCAGCTCCGGTTGAGGCGGCCGGGGCGCTGCCCCCGGCGCCGGGTTGCCAGACCGCGCCGGCTCCCGGATCGGCGTCGCCACATCCGGCCGCGAGCAGGGTACCGAGGAGCGCACCAACCAGGGGCGACAGGCGTCTGCGGGGTGGGTGGGGCTTGCGAGAGGCGGCGGAATACATCGCCCGCGACCCTACCGGGCGGTCACCGTACTGACGAGACCGGATGCGGGGCTGTCACGCGAAGGTCCGCTCCGACCATGGCACGACGGCGACGGCGCCCCCGGCCACCACGGCGGCGCGCACCGCCCGGGCCAGCGGAGCGCCCCAGGTCGAGCGGGGGCCGCCGTACGCCGCCTCCGGCCCGTCGGCCGGGCAGAGGACGGTCACCGCGTCGGTCGGGGTGCCGGTGCCGGGAATGCCCAGCTCCGCGAGGGCCTGCACCTTTGCCTCCGTGGCCGTCGCCACCGCGTTGACCAGGGCGGCGTCGCCGAGCCGGGCCGGCACGTACGCCACGATGTTGACCGTGCCGGCCCGCTGGGTCAGCACCGCCGGGGCCGCCGCCGCCCAGACCGGGGCACCGAGTCCGACCGTCGCCCAGACCCGCACGCCGGTGTCGGCCCGGTCCACCACCTCCGCGACGTCCACCCCGGTCAGCAGGCCCACCCCGGGTCCGTCGAGGCCGAGTTGGTCGGCCAGGTCGGCCAGGTGGTCGGCCGGGTCCTCCCGGTCGTACGACATCGGCACGGTGGCGTTGAGCACCCACTTTCGCCCGCCGAGGCCACCACCGAGCGGCCCAGAGCTTACGCTGGGTAGCAGCCGGTCGGCTCGCCAGACCAGCAGTGGGATGTCCCGTCCGTCCTCGTGGCGGGCGGTCAGCAACGGCTCGTTCAGCACGTGGCGACCCTACTGCCCGCGCTGCAGTATCAGGCGGGACATCCGGGCGCGCGATTCTAGCGGGTGTTCGCGTCGGGCAGGTTACGACCAACGATCAAGATTCCAGGGGTGCAGCTCGGATAACAGCTCACGTGCGCCTAGACTGGCGACGCGCGAGGGATCAGCGGACGGCGGACCCGGCCGAGAAGACGGCACGCGCAGGCGGAGGTGCGCGATGGACGAGGTACTGGCTCGCAGCGGGATCTTCCAGGGCGTTGACCCGGAGGCTGCCGAGGCGCTCGCCAAGGAGATGGAGACACTGGAGGTCCGCAAGGGCGAGGTGGTCTTCAACGAAGGCGAGCCCGGCGACAGCCTGTACATCCTGCTGACCGGCAAGATCAAGGTTGGCCGGCGGGCGGCGGACGGCCGGCAGAACCTGATCGCGGTCATGGGGCCGTCGGACATGGTCGGCGAGCTGTCCCTCTTCGACCCGGGCCCGCGCACGGCGACCGCCACCGCAGTGACCGACACCCGCCTGGTGCGGCTGCGCAAGCAGGCGCTGCGCCCCTGGCTCAACAACCGACCGGAAATCGCCGAGCAGCTACTGCGGGTGCTGGCCCGTCGCCTGCGCCGGACGAACGACTCGCTGGCCGATCTGATCTTCACCGATGTTCCCGGCCGGGTGGCGAAGAACCTGCTCCAGATGGCCGGCCGGTTCGGCACCCGCGACGGTGGCGTCCTGCGGGTGACGCACGACCTCACCCAGGAGGAGATCGCCCAGCTGGTCGGCGCTTCCCGGGAGACGGTCAACAAGGCGCTCGCCGACTTCGCCTCGCGCGGCTGGCTGCGCCTGGACGGCAAGAGCATCATCATCCTCGACCCGGAACGCCTGGCCCGGCGCGCCCGCGTCTGACCGCGAGCTCAGCACGAACGGCCCGGCACCACGCCGGCGCACCGAAATCCGCGCCCGGGGACGGTCACCGGGCGCGGTACCACGCGTTCGGTCCGACGGTGCCGGCCGATCGCCAGCGAGGGTCAGCCTCCAGGATCGCGCCGATCCGCTCGACCGCGCGTCCAGCGCCCACCGCCGGTCGGCGGACAGCGGGGGCGATAGTTCCACCGTCACGTGGATGGCGCGCCCCGCGCGGCGCTCGTCGCGCACGAGGCGGAGATCGGCGCGCGACCCCATCCGGGCCCGCCGGCTAGCTGTCCGCACGGGCCGGCCAGAACTACTAGTGGCTCGCACGGGCCGGCCCGGCCGGAAAAAGTCAGTCTTGACTGTTTCTTTTCTGGGCGGCACGCTGGGGCCGTGTCCCGCGTATCGACCCGCGTACCGCAACAGGAACGCAGTCGCGCCACCCAGGCCCGGTTGCTGGAGGCGACCGTGGACTGCCTCGTCGAGCGGGGCTGGTCAGGCACCACCACGACCGTGGTGGCGACCCGGGCGGGCGTGTCGCGCGGTGCCCAGCTCCACCACTACCCGACCAAGGCCGCTCTGGTCACCGCTGCGGTCGCACACCTCGCCGAGCGGCGGGCGGAGGAGCTACGCGTCGAGGCGCAGGCCCTGCCGGCCGGGCCGCAGCGGCTCGACCGGGTGATCGACCTGCTCGCCGTGGCCTTCACCGGCCCGCTCTTCGTCGCCGCCCTGGAACTGTGGGTCGCCGCCCGCACCGACCGGGACCTACGGAAGTCACTGGTGCCGTTGGAAGCGCAGGTCGGCCGCGAGATGCACCGGCTGACCGTCACGCTGCTCGACGTCGACGAGCGTCGCGCCGGCGTACGCGAGGCGGTGCAGGCGACCCTCGACCTGCTTCGCGGCCTGGGCGTCGCCAACCTGCTCAACGACGACTCCGCCCGCCGCACCGCGCTGCTCGCCACCTGGAAACGACAGCTCACCCACCTGCTCGCCACCTGACCGCGCCGCACCGACGCCCCCACGTCCGAATCGCACCGCACGCCCGTTCCCCGGCACCGCCGCATTCCCGGCACCGCCGCACCGTCACCCGCCCCCCGAGCCCCGGAGGCACCATGGTCGACCTCACGGACCTGCTGACCGACTTTGCGGCCGAGTCAGCTGACCTGGACTCCCTCGTCGCCCCACTGCCCGCCACCGACTGGGCCCGCTCCACCCCCGCTCCGGGCTGGACGATCGGCCACCAGATCGCTCACCTGGCCTGGACGGATCACGTCGCCCTGCTGGCCGCGACGGACGCCGATGCGTTCTTCGCCTCGGTGACCACCGCGCCGGAGCCGGCCCGGCTGGTCGACGCCGGCGCCGAGGAGTTCCTCGCGCCGCCGGACGAGTTGCTGCCCCGCTGGCGGACCGGCCGGGCAGCCCTCGCCACCGCGCTCGCGGCCGTGCCGGCCGGCGAGAAACTGCCGTGGTACGGCACCTCGATGTCCCCCACGTCGATGGCCACAGCCCGGATCATGGAGACCTGGGCGCACGGCCAGGACGTGGCGGACGCGCTCGGCGTCACCCGGCCCGCCACGGCGCGACTGCGGCACGTCGCGCACCTCGGCTTCCGGACGCTGCGGCACTCCTTCGCCGTGCACGACCGGGAGGTGCCGACGGTGCCGGTGCGGGTCGAACTGGCCGCACCGGCGAGTGAGCCCGGCGACGCGATCTGGTCGTACGGCCCGGCGGACGCGGCCGACCGAGTCAGTGGCCCGGCGTTGGACTTCTGTCTGCTGGTCACCCAGCGCCGGCACCGCGCGGACCTCGCCCTCACGGCGACTGGGCCGGTGGCCGACACCTGGCTCGACGTGGCACAGGCCTTCGCCGGCCCGCCCGGTCCCGGTCGGACACCGCTGTCCACTCCAGACATGACGCCTACCGGGGTGACGGCGTGACCGACGTGCTACGCGTCGGCAACGCGTCCGGCTTCTACGGCGACCGGTTCGCCGCGTGGCGGGAGATGCTCGACGGCGGTGAGCTGGACGTGCTCACCGGTGACTACCTGGCCGAGCTGACCATGCTCGTCCTTGGCCGGGACCGGCGGCGCGACCCCCACCTCGGATACGCGAAGACCTTCCTCCGCCAGTTGGAGGGCACCCTCGGCACGGCGCTGGACCGGGGCGTCCGGATCGTCACCAACGCCGGTGGGCTGAACCCCGCCGGTTTGGCCGCCGCCGTCCAGTCGCTCGCCGGCCGACTCGGGCTCGACGTCAGGGTCGGGTACGTCGAGGGCGACACCCTTCAGCGGCCGGACGCGCTGACCGCGAACGCGTACCTCGGGGCGTTCGGCATCGCCGCCGCCCTCGGCGGCGGCGCGGACGTGGTGGTCACCGGGCGGGTGACCGACGCTTCGCTGGTGGTCGGCCCGGCCGTCGCCCGCTTCGGCTGGGGTCGGGACGACCTGGACGCCCTCGCCGGAGCGACCGTCGCCGGCCATCTGCTGGAGTGCGGCGCACAGGTGACCGGCGGGAACTTCAGCTTCTTCACGGAGCTGCCGGACGGCGGGCACCACCCCGGTTTTCCCGTCGCCGAGCTACACGGCGACGGTTCCTCGGTGATCACCAAGCATCCGGGCACCGGCGGTGCGGTCACCGTCGAGACGGTCACCGCGCAGCTGCTGTACGAGGTGGGCGGGCCGGCGTACCTCGGGCCGGACGTGGTGACCCGGCTGGACACCGTGCGGCTGGCGCAGGACGGGCCGGACCGGGTACGCGTGTCCGGCGTCCGGGGGACACCACCGCCGGACACGCTGAAGGTCGGCGTCAACGACCTCGGTGGCTTCCGCAACTCGATGACCTTCGTGCTCTGCGGGCTGGACATCCCGGCGAAGGCCGCCCTGGTCCGGAGGCAGATCGAGGAGGCGGTCGGCAAGGACGGGCTGGAGTTCGTCCTGGCCCGCACCGACCACCCGGACGCCGTCGACACCGAGGCGGCGAGCGCGCTGCTACACGTGCACCTGCAGGACGGGGACCGGGCGCGGGCCGGACGGGCCTTCTCGGCGGCGGCGGTGGAACTGGCCCTGGCCTCCTACCCGGGCTGCACGCTGACCACGCCGCCCGGCGACGCGGCGCCGTACGGGGTCTTCACCGCCGACACGGTGCCGCAGACCGCGGTGGCCCACGTCGCCGTGCTTCCCGGCGGCGAGCGCGTCCCGATCCCCCCGCCGCCTGTGACGGGTTCGGATCGGCCTCTCGCACACCAGCAGGCGTCACCAGGGGACCCGTCCCGACATCCGACCCGACGCGGGGCGCTGGGTGAGCTGGTCGGGGCGCGCTCGGGGGACAAGGGCGGCAACGCCAACCTGGGCGTCTGGGCGCGTACCGACGCGACCTGGGCCTGGTTGCGCGGCTGGCTCAGTGTCGCGCGGCTGGCCGAGCTGCTGCCGGAGACCACTCCGCTGACCGTCGAGCGGTACGAGCTGCCGAACCTGCGGGCGGTCAACTTCGTGATCCGGGGACTGCTCGGGCCGGGGGTGGCCGCCTCCACTCGCTTCGACCCGCAGGCCAAGGCGCTCGGCGAGCTGCTCCGCTCACGCCTGGTCGACCTACCGGCCGACCTCACTCCGGGAGCGCCGGCATGACCATCGTGGACACCGCCGAGCGCCGCCAGCTGCGCGAGTTGACCCGGGCGTTCGTGACCAGGGACGTGCTGCCGCACCTCGACGAGTGGGAGCGGGCCGGCGAGGTCCCCCGGAGTTACACGTTGCCGCGGCGAAGCTCGGCCTGCTCGGCATCGGGTTCCCCGAGTCGGTGGGTGGCAGCGGCGGCGATCTGCTCGACTCCATCGCCGTCACCGAGGAAATCATCCGCTCCGGCGGCTCGTCTGGGCTGGTAGCGGCGCTGTTCACGCACGGTATTGCGCTGCCGCACATCGTCGCCGCCAGCGCGGCGCTCGGCCCCGCCGTCGGCTCCCACGAAGGCAACGACTCCGCCGCCGAAGCGCATGATCTCGTGGACCGGTACGTGCGACCGACGCTGGCCGGCACGATGATCGGTGCGCTCGCGGTCACCGAACCGGACGGCGGTTCGGACGTCGCGGGACTGCGCACCACCGCTCGCCGCGACGGCGACCACTACGTGGTCAACGGCGCGAAGACGTACGTCACGAGCGGCCACCGGGCCGACTTCGTGACCACCGCCGTCCGCACCGGTGGGCCGGGCGCGGGCGGCGTTTCGCTGCTGGTGATCGAGAAGGATGCGCCCGGCTGCACGGTCGGGCGGCGGCTGGAGAAGCTCGGCTGGCACTGTTCGGACACCGCCGAGCTGTCCTTCGCCGACGTCCGGGTCCCGGCGGCCAACCTGGTCGGCGCGGAGAACACCGGCTTCCTCGCGATCATGCAGAACTTCGCCGCCGAGCGGATCTCGCTGGCCGTGCAGGCGTATGCGACCGCACAGCGCTGCGTCGAGTTGGCGACCCGGTGGTGCCGGGACCGGTCCACGTTCGGCCGCCCCCTCGCGAGCCGGCAGCTCGTCCGGCACCGGCTGGCCGAGCTGCACACCCGCGCCGAGGCCGCCCGGGAGTACGTGTGTGCGGTGGCTGCCCGGGTCGCGGCCGGGGAATCGGCGGTGACCGAGGTGGCGATGGCGAAGAATGTCGCGGTGGCCGCCTGCGCCGAGGTGGTCGACGCCGCGCTGCAACTGCACGGCGGATTCGGCTACCTGCGCGACGCGGAGGTGGAGCGGCACTACCGCGACCAGCGCATCCTCGGTATCGGCGGCGGCACCACCGAGATCATGAACGACATCATCGCTAAGGGCATGGGGCTGTGAGTGCGAGGAGTGAGCCGGGCCTGCGAGCCCCGCAGTCACGAACGAAGGGAACTCCGTGACCATACTCGACACCGCGATCGACCCTGTGGCGCCGGCGTTTCGGGTCAACCGCGAGGCCCTGCTGGAACGCCTCGCCGAACTGGACGCCGCGCTCGACCAGGCCCGAGCCGGCGGCGGCGAGAAGTACGTGGCCCGGCACCACAAGCGCGGCAGGCTGCTCCCCCGGGAGCGCGTCGAGCTGCTGCTCGACCAGGACAGCCCGTTTCTCGAGCTGTCGCCGGTGGCCGCGTTCGGCACGGACTTCCCGGTCGGCGCCAGCACGGTCACCGGCATCGGCGTGGTCGAGGGCGTCGAGTGCCTGGTGATCGCGAGCGACCCGACGGTCCGCGGCGGCGCGGTCAACTCGTGGTCGCTCGCCAAGACCCGGCGGGCCGGCGAGATCGCCCTGGCGAACCGGCTGCCGATGGTGAACCTGGTCGAGTCGGCCGGCGCGGACCTGCCCACCCAGGCGGAGATCTTTATCCCCGGCGGGCGGGTGTTCCGGGACTTGACCCGGCTCTCCGCCGCGAAGATCCCGACGGTCAGCGTGGTCTTCGGCAACGCCACCGCCGGGGGCGCCTATGTGCCGGGAATGTCCGACCACGTGATCATGGTCCGGGAGCAGTCGCAGGTCTACCTGGCCGGGCCGCCGCTGGTGAAGATGGCCACCGGCGAGGACGCCGACGACGAGTCGTTGGGCGGCGCGGCGATGCACGCCAACACGTCCGGCTTGGCCGACCACCTGGCGGAGGACGAGCGGGACGGCATCCGGTTGGCCCGGCAGTGCATTCGCCGGCTCAACTGGCGCAAGGAAGGCCCGCTGCCACGTACCGCCGCTCCCCAGCCGCCGAAGTACGACCCGGAGGAGTTGCTGGGCATCGCCAGCGCCGACCTGAAGGTGCCGTTCGACCCGCGCGAGATCCTCGCGAGGGTGTTGGACGGCAGCGAGTTCGACGAGTTCAAGCCGACCTACGGCACCGCGCTGGTGACCGGCTGGGGTGAACTGCACGGCTACCCGGTCGGCGTCCTCGCGAATGCCCGGGGCGTGCTGTTCAGCGCGGAGGCGCAGAAGGCGGCCCAGTTCATCCAGCTCGCCAACGCCGCCGACATCCCGCTGGTCTTCTTGCAGAACACCACCGGCTACATGGTCGGCACGGAGTACGAGCAGCGCGGCATCATCAAACACGGCGCACTGATGATCAATGCGGTGTCGAACTCGACCGTGCCACACCTGACGGTCAATGTGGGCGCGTCGTACGGCGCCGGCAACTACGGCATGTGTGGGCGGGCCTACGAGCCGAGGTTCCTTTTCACGTGGCCGAACGCCAAGTCCGCGGTGATGGGACCAGCGCAGCTCGCCGGGGTGCTGTCCATCGTGGCCCGGCAGGCCGCCGCCGCGAAGGGCCGGGATTACGACGAGGAGTCCGACGCGGCGATGCGGACGATGGTCGAGCAGCAGATCGAGTCCCAGTCCGGGGCGCTCTTCCTCTCGGGCCGCCTCTACGACGACGGTGTGATCGACCCCCGGGACACCCGCACCATCCTCGGGCTCTGTTTGTCGGCGATCCACAACGGACCGGTGAAGGGCGCCGACGGCTTCGGCGTCTTCCGGATGTGACCCGTGAGCGCGAGGAACGCAGCGCAGCGGAGTCCCGCAGCCGCGAACGAAAGGCAGACACCGTGAGCGCGAGGAACGCAGCGCAGCGGAGTCCCGCAGCCGCGAACGGAAGGAGGGCTCAGTTCGGATGATTCGCAGACTGCTGGTTGCCAACCGGGGCGAGATCGCCCGCCGGATCTTCGCCACCTGCCGGACGCTCGGGATCGAGACGGTCGCCGTGCACTCGGCAGCGGACGCCGACGCGCCCTTCGTCGCGGAGGCCGACCAGGCCGTCTGGCTGCCCGGGAACACGCCGGCCGAGACGTACCTCCGGGTCGACCTGATCCTGGGCGCGGCCCGCCGGGCCGGCGCGGACACCGTGCATCCGGGCTACGGTTTCCTCGCCGAGAACGCCGACTTCGCCACGGCGGTCACTGACGCCGGTCTGACCTGGATCGGACCGCCGCCGAAGGCGATCGCCGCGATGGGCGACAAGATGGCCGCGAAGGCGCTGCTCGCCGAGGCGGGCGTGCCGATGCTCCCCACCTGGACCGACGCCGACCAGGTCAGCGGCTTCCCAGTGCTGGTGAAGGCGTCCGCCGGGGGCGGCGGGCGCGGCATGCGCGTGGTCCGCGACGCCGAGGGGCTCGCCGAGGCCATCGCCAGCGCGCGCCGCGAGGCGGCGGCGGCGTTCGGCGACGGCACGGTCTTCGTCGAGCGGTACGTCGAACGCGGCCGGCACGTCGAGGTTCAGATCTTCGGCGACGGCTACGGGACGGTGGTGGCCCTTGGTGCGCGGGACTGCTCCATCCAGCGCCGTCACCAGAAGATCGTCGAGGAGGCACCTGGTGTCCTCCCGGCCGGGGTGCGGCAGCGGCTGCACGAGGCGGCGGTGGCCGCCGGTGGGGCGGTCGACTACGTCGGCGCGGGGACGGTCGAGTTCCTGCTCGCTCCGGACGGGGAAGTCTACTTCCTGGAGATGAACACCCGCCTCCAGGTCGAGCACCCGGTCACCGACCTGACTACGGGGCTGGACCTGGTCCGGCTGCAGTTACTGGTCGCCGAGGGTGAGCCGCTGCCGCTGACCGCGACCCCGCCGACCGAAGGCCACGCGATCGAGGTGCGTCTCTGCGCCGAGGTCCCCGGCCAGGGGTACCGACCGGCGACGGGCACGCTGCACCGATTCGGGGTTCCTGGTGTGGCCGCCGAGTTCGGGCCGTTGGCCGGGCCGGGCCTGCGGCTGGACTCGGGCGTGGTCGACGGCTCGGTGGTGAGCGTCCACTACGACTCGATGCTCGCGAAGGTGATCGCCTGGGCGCCGACCCGCACCGAGGCGGCTCGTGCCCTGGCCGGCGCGCTGGCTCGGGCCGAGTTGCACGGCGTGCCGACCAACCGGGATCTGCTGGTCCGCATCCTGCGCAGCCCGGAGTTCGCCGCGGTCGACGTCGACACCGGCTTCCTGGATCGGCACCCTGAGGTCTTCGCCCCGCTGCTGCCGGCCGAGGAGGTTCCCATGGTCGCGCTGGCGGCAGCCCTCGCGGCGGCCGCCGGTCGCCGCGAGGCGGCTCCGGTGCTGGCCGGGCTGCCGTCGGGCTGGCGCAACGTCCCCGCCTTTCCACAGGTCACCCACTTCACCGGCCCAAACGGCGAGGAGATCAAGGTCCGCTACCGCCTGAACCGCACGGGGGACCTTGCCGAGTGGTCGGCGTCGGCAGGCGGAGCGACACAGGTCACCATCGGCTCCGCCGGCGCCCCGACCGCCGAGGGCGGAACCGCCGATGTGATGCCAGCAGTCGCTCTCGTCGAGGCCAGACGGGAGCGGGTCGTGCTCGACGTGGCCGGGGTACGGCGGGCGTACCGCGTGCACCGGGTGGGGTCGCAGGTCTTCGTGGACGGCCCGGACGGCGCGGCGACCCTGGCCGAGCTGCCGCGTTTCCCCCTGCCCACCGCGGAGTTGGCCGCGGGGTCTCTGCTCGCGCCGCTGCCTGGCGCGGTGGCCCGGGTGCACGTCGAGGTCGGCCAGCGGGTCGCCGCCGGTGACCTGCTGCTGACTCTGGAAGCGATGAAGCTGGAACACCCTGTGCTCGCTCCAACCGGCGGCCTGGTCGCCGAGCTGCCGGTCCCCGCCGGCGGCCAGGTCGACACCGGCGCCGTGCTGGCCGTTGTCAATTCCCTCGAGGAGGCATCGTCATGAACTTCGACCCCACCCCTGAGCAGGACCAGCTCCGCGACGCGGTCCGGGCGTTGGGCAAGCGGTACGGCCACCGATACTTCGTGGAGCAGGCCAGGGCCGGCGAGCACACCACCGAGCTGTGGAACGAGGCCGGCCGGCTGGGCTACCTCGGCGTGAACATCCCCACCGAGTACGGCGGCGGGGGCGGCGGCATCACCGACCTGACCATCGTCTGCGAGGAGTTGGCTGCGGCTGGCTGCCCGCTGCTGCTGCTCGTGGTCTCCCCCGCCATCGCCGCCACGGTCATCAACCGGCACGGCACCGACGAACAGCGCAAGCGCCATCTGCCTGGCCTCGCCGACGGCTCGCAGAAGATCGCCTTCGCGATCACCGAGCCGGAGGCCGGGTCGAATTTCCACCGCCTCGGCACGGTGGCCCGCCGCGACGGTGACGACTGGGTGCTCTCCGGCCGCAAGTGCTACATCTCCGGGGTCGACGAGGCCGGTCACGTGCTGGTGGTGGCCCGCGTCGCCGTCGGTGACGGCGGTGCCGGCTCGGCGGACGCGGCGCCAGAGAGGCTGAAGCCGGCGCTGTTCGTCGTGCCGACCGACGCGGCCGGGCTGACCTGGTCCAAGCTGGACATGGAGATCCTGTCCCCGGAGAGCCAGTTCCTGCTCTACCTGGACGACGTCCGGGTGCCCGGGGACGCGCTGGTCGGCGGGTCCCTGGACGCCGGTCTGCCGGCGCTCTTCTCCGGGCTGAACCCGGAGCGAATCATGATCGCCGCGCTGGGCGCCGGCACCGGCCGGTACGCCATCGAGCGGGCCTCGGAGTACACGGCGAGCCGAAAGGTGTGGGGTGGGCGGTCGATCGGCTCCCACCAGGGGGTGTCGCATCCGCTGGCCCACGCGGCGGTGCAGGTCGAGCTGGCCCGGCTGATGATCCAGAAGGCGGCGGTGCTCTACGACGCCGGCCGCGACCTGGAGGCCGGCGTCGCCGGCAACATGGCGAAGTACGCGGCCGCCGAGGCCGCCGCGCTCGCCGTCGACACCGCCGTGCAGGTACACGGCGGGGCCGGCATGACCACGGAGTACGGGGTGGCGACGCTGCTCGGTGCGGTAAGGGCGGGACGGATCGCCCCGGTCAGCCGGGAGATGATCCTCAACTTCGTCGCCCAGCACGTCCTAGGCCAGGACAAGTCGTACTGAGACAAGTCACGGCTCAGGTGGCGAACTGCCCGTTCTTGTCGGCGTCGATGGCATAGCCCCACCCACCGGGGTCGAAGGACAACAGCGGCTCCTGCTGGTCCTTGCTGTCGCGAACCATGACGGCCTCGGTAAACGCACGTGGCGTAAGCATCGGTCTGGAGCAGGCCCGGGATCAGTTGTGCCTCGTACTTGCGGAGACGGCTCGCGGCGGTTTCGTATCGACCGAGCGGCCAGCCCCAGTTCGTGACTCCGCTGTTGTTCCGCCTGACCCGGGTCCTCGACTGGGCTACCTACGACGGCTGGATCTGGCTGGACGGCTACCAGCTCAATGTCAAGGGTGACGCCGTCGCCCGCCGGACGATCCTCTCGGCGCCGCCTGCCGCTGAACTTCGCGTATGGGAGTTCAGCGGCAGGCGGCGTCGATCCGGTGTACCGGGCGTACCCGCCGACCCAATCCCTCCAGCAACGAGTCCTCCACGTGGAAGTCGTGGACTCGCAGCCGGTGCCGGGGCAGCTCCTCTTCCGTTGGGCAGAGCACCTGCCCGCGTACCTGGTCGACCGGGACGTAGCGAACCCCGCCGCGCTCCTGAAGGATCACCATGTTGACGTCGTCGGTGGTCACCACGTGCCCCCGGATGTTCTCGGTGGCCCCGGCCGCCGCCCCGACCGTGGTGACGGTCAGTGGCAGCACCGGCGTGCTGATCACCGGTAGCGCCACCCAGACCAACATGGCCAGCACGGCGACCTGGGTGACCGTAGCCAGCGGCCGGATCACCATCCCGGGCAGCGGCCCGGCGATGGCGAGCGCGAGCAGCGGTGCCACGACCAGCAGCACGATCGCCAGCGCCTCTTCCTGCCGCCACGCGTCGCGCAGCGTCGGCACGAGCAGCCACAGGTAAGCGGCGAACACCGCCACGACGATCATGACCCGCACGGCGGCGCGCTCGTACAGCCGTCCCGGCCACAGTTGGAAGGCCGCCGCGAGGGCGGGCACGAGGAGCGGCAGGTACAGCAGCGGCCAGGTGACCAGGGCCATCAGGAAGCTCCCGGCCACGAACCAGGCCGGGGTGACCTCCGTCCAGCGGGCGAAGAGCGGCCGGCGCCGCCCCGGCGGCAGGTTCCGCACACTTGCGGCGAGCACCGCGCCGAGCGCGAAGACCGCGACCAGCGCGGTGGAGAGCAGCCGGGCGGTCGTGGTGAGGAAGCCGGCCAGCAGGTTGATCGGCCCGACGTTGGCGACCAGCAGCAGGGTGGTCTGCAACTCGCCGCCGGCCTCCACCCCGAGCCGGAGCACCGAGAAGATCGTCGGTACGCCGACCACGGCCGTCCAGAACGACTGGCTGGCCCGTGCGCGACGCTCGACCTGCTCCCAGCCGGCCTCACCGCCCGCCATGGCCAAGGCCGGCGAGTGGCCCGTGGCGGGCACCGGCGTTGCCGGTGACGACGGCGCGGGCTGCGCCGGCAGCGTCGCCGGCACGGGTGGGCGCGGCACGGGCGGCGGCGCGGAAGCCGCCGCGCCACCCGCGTCCCGGTCACCGGGGGCGGTGGCCCTCGCGCCACCCGTGGCCGGGGCACCGGGGCCGGCCTCCGACGCCCGGCTCATCGCCGGGGCGCCTTGTCGTCGAAGTCCACCAGCTCCGGCACGTCGAGCGGCTGCGGCTGCCGCTTCTCGCCGCGCAGCCACGGCCCCAGCGTCCGGTTGTACGCGGTCTGCCACGGGCTGATCTGCCCATCGCGCCCCTGCTGGTAGCTCTTGTCGAGGAAGTACGCCACCAGGTCCCGCAGCGCCGGGTCACCGATCGGCACGCCGACGCCGAGCAGTTCGCTGGTGCCGAACGGCATGTCGACGATCTCGAACTCGGTCGGATAGCGGGCCAGGAAGCCGGCGAGGATCGTCTCGTCGGAGCTGACCGCGTCGTACTTGCCGGCCCGGATTCCTTCGACGCAGTCCCAGACGTCCTTCACCACCAGGGTGCGGACCTGGTGCTTCTCCAGCTCCGCCTCGGTGGTGGAGCCGCCGCTGGTGCAGATCTTGTACTTCGGGTTCCGCAGGTCCTCGATGGTGCGGATGCCGTCGGTGTGCCGGGCCGGGACCAGCACCTCCTGGGTGGTGACGAAGTACGGCCCGGCGAAGTTGACCTGCTTCTTCCGCTCCTCGGTGATGGAGAAGCTGGACACCACGAGGTCGACCACGCCACCCTGGAGCGCGGGGATCCGATCCTCGGTGGACACGTTCACGAACTCGATCCGCTGCTCCCCCTCGTAGCCGAGGGAGGCGGCGATGTAGCGGGCGATCTCGACGTCGAAACCCATGTGCGCGCCGTTGCGCACCTCACCCATCAGCGGTTCGTCGTTCGCCACCCCGATCCGCAGGACGGGTTGACCCCAGATGTGGGACTCGCGGAGCTTCTCCCGCACCGAGGGCCGGTCCGGCTCCTGCTGGCTGTCGCAGCCGGCGGCCGCGGCGAGGACCAGGGTCATCGTGACGGCCGCCGTGGTGGCGATCGAGCGGAACCGTGATCCGGCGGTGTGTTCGCGCATGAATGACCTCGCTACGCGGCGGAACCTACGGGAGACCGACGGTAGCCGCCGTCGTCGAGCCGCCACCATCTACCGGAGCCGGGGTGCGGGGAGCGCCCGATCGCCCGCCGCACCCCGGGTCCTCAGCGGACGGTCAGCGTGCCGACCGCGGGCAGCGGTGCCACCACCGGCGGGAGCCGCTTGGGCGCGCCCCGCCCGGGAGCCGCGCTGCGGGCGTTCTCCGCCACCTCCGCCCGCTCGGTCGCCACCGGAGCGTCGGGCAGCGGCGCGAACGGCTGCACGTCACCCTTGCAGACCGTGCCCCTCGCCGGCAGCGTTCCCCGGAGCAGGTACGTGTCGATTGCGCCGGTGGCGCACGCCGACGTCCCGTACGCGGTGTGGCCCCAGCTGTCGCTGCTGAGCAGGCGGCTGTTCGGCAGCAGCTTCGCCGCGCCGACCGCACCCTGGTAGTTGGTAGCCGGATCCCAGTAGTTGCCGACGACCAGCACCGGGGCGCTGGTCCGCCGGGTGAACGGCCCGGTGAACCGGTCCTCGTCGCGTACCGTCCAGGTCTTCCGGGCACACGGCGCGGAAATCCAGGTCCAGAGCCGGCCGAAGTACGGGTCGCGCTGGTCGGCCCGCGCCGCCCGCGCCCGCCACGAACCGGCGTCCTTCGGGTGGTTCGCGTCGGTGCAGTCGACGCCGAGGAAGGTCTCCAAGCCGTTGTCGTACGGGAAGTCGAACGTGCGTTGCTGGCGTGCCCGCGCGGCGAGCCGGACCACGCCGGCGCGGGCCTCGGTGCGGGCCGCCGGGCTCGCGGCCGGGTCGGTCAGTACCAGCAGTTCGGCGGTGATGCCGACGACCTGCTCGTACCCGAACGGGCTGTACATCGCGCCCAGGGTGGCCGATACGAAATCCGCGTAGGTGACCCGGAAGTCGCCGAAATCCGGATCCTCGATCAGCAGCGGGTTGGCCCGCAGCCGCCGGGCCACCAGTTCGTACGAGGCGGCCGGGTCGCCGCCGGCCAGCACGCACTGCTCCTTGCCCGCCGCCGCGCACCGCGCCAGGATTTCGCGCAGCGCCTTGGACGCGCCCTGGGCACTGCGCATCCGGTCCTCCTGGGCCACGGTGCGCGTCCGGCCCTGGCCGACCCACGCGGTCGGGTCCACCACACCGTCGATCACCAACGCGCGGACTCGGCCGGGGAACATGTTGGCGTAGTACTGGCCGAGGACGCTGCCGTAGCTGAATCCGAGGTAGTTGAGCTTCCGGTCGCCCACTGCCCGGCGCAGCACGTCCATGTCGCGGGCGACCTGCGCGGTGGACATCGCACCGCTGAGCGGCTTGCCGGTGGTGGAGCAGCCCCTGCCGACCGCCTTCACGGAGGTGACGTAGGCCTGTTCCTCCGCCTTCGTCCAGGGAAAGGCGACGTTGAGCCCGGCGTAAGCCCGGGTCTGCTCCTTCACCGAGCCGAAGCAGCGGATCTGCTCGCTGGCGTTGACGCCACGTGGATCCACCCCGATCACGTCGAAGCGGTCGAGCACCTCGTCACCGAGGAAGTACGGTGCCGCGAGCGCGATGCCGGTGCCGGAGCCACCGGGGCCACCGGGGTTGATGAAGAGGCTGCCGACCCGGTTCTGCTGGTCGCGGGCCTTGACCCGGAGGACGGCGATCTCGGTCGTCGCGCCCTTCGGCCGGTCGTAGTCCAGCGGCAGCTCGACCGTGGCGCACTCGGCGTATTCGTAGCACTGGTACCAGTCGAGTTTCGGCGTGGGGACGCGGTCGACCCGACGCGCCTCGGTGCGACTGGTGCGGTCGGAGGTGGCTGGTCGGTCTCGGTCGGCCTGGGTGGGGGCCGCTGTCGCGGGCACGGCAGCCAGTCCGCTGAGGAGAATGCCGGTGACCGCGGCGGCGAGGGACCGATGTCGTCGTGGCATGTGGATGCCTTCCAGTGGGCGACGGGGGACATGTCGAGGTGTCGCTCGACCCCGCCACTCTAAATATCGTAGGCAATGAATGTCGCTCCGGCAGAGCCGCATTTCGGATAACAAACCCGACGATGTAACGGAAATGTCGCGATCGACGTTGTTTTTGTTCATTCCGGCGGCGATCCGGCACCACAGGTTGACAGCCGGGCTGCGGTGGACATCCTGGACAGGTGACAGTACGCAGGCCCTACGCACGGACGATCGCGCTCGTCGCCGGCGCGGCGGCGGTCGCGCTGCTGGTGACCCTGCTCGTGCTACGCCGGCAGGACCTCCTCGCGGTCGTGCTCGCACTGCTCTGCATCCTGGCGGCGGCCATCTCGGGGGTCGCCGTGGCGGCCGTCCGCGACGGTCGGCAACCGCCCACGACCCCCGCCTCGCCACCGGCCGACGGCCTCTACGGCGTCGACGCCGACACGCTGGAGACCCTCGACCACCGGGACGCGGTGCGCGCGATGCGGGACCGCCGCCGGGGCCGGCCGCTGTCAGCCGACGGTGAAGGTAGGTGACGCGAGCGCGTCCAGGCCACGACCGGCCAGGCAGCGGTACGTCCGGTCGGCGACCTCCGGCGGCAGCACCTCCAGGTTCCACCCGTCGACGGATGTGACGCCGCTGGTCAGCCGGAAGGTGGTCAGGTTGCAGACGCGACGCACCGTCGGATCGGCGCTGACCTCGTCGTAGCCGGCTCCGAGCAAGGCGTCGGGCAGTTCGCCCTCGGCGTAGCTCTCCCAGGTGTGCTCGCCGGCACAGGGCACCCTCGCCGCGCGGGCCCGGGCGCCGCGCACCTCCAGCGGCCCGAAACACTCCAGCTCGTCGCCGCAGTGCGCGCCGTCAGGCAACTCCGCCGCCTGAGCGCAGGCGGGCCGCGGGCCGCTGTCGGCCGCGAGGTCGGCGGTCGGCGAGGCAACGGGCGCGAACATTCCGCCGGCCAGCCAGGCGCCGGCGCCGGCTGCGGCGGCGAGCGCGACCGCCCCGGCCCCGCCGAGGAACCAGCGGCGTCGCCGCCGGCCGGCGGCGGGCACGGTGGGATGCTGGTCCTCGGCCGGCGGGCGGGGCGCGGGCCGGGCCGACCGGCCGACCACGTACGGCCCGGACGGCGCGCCGCCGCCGGCGTCGTCCGGGAGTCCGCCGTGACCGGGTACGACGCCGCCGAGCGGAAGGCCAGCCAGCAGGTTCCGCAGCTCAGCCGCGGACGGCCGGGCACCCGGGTCGTTGGACATGCCGGCGCGGAGGATGTCGATCATCTCCTCGGGGACGCCCGGCAGACCCTGAATCGGCTGGTGGAACATCTCCAGCACGGTGACCAGGCTCGGGTTGCGCTCGGAGCGCCAGCGGGGCGGCCGGCCGTGCATCACCGCGTAGAGGGTGGCACAGAGCGCGTACACGTCCACGGCCGGCGACGGCGGGCTGTGGTTGAACATCTCCGGCGGCGCGTACGCCGGGGTGAGCACCTCCAAGGCGACCGAAGCGTCCCGCATCTCGGCCACGACGGCCAGCCCGAAGTCGGCCAGCACCGCCGGGTTGAAGTGCGAATGGAGAATGTTGGCCGGTTTGACGTCGCGGTGCAGCACGCCGGCCGCGTGCGAGTGGGCGATCGCGTCGGCGATCTTCATCCCGAGGTCGCGGGTCTCCAGCGGGCCGAGCGGGGAGGTCCGCATCCGCTCGGCGTACGACCCGTCGCACAGTTCCATGATCAAGTATGGGTGTTGGTCGACCGTGACCCCGACGTCGAACAAGTCGACCACATGAGGGTGCGATGACATCCGGCCGGCGGCGCGCGCTTCCCGGAGGAACCGCGCCTGGTCCCGCTCACTGTCCAGCGTACGGTTCTCGACCTTGAGCGCCACCTCGCGCCCCACCGAGATCTGGGTGGCCTTGTAGACCGTCGCGTAACCACCTCGGGCGAACACCCGTAAATCAGTCAGCCCGGGCACGATGGGCATCGGCAGAGCGCCGGGCGGGGTGTCGGTCACAGCTCGAAAATACCGAATCCGGTGGGCAGCTCAGCGAACCGCGTCCGCGGCGGACGGTGAATCGCCCTGCTCGTCGGGCACGGTGGCGGACCCCTCGGGCACGGCTGCGGACTCGTCCGACGATCCTGCGCGGCGCGTATCCCACCAGAGGCCGGCGGCGGTGGCGAGCGCACCCAGGCCTTCCCAGGCGGCCACACCGAAGAACCGGCCCGGCGCGACGTCGGCCAGCACCGCGATGGTGAACACGGTGCAGGTGACCAGCCGGAACCAGACGGTGAACCGGTAGAAGGGCCGCCACTCGGTGGCGGTGGCGAGCAGGTAGTAGACCCCCATGTTGAACGAGGCCATCGAGGACGCGGTCAGGAAGGTGCCGGTGTAGTCACCGGGTGCCCGGGAGGCGGGCACCTCGAAGCCGAGCAGCCGCAGCAGGAACTCCGGCCAGATCAGCCCGAGCGCGCCCATGACCAGCGCGAGCGCGCCGAAGACCGCGATCGTCCAGCCTGCGGCGGAACGCGGCAGCTTCATCGGACCCTCCCCAGCCCGTGCGGTCACTCCCCCTGGACCGCATCCGACCCCCACACGTTAGCGACCACCGCCGCCCCCCACATCACCGAAACCGCCAATCCTGCCCCACTCCGGCCCACCGCGGGCTCCGGCGGCGCTCCCACCGCACCCACTGAACTCAACCCGACGTGAGGCGGGCGAGCAGGGCGTCGGCGGCACGGCGTTCGCTGCGCTGCCCGGTGGCGTACGCCAGGCGTACCGCCTCCTCGGCGCTGGCCCGCGCCTCGGCCAACCGGCCGGCGGCGGCGAGCGCCTCGGCCAGCACGCCGGCCGCGACCACCTGGCTGCGGACATCCTCCGCCGGGACGGTGACGGCCCGCCGCGCCCAGTCCAACGCCTGCTCCCACTGGCCGTGCGCGAGTAGGGCGGACCCGTACCGGGCCATCGTCTGGCACCGGGAGAACAGCAGTGTCGGGGCATTGAACGCGGCGGTGGCCACCGGGGCGAGCAGCCCGACCGCGGTCGCCGAGTCACCGGCGGCCAGCCGCGCGGTGGCCAGCAGCACCCGGGGCGCCGCCTGGGCGGGGGCCTGCGGGTTGTGCGGCTCGACGGCGGTCAGCACCGCTCGGGCGTCCCGCTCGGCGAGATCGAAGTCACCCATGTCCAACGCCACGAACCCGCGCAGCGTGCCGGCCATGCCGGTGAGCAGCGGATGCGAGGTACGCCCGGCATACCCCAGGGCGTCGGTGAGGAGGTCGGCGGCGTGCTCCGGCTCGCCCAGGCCACGCGCGATGACACCCCGCACCACCAGCGCGAAGCCGCGCCCCCAGTCGTCGGAGACAGCGGCGAAGTCCCGGTACGCCCGCCGGGCCGCCCGGTCCGCCTCGGCCAGGTCGCCCAGCTCGGCGGTGGCGAACGCCTCCACCGCGCGTAGCGTGCCCACCGCCCACTCCTCACCGACCCGCTCGCCGAAGGGCAGAAACACCCGCGCCATCCGGCAGGCCTCCCGCAGCCTGCCGGCGAGCAGCCGGGCGAACGCGGTCGTGCCGCGCAACCAGGCCCGCCCGTACGGGTCCTTCAACTCGGCGAAGAGCCGAGCGGCCCGGCCCAGCACCGCGTCGGTGCCGGCGAAGTCGCCCCGGGTGGTGGTGACCCAGGCCAGGTTCTGCAACGACCAGGCCTGCCCCCGGCGGTCCTGCACCGTCAGGCTGACCTGGTACGACGCGGCGAGCCGACTGCTCGCCTGGCCAAGCCGCCCGGCGATGAAGTCAGCCATACCGAGACGGCGCATCGCCGAGGCGCGCAGCGCCGGCAACCCCTGCGCGGTGGCCACCTGCAACGCCTCCTGCCAGCAGGTCACCGCCCGGCCCTGGTCGCCCATCGTCTGGTGGGCCTGGCCGGCGAGGAGCAGGGAGCCGGCCCGGGTGGCCGCCTCGTCACCGGCGTTGGCGGCGATCTTCTCGGCGAAGGCGAGCGCGTCGGTCGGCCGGCCGACCTGGAGCAACGCCCGCGCGTGCACCACCCGGTCGGCCGCCGGCACAGCACCCCGCGCCAGCTCGGCGGCGCGTTCGGCGTACTCCACGGCCAGCGCCGGCTCCCCGGCGTTCAGCGACCGTCGGGCGGCGCGGCCCAGCGCGGCGACGCCCAGCGTGATCACCACCCGCGCCGACGCGTCCGGGCGCAGGCCCACCGCGTCGGCCAACACCGTCGCCCGCTCGACGTGTTCGGCCACGAAGTCGTCCCGGGCCGCCTCGGTGAAACCGCCTGGCGCGGGCGCCCCGGCCGGTGGGTCGGTGGCGGCCCACCGGGCGAGCGCCGCGTGCCGTTCGGCCAGTTCGGCCTTGCTCACCCCGGCGTACGCCGCCTCCCGCATCAGCGGGGTGGCGAACGCGTAGCCGACGCGGGTGCGATGCAGCATCCGTCGTTGCAGCAGCTCCTCGACCGCGCGCTCCAGCTCGACGGCGACGACGGCCGCCGGCCGACCGTCCCTTCCGGTCCGCTGTTCGCGCAGCGCCTCCAGGGTGCCCGCCGGCACGTCATCCCCGACCACCGCCGCGTCCCGCAACACCGAGCGGGCGTCGGGCGGCAGCGCATCGATCCGCGCGGCGAGCACGGCGGCGAGATCCCGGGAGAGTAACCGGCTACCGAGTGAGCCCGGTGCGAGCCGCCAGCCGCTGCCGACACCGACGGTCAGCGCACCACGCTCCATCAGCAGCGTGACCAGCTCGGCGAGGTAGAACGGATTACCCAACGCGGTGGCCAGCAGCCGGTCGGTGTCGGCCTGCGGCAGCCGGCCACCACCGAGGTAGCTGGTGAGCAGCCGGGCCGCGTCCGCACCACGCAGCGGCGGCAGCGCGTGGACCTCGGCGTCGGCGACCAAGGTCAGGGCACCCGCGGTGCGGACCAACTCGGGGCGGCCGAGCAGCAACACCAACGCCGGCCCGGTGAGCCGGGACAGGCTCACGCCGAGCGCTCGGATCGTCTCGGTGGTGGCGTTGTGCAGGTCGTCGACGACGACCACCAGGGGTGCCTCACCGGCGAGGGCGCTGAGCAGGTCGGCGACCGCGTTCGGGATCGCGTCGACGTCGGCTGCCTGGGCGGCGGGGCTCCACTCGCCCTGGTCGGTGGGGACGCCGCTGGGCAGCTCCGCATACCCGAGGAGGGCCAGCAGATGCTCGGTGGCGATCGGGGCGAGCCCGCCTCCGACCCGGCCCAACCGCTGACCGAGCCGACGCAGCCGCTCCTCGACGGCTGGCCGGGTCAGCGCGGTGGCCGCGTCGGTGGGCAGGCCGACGGCGGCCCGGACCAGGTCGGCCAGCGGCCCGAGCCGACGCCGCTCGCCGAACGCCGCGCACCGGATCGAGAGCACCCGGGCGCCGGTGTGCGCCGCGAACCGCCCGGCGCCCACCTCGTAGCCGGCGGCGAGGCGTTCCACCTCGGCGGCGAAGCGGGACTTGCCGATCCCCGCTTCGGCGGTCATCAACAGCACCCGGGGCTCACCGCGGTCCACCACCTCGGCGAGCCGGCCGGCCGCCCGCCCGATCTCGGTCTCCCGGCCGACGAAGGGCGCCTCGTCGCCGAGACCGGACCGGGTGCCCGGAGCGTCCAGCAGGCCCAGCAGCTCGTACGCCTCGACCGGCTCGCGCTTGCCCTTCAGGCGCAACGGGCGCAGCGCCCGCCAGGACGCGACGTGCCGGGTGGCGGCAGCGGTCCGCGCGCCGGCGTAGACCGCACCGACGGCGGCGGCGTCGGCCAGCCGGGCGGCGGTGTTGACGGTGTCGCCGATGACCGTGTACTCGATGGCCGCCTGGATGCCGGCGATCACGTCTCCGGTGTTCAGGCCGACCCGCAGGCCGAGCGGCGCGCCGCCGCCCCGCTCGTCGTCGAGCACCCGGCGGACCGCCCGCTGCATGGACAGCGCGGCGCGCACGGCCCGTTCGGCATCGTCCTCGTGGGCCACGGGCGCGCCGAAGACCGCCATGATCCCATCGCCGGTCAGCTTGTCCACGTGCCCGCCGAAGGTCTTGACCGCGCCGGCCAGCGCCGCGAGCACCCGGTCGGTGACCGCGCCGACCCGCTCCGGGTCGAGGTCCTCCGACCAGGAGGTGAAGTCGGACAGGTCACCGAAGAGCACGGTGACCACCCGGCGCTCGGTGGCCGGAAGGGTCGCCGCGGCCGGCAGCGCGGCACCACAGTTGTGGCAGAACCGCGCCCCGGGGACGGCGACGGTTCCACACACCGAGCAGGTCACGTCTGCTCCAACCCCAGGTCGGCACCGCCGGATTCCCGGCCCAGGTCGGCACCGCCGGATTCCCGGCCCAGGTACTCCAACTGCGCCCGGACCGACCACTCCGCCGCCCACCACAACGAGCGGTCCACGTCCGCGTAGACGACCGCGACGACCTCGGTGGCGGTATTGGCGCCAGCGTCGAGCGCGGCCCGC
The DNA here is from genome assembly GCF_030345795.1 of Micromonospora sp. WMMA1363. NCBI lineage: Bacteria > Bacillati > Actinomycetota > Actinomycetes > Micromonosporales > Micromonosporaceae > Micromonospora > Micromonospora sp. WMMA1363. Next base: position 3,775,127 of record NZ_JAUALB010000001.1, read on the forward strand.
ACCTGGTCCAGCCGGGCCCGCCGGTGGGCTAGGTAGAACTCCGCCGCGGCACCGCAGTCGGCCAACGCCGGGCCGTGCCCGGGCAGGGCCGGGATCCCGACGTACGTCGAGAGCAGTTCCAGGCTGGCCAGGTAGTCCCCGAGGTGCCCGTCCGGGTGGGCGACGACGGTGGTGCCACGGCCCAGAATGGTGTCGCCGGTGAGGACGACCTGCTCACCGGCGTAGCTGGCGAGGACGCAAACGGAGTCACTCGTGTGCCCGGGCGTCGGAACAAGCCGCAGCTCGATGCCGGGGATGGTGGGCGACGCGCCGGCGCCGACCGGCTCCGCGGCAATGGTGTGCGCCGCGTCGACGGCACGGACCGGCACCCCGCCGAGCAGGTCGTGCAGCCGCGTCGATCCGTCCGTGTGGTCCGGATGGCCATGGGTGATCAACACCAGCCCGACCGGCCGGTGCGCGGCGATCGCGGCGAGGTGCCCCTCGTCGGCCGGCCCCGGGTCGACCACGACAGCTGGCTCGCCGGGGACGGCCCGCAACACCCAGGTGTTCGTGCCGTCGAGCGTCATCGGCCCCGGGTTGGGCGCCCGCAGCAGCGTGACCCATCCCGGCAGTTCGTCCGCGAGAGCCGCCGCCGGTGCCGTGAAGTGCCCGCTCATGGCTGAGATCGTACGACCCCGAGCGCCACCCTCCGCGATCTTGCGCTGCTGACCCCCGCTTCATACCTATACAGGACCTGTGTCCGGACGAAACGCAAGATCGCGGAGGGCAGGAGACTAGGCGGAGACCTCGACGATCACCTCGACCTCGACCGGGGCGTCGAGCGGGAGCTCGGCCACGCCCACCGCGCTGCGGGCATGGCGGCCGGCTTCACCGAAGACGGCGCCGAACAAGTCAGACGCGCCGTTGATGACGGTGGGTTGGCCGGTGAATCCGGGGGCGCTGGCGACGAACCCGGTCAGCTTGACGACCTTGACGACGTTCTCCAGACCCACCAGCGAGTCGATCGCGGCGAGCGCGTTGAGCGCGCACCGCCGTGCCAAGTCCTTGGCCTGGTCGGCGGAGACACCGGCGCCGACCTTGCCGCTCGCCAGCAGCTTGCCCTCGGCCATCGGTAGCTGGCCGGAGACGTAGACGTGCTGACCGGACTGCACCGCCGGCACGTAACTGGCCACCGGGGGCACCACGTCGGGCAGCTCGTGCCCCAGCTCGGCGAGCTTCGCGTGCGGCCCGGTCATGCCTTCGCCCGCTTCAGGTAGGCGACGAGCTGCTCCGGGTTCGGGCCGGGAACCACGGACACCAGTTCCCAGCCGTCCTCGCCCCAGTTGTCGAGGATCTGCTTGGTCGCGTGGACCAGCAGCGGGACCGTGGCATATTCCCACTTCTGCATCGCTGGAAGGCTCTCTTTCCTGGAGTGCGGCTCTTTCCAGGCACAGCCTACGGTCCGGTCGCCGACCGGGTCACAGGACGCTGCTCCGGAGCCGCCGGCACGTCGCCGCACGGGCCGCCGTGATCGTACGGCTGGGGGCAGCGGGACCGGTCGGGCAGCGGGAGGTCGCAGAACACGCGATGCCGGTTGTTCTGGTCATCGGCGGTGGAGACGGTGGTCTCCCCCGCGTCGACCTCGCCGAGGAAGCTCAGCGAGGTCGCGATCGTGCCCGCCATGGCGGTGGCCACGGCCAGGTCGGCGACCCGGATCGGCAGGTGCACCACGTACCCCGGCCCGTCCTCGTCCCGCGGCCGGTCCGCGGTCTGGGCGAGGACGCGCACGACGTCGAAGGGCTCGGCGAACCGCCGGTACGACCGCTCGTTGATGGGCAGCCCGCCACCCTCGCCGCCACCCGGCCCAACCGGCCGCCGGGCCGCCGGTGGGAAGTCGATCCGAGGGGTGTTCTCCACGTCGCGCATACCCTGCCTCCGGCCGTCCTACCTGGTCGATTCCTCACCTGCCGGTCCGGCCCCGCCCTGGCCGGAGTCCCGCATCGGTGAAAGGTAGGACGGACCCAGGGTCCCACCAATAAGACGCGCGGGCATGGACCATGACAAGTCACATATGTGACAGCCCCCCGGCAGGAAAGCTGATCGCGGCCGCCAGACGGAGCCCGTCCCGTCCGCAGGTGACCCGGCCACGGGACCGGCTCCGCGCGGCGCCGCCGGACCGGCCGCTACCCTTCCCGTCGAAACGGGCGGGCCATCGCGACCACGCCGACGGTCCGCCCAGTCGGCGCCAGTCCCAGCCGGGGGAACGATGACCCAACCACACAGCGGCGGTCCGACCGGATCACCGACCAGTCAGCCGGACACCCCGGCCGAGTCGATCGCGGCCATCCCCTCGGTTCCGCGCCAGGTCCAGTCGGCGACCTCGTCGCCGGCCGTCGGGTCGCCGCACCAGAACGCGGGGGCGCCCCGGCGCAAGCGGGGCGCACTGGTCGCGTCGGTGGCGCTGGCAGTGATCCTGGTCTTGGGCGCCAGCGGCGGCGTCGTGGCGTTCCTGACCCTGCGTACCGCCGAGAACGGTACGGGCGCACAGGAGCCGACGGCGGCGGTCGAGGCGTTCCTCACCGCCGTCTACCGGGATCGCGACGCCGACCGCGCGGCCGCCCTGGTGTGCTCCGCCGCGCGGGACGACGAAAAGATCGTGGCCAAGGTCGCCGAGGTGGAGAAGTATGCCGCCAATTACCGGAATCCGCGTTTCCGGTGGAGCACGCCCCGAATCGACAACCAGACCGGCGACCGGGCGACGGTCACCACCAAGGTGACCATGACCACCGCGGACGAGAAGATCGCCGACCTGCCGCTGCGCTTCACCGTGATCAGGAAGTCGGGTTGGTGGGTCTGCGAGGTCGGCTGATCGCCCGACCTGGTTAGGCTCGACGGGTGGGAGCAGCGAGCGGACAGGACGAGCCGGCCGGCGCGCAGTGGCCGGGTCGCCTCCACGTGGTGACCGGCAAGGGCGGCACCGGCAAGACGAGCGTGGCTGCGGCGCTGGCCCTGGCGCTGGCCGCTGGCGGCCAGCGCACACTGCTGGTCGAGGTCGAGGGGCGCCAGGGCATCGCCCAGCTCTTCGGTGCCGACCCGTTCCCGTACGCCGAGCGGCACCTGACCGACGCCCCCGACGGCGGCGAGGTGCGGGTCCTCGCGGTGGACGCGGAGGAGGCCCTGCTCGAATACCTGGACATGTTCTACAAGCTGGGCGGGGCTGGTCGGGCGCTGCGCAAGCTCGGCGCCATCGACTTCGCCACCACCATCGCCCCCGGCCTGCGCGATGTGCTGCTCACCGGCAAGGTCAAGGAGGCCACCACCCGCACCCTCGGCCAGCGGCGGGCGTACGACGCGGTGGTGCTGGACGCACCGCCCACCGGGCGGATCGGCCGCTTCCTGAACGTGACCGCCGAGACCGCTCGGCTCGCCCGGGTCGGCCCGATCAAGACCCAGAGCGAGGGCGTCGCCACGCTGCTGCGGTCACCGACGACCGCCGTGCACGTGGTGACGCTGCTGGAGGAGATGCCGGTCCAGGAGACGGTCGACGCGATCGCCGAGCTGACCTCGCTCGGCTTCCCGGTCGGGCGGGTGATCGTCAATGCCGCCCGGCCACCGCTGCCGGTCGGGCAGGCGGTCACCGCGGCCGAGCTGGCCCGTGGGCTGCGCGCCGCCGGGCTGTCCGCCGACGAGCGGACCGTCACCGGGCTGACCGCGGAGGCGCGCGACCAGGTCGTCCGACGCGAGCTGGAGGACTCGCTGCGGACCGACCTGGTGGAGCTGGGGCGCCCCCTGGTCGAGCTGCCGCTGTTGCCCGACGGGGTGGACCGGGCCGGGCTGGACCGGCTGGCCGAGGCGCTCGTCCGGGCGGATTGACTCACACCGCCCGTCGGGGCGGACGCACGGCATGAGCCGGCCCGATACGCTCGATTGGTGCCTTCCGACAACGTGGCGCCGCCGCTGGACGTCGACCGGATCCTCGCCGATCCGGGCGTACGGATCGTGGTCTGCTGCGGAGCGGGCGGGGTGGGCAAGACGACCACCGCCGCCGCGCTCGCGCTGCGGGCCGCGGAGGAGCACGGCCGACGTGCGGTCGTGCTCACCATCGATCCGGCCCGCCGGCTGGCCCAGTCGCTCGGGCTGACCGAGCTGGACAACACCCCGCGCCAGGTCAAGGGGATCGACGTGGAGGCCAGCGGCGGCGAGTTGCACGCCATGATGCTCGACATGAAGCGCACCTTCGACGACGTGGTGCTCCAGCACACCGATCCGGCGAAGGCGGCGGAGATCTTCGCCAACCCGTTCTACGCGGCCATGAGTTCCACCTTCGCCGGCACGCAGGAGTACATGGCGATGGAGAAGCTCGGGCAGCTGCACGCGCGGGGCGAGTGGGACCTGATCGTGGTGGACACCCCGCCGTCCCGCTCGGCACTGGACTTCCTCGACGCGCCGGCCCGGCTCTCCCGCTTCCTGGACGGGCGGATGCTGCGGCTGTTGCTCGCGCCGGCGCGTACCGGCGGCCGGAGCATGTTCACCTTCGTCACCGCCGGCTTCGGGATGTTCTCGAGGGTCGTGCAGCGGGTGCTGGGCGCCCAACTGCTGACCGACCTGTCCGGCTTCGTCGCGGCACTCGACTCGATGTTCGGCGGCTTCCGGCAGCGGGCGGAGCAGACGTACCGCATCCTGCAGGCCCGAGAGACGGCGTTTCTGCTGGTCGCGGCGCCGGAGCCGGACGCCGTCCGGGAGGCCGCGTATTTCGCGGGGCGGTTACGGGAGGAGCAGATGCCGCTGGCCGGCTTGGTGCTCAACCGGGTCCACCGGCCGGCCGTGGCGGAACTCGACGCGGCCGAGAGCCTGGCCGCCGCCGAGCGACTGGCCGGGATGGGCGGCCACGAGGGCACCGTCGAGGTGCTGCGAGCCCACGCCGCACTGGCCCAGTTGGCGGTACGCGAGCAGCGGGTGGCCGCGCGGTTCACCGAGGCATTCCCGACCGTGCCCGCGGTTTCGGTCAGCGCACAACCCGCCGACGTGCACGACGTCGACGGGCTGCGGACGATCGGTGCGGCGATCAGCCGCGGGTGACCGGGCCGGTCGAGGCGCCGGCCAACGGACGCCGGCTGGCTCAGCCGACGGTTGCGGCCAGGACCTTGTCCTTGTCGGCCTTCTCCTTGGCGTTCTTTCGCATCGCGGCCTCGAACATCTTTCGCCAGCTCGTGACCTGCGGGTGGCGGCGCAGCAGGGCCCGGCGTTCGCGTTCGGTCATGCCACCCCACACCCCGAACTCGATCCGGTTGTCCAGCGCGTCGGCCAGGCATTCGTAGCGGACTGGGCAGCTTCGGCAGATCCGCTTCGCCACGTTCTGTTCGGCGCCCTGTACGAACAACGCGTCCGGGTCCCCGTTCTGACATGCCGCCAGCGACGGCCAGTCAGTGATCATGCCCATCTGTACACGTCCCCCCTTGCAGTAACTACCGACCCCTTCGCGGACCAGCCGGCAATTCCCCCCGGTCGCCCGGCCGGCCTTCCCCAAGGCCGCGCGGACGACATGTGGCACTGTCGCCACCCCCATCATGCTCTGTAGTTGGATGATTACGCAACGTTGTCGGCGAAATCCATCATTCTGGACACTCCCGGCTTCCCGGACTCTCGGCCGCCGGGTTACCCCGCCCAGGAACGCGAAAACGCTGCGCACCCTCCCCGCACGGAGGAGACTCGGGCCGGGGTCCACGCAACCTCACACCAGGGACCGTGCGTTTAGCACAACGAGGTCGACGCGCGCAGGAAATGGGGAAAAGACGCCCGCGCGCCCCTCGATGCCTGTTCGCGTACCCTGTCGAGGTGACCTGGATGCGGAAACGTGACCACAATGTGCTGACCAACGCCGCATCGCTGCTCATCTGTGGCCTGCTGGCCGGCGTGGTGGTCGCTGCGGCGGCCTTCCCCGCAGTGGCGATGTCCGGCCTGGCCGCGAAGGCCGGCGCCGAGACCTTCGGCGCACTGCCCAACGAGTTGACGGTTTCCCGCGCACCGCAGAAGAGCTACCTCTACGCGTCGGACGGCAAGACCGCGCTGGCGACCATGTACGACGAGAACCGCCGCGACGTGAAGCTCAAGGACATTGCGCCGGTCATGCGAAAGGCGATCATCGCCGCCGAGGACCACGACTTCTACGAGCACAACGGGGTCGACCTCAACGGCGTCGCCCGCGCCTTCATCAACAACCGCTCCGGCAACGACCGGCAGGGCGCCTCGACGCTGACCATGCAGTACGTCCGACTCGCCATCGCCTACTCGGCCTCCCACCCGGCGGACGTGGTCGCGGCCACCGAGGACACCAGCGCGCGCAAGCTGCGCGAGATGCGCTACGCGCTCCAGATCGACAAGGAGCTCTCCAAAGACGAGATCCTGGAGCGGTACCTGAACATCGCGGCGTTCGGCAACGGCGCGTACGGCATCCACGCCGCCAGCCAGGTCTACTTCGCCAAGAAGCCGAGCGAGCTCACCATCGATCAGGCGGCGATGCTCGCCGGCCTGGTCAAGGCCCCGAGCGCCTTCAACCCGGCCACGCCCAGCGGCCGTCCGCAGGCGGTGGCCCGGCGCGACTACGTCATCAACAACATGCACGAGATCGGCGCCATCACCAAGGAGGAGGCCGACAAGGCCAAGGCTGTCGAGCTGAAGGTCGTCGGCAAGCGGGCCCCGAACGGCTGCGTCGACGCCGCCAAGAGGGAGTGGGGCTTCTTCTGCGACTACTTCTACCGCTGGTGGATGTCGCAGGAGGCGTTCGGTTCGACCACGTACGACCGGGAGCGGCGGCTGAAGAGCGGCGGCTTCCACATCATCACCACGATGGAACCCCAGGTCCAGAACGCCGCCGATACCGCCGTCCGCAAGAACCTCGGCGTCGACAGCAGGGCCGCCCGGATGGTCGCCGTGGTCGAGCCCGGCAGTGGCCGGGTCCGTGCGCTCTCGGTCAACCGCAACTACAAGCTCGACGACCCGGACAACCCCGCCAACAAGCCGCACAGCGACCCGAAGCGGCGCAAGGAGGGCAAGCGGGGTAACTATCCCAACACGGTGAACCCGCTGCTCAGCGGCGGTGACGGCATCATCGGATATCAGGCCGGCTCGACGTTCAAGATGTTCACCATCGTCGCGGCACTGGAAAAGGACATCCCGCTCGGCTACACGATCAACGCTCCGAAGCAGTTCAGGTCCGACTACGTCATCCGGAGAAACGCCCCCGCGGCCTGCCGGGGCACCCACTTCTACTGCCCGACCAACGCCACCAGCAGCATGGCCGGCATCCACAACATGTGGAGCGCCTTCGGCCGCTCGGTGAACACCTACTTCGTCCCGCTCCAGCAGCAGGTCGGCGCGGAGGACGTGGTCAAGGCCGCCAAGAAGCTCGGCATCACCTTCCGCGCCCAGGAGGACCTCGACCTGGAGAAGGGCGCACACCAGTGGGGCGCCTTCACCCTCGGCGTCTCCCAGACGACACCGCTGGAACTGGCCAACGCGTACGCGACCCTCGCGGCGGACGGCACGTACTGCTCGCCCATCCCGGTGCAGGAGATCCGGGACCCGGAGGGCAGGAAACTCGCCATCGCCAACCCGCGGTGCGAGCAGCGGGTGAGCACCGAGGTGGCCCGTGGGGCGGTGGACGCCGCCCGCTGCCCGGTCGGCGACCGCTCGGCAACCTCGAAGTGCACTGGCGCGACCGCCCGTCAGGTGAAGAGCACCGTGCAGGCCCCGGTGGCCGGCAAGTCCGGCACCACCGACTCGGAAAAGACCGCCTCGCTGGTCGCAATGACCAAGCAGTACGCGGTGGCCGGGATCATGGCCGACCCAGACTGGCCGCAGACGACCCAGAAGATGAAGCACGAAGACAAGAAGGGCATCAACCCGCCGGTATACGAGACGCTGCGGGACGCGATGAAGGGAAAACCGCGGATCGAATTCACCTCACCCGGCAACAAGATTCGCGAGGGGGATCAGCGCTCCATCCCCGGCGTCAAGTGCCAGTCGATCGACACCGCGCGCAGCCGGATCAAGGGCGCCGGCTTCGAACCGGTCGTCTCCACCACCAAGGTTACGTCGAACTGCCCGGCCGGCACGGCCGCCGGCACCAGCCCGGCAGGCCGCACCATCAAGGGCGGTGTCGTGACGATCCAGGTCAGCTCCGGCCCGGCCAGGAACCCGGACACCGGTCAGCCCAGCACCCCGCCGTCCAACCCCGGTACCCCGCCGTCCAACCCCGGCACGCCGCCGACCAACCCCGGCCGCCCGCCGGACCGCCCCGGCGGCTGACGGAGCCCTGATCACCGAACGGGCGGGACCCTGGTGGGGCCCGCCCGTTTCGCGTCCACGGGGAAGAGATCAGCCGGCGACCTGCCGGCGCACCTCGCCGGCGACCCGGCCGCCCTCCGCCCGACCGGCCACCGCCGCCTGGACGGCCCTCATGGCCGGACCCATCTGGGCCCTTCCGGCAAAGCCGCCCGCAGCGAGCGCCCCCGCGACCACCTCGGCCAGTTCCTCGTCGGACAGCTGCTTCGGCAGGTAGCGCTCCAGCACCTCACCCTCGGCGGTTTCCTTCGCGGCCTGCTCTGCGCGCCCGGCCTCGGTGAAGGCCGTCGCGGCCTCCCGACGCTTCTTCGCCTCCCTGGTCAGCACCGCGAGCACCTCGTCGTCGGTGAGCTCGCGCTTGGCCTTACCGGCGACCTCGGCGGTGCCTACCGCCGCGAGCGCCATCCGCAGGGTGGAGGTGGTCAGCTCGTCGCGTGCCTTCAGCGCGGTACGCATGTCCGCGGTCAGACGGTCCTTCAACGTGCTCATGGACGGTCAAACTACCCTGATCGGCATGCGAAAGCGCACCCTATTCCGGCTCTCCGCCGGGACCGCCGCCGTGGGCGCGGCCACCCTGGCGTACGCGTCTCTCGTCGAGCGCAACATGTTCACCCTGCGGCGGTACGACGTGCCGGTGCTGCCACCCGGCGCGGAGTCGCTCCGGGTCCTCCACCTGTCCGACCTGCACATGATGCCCGACCAGCGGCGCAAGCAACGCTGGGTGGCGTCGCTGGCCGGCCTGGACCCCGACCTGGTCGTCGTGACGGGCGACAACATGGCGCACCCCGGTGCGGTCCCCGGAGTGTTACGTGCCCTGCAGCCGCTGCTGGACTACCCGGGCGCGTTCGTGTTCGGCTCCAACGACTACACCGGCCCGGTCTGGCGAAACCCGTTCACCTACTTCCTGCCGGGCCGGGAGTACGCCGAGGGCGTCGGCCTGCCCTACGACGAGCTGCGCGACGTGTTCACCGGCGCCGGCTGGATCGACCTGAACAACGCCCGGACCACGCTCAAAGCGGGCGGTCGGCTCATCGAGCTGGTCGGCGTCGACGACCCACACATCGAGCGCGACGACTACGCCGCGGTCGCCGGCGCGGTCACCCCGGCGGCCGACCTGTCGATCGCGCTCAGCCACTCCCCGGAACCAGCGGTGCTCGACGAGATGGCCGCCGACGGGTTCGGACTGCTACTCGCCGGCCACACCCACGGTGGCCAGGTGTGCGTACCGGGCGTCGGTGCGCTGGTGACCAACTGCGGGCTGCCCCGGTCGATGGCGAAGGGCCTGCACCGCTGGCCCGGCTCGGACTCCTGGCTGCACGTCTCGGCCGGCCTCGGCACCCACCCGACCGCCCCGATCCGCTTTGCCTGCCCGCCGGAGGCGAGCGTCCTCACACTGATCCCGCGCTGAACTCATCGATCTCAAGATCCACTTATGTTCGCCCGGCCCGAGGGGTACCGAGTTTGACCCTCGGGCGGGGTGAGCTAGTATTTGTCGGCACGCCTCGGGGTGTGGCGCAGTTTGGTAGCGCGCTTCGTTCGGGACGAAGAGGTCGTCGGTTCAAATCCGGCCACCCCGACCAGAGTTAGGCCAGCCCAGGGCCGGTCTCCGGAAACGGAGGTCCGGCCCTGGCCCGTCCCCGGGGTCGTTTTGGAGACGATTTTGGAGACGATCTAGCCGATTCGGTGCTCATAGCTCCTGTAGCAGTCGATCGAGCACACCCACCGGCGAACGCGGCGACAGCGCCTTCCGCGCGTGCAGCGCGTCGTTCCATCGCTCCGTCAGGCCGTCGCAGAGCGCCTGACGCATCGCTGCGGTGATGTGCGAGTAGCGCGCCCCCACCGAGCCGTCCGCGTGCCCCATCCGGTCGTCCTTGAGCTTCGTCGGCGTCCCCATCTCGTCCATCTCGGTCTTGTGGGAGTGCCTCAGGCCGTGCGGGGTCAATCCGGCCGCGAGCGGCAGCCAGCATGCATCGGCTCGTGCACTGGAGCCCCGGCCACGCGCAGGCACCCCCGGCCATGGCTCGCTGAGAATCGGCACCGGGCGGGACCGGTTCGGAGCAGCCTGTGGATACCAGCCGGTCGCCGCTGGCTGGAACAGCCAGGTCGCGAATCCGCTACGACGCCAGTGCGGAGCCAACTCACCCGGTGGCAGTCCGCCACGGACGTAGCCGAGTTCGGCGATCGCCCCCGCCACCTTCTTGCGGGTCGATTCGGGAACCGTCTCGGGTCGGTTCAGCACGTTGGACGCTGTTCCGGTCGAGACGCCTGCAAGGCGAGCCACGTCGATCAGCTTCGCGCCGGAAGTCTGCGCGGCTTTGTTCGCCGGTCGATGCCCGCTGAACATGTACGTGCGCCCATGGCACCGGCAGGGTTTCGGGTCGGTGCGCTTGATGTGCTCCGCGATTAGCCGTCCGAAAACTTCCGGCAGGTCGATCGTCCGGTATGAGTCATCCTTCGGTGGGCAACGGATAAACTCCCCCGTATCGAGTTCGTAAAGCTGCCACTCGACACGAATACTCCTCGGGCGCACGTATAGGGTCTCCAGCCCCACTAGCTCTCCCCAGCGCATTCCCGTCGTCCCCTTGGTGACGATTCCAACAAACTCGTCGTCCCGGCCCGATAGGAGGCTCGCGCGCTCCGCGACAAGAATCAGAGTGAGCATATTCGCAATCACCTTCTCCGGCCCACGTGTGCGCGCCCTCCCCGCCCGCTTTCCCCTCCCCCGGCGTTTCGTGGCGGGATTGCTGATCACGATTCCATCAGCGTGCGCGTCTTCACAGATCAAGTGAAGAGTGCCACGCCAGGTCTTGATGCTCGCCTCTGCGTAACCAGTCTTACGTTCCGCCTTTTCCCACAGGTCCACGTCACCTACCGTCATTCCACGCATGAGGGAATCCTCGAACGCGGGCAACAGGTGGTTCTCGATGTGACGTCGGTAGTTTTGCATGGTCGAAGCGGCGAGATCCTGCCGCGCGTACCACGAGCGAGCGTATGCACCGAAGGTCATCCGACGGTCCGCTTCTGCGGTCCGCATTTGCGGAGCCTGGTTCGCGTCGTCCGCTTCCGCGCGATCGGCCGCCCGCTTCGCATCCCGCTTTGTGTCGAAGTGAATCGGCTTTCCGGTAATCTGATCGCGAACGGTTTCCAGCTTCCCCAACGCAGACTTGTAACGTCCGCGCCAGTAGCTACCGGCATTCTCGGCGTATCCCATGCTCATTCACTCCATTTGAGATGCCCCCCGCGCCGCCCGGGTTCCGGACAAGCGCGGGGCGCGTTTCAGGCCGCTTCGGCACTTTGAGAAAGAGCGCGCCGGGCTCGGGGCGGGACTCGGGCGGTAAGAGTGGCGGGCTGAGTCGGGATCCCGCTACGTCGGCTCGTGGTCCGTCCGGTCTTTCGATGAGTGGACCTGACGGACGGCGTAGGCGGCGATCCGGCCGCGCGTCGTTCGAACAACTGCGCGATCTCCGCGAGATGTTCGGGCAGGAACCGATATCCTCCGCCGATCCAACAGAACGGAATGCGGCCACGGCGGGCTTGCTCTTTCACCCACCATTCCGAGCATCTCAGAATCTTGGCCACTTCGGCGGGCAGGTAGAACTCCGGGATGTTGGCCGGGTACATGGTGTCTCCCCATGGGTGTGCTGAGGGGTGCGTGCAGGGATGCCCATGGCGTCATGGAGGGCCGATTCAACGCGATGGCCTTCCGCCATGGGTGAGTAGGTGGTGCCGTGCGAGCCCGTACATCGGCCCGTTGAGAGCGCCGTGGGGCCAAGATCCGGGTTTCCAAGGGGAAAGGTGTAGGCCGGATCGACTGCCTGGCGCTCGGCGGGTCGGGTTTCGGCGTGATTCGGCGGATGCCTCCTTGTGGGCGTCAAGCCGTATCAAGCCGTCCCAGCCGTCCCAGTGCAGGTCAGCCCTGGGACGGCTTGGTGGGCTGGGACGGCTTAAGCCGTCCCACGGGCATCAGTGACCGGTCCTCGGGTGTGGTCCACCGGTGGGGGTATCTCGGTGTTGGGGGTGGGTTGGGACGGCTTAAGCCGTACCACGGGTGCAAGCCGTCCCTGGCTTGAGCTGGGGTGGGACGGCTGGGACGGCTCGGTACGGCTTGCCTCTGTGTCGGGGTCGAGGGGTGGGCAGTAGCGCTGCCAGGCGTCCTGGAAGTCGCCGCGTTGGTATCCCTTGGCCTGGTCAGACAGGAGGTTGTAGGACCTGGCCTGCTCGGGGGTGAAGCGGATGTTGCCGGAGGTAATGTCGTATTCCTTGAGCAGCATTCCGAGGCGCATCGCGGTGAGGCCGGCGCCGTTGCTGTACTCGTCCCAGGGTGCTTCGGGGTCGGCTTTGAGTCGGTCGAGTAGCACAACGGTCGGAAGCGCGTCGGCGGTGCCGAACGCGCGGCGGCAGTCGGTGAGCAGTCGCACCCGGTCGGAGGTGACGCCGTTGCTGTCTCGTTCGGCGGTCAGGGTGAGGGCGGCTTCACGGCCTCGGTCGGGCCAGTCGCCGCCGGCTAGGTCGGCGACGGCTATGAGGGGTTCCCAGGTGTCGGCCGCCCGGTCTTCGAGGGGCATGTCGGGTTCGGCTTTTTCCAGCACGGCGTGGTGGGCGTGAAGCCATTCGGTGAGGTCGTTGGCGAGTTGACGCAGGACTACGCCGTCACGGCGGTGCCGGTAGGGCTTGACCTGTTCACCGGGGGCGCGGCGGCGCATGCGGATGACGACCGCCCGGTCTTCGATGGTGTCGGGCATGGCGCCGATGCCGGCGAGCGCGGCCATGGCGAAGGTGGCGATCTTTTCGACTTTGCGGTTGGTGTTGTCCCACCGGATCGTGGGCCGGTTGCGCTGGTGACCAGCGTTGAGCAGGCCGCGTAGCTCCTCGTTGGCTTCGGCCGCTTTGCCTCCGAAGATCGTGTCGGCTTCGTCGACGAGTAGGGTCGGTGGGTCGTCGGAGCCGATCGATCGGTACACCGCCGCTGTGCTGGCGTTGACGGTGATGAGTGGGTTGGCGCAGGTGCCTTCCACGATGTCGAGCAACCGCGACTTGCCGCAGCGTTTCTCTGGGGCGCGGATGACGAGTCGGGGTGCGTGTGCCCATGCTTGCTGGGCGTGGGTGGCGGCGATCCACAGCACGGTAGCGTCGATCGCTTCGGGTGAGGGGAGCACGACGTACCTGGTCAGTGCGTCGTGTAGGCGGTCAAGGATCGCGGGTCCCTCGATGGTGCGGTGTGGTTGGGTCATGCGGCGGCCTCCAGGTCGTCCAGGGCGGGTTTAGTGCGTGGCGCAGCTGCGGCGAGCACGTTTGTGCGCCATTGCAGGGCGTAGGTGAGGCAGTTGGCGCAGTTGCGGTGTTGGGTGTGGTGACCGGGTAGTGGTGGGCTGCGGCGGGCGTCGACCGACCATGCGAGGGAGTCGGCGGAGGCGAGCAGGTGGCCGTGTTCGGCCAGGCCGAGTGTCTTGAAGCCGAAGCCATGCAGCCGGTGTAGGCCGCGTAGGTGCAGGGCTCGCAGGATGTGGCCGGCGTGGTGGGTGCCTTGCCGGCGACAGACGGAGCCGAGTCCGACTAGCGGCATCGTGGTCAGGTCCAGGCGGATCATTGACCAGTACAGGTCGACGCAGCGCAGGTAGTCGTCGGTGTTCCAGCCCTGCACGACGGGGATGATTGGCAGGTCGGGGGCGAGGTCGCGCAGCTGCGCGTAGTTGGCCACGGTGCGGCGTTGGTGCTCGGTCACGCTGAGGTGGGTGCCGGCGAAGTGTTGACCGCCGACCGTGCCGCCGTTGATGACGATCGGTTCGCACATCCAGTCTTGGGGCGCGGCCCACCGCAGGTGGCCGGTTTCGTCTCGGTAGCGGTGAAGTCGGGCCACGTACTCGATGGGGCTAACCGTCCAGCGGCCGTACTTCTGTAGCTCGGTGAATCCGCCGGAGTCGCACGCCCACGGTGCAGCTGCGCGGGGCAGCGTCTTGTAGGGCCGTAGCCTCCGGTCGGAGACGAACAGTGGCACACCGGCCTTGCCGAGCCAGCCGGGCTGGTGGGTGCCGAGGAAGAACGCCGGGCCGTTCATGCGGCGAGTCCTTCGTCTCGGAAGCCGCCCCGGATGGCGGCGCGGATGTCGCGGTCGGTTTGGTCGGCGTTGCGGCCGGTGGTGGTGAGGGCGGCGATTCCGTCGTCTTTGTTGATGGCGTGGGCAAGGATCATGCGGGCGACGCCTCGGGATGCGCCGTAGAGGGTGGTACGGCGGTGTCCTTCGGGGGCTCGGGCTACCGCGTCAAGGTGCGAGGCGAGTAGCAGGTCGGGATGGGAGATGCCCCCCGCGCTGCGGGTGCTGACCGGTGGGGTTGGTGTGGTGGGGATGGTTGGTGGTGGGGCTGGTTGGCACACCGTGGCCAGCGCGGGGGGCATCTCCTGCACTGGCCCGCGATCAGCCCAGCGGTACGGTCGGCCGGTGCGTTGGTGGATGCTGGGGGGCAGGACGACGTATCCGCCGTCGGTTTTGATGTCGATTCCCGGTACCCCGGGTACTTTCGCGGCCAACGGCGTACCGGGGTGGCGGTAGAACAGGTGCAGCCCATCTGATCCAGTGATCACATATGCGGTGCGGGGCACCAGGCCGTCTGCTACCAGGGTGGCTAGTCCTCGCCGGCCCCCGTTGCGGGGGTCGACGTCCAGCACGACGACATCGGATGCGGTGCCGGTACGCAGGGCGAGTTGCCCTCGGGGCGCGGCGTCGACCATGGCGGTGATGCGGTCGGGGTCGGTGGTGGCGGCGTAGAACCCGTGACAGGTCAGACAAGGACAGGCGTCGCGGTCGTGGCCGTCGTAGCCGCGCTTGTCGTCGCATCGCTCGCACCCCGCCAGGGGCCGTTTTGACCGGGCGAGCATGAACACGGGCCAGCCGTGTGCGGCGTAGTCGATGGCTGCGGTGAGTAGGCTGCGCGCGGGGGGCTTCCTGCTGTGTCGTGCGGCGATGTACTTACTGATGTCGGTGGGTGTGGGGTTGTGCAGGGTGGGGATGTTGGCCTGTTTGGCGAGCGCTGCGCAGCCGGTGGCGCCGCGTGAATTCTTGCGGATGAACGCTAGGCATAGGTCTGGGTGGGTGGCGACCATGGCAGCGTTTCGGTGGGGTCCGGCGGCGTGGCCGGTGGTCCAGTCGGCCGGGTAGGTCTCGACCGGCACGTGGTGGCGGGTGCACCAGGTGTGAGCGATGGCGTCTGCTCCGCGTGGGCATGCTCCGTGTAGGACCGTGATGGGTTCGTGTCGGTGTAGTGCGGAGAGGGCTTGGTTGATAGCGCTCTGGTCTGTCCATGTTCGAGAACCGGTGATCATTACTCGCATCGAAGGGACTTCCTTCCCGGAGCAGGCGTGAGGATGGCCAGCGCCCGGCGGGCGCTGGCCATCCAGTAAGTGAGTGCGCGAAGCGCGTCGTTTCGGGGTTAGGCGGTGCGTCGGTGTTGGCGGGCGGCGTCGAGGTCGATCAGTGCGCCAGGGGCCGGCTCGTGCTGTGGTTGTGGTGGTGTCGTGGTGGGTACGTGGATGCGGGCGTAGGTGCGGAAGCGTCCTGTGTCAGCTCCGGTGAGGGCGACTCGTTGTCCTGGTTGTAGGACATGGCCGATGGCGGCGAGCGCGCGCGCTGCCGCGTCCAGTTCCGGCCGCGTACCGATCAGCCACACTTCAAGATCGGCCATGACACTCCGATCTTGGACGGCAAGGTAGCGGGGTCGCGTCGAGTGGGCGCATGACGAACCTCCGTTACGGAACGTGTAGATGCGTGGGTGTGTGTCGCGTGTCGCGTGGGGGCGCGCGAGGGGGCGGCCAATGCGCGCGGGCGCGCGCGTGCGGGCGCGCGGGCGCGCGTAGGAGCGGCGAAAAGGGGGTCCTGCGCGACAGTGCGCGACACCATGCGACAGTTACGCGGCGTGACTTTCGGGGGTGGTGGTGGGGTGGTAGCGGTAGCCCTTACCGACCGGTGTCCGTCGGGCGGTACCGGCGTCGACCATGGCCCGCAGGATGCGGTGGACGCTGCCTCGGTGGGCGCTGCCCCGTAGCTTTTTGACGCCGCCGGTGATCTCGGTGGCGGTCATGCCGGCCGGTCCGGCCCCGGCGAGGACGGCGGTGATGGCTTCGGTCATGGGTGCGTCGTCGCCGTCAACCGCTGTGCTGGTGTCGTCGGCGGGAAGGTGGGCCAGGGGAAGGGTTGGTAGGTCGGGGAGGTCGGTGTGAGCGGCGGTACGCGCCGCGTCGAGGGCGTCACCGGCCGCCGTGCGGCCCCGGCGCGGGCTGGGCGTGTCGTTGTCGGCCCGGCGAGGCGCTGTCGGGCGCGTGGTGGGTGCCTGGAAGGGGTCGACGCGGCGAGCGGCGTAGGCCTCTCCGGCAGCGGCGCGGGCGACCGGATCGAGTGTCGGCCGGGCGGTGGCGAACGTGTGGGCGAGGCGGTTGACGATCGGCGGTTGGTACAGGGCGTAGGAGCGTACGGGTAGCGGGTCGACGTCGGGGCCGTCTTGGACGTAGAGCAGGCCGGGGACGTTGAACAGGGTCGTGTCCACGGTGTCGAGGTCGACGCCTTGAAGGACGAAGCCGACGTCGGCGCGGCGGTTCATTCGTAGACACAGGTTCGGGTGTAGCTGGGAGCGGAAATCGCCGTCGTCACCCAATGCGGCCACTGTTGGCCGCTGCGTGGTGACCAGAAGTTGCACTCCGGCGGAGCGGCCGGTTTGGGAGATCTGCCGCGCTCGTTCGGTGGCCTGCGCCGCCAGGTCAACCCGGTCCGGGTTGCCCGTTCGGATACCGAACAGCGCGGCAGCCTCATCGATGATGATCGTCAGCAGGGGGTGGTCGGGTGTCGGTACCACCTTGTCGTCACCCCGCCCTCGGGCCGCCTGCGTTGCGAGGACGCGGGATCGGGCGTCGATGATGGCGACCGCTGCGTCGAGCATGGCCACGGCCTCATCGAGCCTGGTGGCGAGCCAGTCGAAGCAGGGCAGCCACGCTGCCTGTCCTTGTCCGGCTTTGGCGACCTCGATCGCCCAGATCACGGTGTCTCCGCACGCGGCCAGACCACAGGTGATCACGTTAAGGGTGTTGGTCTTCCCCGATCCGGACGCGCCGCCCATCAGGGCGTGACGGGCACCGTGAGCGGGGGTCCACAGGTCAAGCAGCATCGGTAGCCGGTCGGCGCGTTCACCAAACGGCAGACCATCGGTGATTCGCCGCTCACCCGGGGTCCACAGGGTCAGCCGGTCCAGCGGGCGGGATGTCGTCGACGTCATCAGGCGGCCTCCGGGTCGCTCAGGTCAAGGGTGGGGGTCGGGTCGTCCCGGTCGGTGGGCAGGTTGGCGACGGCGGGGTGGGCGATGGTGCGGCCGGACTCCCACGGGTCCCGGTCCACGACGTGCAGGCTCACCCGGCGGGCGTTGGTCTTGTCCGGCACGACCGTGACCGAGCCGCGCCGGTACTGGTAGCCGGACTCGATCCGGTCGCGATTCACGTCGCGGGCGGTGTGGTTACCGGGCAGCACCACCGACAACACCCGACCAACCGTGGTGGTCTTCACCCCGGTGAGCTTCGCCCCGGCGATACCGGCCAACTCGGCGACCGAGGTCCAGCGGGCGCGCATCCGGTCCAGGGCGGCTGCCGACCGTAGTGCCGGCCCGCACCACCAGCCGAGCCCAACCAGCGGCCACCCGATCGCCCACACCCCGTACAGCCAGCCGGTACCGGGACGCACCGCGACGGCACCCAGCCAGGCCAGCACCACCACAGCAGCCACGCCCGCGTACACGCGGTCGTACAGGCGGGTCATACCGACTGCTAGCCACGCCAGCAGGCAGGCCGCAGCCACCGCGTACACGCCGGCGAACCAGCCGATCGGCGCGTGCGCCCACATCACCGCGAGTCCCCACCCAGCCAGGGGCAGCGGCACAGCGACGAACAACGGGGTCAGTTGCCACCGCCACCGATACACCGCCCCGCCGACCGCGTAAAGCACCGGATGCCGGTAGGCCCTCGGCCCAACACCGAGGTACAGATCATGCGATTTACGACGCCTCACAACAGATGTCCTCTCACAACAAAAACAGGGATGCAGGGAAAGGGTTGGAGCGGTCGCCTGGTCATAGGGCGACCGCTCCAACGGCGGGAAGAGATGAGGTGTTAGGCGGCCTTCTGGTCCCAGAAGTCCTGGCGGCGAACCTGCCGGACGGCGGTTTCCGCAGCCTCGAACTGCGCCGCGTACAAGCGCCGGAAGGCGAGGCGGGAGCGGGAGAAGGTGCCTGACGCCTCCGCCAGCTGAGCGATCGCGTCGGCGGTCGGCCCGGTCACCCGAGGATCAAGCCTCATAGCGTCCAGCCGTTCCACCCACTGTCCGACGTTCTCGGCCAACGCCAACACAGCGGTAGCCATACCGGCAAGCTGCGCGTCGAGGTCCCACGCTGTGGCCGGGTCCATCTCCCCGACCACACGAGCGGCACGAGACAACGCGGTCGTCTCCTGAGTACCCACAGGGAAAGTCCTTCCAGTAGTGGTAGACGCCGATCGGGTCGGCGTCGAATCGGGTGTCGGGCGCGGGCGAGGCGCCGGCTTGCGTGGCGTTGCCGTCGGCCGGCGGGGTCGCGCCGTCTCACGGGCGCCGGCCCGGTTGTGGCGCTCGATGTGCTGCTCGGCCTCGGCCATCGGCACCGACTGGCCGCAGTAGCCGCACCTGATCACGGTGGCCTCAACCGGCCGGAACCGGCGCCCAGTCCACCGGGCGGCAGCGGCCACCTGCCCCCGACGTCGCCACGCCCACCGGCCGCCCCGAGCAGCCCCCCGGGCCGTCGGGTGCCGCTCCAACCACCGCCGCACCGCGCGGCGGCGTCGGCGTCGGGCATTCGCGGTCGCCTGATCCAACAACGACGACTGCTTGCTCGTGTGCATCTCACCCTCCACGGGTTAGGGCGGCGAGAAGGGTGGTAGCGGCGGTGCCGACCAGCGCGGTCAGCAGCAGATCCACCGCGAGGCGGACGCGCCTGTACTTGCGCAACGCGACGCGAGAAAGCCACACCAGGTAGCGAGCCTCCTGCTCGGCGCTAGTACGCGTCGGGTCGATGGCCTCAGCCAGCAGCTGATACGGGGTAGACACGGCGTAGTGCACCAACCCATGCCCACCGCCCAAACACGGACGGACCGCCACCGCCAACAAGGCGGTAGCCGCACCAGCCAGACAAACCGTGACCATCCCGACCGCCATCACCGCCACCGGTAGGGCGGCGCGGGTCAAACCGGCCCCACCGAGCGTGGCCACCGCACCCGCGATCGCCATCAACACCGCGGCCTTGCTATCCACACGCGTCAACTCGTCGCGTGTCTGCTCGGATCGAGCGAAGAACCAGCCCGGATCAGCCAGGCCGTTGACCGGCGCCGGCTCGAATGCTGGCACCATCACAGATGCCCTCCTCACACGAGGTTTGGGTGTCGGAACCGGCGGCACAGCACGGTTTTCCAGGCCATGGGCTGTGCCGCCGGGCGGGTCGTGCCTGTTGAGCGGGGCCGGTGTTCACCGGCTGACGTGATTGCCGCAGGCGCCGCAGGTCGCGGTAACTCCGGACACGTGGGGCAGGTCAGATTCACGGGGTTCCTCTCCGGCCGCCAGACGGTCTGACAGCCACCGCGCCCCACCGGACCGGCGATGGTCCGGTGGGGACGGAGGCGGTCAGGGCTTAGCGGCGGGTCCGGCGAGCAAGCCGGTCAGCGGCGGACTGACCACGGCTACCGGCGGGAAGTCGGGCCTCGCGGGTGGCGGTTACGGCGACGCTGGGGCAGTAGCCGCAGCGGCCGGTGTTCTTGCAGGTGCAGGCAGGGGGGCGGATACTTTTAGCCATCGGATCGGACTCCTGTCCGTGAAGGGGCCGGCGGCACAGCACAGGTTTCTGAGGCCATGAGGGCTGTGCCGCCGGGTGGGGCTACTGCTCGAAGCGCTGCCAGCCGAGAACAACCGGATTGCGGCAGCCGGAACGGGTCAAGATCTGCGTGACGACCTTGATGTCGGCTCCGCTGCGGATCGGGTGTGTAAGCCGGACTTCCGCGTTGCCGCAGCGCTGGCCGTGGTCGGCGGTGAAGGTAACGAAGTAGCGGATCGTGGGGGTGTCGGCGCGAGCCATGGCAGGGCGCTCCTTCAGAAGCGAAGGCGAACAAAGGGGGTTAGGCGGTGGCGAGTTCGGGTCGCCAGCCGTTGACGAAGCCGGCGACGCGGTAGGCGCGGGCCTTGTCGCCTCGGCCGGACATCACTCGCCGGTGGATCGCGTGACCGGTCGGGTCCGGCTCCAAGACCCCGGTCGTGATGGCGTTCCGGACGTCGGTCAGAAGCGTCCGGTCGTTGGCGGAAAGCTCCACCGCCGCGCTCGGGTCGGCGGCGAGTTTGGGCAGGTTGATGGCATCCGGACGGGCATCCGACAGGGCCTCGATCGCCCGGGCGAAGTGGGCCTGAATCAGGGGCAGGGCCACCGCCGCGCCGAACGCCAACGCCGGAATCGCCATGTGCAGCGCCACCTGGAACAGGTGCTCGGTCAGGCTGTCGTAGCGGTGGCTGATCGTCGGCATCATGTTCATGCCCGCGATCGCGGCCAGCAGCACCCGCTCGATACGCACCAGCGCCGTGTCGTGCATCTGGTGGCCGACAGCGGCCAGGGAACCCCGGGCAATCAGCACACCAACCAGCAGCACGCTAAACGCCGGGTCAACGAGCCACGCCACCACCCACATCGGCGACCACTTCTCGGAGCCGATCGCCGCGAACCGCTGAACGTTGACCATCGTGAAGCCCATGCTGAACAGCAACGCCAACCAGGCCATCGCGGTCCACCGGGCACGCTGACGCATCAACCGAACAGCCCGCACGTCCGGATCGGTCAACAGCCGCCGTAACTGGCGGGCCTCAGCCGCCCGCGCTTGCCACCGCTGCACCCGAGCCGTGTCCCCCGCCAACCGCGCGTGCCGCGCCGCACGCTCACCCTCGACACGCTGCCGGCGGCGACGCTCGGCTCGACCCGGCTGCACCGGGAGTGGTGACACCCGATCAGTGGCATCCTCTCCCGTCGAAGCCGACACGGGCGGGGAAGGCTCTACCGCATCCGGCATGGACTCACCGGGTTGATTACCCTCGATGATCGAGGTAGGCACCAACAGTCCGCCCTGGTGGGTATAGGAGCGACTGTCGAGCGTGGGGGCAGTCATCAGGGGAACCTCCGATCAGTGAGTGAGGGCGTCCGCGATCAGGTCGCGGTGGGCTGCGAATACCTGGCCGCCGTGTAGCACGTCGAGGTGGGTCAGTAGGCAGTCGTAGGTGTCGGCGGGGAGCCAGGCGGCGCGGCGGGCGTCGTCCTGGCCAGTCACGTCGGGTAGGTGGAGCCAGCCGGAACCAAGGTCGATCCGCACGGGGGTGGTGACCATCCACGCTTCATCGCTCGCGCGGGGATCGGACACGTACCGGGCCGGCAGCGTTTCGTAGGGAACCTGCCGCCGGTCAAGCCTCAGCCCGGTTTCCTCGGCAAGCTCACGAAACGCGGCGTCAGTCGGATCTTCGCCCGGGTCGACGTGTCCACCGGGCAACGCCCACCCGAACCCGTCGCCGCGCTCGATCAGCAGCAGACAGCGCACCTCGTCGAGATCTGTGGCGGTGACGATCGCGTCGGAGGCCTGAGCCTCACCCCAGTGTCCGAGGCGGTTACGGCCGTACCGGACGCCGGTCGGCGGGGCCGGCGCGACCGGGCGACCGTCAACGACCACAAAGGGAATCGTTGCTCGGCGCTGCCTGTCGGCCCAGTCGATTTCGATGGGGTCCATGATCGGGTCCGCCCACGCCTCACCAGCGGCGATGCCAGCCAGCACGGACGAATGGGTGAAGGTACGAGGGGTCATGCTGCGTCCTCCATGGGGTAGGCACAGTCGACGCACTCGCCTAGCGAGCGCGGGATGCAGTAGGGCCGGACCGTGCCGCAGGTTGGGCAGGTCCGACGGGCCGTCAACGCCTTGCCGATTGCCACGCGTTGAGCGGGCGTAGCGGTGCGCTTCGGCCGGGCCAGGTCCAGCCGATACAAATGCGCGACGCGAGTACCGCCGACGCCGCGCCACAGAATCTGAGCGGCGACCGGCTGCCCACCAGGCCGAAGACCAGTGGCGCGCAGTTGACGGCGAGTCGCGTAACCCGGCGGCGCACCCCGCCACCACCAGGTCGGAATGCCGTACCGGTCTCCATCCGGATCGTGGAAGGCCGCGCGGATACGAGACATCAGGCCACGCGATCCGGGCTAGTGGCATGACAGCGGGGCCTGACAGCACGAGCGGCCAGCACCGTGCAGGCAGCCCGCAACCGCTCCCGCCGCGCTCGGCGCACCATCTGCCGAGTCACCTCGTTAAGACCGACGGCCAGGACGGTAATCTGCGCGTCAAGCCACTCCACCTCGGCCTCAATCAGCGGCACCTCCGCCTCAATCTCGGCCAGCTCAGCCATGCTCGGCCCCTCAAGGCCATCCAGATAATGCAGGTCAACGCTCACTTGCGGTTCCTCCGACGCTTGCCCGCCGCGCTCCGGCGACGGGGAACACAGGTAGACGGCCGGCATTGCCGACACAGCGGCTGGTCCGGCGCCAGCGGAGCGATCTCGCCGCAGCTGTGGCACTCCCGCCAACAGGCGCTACCGGAGATCGTGAGACGGACGGAAGCGGCAGTAGAGGCCATGTCGGTGTCCTCTTTCGCAGGTCGGACCCGACCCAACGGGCGTACCGTGGAGTCGGGTCATGTCTAGGAACTGGTGTGACCACCAAGGGCGGCGGTGAATCACCACCGCACCCGCCGGCCGACCCCCGATAGGGGGCCGGGGTTGCCCCTGGTCGGTGATGCAACACCGACCAGGGGCCAGCAACGCCAGACAGGCGCCACGATGTACATCGACCGCTATGGGCCGCTTACTGCTGGCACCTTCCGCATGTCGCTTCCCAGCGATCCCGGGTCGGATGCCTGACCGTTCGTTACTGCGCAGCCGGTCAACACTGCCTCTGTGGAGTTGTCAAAGATCAACCGAACCCGGCGTCTCACGGGCGTACGGCAACGCGTGCCGCCGTTCCCCGAGCCATCCGGCCGGCTGGCAACTCGCCGGCCCTGAGGTCCTTGAGTTGCTTGAGGCCCAAGGTGCCACAAGCTAACCGGACAGTCAAGCCCCAAGGTGCCTCTTGTGCCCCAAGGGGCACCCTGTTGCACTTGCAGCCCTGATCAAGGACAGTGGACAGGTGGACACGAAGCCGCGATATGAGCAGGTGGCGCTGAGTCTTCGCGCTCGGCTCTCCTCCGGAGAGCTGCGCCCAGGAGACCGCTTACCGTCCGAAAACCAACTCAGTGCAGAGACGGGTGTGAGCCGGGACGTAGCACGGAAGGCACTTCAACTGCTGGTCAATGAGGGCTTGATCGAATCCCTCGGCCGCCAACAGGGGTACCGGGTACGCGATGTTCAGCCGTTGACCTACCACGCGACCCGTTCCGAGCTCGCAAGCCGGCGACGTGGCGCAACAGCCGACATCTGGATGACAGACGTGATGGAGGCGGGGCGGCGGCCCGCGATTGCGCTCAGCGTCTACATGGACAAGCCGTCCAGCGAGGTCGCCGACCTGCTCGGCGTTAAACCGAATCAACAGGTTGCCGTTCGTCGTCGCCTACGGCTTGTCGATGATCAAGCATACGCTATTTCCGTTGCCCACTTCCCTAAGTGGGCGGTCGAAAAGGTACCAAGCCTCGCCAATCCCGCCGATCTGCAACCAGGTCCAGCGGCGCTCCTTTCGGAGGCAGGACATGAGCCGGTAAGAATCATGGACCGAATTCGGCTCAGAATGCCGACGCCCGATGAGCGGGACATTCTGCGGATACCCCCCGGGGTGCCTGTCGCGGAACACGTCCGTGCGCCCTACGACGAACACGGAACGGCAGTCAGGGTAACCGTCACCGTTCTGCCCGGCGACCGCTGGACCCTAGAGTACGAGGTGAGCCCTCGTGATATCTGACCTGCAAATCACGCAAGCCCAGGATCACGACCTACCCGATGTCTTAGCCGTTCTTGACGATGCGGCGGGATGGCTACAGGGACAGGGTATCGACCAGTGGCCGACTTCGTTCAGCCGCGATGCGACGTGGCGTACTGACCGCATCCGCGCCTACATCAGGCAGGGCCTCACGTATCTCGTCAAGGACCAGGATGGCACGGTGTTGGCGACTTTCACCCTAACGGCTGGCGCTGATCCTCAGTTCGCCCACGGGTGGCCCGATGGACCTGACGCCGGGGGCTACGTCTTTCGTATGGCGGTTCATCGCTCTGTCGCCGGCAGGAAAATCGGCTCCCAGATCCTTGATTGGGCTGGCCGCGAAGTCGGCAAGTGGGGCCGAAAATGGTTGCGCGTTGATATTCACAGGCACAATCCGGAGTTGCAGAGGTACTACGAACGCCACGGTTTCGTGAAGGTGGCGGAGGTGACGGCCCCTGACCTTTCGACTCCTGGTCGAATTCGTGGCTCCGGTACGCTCATGCAGCGTCCAGCCGAAATCGGGGAGGTAGACGTGACGAATCGATACGACTCACACGGAACCGCTGCGGCACTCATCGAAGCCGCAACCATGATTATGCAACTCCGGAATAACCCACCTCCACCGGTCGACAATCCATGGAACACGGCACTTGAACAGGCTGCGAGGTTACTGGAGACGGAAGCTAGCCGGATCAAGCAGGCGGGCGGTATGTACCACCGGACGTAGGGCTCGGATGGCTAACGGCGGAGTCTGCGGGAGGTGCCCCGCTCGGTTGCCTGCCTGGGCCACTGGAGACAGTCTTGGAGACAACCCACCCCAGAAAGCCCCCGCGCGCTAACGACTTCCGACGCGTTCCAAGCCCCTGACCGGCAGGTATAGAAGGCGCCCCAGGTCCGAAGGACCCCAAGATCCTCATTCGGGACGAAGAGGTCGTCGGTTCAAATCCGGCCACCCCGACCAGAGTAAGTGCAGCTCAGGGCCGGTTTTCTTTGCGGGAAGCTGGCCCTGAGTCGTCTCCCAGAGTGCCCGTGGGGAGAAACTCGGGAGACGATCATGGGAAAAACCTGCCTCCCGGCCGATCTACACCCGCGCCTTCAACAGCCGGTCAAGCGCTGCCACGGGCGAGCCCGGGGCCATCTCCCGGCGGGCTGCAAGCGACGCATCCCACTGGCCGGTGAGCGCCGTCACAAGCCGCTGACGCATCTCCGGCGTGACGTGCGAGTAGCGAGCCTGCACCGACCCATCCTCATGCCCCATCCGCTCGTCCATGAGCTTCGGAGGGGTACCCAGCTCGACCATGACCGTCTTGTGGGTGTGCCTGAGGCCATGTGGCGTCAGGCGGGGTGCGATCGGCAGCCAACATGAGTCAGCGCGACCGGTGGCGTTCCGGCCGCGTACCGGCACGCCGGGCCAGGGGTCCGCGAGCACTGGCACCGGGCGAGCATCCTGCGGGGCCTTCTTCGCATACCACCCGGTAGCCGCCGGGCGGAACAACCATGTCGTGAAGCTGTTGCGCCGCCAGTGCGCGGCCAACTCTCCCGATGAGCCGCCGCCCCGCATATAGCCCAATTCCTCGGCCGCAATCTCGACCTTGGCTCGCGTTGTCTCCGGCACCTTCTCCGGGTGGTTCAGGACAGTAGAGGCGGTGCCGATCGACACGCCAGCACGGCGAGCCACATCCGCGAGCTTTGGCCCTGGCCGCTGCGGCGCACCGTTGGCGGACCGATAGCCGCGAAAGACGTACTTGAGCCCATGGCACGGGCAGGGCTTCGGTTGCGTGCGGGCGATGTGCTCGGACACCAAGCCGAAAAGCCACGCGGGCAAGTCAAGCGTGCGGTGGGAATCGTCCTTGGGCGGGCAGCGGTGAAACTCTCCCGTGTCGAGTTCGTATTGCTGCCATTCCACCCTTAGCCCGCTCGAACGGACGTATTGGGTTTCTAGCCCTACAAGCTCACCCCACCGCATTCCCGTATAGCCCTTGAGAACAACCGCGGCGAATTCATCATCGCGGCCCGACAGGAGTGCCGCCCGCTCGGCAAGCAGCAGAATGCCAAGCGAGTTGGTAACTGCTTTCTCGGGACCGCGATTGCGAGAGCGGCCCGCTCGTTTACCTCTGCCACGACGGCGCGTGGCCGGGTTAGCGTCGCGCAACCCTTCGTCTACCGCGTCGGCAAGAATGAGATGGAGGGTTGCGCGCCAGGTCTTGATACTCGACTCGGCATAGCCGAGCGCTCTTTCCTCCTTTTCCCAGGTCCCAACGTCGGTAGCCGTGATATCGGCAATGACGGCGTGCTCGAACGCGGGTAGTAGGTGCTCCTCAATGTGGCGCTTGTAGTTCTGCAAGGTGGATGCGGCCAGGTCTTGAGCCGCGTACCACCGGCTCACGTACTGCCCGAAGGTCGTCCGGCTCTCGGCCGGGTCGCGGCGTCGGCCGGCGCGCACCTTCGCTTCTTCATCATTGGCCGCGCGCTCAGCCTCCCGCTTGGTGCGGAAGCGGATGGTTTCACCATCGTCATCACTGATGGTGCCATACTTTCCGCGCTCGATTTTGTACCGGCCGCGCCAGTAGTCTCCACGCTTTTCGGCGTACCCCAAATCGATTTCCTTCCGTATACAGCGGTGCCGCCCGGCGAAGTGCCGGGCGGCACCAGACGTGGGCTAGGCCGCGATTGACGTTTGCCCGTCCGCGTTGCGCGCCCGCCGGGGCCGGCGCGCTTTGAGTTGAAGTGCCGGCTCCGCTCTTTCTGATCGGCCAGGGCGCGATGCAGAAGTCTCGCGGCGGGGCGGGGTGGCGCTAGCCGGCCGCCTCTCGAACAGGCGAACTATCTCCGTGATGTGTTCGTTCGTGAAGCGGTAGCTTCCGCCGATCCAACTGAAGGGAATGCGGCTCTGTCGCGCTTGCTCCTTCACCCACCATTCGGAACAGCGGAGAATTTTGGCGACGTCTGCCGGTCGATGCAGCGGCCCGGGGTGGCCGGACGGATCGTCGCGGCGAAGCTTCAAGTCATGGGGCTTCACTGGCGAGCCTCCTCACGATCACGGGGTACGGCGTCGATGTAGATGCGGTGCCAGGTGGACGGGGGCCGGTCGGGGTAGGACCGGCTGACGCGCTGGATGGTGAGCACGTGGGCGAGTGCGGTGAGGGTGGCGGCGGTTTCGGTGGGGGCGGAGCAGCGCAAGGCAGCACGGGATGCCGCCGCGCGGCCGGCGTCGTAGTCGGTCCGCGCGCCGCGGTTCAGCGTTTCTCGTTTGCGAGGGAGGCTGAACCATCTCCGCAACTCCGCAACTCCGCAAAGGTGGCTGTGAGCTGCGAAAACGGTTGCGGAGTTTGGTGGCCGGTGGTGGTGACCATCTCCGCAACTGCCGGTGCAACTCCGCACGATCGTGCGGAGTTGCGGAGTTGGGTTTGTTCTATGGGTTGGATCTCCGCAGGGCGTTTCCCCTGGTGGTTCGGGGTTTGTGCGGAGTTGCGGAGTTGCGGAGTTGCGGAGTTGCGGAGTTGCGGAGATGGTTCAGCGGGTTTCATCGGTCGTCTCTCTTGACCCAGAACAGGCCCCGGTCGCCGCGTTCGGTTTTGCCGGCGCGTAGGACGTAGTTGCCGCGGTACCGCCCGGCCTGTCCGGTCAGGAGTTTGCCGAGGTGCAGGGGGTTGGGTAGGCGGCCGGATTCGGTGGTGATGAACTGCCCGTCCCAGGGGTCGTGTACGTCGCTGCCGAAGTGGGTCGGTTCGGCGTCGCGGCGAAGTTCGGCGGCGGTCATCGGTCGGTCGCCGTGGCGTTCGTGCCAGGTGGCGAGGAATGCCCCCCAGCGTTGTTCGCCTTGGTCGATCTCGCGGACGTCGGCGGCGTTGGTCAGGAATCCGTCGATGTCGTGGTGGGCGAGGAACCCGCCGAGGTACTGCGCCCACGGCGTGAACTGCCGCATCGTCACACCCGTCACGCGCGGGGCTCCCTGGCGGGTCCAGTCGAGCACGAGCACTAGCAGGTGCCACAGGACGATGAGTTGGTTCGCGGGGACGGTGATCCACTGGTCGAGATGGGGGATGCCGAATCCGGACTGGTCGCGGAGTTCGGGACGGGGCATGTCGGGGTCGAGATGCACCCGCACGGTGCGGGAAGCCATGTCGCCTCCGACTTGCAGGTTGTTACCGGTGGCCATCCATAGCCGGTCGTTGACGCTGGCGATGTTGCGCGACGCGCCCAACTGGCGGTCGGACCACTCTCCGGCGGTGACGAGCAGCGCGAGGGTGGGCGAGTCGATGACGGTGCCTTCGGCGAGGTTGTCCCAGATGACCACGCCGACCTGTTCGGCGAATACGGCGGTGATGGACTTGCGCAACTCTTCGTCGGAGTAGGCCCAGGGCATGACGCGCTGGCCGTAGAGCATGCCGGGGCCGGCGGTGAGGATCGACTTGCCGGATGAGGGCATGGTGGCGTCGATGAGCGCGAACGGGGTCAGGGATCGGGTGAAGTGTCGCAGGATCGGCGTGGCCAACAGGGCGATGTAGTTGGCCCGGTCGGCGGCGCTGGTCCAGGGAAAGTCGCGTAGGAATCGGCCGAGCAGGAACCGCCGCGCCTTGGCCACCTGCTCCGGGGTGGGCGCGTCCGGCACGGTCGGCAGCGCGACCTTGGAGGCGAGGTAGAAGCCGGTGGCGGGATCGTAGCCCGGCTGTTGCAGCAGGGTGCCGTCACGGCGCAGAACCGGAGCGCCGATGATTCCGCGCAGGCCAGGCACGTTTGGCCATGTCTTGCCGGCCAGCACGGACGCCAGTACCTCTCGGGAAGGGGTGGCTTCTTCCTCGTAGGTGGTGGGGTTGCCCTGCTCGTCCTTGCGGGACTTGATCCGGTAGACGTCGGCGTGTTCGGCGAGCAGCCCCGCGAGGCTGGCGGGTGTGATGGTGCTCGCCGACACCGGCAGCGGGGAGTTCTCGTCGGCGGCGGCGGCGACGCCGCCGGAGATGGCTTCCATGTGCACGAGCGTGCCGCCGGAGACGTAGGTGTTGGGCAGCAGTCCGTCTACCAGGGCGGATTTGAGCGCGCGGATGCTCTCGGGTCCGGTGCCGATCTTCACGGGTGGTTTTTCTCGTTCGGTCATGCTGCCTCCTTCCGTGGATGGGTGTTGGGCCGCGCGGCTGCGAGCACGCTTGTTCGCCAGCGCAGGGCGTAGGGCAGGCAGTTGGCGCAGTTGCGGTGTCGTCCGGCCTGGACGCATTCGGCGAGTGCGGGTCGGCGGAGTTTGCGGGCCTCGACGGACCAGGCCATCGAGTCGGCGGAGGTGAGGAGGTGGCCGTATTCGGCCAGCCCGAGGGTTTTGAAGCCGAAGCCGTGTAGCCGCCGCATGCCGCACCCGTGCAGCCCGGTCAGGATCGGCGCGGCGGCGCGGGTGCCTTGTCGTCGGCAGACGGAGCCGATCCCGACCAGCGGCATCGTGGTCAGGTCGACGCGGAGCATCGTCCAGTACAGGTCGACGCAGCGTAGGTAGTCGTCGGCTTCCCAGCCCTGTACGACGGGGATGATGGGCAGGTCGGGGGCGCGCTCGCGTAGCTGCGCGTAGTTGGCGACGGTGCGGCGCTGATGCTCGGCGACGGTGAGGTGGGTGCCGGCGAACCGCTGCCCGGCGGCGGTGCCGCCGTTGATGACGATCGGTTCGCACATCCAGTCCTGCGGGGCGGCCCACAGCATCAGCCCTGTCTCGTCTCGGTAGCGGCGTAGCCGGGTGATGTAGTCGGTGGGGGTGACGGTCCACCGGCCGTACTGCTGGAGCTCGGTGAACCCGCCGGAGTCGCACGCCCACGCCGCAGCCGCGCGGGGCAGGGTTTGTACACCCGTAGCCGCCGGTCGGACACGAACAAGGGCACACCGGCCTGTGCCAGCCATCCGGGCTGATGGGTGCCCAGCAGGAACAGCGGCCCGCTCATGCGGCCCGCCCTGCGGCGGTCAGGTGGCGGGGGTGGCGTGCGCCGGCACGCAGGCCGGATGCGATCGTGCGGGCGACCTCCCGCGCTGACAGCCCGGTCGACAGCGCGGCCGGTTCCAACGCGGCGTACACGTCGTCCTCGGTGAGCGCACCCCCGGTGGCGAGTTCACCGAGTACCGCCGCGCTGATGAACAGCACATTGTTCCGCTCCCCCTCGGGCGCGGAGGTGAGGTGGTCGACCTGCCGGCGGATCGCCGCGGCGACGTACCGGCCGTACCGGTCCGCCGGCAGCGCCACCGCGGCAGGCCGGTAGGCGGGCCGCGTGACTGGGGTGAGCAGCGACGCGAGCCATCCGGGCAGCGGGCAGGGGTCGCAGTCCAGGGCGATGGTGTAGGGGCGGGCGTTGACGGTCGATCCGGCGGCGACGACGTAGCCGCCGTGGGCGCGGGTGTCGACCTTCCAGCCGATGCCGCCGCGTTCTCCGGTGGTGTTGCGCAGCTTCGGTCCGGTGTCGGGGTGCTGGTAGAACAGGTGGCTTCCGCCCCGGCCGGTGGTCTGCGTGTAGGTGGCGTCGATGGTGCCGCCGTGCCGGGCGGCCAGGGCGGCGAGTACGTCCACCCCGTCCCGCATGCCGGCCCATTCCGGGGGCGGGGTGTCGCCGGGATGTTTGGGCACGTCCAGGTCGACCACCAGCAGCCCGGACGGGCCGCACGCGATCCCGACCCCGTACGGGCGGTGCGACCAGGCGCGGCGGATACGGTCGGGGTCGGTGGTGGCGCGTTCCTCCCACCCCACATGCCGGCCCGCAGCCTTGCAGCGCGGGTCGGCGCGGTCGCACTTCTCGGCGGTGCACCGGTTCGGGAACGCGGGCCGTTTCGCCTCATCCTCGTCCGCGTGCGGGTGGTCGGGACGCAGGGGAAACACGTGCCAGCCGCGCGCCGCACAGGCGAGCGCGGCGGCCAGCAACACGGAAGCCTCAGGCATGACGTGACGGTCCTTCCAGGGCGCAGGCGAAGGGTGGCCAGCGCCGTTCGGGCGCTGGCCACCAGGTGGTGAGCGCGCGTAGCGCGCCGGTCAGGTGTTTCGGGGTTATCCGGGGTGCTGCCGGTGGTGGGCGGCGATCAGGCGGCCGACGACTTCGGCGACGTGGGGGACGACGGCGTTGCCGAGGGCTCGGACGCGGGCAGGCTCCAACCGGTCGGGAAGCCCATCAGCCACTCGACGGCTTCCCCGCTCGGCCTCCATGAGCCCGTTTTCTGGATGACCCCACGCACCCGCTCGGTCACCGACGGGCGCATGCGCCGACCGGTGCCGCCGTCGGGGTTCGCGCGGATCGGCCAGCCGGAGCGGCCCATGCTCGCCGTGGGGGTGGGCCAGTAGGAACAGGCGTTCCCGCACGTGTGGTGCACCCACGGCGCACGCGGAAAGCACGCTCCATCGCGCATCGAACCCGAGCGTGGCTAGGTCACCGAGCAGCCACCCGAAAGCGACTCGATCGCGAAGGAGAGCTGCGACGTTTTCCACGAGCACGTATCGGGGTCGTACCTGGCGTACCACGTCGAGGAACCAGGGCCATCCCCACCGGTGGTCAGCGATCCCACGGCGGCGGCCCGCCGTGGAGAACGGGGGTGACGTTCAGACGTAGGTAGAGCCGGGCGCGGCCCGCGTCGGCACCGGTGAGCGGTCGGTGCGGGCCGCGCCACGCGAGGTGGCCGGTGGTGGTCAGGGCGCGGGCGGCGGCGTCGAGGTCGGCGGGGGTGCCGGTCAGCCGGACTTCGAGGCCGGACAGCGGGGTGTCGCGTTTTGAGGGCCGGTCGGCGTAGCCGGGCATCAGGCGGCCTGCGTTGTCGAGACGACGGCGCAGATGTCGGGCTGGTCTTCGGTGATGTGGGTGCGGTCGTAGTCGTCGGCGCAGGCGTGCAGGGTGTCGAGGACATCGGTCAGGGTTTGGGCGGTGTGGTTGTTCCAGTTGGAGACGATTTCGGTGTCGGAGCAGCAGAGCGCGCCCATGTAGTCGCCTTCGGGGACGCGGCCGTCCTGCCACAGGAAATAGGTCAGGCAGTGGATGGTGTCGTCTCGTAGGGCGGCGGTGTCGGGGTCGCTGTTTCGCCGGTCGGTGATGGTGGCGGGGTAGCCGTAGACGGCGATGGTGATGGCGTCCAGGGTGCGGGACGGTGGATATGAGGTGTGCTCGTCGGGGGTGTTTCGGGTCCAGCCGTGGAGTTCGAGGTAGCGGGCGGCGTGGCGCAGGATGGTGGCCGGGGTCAGGTCGGCCGGCATGTCGGGTCGGGGCCGGATCGGGTCAAGCGGGGCGGTGGTCACGTCGTTCTCCTTCGGCGGGTTGGCGATCGTGAGGAGCACGTCGGCGTGGCAGGGCTTATCCAGGGGGCACCAGCAGGCCAGGTTCTTGCCGGCCAGTTCGGCGCGGGCGGCGCCTGCGTAGTCGGGGTGCTCGGCGACCCAGAGACGGAACAGGCGGACGGCGCCGGTCCTGCTTGCGGAGGTGGCGTCGGCGCCGAAACGGTTCCCCCACTTGGTGGGCCGCCCGACGTAGACGGTGTTGGGGGGCATGCGCCATCCGGCGGTGCGGCGGCGTTGGATGCGGTGAGGGTTCATCGTGGGGTTCCCCTGTCGTGAGGTTGTTGCGGGCGACGTGGCGGTGCTACCCGTGGTAGCGCCGGTCGGTGTCGTCGGCGGATTCGCGCAGCGCGTCGGCGTGGGTGTTCGGGGTGAATGGGCGGGCCGGGCGGGCGGCGGGCGCGGTGGGGGCGGTGTGGGTGGCGCGGCGGTAGGTGTTCATGACGGCCCGTCCCCACCGCATCCGCACGCCCTTGCCTCGGCAGGGGCGGCAGGCGCGGGTGCGGCGGGTGCGGTGGTGTCCGCTGCCTTTGCATCGCAGGCAGGGTGAGTAGGGGGTGCGGGAGCACTGTTGGCGGTAGATCAGCGCGCCGATCGCTGTGGTCGTGAGGCCCCACCAGGGGTGCCCGAACCCGACCGTGAGGCTACCGACAGTGATCAATGTTAGTCCGGGTGTGGTGCGGGCGGTGATCCAGAGCAGGGCGGCGAGCAGGACGAACATTGCCCATAGCGGGTGTCGGGTGGGGGTGGTCACCGGGGCCTCCAGGGCGGTTTTTGGGTGTGCGCCGCCTACCGGCCGCGAGGGTGCGAGTCGGCTGGTAGGGGTGTGGTTTTGGCGCAATGTGGTCACCTTGCGGACCCGCAAGGCCTTGCGGCTGTATCCACAAGGCCTTGCGGGCGCTCGGTGATCGTTTACGAGGTGCGTCCGGGCCTGTTTCGGTCAGACGAGACGGGGTCAGGCATCCCGCTTGCTGTCACGTTCCGTGATCGCGGTTTCGAGGTGGGCAAGGCGGATGCCCTGGCGGGTCTTCTCGATCCCGGCGTCCACCGGCGCGTCGGCCGGGCGGACCTGTCCGATGGGGACGGTGGGAGACTTCCAGCCGGGTGCCTCGGCCTTGATCGCGGCCGTCAGCGCGGCTTGCGACTTCCACCGACCGGGGTGGCGGATCTCCACCCGGTGAAAGATCACATCGCCGTGCAGTGCGATCTCATCGCCGAGGAACACCGCGCGTACGTCGTCGAGCGCGTTGAAGGCGGGGGCGGTCTCGGGCTGCTCGATGATCCCGGCCGCCGCGCCGGTCAGCGTGCCGGCCTTGGTTCGCCCTGCCAGGGCGGAAGCCACGATCCGTTTGACGTCGGGGAGGACGAACGTGGTCCGCACGCGGACGGGTTCGCCGCCTTCGGAGCCGATGTACCAGCAGGATCCCCGGTCGTCGGCGGCGGTGCCGGCCGCGCCGCGGCGGAACGCGGTCGCGTCGACACCGCGCCGGTAGGCGCCGGTGCCGAGGATCATGTCGTTACCGGGCTGTCCGTTCTGGTGGAACGCGACCCGCACGATCGGCAGGGAGCTGATCGAGGTTGGGATGGAGTCGGTGTCGGTGCGCTGGGAGGCGATCTCGACGTGGATGCCGCAGGCCCGGCCGATCTTCATCAGGTTCGTCAGCAGGGCGGCGATTTCTTTGCCGTATACCGGATCGGCGAGACCCTCGTGGATCTCGTCGATGATGATCAGGATCCATGGCATGGTGTGTTTCTTCGACCGGGCGAGCCGGTCGGTGAGCGCGGCGGCGTTGTTGTCCAGCAGCTCGGAGCCGACTTTCTTCAGGTCGGTCAGGACCCGGCGGCGGCGGATGACCTCCCGCGTGGTGGCGTTGAGGAACTCGACCAGCATCCGGCCGGTCTCGGTCGGGTCGGCGTCCGCGCCGTAGGCGTAACAGACCGGTTCCAGTTCGGCGTAGTCGCCCATGCCCTTGAAATCGAAGATCGCGACCTGGGCGCCGTCCACGTCGGAGCAGCCCAGACACGCCAGCCCGATCAGGTAGGCGGTCTTCCCGGAGCCTGGGGTGCCGGTGGTGATGCCGTTCGCGCCGGGCAGCGGCCACCGCACCGGCCGGTTACGCGGGTCGTAGCCGATCGTGCATGGGGCGCCCACGTTGACCGGCTTGCCGAGGTAGGCGAACCGCTTCGGCTTGGTCTGCCCCGGGTCGATGTCCAACACCAGGATCTCCACATGCCCGGGGACGCCGGTGGGGGCCTGGGAGAGGTGCACCATCGCGGGCGGGCGTTTCAACCCACCGGCGAT
This sequence comes from Micromonospora sp. WMMA1363, assembly GCF_030345795.1. Taxonomy (NCBI): domain Bacteria; kingdom Bacillati; phylum Actinomycetota; class Actinomycetes; order Micromonosporales; family Micromonosporaceae; genus Micromonospora; species Micromonospora sp. WMMA1363. The sequence continues at coordinate 3,810,057 of NZ_JAUALB010000001.1, forward strand.
GACAATCGCTTTGGCCATCACCATCTGCGTGGTCACACCCGGGATCGGATGGGTTTCGGCGATCTTCCCGCCTGCGCTGTCATCGCGGAAGATCACATCGACCGGGGAGTGTCCGGCCTTCACCACCTCGCGGAACTGGCCGATGCCGGTGGCCAGCAGCGCCCCGGTCACGGTGTCGTTGGTGACCGGCGGATACGGCGACGGCTCCCGAAACTGCGGGAAGAACGGGGCGGTGCGGGCGCGGCCGTACCAGACCAGCCAGCACCCCAACCCCACCCACACCGCCACAGCGGCGCGGCCGGCGTTGCCCCGGATCACCTCACCCCGGCCGAGCCACAGCAGCACCCCGACCACTACGACCAGCCCGGCCAGTGGCAGGAGTGTGCGGGAGCGGACCACCTTCCGGCGGTCCTTGACCTCCCGGTGCCGCTCCGCGCGGGCCTTCAACCACGCGTCCACGTCGGCTTTGCCGTCCACGGCCCCGGCGGTCTGATCGGCCACCGTCAGGCCCTGCCGGTCATCAACGAACGCGAAGAAGTCCGTGACCGAGCGGGCCACGCCTCGGAACCACCAGCCGGACGCGCGCACCGACCACGCGCCGAGCACCACGAACGTGTTCCACACGTAGCGCCGCTTGTAGGTCCACAGCCGGCGGGCCTTGTGCCGCCACCCCACCGCCCACGCCCACTGCTTCAACTCCGGCGGCGCGTCGGTGACCTGCGCGGCCACGATGTCACCTTCCAACACTTCCCCCGCGTCCCCGGGCCGGCCGGTGGGCGCGGGCGGCGGGTTGTCCTGCACTGCGGGCGCAACGCCGGTCGAGTTGTCGCGCCGCTGCCGCGCGGCGTCGAGGTCGACCACCTCACCGAGGTCCTGCTCTGCGGCCTGCCAGTCGAAACGGTCCTCATTCGGGGACGTCATGATGGGGGCTCCTCCAACGGTCATGGAATCGGGTGGGGGCCGGCGGCACGGCACGGTTTGCGAGGCCAGGGCCGTGCCGCCGGGCGGGCGACGGGTCAGCGGGCGGTCAGTAGCCGTGTCGGCGGAGGGCGTCGTAGGCGGCGGCCTGGTCAGCCGGCGCGGCGGAACGGAACGCCCGCTCGAACTTGGCCTTGGCGTCGCGGAACTCGCGGCTGTCGATGTCACGATCAGCGGCGTCGGTCTCGGCCATGCCGAGCTTGAGCAGGGTGCGCACCGCATCCCGGTTGATCGGGGCGGGGGTGGGGGTGGGCTTCTTGCTGAACAGACCCATGACGGGTGCTCCCTTCCAACCGCCAGACGCTCTGGCAGCCACCACCCGGCACCGGGCAACCCGGTGCCGGACGGAGGCGGCCAGTTAGCGGCGGCGGCGCAACAGGCGGGTCAGGGGGCCTTCGGTGATCGTCTGGGTGGTGTACTCGTCGTATCCGCGCAGGTGACGCGGCAGGGTCGTCTCGACCACTTCCACCCGCCCGGAGCTGATCTGGTGGCTGTACTGGCGTTTCGTGCCGAACACGCGGGGTCCTCTCGTAGGGGGTGAGGGCAGGTGGGTTACCGGATGGTCAGGCCGCCCCGGATCTCGTCGGCCTGCCGGCCGACCGTGGCGCGGCCAGCACGGATGTTCTCGGTCCGGCCCGGTGTCGTGTCGCTGGTGTCCTTCGGGGTCTTGCTGCCGGTGTCACGGCGGCCGAAGACCTGCCCGGCCTGAACGGCGACGCGGTCGTTGCCGGATGCGCGGTTGGTGCGTCCCACGGTGGTTCTCCCTTGGTTGTGCCGTCAGCGGGTCTGGCGGCCACCGCACCCCACCGGACCGGCGACGATGATCCGGTGGGGGCGGAGGCGGTCAGGTCAGCGCCGCCACCACGGGACGTTCTTCTCCGCGTCGATGACCCGCCTGTTGGCGGCCAGGTACTCCGGCGTCACGTCCCGGCTTTTGCGACTGACCCGATCCAGCTCACGGCGGGCGTCACGGTGGCGTTGGATCGCGGCCTTCTTCTCGTCCTTGCTCTTGCCCATGTCGGGCGCTCCCTTCCGGCCGTCCAGACGGTCTGGCGGCCACCACCCGACACCAGCCCTCGGGGGTTGGTGCCGGACGGAGGCGGTCAGGTCAGCGGCGGGCGAGCCGGTCAGCCGCGGTACGGCCGGGACTGCCAGCGGGGAGTCGGGCCTCTCGGGTGGCGGTCACCGCGATGCTGGGGCAGTAGCCGCACCGGCCGGTGTTCGCGCAGGTGCAGGCAGGAGGGCGGGTATTCTTGGCCATTCGGATCGGACTCCTGTCCGTGAAGGGGCCGGCGGCACAGCACTGGTTTCTGAGGCCGTTTGGGCTGTGCCGCCGGGCGGGGGGTTAGTTGGCCGGGCGGCGTACGCAGGTCGTCAGCGCTTCACAATCCGTGCGGTCGACCCCTTGGGGTACCCGCCCGTTTTCTCCACGCTGTTCTTGATTCGCTCGGCGTCTTTCAGGTCGCGCGCATCCGTGGCCCACGTGCACGTGCGGCCCGGGTGGTTCTCCGTCGCGACTACGTAGAACGGGTCCTTCTTCGCCATAGCTGGGGGTTCTCCTTCGTCTGGTCGCCGGGGTGGCGGCCTCCGCTGACCGCCCGGCCCGGTGCGGGTCCGGGCCGGGCGGCGTACGCAGGTCGTCAGCTCTGGCTGGCCTTCCGCACCTTGGCCAGGTGCTCCTTGCCCATCCGGTACGACTCACGCTCGTACGCGATCTTCTCGGCGGCTCGCTTGAAGATGCCCATCGGTCAGTGGTCCTCTCGCATCAGGTGGCGGGTGTCGGTGAGCTGGGTCGGGTTGGTGGTGAGCTGGTCGTCACCGTCGAGCCAGCGGATGTGGCATCGCTGGGTGCACGGGACGATGTAGGGGCATCCGGGCGCTCCGCCGCGTAGCTGCGGGTCGGGATGGCACAGCGGCGGGATGGCGGTCGCGTGGGTCATACGGCAACCGCCACGCGGGTACCGTTGACCGGTGTTGCCGCAGCGTCCGGCGTGGTTGGTGAACCGGTGTCGGGGCGGGGGCGGTGTCGTTTGACGGTGCTCACGCTGACTTCCGCGAGTCGGGCGATGCGTTCGTGGTTGGCGGTCGGTTCGGCGGTGTGCGCGGCGATGACCCGCTCACCGGCGGTCAGTGACCGGGCCGTGGGCCGGGCCGGGCGGGCCGGCTCACGAACCGGTTCACGCTGGACCAGCGGCGCGGCAGGGGCAGTCTTGGGGGTGTCCTTGTCTTTCTTGGCTTCCGCGCGGGCGGCTCGTTCGGCCTTCCGGGCGGCGTGGGTTGCCTGCCGGCCGGCGGTGCGCGCGGCGCGTTCGGTGTGGTAGCCGTCCCATGCTTTACGCGGGTCGCGTTCGTTGTGCTCGATCGACCAGCGGGCCGCCATCAGGGAACGGATCGGGAACATGCGGCGGCGTTTCGGGGAGAACTCCACCCCCGCGTCGTCGATCAGGTCGGCGTCCTCTGCGAGGAGTTGCACGTGTTGGGCGCGGCGGGTGTGCAGTCCCCACAGCCATGGGGACAGCAGGGACAGCAGGGCGAACGCGACTGCTGCGGCGGTGGGGGAGCTGCCGTCGGCGAAGTGGGCGTAGTTGATGGCGGCGACCACGGCGGCGATCAGCCACGCGGCGCGGCGCAGGCTGGCGGCGGTGGCGTGGGCCTTGAGTAGGAGGGCGTCGTGGGCGTGCCACTGGACGTAGACGGCGATGGACTCCAGGGCGGCGGCGAACGCCACCGCGAACGTCACCCGAGACGGCCCGTTCCACGCGGCCGGGGCGATCTGCGAGTAGGCGTAGGCGGCTTGGGCGTAGGCCGCGCCGCCGTTGATCAGCAGTAGCGGCAGCACCGGGCGTAGCTTCGCGGCGAACTCCGCCCGGGCCGTGCGCTGCCGCTCCCGGCGCTCGGCGCGCTCGACGCGGCGGGCCGCGGCGCGGCGGCGACGTTCCTGCTCATCCGCGACCGCTTGGCGGCGGGCGTGCTCGGCGGCGGCTTCCTGCTGTTCCCGGTCGAGCTGCGCCATCAGCCGGGCGCGTTCCACCTCGGCGGCGGCGGATTCGCGGTGGGCCGCCGCGCGGGCGGCCAGGATCGCCGGGTCCTCCGGCGGGCGACGAAACATCGTCGGTGTCCTTCCTGGTCAGTCGGTGAGGATGTCGGCAAGCAGGGCACGGTGGGCGGCGAAAACCTTGCCGCGGTAGGCGTCGGCCAGGTGCCGCACGACGCAGCCGTAATCGACGGCGGGCACCCACACGGCGCGGCGGGCGTCGTCGGCGCCGGTGACGTCGGGCAGCGCTCCGACGTGGCTACCGAGGTCGATGCGGACGGGGACGGTGACCATCCACGCCTCATCGGAGGCGCGCGGGTCGGGGCACGTAGCGGGCCGGCAGCGTCTTCGCCCACGGGGCGGTGTGGGTGGCGATCAGGCCGGTTTCCTCGGCCAGTTCTCGGAACGCCGCGTGGGTGGGGTTCTCGCCGGGGTCGACGTGGCCGCCGGGCAGCGCCCACCCGTGTCCGTCGCCGCGCTCGATCATCAGCAGCCACCGCCACCCGTCCGGGTCGCAGGCGGTGACGATCGCGTCGGCGGCCAGGGCCTCGCCCCAGTGCCCGAGTTCGTTGCGGCCGTACCGGATACCGGTCGGCGCGTACGGGTTGACCGGGCGGCCGTCCACCAGGGGGAACGGGATCGCGGCGGCGGCCCGGCGGGCCGTCCAGTCGATACGGGTCGGGTCCATCTCCGGGTCCGCCCACGACGCTCCGGCGGCGATGCCCGCGAGGACGGACGGGTGGGTGAAGGTGCGGCCGGTCATCAGGCCACCGCCAGGGCGGTCAGCCGGTCGGCGGTGTCCGTGTCCAGCGGTTCGGCGTCGGGGTATTCGGTGGCGGTGGCGTAGAACTCCCAGCCGTGCCACGTCGGGTAGGCGTTCATCGACCGGTACGAGCGGCCGTCGTCGGCGGTGCCCTGGTGCTCGCCGATCAGCATGTCCGGGTCGTTGAGCCCGGCCAGGTGAAGCCACGACTTCAGTTCGGCGATGCTGTCGAACTTGACCGACAGCGACACGTTCGGGGTGTGGACGGCGATGCCGGTCGGGTTGGCCAGCAGGATCAGTTCGGCCATGACGGCGCGGCGGTTCTTGCGGGTCATCGAACCAGCTCCATTCCGGAAGTGGGACGGTCAGCGGCGGGGGTGGCGCGGCGGATGGCGGTAGCCGTGCCGTCCGCGTGCTGCTCGACCAGCCGGCGGGCGACCAGCAGGGACACGAGCATCGCCGCCGGGCCACCGGCCACGATCAGCAGGACGTACCCGGCGGCGGTCATACGGCGGCCACCGCGGGAAGGAAATCAGCCGGGGTGGTGACGGTCGGCTCGCAGCACCTCAGCCGCACCCGGATGCCGCGCCAATCGCCGTGCACGTTGGTCAGTACCTTCGGCACGTCATCGCTGCCGTAGGGCTGGCTGCGCCGGTCCGTGTCCGACAGACACAGGAACCGCACCCAGCGGCGCAGGTCGGCGTGCGTGGCGAAGTCCAGCTCCAGACCCCACGCGTCGGACGCCTCGACCCTGGCAGGCAGCGGCAAACCGTCACAGGCCATCACCGCCGCGGCGGTGAACAGCACATCAGGCAGACTCGGGGCCATCACCGGCCACCCCCGGCGAGGGTGGCGGCGAACGTGCCGATCCCGGCCACGACCGACCGCACCATGCCGGCGGTGTCAGTCGGGTTGGTGACCGCGTAGAACACCACGAAAGCGGCCACCACCCAGCCAAGAAGCTTGCGCATCACTACCTCACAAGAAAGAAAAGAAGGGAACAAGGAGGTCAGGCCGCGTCACGACGCGGCACGGCATCACGCGACACGGCACGGGCGGCCAGCAACGCGCAGGCCTCCCGCAACACCCGACGCCGCGCCCGGCGGACCTGCTGACGAGTCACCTCGCTCGGCCCGAAACGCAGCACCGCGATCTGCGCGTCCAGCAACAGCACCTCGGCCTCGATCAGCGGCATCTCCGCCTCGATCTCCGCCAGGTCATCGACGCTCGGCCCCTCAAGGCCGGCATCATCCAAATCGAAGCTCACTTACGGTTCCTCCGACGCTTCCCCGCCGCGCGACCACGGCGGGGAACACAGGTAGACGGCCGGCACGCCCGGCACAGGGTCTGCTCCGGCGAAAGCGGTGCGAGCTGGCCGCAGCTGCGGCACTCGCACCAAACGGCGCTGCTCTTGGTCGAAATCCGCACGGCGGCGGCGATGCTCACAGACATGACAGGCACCTCTCCCAGCTCGAATCAGGTCGGATCAGGTAGGACAAACAGCCCGGGGCGCGGCGCATGGGCCGCGCTCCCCGGGCGACGAACAAGGCGTGCCGCACAGGCACGCGGGCGACCCTCGGTTGAGCAAGCAAGGGGCCCAAACCCCTAAAGCGGACACGTCTTGCGGCCGGACACGTCAACAGCCGACGCTCGCCTGCCACCCCTAGATCGCATGCATCGGGACCCAATCGGGGAGACGGATCTCCCTGCGCCCCGGACCTCTGTGCAGTTGTCAAACATCGAGCGCCACGGCGGTCCATCAGATTCACGAGCGGCGCAGCCGAAGCCACCTCCGCCGGCTGTGGAGCCGCCAGCGCTACAACTTGGCGTTGTATTCGCACACTACAGCACGACGTTGTATTCGCGCAAGCACCACTACCGCGTAGGCTTGTAGTGATGACTTCGAGCGAGCTGCCCACCGACTGGTGGACCACAGAACACGTGAGGGCCTACCTGGCGTCTGTCGGCGTGCCGATCAGTCGTGCGACGTGGGCGTCCTACGTCTCACGCGGTCAGGCTCCCGCACCGGATCGGATGTTCGGCCGATCCCCGGCCTGGCGGCCGAAGACCATCCAGCAGTGGCAGGCCAGTAGGCCGCGCCGGGGCACTTCCGTCGACTAGCCCGGATCATCAGGTGTCCCCCTCTCTCGCCTCCGATCGGCAGCGGCACCTTGTCTGCCTGGAATCGAGAGTGCCCGTTGCGCTGGCGATGTGGCAGACCCCACGCGCGGACACGAGGGACACGGCCCATGTCCACTGAGGTCCCTCGCCAGCTCAAGCCGAACTTGGTGCTCGTGAACCGCCGGAAGGCAGCAGGCTGGGACTCGCGGAAGCGGGCAGCGCGTGAGCTGCACCGCTTAGGGCTGACTGGCGGGTTGCGAGAGACGCCTACAGTCGAAGCGATCGAAAAGGCAATGTACCGCCATGAAACCGGGCGAGTAGCGGTTACCGATCCGATTTACCGGCAGCTCTACTGCCTGGCGTACGGCGCGAAGCCTCATGACTTGTTCGGTCAACTTGACAGCACCGCGGCAGACCGCCCGCACTTCTCCGTGCGATCCCACAAATTCGTGCCCGCGTACATAGGCGCGGAAGGCGCAGCATTGTTGCGCGACTGCCTCTCGCTCGACCCTGCCGAGGGGCAATGGCACGCGTGCTCCGTTGCGCCCGTTGATCACCCGGAGGGTGAGTGCTTTCTTTACCTCTGGCCTTGTGGGTCCGTCGTCTTTCATCTAGTCGAAGACTTGCAGCTCTCTACCATCGCTTCACTTGCTGCATGGCGGAAGGTGTCCTACGGCGACAATATTAAGTGGGCGGCCGACTATCTCTCTCGGTACGTGCGTGCCGTTGATCAGAGCGCGCTTTACGTCCTCGGCACACACTGGTTAACCGAATCGGCTTGGCCTCCCGAGTTGCTAGACGTTGCGCTCCGGATAATGTCTACACCGTCGGTGCTTCTGCACAGGAATCGGCCGATGGACGATGAGCATCTAGCTCATGCAGAGTTGATAGAGCAATCGTTGCTGGCGGAGGGATACGACCACGCGGGTATCGAGTCATTCGGCCTGCGCGGGATCTCGTCCGGCTTCGCCTCTTGGTCTGGTGTCGTTTACCATCCGACAGCACCGGACCGGGCAATAACAGAGACCGAGCTTGTAGCATGTGAACTGGCAGTTCAGTCAATGTGGGCGTTCACCGACGCTATAACCCGCCAGATCGAACATGGGCGAGACCCTGAAGTTCCGGCGGAGCACGGATGGCGGTACCTTCGAGGAGTTCGTTCACGCCTAACAACTTCACGGCCACGGGAAACGGGCCAGCATCAGGCGATGCGGAGAGCCATCTTGCGAACAAGCGACCTCATGCCTGCGTTGGAGCAGGCAATCGAAACACTCCGAGACGCGGATAGAGGTTGAGATGACGGCAGGTCAGCCGGTGCTCGTGGTGACCGACATGCAGAACGGCTTCGTGCGAGAGCAGTCGGCGCATGTTGTGCCGATCGTTGTCGACCTGGTTCGCCGATGGCAGGAGTCTGGCGGCGACGTTCTTTTCACGCGATACTTCAACTATCCCGGTAGTCCATTCGAGCGTTTTTTCGAGTGGAGCCGGCTCCAGTCTTCCCCTGAGACTGATATTGTGCCTGAGCTGCAACCGTATCTGGGCCGTGGGACGATGCTGGACAAGCGAATTTACAGTCCGTTCACCATCGACAGTGAAGCGGCGTTTGAGCGGCGCGGGTGGAGCACTTTCTACTTCTGCGGGATTGCGACAGAGAGCTGTGTTTTGAAGGGTGCTGTCGATGCCTTCGAGCGCAACCTCACGCCGTGGCTGATTGCCGACGCGTCGGCCAGCCATGCCGGCGCTGAGGCTCATGCCGCAGGGCTCTTGGTGGCCCGCCGCTTCATCGGCCCGCGACAGGTCATCACACGGGCTGACCTTCCTGCCGCGCTCATCGGTGGCCAGCCCTTCGAGAGCTAGAGAACGGGCGGGTCGGAGTGGTCTCAGTTGCGGTCTCATTCGGGGCCGTACGCGGGGGTTCACCGGACCATCGACAGCGCTCCGGCCACAGCTCACGTACCGTGTCGGCCCACCCTGTACGGGTGGTTGCAGACTTCGAAAGCGTGTGATGGCCTGCGCACTCCAGCAGCGCGGGGAGAATTCTGGGAGACGATCATGGGGAAGGTAGCGCCAATCCCCCATGCAGACCAACACGTGCCGACACGCTGACCTGCATGGATGGCGGTACGTCAAGGTACAACAGGTAACCGGACGTAATTCGGGACGAAGAGGTCGTCGGTTCAAATCCGGCCACCCCGACAGAGGTAAGGGCCTGACCAGCGGGAACGCTGGTCAGGCCCTTACGTGTATCGATGGGGTTTTGAATCACCCCCCGAAAACCCCCGGAAACGCCGGGACGCAATCAGATTCGCCAGCGATGCGGGACGTTCGCCGTCGGACGCGGGGACCCGCGCCCGCGCCCTCCCCGGAGCGATGGCACTGACAACGTGATAGGTCGGCGCTAGCGTGACTACATGAGCGGCGGGGAGGGCCTGACACGGATGATCGTGTCAATGATGGTGGCCGGCGAGGTGGCCGCCGTCGACGCCCGGGCTCCTGCCGGCGCTCACGCTGCGGTCCTTCTGGCGGTTCGGCTACCGGGCGGTCAAGCGCTTCTTGATGTCTTCGACACGGAGGTACGCGCGGTGCCTGACCCAAGCGTCGGGCGACGCGTCCTGGGCCTGACTCAGGCTCTGTGGGCGGCGGTCGGGCGAGGCTGGCTTGAGCCGTGTGCTGCTAACGGCCAAGCGCTGCTGGTGTTGACGGACGCAGCCGCGCGGGATCTTGCTAGTTCCCTCAGCGAACTCGAGTGCACCCAGCAGTCGGCGCTTCGTCAGGCCGGTGCCGCTTGGGCGACGGCCTCGACCTGCCTGAAGAACTCGGCAAGAGCCTTGCCGTCTCCAAGATCCGCGTAGCGGTCCAAGGAGCGGATGGCTCGCCACTGCCCAGCTACCGTCCGCGAGTGTGCGACCAGGCGGATCTCACCGGCATGGGCGCCACGTGGCACTTCGGCCGCCTGCACCCGGTAGCTGCGCCGCTTCGAGGCGATCTTGTCGGGGGGCCAGGTGCCGACCCACTCGCCGAGCAGCTCCGTTCCCGCGGTCCGCCGCCAGTCCACGTATCGCAGTCCGTTGAGCTTCCGCAATGCAGCGCGGGCCGTGTCGGGCCGCTTCGTCGGGTCCACTCGGATGAGCGAGCCGACGAACCTTCGTACGTTCGGCGGAACCCAAGGTGGAAGCGTGTAGCGCCGGTCGTCAAGTGCACGCTTTCCGGCGGCAAGGCGCGCATCCACGTCGGCGAAGCCGATGGTCTCGTACTCGAACCTGCCGGCGAGCATCTCTACTGTCACGACGCCGATCGAGTACAGGTCGGATCGGGATGTCACCTGCCCCGTGACCTTGGCCTCCGGCGCGAGGTAGAGCGGTGTGCCGCCGTAGTCAGGCGCCGTGTTGCTGTGCGAGTCGATCCTGCCTGCCGAGCCAAGATCGGCAAGTACGGCATTCTCGCGTGCCTGGTCGAGTAGCACGTTGCCGGGCTTCACGTCCCTGTGGACGTACGCGAGGCCCTGGTGTAGGTACTCCAGAGCGTCCAGCATCTGACCACAGATCCGCAGCGCGCCGGCGACACCGAACTCGTGCCCGTCCATGAGCGCGTTGTAGACGCTGCCGCCCGGGTGGTAGGCGCAGATGAAGGTCACAGCCTCCAGCCCGACAAACTGCGGATCGGGTTCCCATTGGGCGTCCCATACCTCGATCAAGTGCTTGTGCCGTGCCTCCTTGAGGCCGGGAAGACCTGAGTCACATGATCAGAGAGCCCGCCCTTGCGCGGCAGGCCAAGCCGGGACCGAAGCGTCGCACGTGCGAGCCGGACGCAGGGTACAACCGCATCGACGGCGACCGACGCCAGCAGCGCCTCAGCGGTGAACCGGGTCCGCATGTCCGCGATCTTCGGGACTCGTCCGCCCGCTTCGAGGTCCAGGATCACCACCCGATCGGGGGACAACGCCTTCAACGCATGGGCGCTCTCGGCCCGGAATGCCTCGATGGCGTACCCGGCCTGGGAGCCGGTGCGCAACTCAACACAACCCGGCTCCGTTTCCTGTGCTCCCTCCTCGCTGACCAGGCAAAGCCACAGCTTGCCGCCCACGGCGTTCACACCCAAGACGTTCAACGTCGCTACTCGCTCCTCGCCGGTGCCTCGCCCGCAGAACGCCAGGGTAGGCGCTCGCTAGTCGAGGCCGCCCGATGCCAGGGTCCTAACAGGCCAATGAACGGTACTCCGGCCGGCGCCCCTGCGCGCGTCGTCGGTGGAGCTGTCGTCGGCATGTCGTCCCTAGATCGATCTTGAATCGGACGGACGGCGCGCGTTCACGACCGAAGACGACGAACGCCCCGGGCCGCAGCCCGGGGCGTTCGTCGTCTTCCTCTAGTACTGCAACGGCGGGTCGTAGCTTCGGGTGCTGATCATTCGTTGGTTGGTTGTGGTGGATGCGCGGGTGGTCGGGTCGTGGGATGCCGGGTTGGAGGAGTTGTTCTTCCGGTTCGCGCATCGGTTTGAGCGGGTGGAGCCGCGGCGGCGGGCATGGGCGTATGTGCGGGGGCTACTGGCACCGTTGGAGCGGCGTAACGGCTGGACCCTCGCGGAGCAGGCTGGGCATGTGTCGCCGGACGGGTTGCAGGGCATGCTGTGCAGCGCGGCGTGGGACCGGGACGCGGTCCGCGATGACGTGCGCGATTACGTGGTGGACCAGATCGGCGATGCGGCCGGGGTGCTCATCGCTGACGAGACGGGGTTCGTCAAGAAGGGCCGTGCGTCGGCGGGGGTCCAACGGCAGTATTCGGGTACGGCGGGCAAGACCGAGAACTGCCAGATCGGCACGTTCCTGTGCTACGCCACGCCGCGGGGTCGGGCGTTGATCGATCGGGAGTTGTACCTGCCCAAGTCGTGGACCGGTGATCGGGACCGGTGCCGGCGCTCGGCGATCCCGGACGCCGTCGGGTTCGCGACCAAGCCGCAGCAGGCGCAGGCCATGCTGGAGCGGGCGATCACCGCGGGGGTGCCGTTTTCGTGGTTCACGGCCGATGAGGCCTACGGGCAGAACCCTGGCCTGCGGGGCTGGTTGAAGGATCGGGACATCGCGTACGTGATGGCCACCCGACGCGACGATCGGGTGCCCTCCGGGCTGCACACCACCACCGGTGTCGACGAGCTGATCGGCAGGGTGCGTGCGGGCGCGTGGCAACGACTGTCGTGTGGTGACGGCGCGCACGGGCCGCGCCGCTACGACTGGGCTCGGCTGCCGATCCGCCGCACCTTTGCCCACGGCCGCCGCGGCTGGGTCCTGGCCCGACGCTCGATCACGGATCCCGGCGACATCGCCTACTACGTCTGCTTCGGCCCCCGCGGCACCCGACTACGCGACCTGGTGCGGGTCGCCGGTAGCCGTTGGTCGGTGGAGGAATCGTTCCAGACCGCGAAGAACGAGGTCGGCCTGGACCAGTACCAGGTCCGCCGCTACGACGCCTGGTACGCCCACATCACCCTCGCGATGGCCGCCGCCGCGTTCCTCGTCGTCACCCGCGCCCTCGAAGCCGCAAAGGGGGCACCACCGCAAACGAGCGCAGCCAGATCCCGGAAGGTGTCAACCTTTTTGGGGCGGTCGGTTCAGGGGTTCGTTGACTGAGTCGTGGTGTCCTCGGGCTTGTTGATCCACGCGGTGGTGGGCAGGGCGGGTGGTTGCGGGATGCCGCGGACGAATCGTTCGGGGTTGCGGGTGTAGGCGGCGGTCAGGACGTCGGCGCGGACATCGCGGACCTGCCGGGCGTGGCCGTGGTGGACGTCGTGTGGGGTGTGCCAGCCGATGCCGGAGTGCCGGTGGATGGTGTTGTACCAGGTGAAGAAGGCGCGGCAGTGAGCTCGGGCGTCCTGGACGCTGCCGAAGCGGTCGGGGAAGTCGGGCCGGTACTTCAGGGTCTTGAACTGGGCCTCGGAGAACGGGTTGTCGTTGCTGCACCTGGGCCGGGAGTGGGACTTGGTCACGCCGAGGTCGGCCATCATCTGCGCGACCGTCTTGGACGCCATTGAGGTGCCGCGGTCGGCGTGGATGGTCAACTGCTCACGCGCGACGCCCTGCTTGGTGATCGCGTCGGACAGCAGCCGTTCGGCCAGGGCGGCGTCCTCGCGCTCGGCGAGCAGCCACGCGACGGTGTAACGGCTGTAGATGTCGATCACGCTGTAGAGGTGGTAGAAGTCCCGCTTGGCCGGGCCGCGCAGCTTGGTGATGTCCCACGACCACACGCGATTGGGGGCGTCGGCGATCAGTTCGGGCTTGACCTTCGGCGGGTGCACCGCGTGACGGCGGCGCTCCCTGACTTCGCCGTGGGCACGCAGGATCCGGTACATGCTCGACACCGACGCCACGTACACGCCCTCGTCGAGGAGGGTGTGGTAGACGGCCGCGGGGGCCATGTCGGCGAAGTCCGGGCTGTTGAGCAACGCCCGGACGCTGTCACGCTCGGCCGCGCTCAGGGCACGTGGCTGCGGCCTGGGTTCACGCCCCGGCCGCGGTGGCGCAGGCGTCTGGCGGTGCCGGCGGTAATGGTTGGCCTGCGGCCGGCCGGTGGCTCGGCACGCCGCCCGGATGCCGATCAGCGACGTCAGTTCGGTGATCGCAGCGTCGATCATGGTGTCGGCTCGCTCCCGCTGTGCTGGCTGTCGGTCGCGAGTTGCCCCAACAGCGCGGAGAGTTTTCCCTGCACCTCGATCACCTTGCGGGCCTTGTCCAACTCGGCGCGCAGCCGCTCGTTGTCTGCCCGCAACCGGGCTGCCTCCAGCACCGCCGGATCGGTCTTCGGCCGCCCGGCCGGCTTGGCCAGGGCCTCGCGGGCGCCGGCGTCACGCTGATGCTTCCACGCCGCGAGCAGCGACGTGTACAGGCCTTCCCGACGAAGCAGGGCGCCCTTGCCGGCCTTATCGAGGGTCTCGTACTCGGCCAGGATCCGCGCCTTGTACGCGGCGGTGTATGTCCTTGTTCGGGGCTTTGCTGGTACCTCGGGGTCGGGCACCGGGTGATGCGATGTCACGGGGGTGGATCTCCTTGCACGCCCTCACGGGTCAGAGTTTCAGCAGGTCAACCTGCCTTCCCCAAGGATGACACAGAGGGGACTTCTTGTGTTCCAGCCACTTCTCGTCGTTGACGCAGTCAAGGACGCTCGCCTCGGTGGGCGCGTCAGACGGCTTCAGCGCCGTCACCTTGGGGTCGATCTTGAGTTCGCCGAGCGTGACGACGTCCTGGGAGCGGTTGGTGTAGAGAGCGCTGGAGATCAGCCGCAAGGCGTTGCCGGTTGCGTACTTGTTCAGATCGGGCGCCTCCGGGTCCGAGGTCTTCGCCGCCTCCACGAACGCGCTCCACATGCCGCGGTACGCGATCAGCGCATCCCGCTCAGCGGCAGCGCTCGGGCCGAGGCTCGGCGTCGCCGATGGCGTTGGCGCGCTGGTTGGCGCGCTCTTGGGCTTGTCCGAGGTACACCCCGCGCCGAGCATGACGGACGCCGCGACGAGACCAACCAGAACCGGACGGGTGAACACCGGGCAGTACCTCCCCAACTCGTAGACGGCCCCCCGTCGAGGAACCGCGTCTGCGATCCTTGACACTGGCCACTGAGGATCGAGCCAATCAAGGTCACGAATCGTGTGTACACCCTCACCCCATAGGGACCGCAACGTGTGTACCTGCACGTACGCACCTTCAAGGGGCTGAACTCACGTACCTCGACGTACGTACCTAGAGGTGTGGACATTGAGGTGCGTACCTCGCGGCTGCCCCTCAGAAGCCATCCGCGAAACTGTCACCCAGCCGACAGATCCGTCGATTTCGATTGCGGGCTACACTCCCCGAAATGCTTGTGGCCGCAAGAAAGGTGACCGCGATGAGCGACCACGGCCGCACCGACAGGGCGCTGACGCTGCTTGCGCGGCCAGGCGCCTACGAGGTGCTCCACGCGATGCAATCGCGCGACGGTACGGCCACGTTCGCCGAGATCAGGACCGCAGCACGCCAGCCGCTAGCCCTCCTGCGGGCGCTGGCGACCGAAGGCTTCGTGCGCAGCTACCACAGCGGAACCTTGGACATCGAGCCGTGCGAGCGGACCCACTTCTGCCTGACCGCCAAGGGCGAGGCGGTCACCGGCCACCTCGTGCGGCTCCAAGAGTGGGTCACCAGCCGTCCGACTCGTCGTGGCAGCCGAAGAGCTGCGGGGTAGGGATATAACCCCTCGATCTCCACATTTAAGGCGAGCAAGCCTCACCTAAACGCACTGACCCTTACCTGGTTCACAGTGGACAGAGGTCACGGCGATCACAAACGACTGGCCGAACATTTGTATGCCCCGATAGAATGATCGCTTGCTCGCGCGCTCGTGTCGGGGGAGGTGAGTCGCGCTGCCGAAAGATCTCGAACCCATCCTCAACATCGCCAAGCGAAAGCTGACCCGCGCCATCCTGACCGCCCTCCGAGACGGCCCCCTCCGGTACACCAGGGTGCTCCACGCCGTTTCGCAGACCAGTCCGGACGTCGTCCACTCGCGCACCCTGACCCGCACGCTTGCCCACCTCCAGTCGGAGGGCCTGGTCGAGCACCACCTCGACACCGAGGCCGCCGACTACCGGCTCACCAGGGCCGGTACCGAACTGGTCGACCTCCTGGCCGAACTCGACCGCTGGACCCAAGAACGATGGCCGGACGAGGACGACGAGGGCAAGTCGTAGGCCGTGGACGTTCTCGCCGCGAGCGGCCTTGCCGTCGCGGGCGCGCTTGCCGGCATCCCCATCGCCGCCATCTCATACGCCGCGCCGGCTCATGGACGCCTCCAAGTGCCGGCAGGATGGTGGCGCGGCGCGCCCGCACGACCGGCGGCCGTCCTTGCTGTCTCGCTGATGGCCGGAGCGGCAGCCTGGCTCGTGGTCTGGCGGCTTCCGACGACGATCATGCCCGCATTCTGGGCCTTCGCCGTTGTCGGCGTCGGCCTTGCCGTCATCGACGTCCGCAGACGCCGTCTGCCGTACGCCCTGACCGGAACCCTGGCGACCGTCTGCGTAATCTGCTTCCTCGTAGCTGCCGCGATTAATGGGAACTACGCCGCACTCCTGCGAGCGGTCGTGGCCGGGTCGGCCACGACGGCAGCACTACTCCTCATTGCGCTGGCCCTGCCGGGGCAACTCGGCCTCGGTGACGTGGCGCTCGCGGGGGCGATAACGCTCAGTCTCGGCTGGCTGAGCTGGCAAGCCGCGGCCGTCGGAATTCTCTGCGGGCTCATGATCCAAGGCTTCCTGGGTGTCGTCGCCAAGGCTCGAACCCGCATCGACAGCGCGCTACCGATGGGACCTGCCCTCCTCGCAGGCTGGCTCTCGGGAGCTTTGCTCGCGCCGATCCATTAGGGTGCGGCTCTGGTGAGGTGCGGCGACACGCTGTGTGGCCTGGGGATGTGTTACTGGTTGTGATGGTGAAAGGGATCCTCCCGCTATGTTCGTCGGTTGCGAGACACGAACATCAGCAAAGAGGGAGCCCGGTGCAAGAGTACGCATCCGAGACGGCGGACGATGCTTTCGCCGGCTCATCCGTGCGGTTCGGCGCGATGGTGGACTTCCTGTCCGGTGAGCATGCGGCGGGGATGACTCACGCCGAACTGGAGGAGCGGCTGCATACCGATGGCATGCGGTTGCTGTGTCAGTTGTTGCAGGACAGTCTGGATCTTCGTGCCAGTCGGGAGGAACGGCTCGACGAGGTGACCGACGCCGATAGCCATCTGCGGGGGTGGGCCGAGCGGGGGCGGCAGCGGACGCTGGCCACCCGGTTCGGTGAGGTGGTGGTGACGCGTATCGCCTACCGGGCGCGGGCGCGGGCCGATCTGAACCCGGCGGACGCGGTGTTGAACCTGCCCGTGGAGAAGCACTCGCATGGACTGCGCCGGTTGGCCGCGGCCGAGGCGGCCCGCGGCTCGTTCACCGACGCGGCGGCCGCGATTGAGCGGGCCACCACGGTGCGTATCGGGAAACGGCAGGTCGAGGCGTTGGCCGCCGCAGCGGCGATAGATGTGGATGCCTTCTACACCGCCCACGCCCCGGACTGGTCGGCCGATGATGATGTGCTGGCGTTGTCCTTCGACGCCAAAGGGGTGGTGATGCGCCCCGACGGGCTCCGCGCGGGCACCGCCAAGGCCGCGGTCAGCCAGAAACTGGCCGGCCGCCGGTCCAAGGGCGAGAAACGCAACCGCAAGCGGATGTGCGAGGTCGCCGCGGTCTTCGACGTGACCGGCAAGCCGCGCACCATCGCCGACATCCTGCCCGAGGACCCCGAAGCGGCCCAAACTGCTACCCCGGCGCCGGTCACCTCCGGCAAGTGGCTGCACGCCAGCGTGACCGACGACGCCGCGGCGGTGATCGCCGCCGGGTTCGCCGAGGCCGACCGCCGCGACCCCGACCACGCTCGGACCTGGATCGCCCTGGTCGACGGCAACACCCACCAGATCGACCGGATCCACGCCGAGGCCAAAACCCGCAAGATCACCTTGCCGGTTGTTGTGGACTTCATCCACGTCATCGAGTACCTCTGGAAGGCCACCTGGTGTTTCCACCCGGAGGGCGACCCGAACGCCGAACGGTGGGTCCGCGCCCAGGCCCGGCAGGTGTTGGCCGGACGGGCCGGCATAGTCGCCGCAGCCATCCGACGCAAGGCCACCTACCACGGCCTGGACCCCGGCAAACGCAAACCCGCCGATGTCGCCGCCGCCTACCTGCTGGCCAAAAAACCGTACCTGGACTACCCGACCGCGCTGGCCAACGGGTGGCCGATCGCCACCGGGGTGATCGAAGGCGCCTGCCGCCACCTGGTCAAAGATCGTATGGACGTCACCGGCGCTCGCTGGGGCCTCGACGGCGCCGAAGCAATCCTCAAACTCCGCACCCTGATCAGCAACGGCGACTTCGACCAGTACTGGACCTGGCACCTGGCCCAGGAACAACAACGCATCCACAACAGCCGCTACCTCGGCGGTGCCATCCCACAATAGACGATCACCTCAGAGGAGCCGCACCCGATCCATTAGGGTGCGGCTCTGGTGAGGTGCGGCGACACGCTGTGGGGACTGTACAAATAACGGCTGATCGACCGATCAAGGGAGAGACGCCAGATGACGACCGAGACCACCGTGGGACAGCCGGCCGTGGAGCCGGTGGGTGCGGTCACGGATGAGCAGTTGATCGCGATGCTGGTCGATCGGGCTCGTGGTGACGGGTTGAAGCTGACCGGCGAGGGTGGGCTGCTGCAGCAGCTGACGAAGCGGGTCCTCGAGTCGGCGTTGGATGGGGAGATCACCGACCACGTCGGCTACGACAAGCACGACCCGGCGGGTCGGGGTAGCGGGAACACCCGTAACGGCAGCCGGACCAAGACGGTGCTCACCGACGTCGGGCCGGTCGAGGTGCGGGTCCCACGCGACGCCGCCGGGACGTTCGAGCCGCAGATCGTGCGTAAGCGGCAGCGGCGTCTGACCGGCGTCGACGACATGGTCCTGTCGCTGTCGGCCAAGGGCCTGACCCACGGCGAGATCGCCGCGCACCTGGCTGAGGTCTACGGCGCTGAGGTGTCGAAGCAGACCATCTCCACGATCACCGACAAGGTCATGGACGGCATGGCCGAGTGGCAGAACCGGCCCCTGGACCGGGTCTACCCGGTCGTGTTCATCGACGCCATCAACGTCAAGATCAGGGACGGTCAGGTCGCGAACCGGCCGATCTACCTCGCGATGGCGGTCACCGTCGACGGCCACCGCGACATCCTCGGTATCTGGGCCGGTGACGGCGGCGAGGGCGCCAAGTACTGGCTGCACGTGCTCACCGAGTTGAAGAACCGCGGCGTGGCCGACGTGCTGATGCTGGTCTGTGACGGGCTCAAGGGACTGCCGGAGACGGTGGAGACGGTGTGGCCGCGCACGATCGTGCAGACGTGTGTGGTGCACCTGCTGCGCAACTCGTTCCGCTACGCCGCCCGGCAGGACTGGGACAAGATCGCCAAAGCGCTGCGGCCGGTCTACACCGCGGCGACCGAGGACGCCGCCACCGAGCGGTTCCTCGAGTTCGCCGAGGCGTGGGGCCGTAAGTATCCGGCGATCGTGAAGCTGTGGGAGAACGCGTGGGCGGAGTTCGTGCCGTTCCTCGCCTTCGACGTGGAGATCCGCAAGGTCATCTGCTCCACGAACGCGATCGAGTCCGTCAACGCCCGTATCCGCAGGGCCGTGCGAGCTCGTGGCCACTTCCCGAACGAGCAGGCCGCACTCAAGTGCGTCTACATGGCCTTGATGAGCCTCGACCCGACCGGAGCCGGCCGCCGACGCTGGACCATGCGCTGGAAAGCACCACTGAACGCCTTCCAGATCGCCTTCGAAGGCCGGCTCACCCCGGCCAACAACTGACCACCTCAACAACCAAGATCAGCCGTTAACTTGACACTCCCAGGCCCGGCAGGTGTTGGCCGGACGGGCCGGCATAGTCGCCGCAGCCATCCGACGCAAGGCCACCTACCACGGCCTGGACGACTCTGCTGCCGAATTCGTGACACGCCGTCGGGATCGTTCGTACTGGCCGGTCACGGGGTCATGATCCCTGTTCGCGGTCGTGTTCCTTCCGTCGGTGGCTGCGGGATGGGGTGTACGGGTGTCGATGCAGCCGCGGTCGCGGGTCCAGATTCCTGATCAGACGGTGCTGGTGGCCCGCGCGGCGTTCCCGAACGGCAGCGTGGCGATATCAGCGCGTGACCACCTGGGTGAGGTGTTCACCGACGAACAGTTCGCTGCCGCGTTCGGTGTCCGGGGCGCTCCGGCCGAATCGCCGGGCGCCTTAGCGCTGGTGACCGCGTTGCAGTTCGCGGAGAACCTGACCGATCGGCAGGCCGCGCGGATGGTCGCCCGGGCGATCGACTGGAAGTACGCGCTCGGCCTGGAGCTGACCGATCCCGGCTTCGACGCCAGCGTGCTGTCCAAGTTCCGTACCCGGCTGGTCGAGCACGGCCTGGAAGAACAGGTCTTCACCGCGATGCTGACCGTGTCGACCGGCAAGGGCCTGATCGCGGCTGGTGGTAAGCAGCGCACCGATTCCACTCACGTGATCAGCGCGGTGCGAGACCTCAACCGTCTGGAGGTGGCCGGCGAGTCGGTACGGGCCTGCCTGGAAACGTTGTCGGTGGCCGCACCGGACTGGCTGGCCACCGCTATCGACGTCGGCGAGTGGGCGCACCGGTACGGGCCACGCATCGATTCCTGGCGGCTACCCGCCTCGCAGGCCAAGCGGGACCGCCTCGCCCAGGTCTACGGCACCGACGCCGTCGCCCTGCTGCGCGCGGTGTTCGCCCCTGCCGCCCCGGTCTGGCTGGCCGAACTGCCCGCGGTGCGGACGCTGCGCACCGTGCTGGTGCAGAACTATCTGATCACCACCGACAGCAGGGGGCGGGAGGTGATCCGGCGGCGGGAGGCGGACACGGACGGTCTCCCGCCCGCCAGATCCCGGATCACCTCCCCGTACGACACCGACACCCGGTGGGCCGCAAAAGGCGACGACCTGTTCTGGAACGGCTACAAGGTCCACCTGACCGAGACCTGCGACCCCGACACCGAGCACGGCACCACCAGCGACCACGACGGCCAGACCGGTCCCCGGCCGACACCGAACCTGATCGTCAACGTGGCCACCACGGCGGCCACCGTCCCCGACGTGAAAGCCACCACCGGCATCCACCAGCACCTGCACGACCGCCGGCTGCTGCCCGCCGAGCACTACCTCGACTCCGGCTACCCCTCAGCCGACACCATCGCCACCGCGCAGACTTTCGGCGTCACCATGGTCACCCCGGCCCTGCTCGACCAGTCCGCCCAGGCCCGTGCCCGCACCGGCTACGACAAGACCTGCTTCACCATCGACTTCGACACCCGGCAGGTCACCTGCCCCCAAGGACACACCAACACCTCCTGGAGCCCCACGGTCCAACGCGGCACCGAGGTCATCGTGGTCAAGTTCCCCACCACCACCTGCGGCCCGTGCCCCGCCCGCGCCCAGTGCACCACCGCGAAACGCGGCGGCCGGCAACTCACCTTCTACCCCCGCGACCTCCACCACGCCCTCACCGCTGCCCGCACCCGACAGACCAGCGACAGCTGGCACGACAAGTACAAGCTGCGCGCCGGCGTCGAAGGCACCATCAACCAGGCCCTCGACATCACCGGCATCCGCCACACCCGCTACCGCGGCCTCGCGAAAACCCGCCTCCAACACGTGTTCTCCGCGATCGCCCTCAACCTCGTCCGACTCCACACCTGGTGGACCGACCACCCCCTACCAACAGCCCGGACCAGCAACCTCCAACGCCTCGATCACGCCCTCGCCGCCTGAACCCCGAATTGGGCAGCAGAGTCCTGGACCCCGGCAAACGCAAACCCGCCGATGTCGCCGCCGCCTACCTGCTGGCCAAAAAACCGTACCTGGACTACCCGACCGCGCTGGCCAACGGGTGGCCGATCGCCACCGGGGTGATCGAAGGCGCCTGCCGCCACCTGGTCAAAGATCGTATGGACGTCACCGGCGCTCGCTGGGGCCTCGACGGCGCCGAAGCAATCCTCAAACTCCGCACCCTGATCAGCAACGGCGACTTCGACCAGTACTGGACCTGGCACCTGGCCCAGGAACAACAACGCATCCACAACAGCCGCTACCTCGGCGGTGCCATCCCACAATAGACGATCACCTCAGAGGAGCCGCACCCGATCCATTACGCGTGACTACCCGGCCCCGGGCTGGCGATCTTCGATAGCCCGAGAAAGGGAACACCTCACCTCGGGGCGTCCGCGACCCGCGGCGTACTCGACGAGGTTCGCTACCAGGCGAGCGCCTCGCGCCTGTAGAACAACTGGCCACTCGGGCCGTCGTCTGGGAGCGTGGCTAGCCACGCGAACGTGTCTGCGGCCTCTTCCGGACTTTGCTCCGCCTTCCCGTATGCCAGGCGGGTATCGACCTTCCCGGGAGACGCGGCGTTGACCAGGATGTTCTGGTCATGAAGCTCGGCAGCGAGGATGCATGTCAATGCGTTCAGTCCGGTCTTAGCCACTCGGTAGGCGACGCTGCCCGTACCCATCTGCCCAAACGTGCTCATGTGGGTAGTGACGTTCACGATGCGGCCGTACTTGATCTTGCGCATCTCGGGTATGGCGGCCGTGCAGCAGCGCCAGGCACCCATCAGATTGGCGTCGATAGTCGCTCGAACCTTCTCCATGTCCACCGTGCTCGCCGCCTGGCCGCGGTCGATGGCGACGGCGGCGTTGTTGATCAGGACGTCGAGGCGTCCGTACGTGAACCCGGTGTCCGCCATCGCCCGCGCAACGCTTGCTGGATCGGTGACATCGAGTTGATGCGACGAGACGGATAGACCCTCGCCACGAAGCTTTGCAGCAGCCTGTTCTGCCGCCTGCTCGCTCCTGGCGGTCAGCACGACGTGCAAGCCTTGCTCGGCCAACCCCCGCGCAATCGCGTAACCAAGTCCCCGGTTGGCCCCCGTGACAACCGCTACCCTCTGCCCCTCGGTGCTCATGCGACTATGCGATCAGACTGTGGATCTGTTCGTCTAGAGCAACCACGGCTGGGTGCTGGTGCTTCTTGATCTTGGCATGGATGCCGGTCAGGCGGTTCTTGTTGCGCACGGACCGAGCGGCAGCGATGTCCGGCACCGCTCGACTTACCAGATCGCAGGCGTGTTCGACGTCGCCCAGTCCAAGGACGCTATCCGCACGCCAGATGAGGTAAGTTGCCCGGTCACGGCGACGCTCCTTCGGCTGCATGGCGAGCGATTGCGCCAACCAGTAGTCAGCCGTCTCCCGGCGTTCCAGCGCGAGGTAGCACGCTGCGACTTGGGCGCAATATTCCGCTTGGTCGAAGTAGCTGGCCCACGCCGGCGTCGTCCCCTCGTCGGCCTGGCCCATCGCCTTCTCTGCCACTCCTAGTAGTCGCTCGCACTCCCGCGCTTCCTTACGAACGGCATGTGTCCGGGCCTGCCGGACAGTGAGCATGGCGACTACCCGAGCAGGCGCATCCTTAGCGCCTTCGCGCGCCGCCTGCGCGAGGGTCAGGGCCTCGTCGGAGCAATCGGAGTCAACACGTTGCAGGCTCATGCACTTGAGGATGTTGGCGCCCAGCGCTCGATCATTAGCCGCATGAGCCGCACGTAGCGCAGCCACCCAGTACCTCTCGGCTGCCGCATGGTAACCGGCATCAAAACTCGTCCAACCCGCTACCCGTCCCAGCTCTGCGGCGACGGAGTACGCGCGCTTGCCAAGGCGCTCGGTGTACGTGCCCTTGGCCAGCAAGTCAGTCACCAGCCTCAGCTCGGCGTCCACAACGTTGCGAATATGCCCTCCACCAAGCGCGGCATCCATCTGGCGGAGGGCGGGCAGACGTTGCTCCAGGCAGGTCACAAGCTCCGCGTCGATGTGCCCACCTCGGAGCACTGAGACCAGTTGGGGCGGGTCGATCCTGAGCCACTGGTCGGCTAGGCTAGCGGCGGCTCCGACGCCAAGGATGAGGAAGCCGCGACGATCTAGCACGGCACCTCCCGCCGTCCCATCCAATGCCTGGACGCATCCGTCCGTCGTCCAGGGCGCATGGATGTTGATCCGTTCACCCACGGGCAACCAGTGTGGCCAACCCAGGCTATGTACCAGCTCGGCCGGAACTTCAAGCTCGGCGGCCAAGGCAAGTTGAGAGTCCGCATCAGGTACTACTCCCCAGTGCTCCCATCGCCATGCCTTCTCTCGACGGGCGGCGCTGTTGCCGACGCGAGTGGCGATCACTTGAGCGAGGTCTTGATACGTCCACCCGCGCTCGTGCCGAACGTAGCTCAGTGGGTGCACAAGCAGCGAGCCTTGACCGTTGAGTAGACGCCTTGCCATTTCGGCCTCCCTCGATACCCGAGCACTGTAGCGCTGGCATTAGTGCGGATCGGCCCCTCGCTTGGGGATGGGTCGGCCACCGGCAAGAGACAACAACGGGACAACGGGTCATCGGTGGACCCGTCAGCCCCGTGCACGGTTTGCTGTTTTGCAACCGGTCCCGTGTCGATGGCGTGACTTACCGTACAGCGCCAGGGCGGCGAACCGGAGCCTGCAATCCGCTGGTTCTCCGTGGGGTGGTGATCATGAGTCGACCTGAACCGCCGGCTGTCTGGCAGCACGATCACCCACTGAGGACGCATTTCGAGAGCGCATCGCGCCCGTCGCACCATGACACTCGGTCCGCCGCTGCTGTCACCTGGCCGGCGGCGGACCGGGCAGCGACGCCGCAGCCGACCCGGGGAACCGCACCGGTTCAGGCCCGGCACGCCGCCCCAGAACCGTCCGGACGCCCGCCAACGCCGCCATCCGGGCCACAGGCGCCCCCGAAACCGCCGGTGCCGTCAGCGACGCCGCCTCACACTCGTTGGCCGCTGCTAGCTGATGATCTCTTCCGGCTGGCGCACCACGACACGACGGGACGCCCCCTGTTGCACTCGACGGTGGCTGGTCTCGGCTTGGCCGCGGCGTTGCTGGCCGAGCTGGTCTTCACCGACACGATCGTGATCGAGCAGGACCGAATCTTCGTCGCTACCCGCGTTCCGCCGAGTGACGCGCTCGCGCACACGGTGCTGGATCAGCTCAGCGGCGAGGCGACCGCACACAGTGTGCGGACCTGGCTCGCGTTCCTGTCGCAGACCTCGCGTGAGCAGGTGGGATCACGGCTGCTGCGGTCGGGACACGTCCGTGCCGAGGTAACCCGGCGGCTGCTAACCAAGGTCACGACCTACGTCCCTACCGACGCCAACGTGGCGGCGTGGCCGTGGGCGCGGCTGTCCACCCGCCTGCGCAACGGCCAGCCGCTGGACGGCTTCGACACCGTCCTGGCCGGGCTAGTGCTCACCACTGACCTGCACCGACACGTCCTCGACGGCGCACCGGGACACGTCATCGCCGGTGTTCGCCAACTCGTCGCCACCACCTCGCCGTCCATGCGTCTACTGCTGCAACACACCGAGGCCGCCGTCGGCGACGCGGTCCTCACCGGTCACTGACCCCTTTCGCATACGAGGAGCCCTCACCATGTCCGTACCCGGCCCCCGGACGCCAGCGAGCAACGTCTCGCTCGCGCTGGCCCGCGCCCGTCTCGGCGTGTGGCCGGTGGTGTTCATCGTGATGGCCGCCGCCGCCCCGCTGACGGTGGTGGCCGGCGGCGCCACCACCGGATACGCCGTCACCGGTGTGACCGGTATCCCGATCGCTTACCTCGCCGTCGCGGTGGCCCTCGGCCTGTTCTCCGTCGGCTACGTCGCCATGTCCCGCCGCGTCGTGAACTCCGGCGCCTTCTACACCTACGTGTCCCGTGGGCTGGGCAAGGTGTCCGGCGTCGGGGCCTCGTTCGTCGCGGTCGCGGCCTACAACACCATGCAGATCGGCCTCTACGGCGGGTTCGGCGCCGTGCTCGCCGCCCGGCTGGAGGACTCGCTCGGCTGGTCGGTGCCGTGGGCGGTGTGCGCGTTCGCCGGCTGGGCGGTGGTGGCGGTCCTCGGGGTGCGGCGCATCGACCTCAACGGCCGGGTCCTCGCCGTGATCCTGCTGGTCGAGATCGCCGTCGCGGTCGTGTTCGCCGTGGTGCAGCTCGCCCACCCGGCCGATGGGAGGGTCACCTTCGACACCCTCGCGCCGGCGAACCTGCTCGGGGCCGGGATCGGTGCGGCGCTGGTGACGGCGGTGGCCGGGTTCGTCGGGTTCGAGGGCACCGCCGTGTTCTCCGAGGAGTCGAAGGACCCGCAGCGCACCGTCGCCAAGGCCACCTATCGCGCCCTGGCGATCATCGGCCTGCTCTACGCCTTCTGCGCCTGGGCCATGTCGGTCGCCACGGGACCGGACCGCATCGTCGAGGCAGCGAAGGCCGACGGCACCGAGCTGATCTTCAACCTCGTGCGCCCGTACGTCGGCTCGTTCGTGGTCGGTCTCGGGCATCTGCTGTTCGTCACGAGCTTGTTCGCCGCGCTGCTCTCGTTCCACAACACGGTGGCGCGGTACCTGTTCGCTCTCGGCCGCAAGCGGGTGTTGCCCCCGGCTCTGGGGCGGACCAGCACCCGCACCCGCGCCCCGAAGGTCGGCTCCATCACGCAGTCCGCGCTCGCCGCGATCGTCCTCGTCGTCTACGCGGCGATGGGCTGGGATCCAATAGTCCACCTGTTCTTCTGGCTCACCGTCGTGGGCGGTCTCGGCGTGCTGATCCTGATGGCCGGCACCTCGGTCGCGGTCATCGCGTACTTCGCCCGCCCGGGGAACCGCGACGGCATCAGCGGGTGGCGGTGGCTCATCGCCCCCGCGCTCGCGTCGGCGGCGCTGCTGTGGATCCTGTGGGCCACCATCGACCAGTTCCACACCCTGCTCGGTGTCGAGGCGACCAACCCGCTGCGGTGGATCTTCCCCGGGGCGTTCGCGGTCGCGGCCGTTCTCGGCGTGCTGTGGGCGCTGGTGCTGCGGGCCGCCAAGCCGGACGTGTACGCCGGCATCGGGCGCGGTGCGAACAGCGTCACCACCGAGGCGGCCGAGGCGCTCGGCCGGACCAACCCGGCGCCGGCTGGGAGCGGGTGGTGACCATGGCCCCGTTCGCACCGACGATTCGCCGCGCCACCCCGGCCGAGTCCGACACCGTGGCCGCCGTGCTCGCCGAGGCGTTCCTGCACGGCGACCTCGGCCCCTGGCTGGTCCCCAACGTCGACACCCGCGAGAAGGTGTACTGGCCGTACTTCCGGCTCCTCACCGAAGGTGCCCAGGCCGCCGGCTGGATCGACGTCACCGACGACCTCGCCGCCGTCGCCCTCTGGTACCCGGTCGGAGACCGGTTCGACGTCGAGATCCCGAACTACGACACCCGCCTCGCGCAGGCGTGCGGCCAGCACCTGCACCGGTTCGTCGCCCTCGACCAGGCGATGCACGAACACCACCCCACCGGTACGCCGCACCACTACCTCGCTCATCTCGGCGTGCACCCGGACCGGCAACGCCAGGGTCTTGGCAGCGCCCTGCTGGAGCACCACCACACCCAGCTCGACGCCATCGGAATGCCCGCCTATCTGGAGGCCACCAGCAGCCGCCATGGCGTCCTGTACCGCCGGCATGGCTACCTTCCCCGCCCGGGGTACCGGCTGCCGAAGGGGCCGGAGCTGTACCCGATGTGGCGACGCCCGCGCCCGACCGGGGAGGCGGAATGAGGGTCGGGTATAGCTGCTGGGGGTTCCTCGGCCCCGGGGTGGTGGACACGCCGGACGGGTCGCGGGCCTACCGCCGCCCGCTGATCGACGGGCTTACCGCCGCCGGGCACGAGGTGGTACTCGTCCAGCGCAACCGGGACCTGGCCGAGGCGGGCCTGGACCTGCGCGGCCAGTACACCTTCGGCGGCCTACCCGACCTCGACGTGCTGATGCTGGAGTGGCGGTGGCCGCTGCCGGGCCGCAACACCACCCCGTGCGGCACCCCAGGCCACACCTGCGACCTGCACCGGCAAACCGAGCTGCTGGAGCACTACACCCGCGCGTGCGGCACCCCCACCGTGATCTGGGACCTCGACCGGCAGCTCCCCGCCGACGACCCGCTCCGCGCGCTTCCGAACGTGACGGTGTGCGAGTTCGCCCTGCACCCGACCCCGGGCGCCACGACCCTGCTGTGCCCGGTGCCGGACACGGCGCTGGACGCCGCCGACCCCGCCGCCCTCGCCGCGCTGACCCGGCCGCTGTCGCTGGTGTACGTCGGCAACCAGTACGACCGCGACGACGCCTTCGACCGCTACTTCGCCCCGGCCGCGCGCCACGTCGGGCACCGGGTGGCCGGCAAGTGGCCGCGCACCGAGCGGTGGCCGCACGTCACCTTCACCGGCCGCTGCCCCCTTGCCGAGGTGGCGGCCATCCACCGGCAGTCCCTCGCGACGGTGCTGCTGCTACCCGAGCGGTACAACGCGGTCGGGCACATGACGTCCCGGCTGTTCGAGGCCCTGCTCGCCGGCTGCCTTCCTCTTCTGCCGGCCGAGTTCGTGGGCGGGGAGGCGTTCGTGCCGCCGGTGCTGCGCGTCAGCGACGGGGCGGACGTGGTGCAGCGGGTCGAGCAACTGCAACGCATGGCCGGCACGACCGAGCACGCGGACCTGATCGCGGCGTGTTTGGGCTTGCTCGAGCCGATGCGGCTGTCCCGGCAGGTCGCCGTCCTCGACGACGTCTTCACCACCCTGACCAGCCTGAGCCCCCGGAGGTAGCCATGGTCTACGGCCCCACCTACGACAGCTTCGAGCAGGCGTACCTCGCGGTGCTGCGCACCGTCGCCCGGCGCCACCAGTACGAGACGAACGGGCGCGGTAAGAAGGCCCGGGAGATCATCAACAGCAGCTTCACGATCACCGACCCAGTTGACCGCACCCCGTACCTGGCCGCCCGGCGGACCAACATCGTGTTCAACCACGCCGAGGCGCTGTGGTACCTGACCGGCCGCGACGACCTCGACATGATCGGCTACTACGCGCCGCGGCTGCGCGACCTCGCCATCGAGGGCCGGCTCACCGGCACCGCCTACGGACCGAGGCTGTTCACCCCGAACGGTCCGGATGGGCGCAGCCAGTTCGACCGCGTCGTGTCCCTGCTACGCGAGGACCCGGACACCAAACGCGCCGCCATGGTCATCATGCGGCCCGACGAGCTGACCGACCCGACCCACCCGGACGTGGCCTGCACCCTCGGCCTGCAGTTCCTGCTCCGTGACGGCGCGCTGCACGCCGCCGCCTACATGCGCGGCAACGACGCGGTGATCGGGCTGCTGTGCGACACGTTCTCGTTCACCTTCCTCCAGGAGTACACGGCCCGCCGCCTCGGCGTCGAGGTCGGCACGTATGCCCACCACGTCGGTTCCATGCACGTCAACCTACTCGACCTGGACCGCGTCGATGCGATCCTCGCCGAGGCCGCCGGGCCGACCGCCCGGCCGAGGTTCCCGGTTCCGTCGATGCCGGCCACCAGCCACGACGACCTTGCCCTGGTCATGGCCTGGGAGGAGAGCCTGCGCACCAACACCCGCCGCCTCGACCCGGTGCGCTTGGACCGTGTCTCGCTGCCGCTGTACTGGCAGCAGGTACTCGCCCTGTTCGAGGTGTACCGGCAGATCGTCCACGACCCGGACGGCACCGTCGGCCCGGACGCCATGGCCGCGTTGCATCCCGGCCACCGGTGGCTGGTGGCCCGCCGCTGGCCGGACCGGATGCCCGCCACGATCCGGGCCGGGTGGCCGTCGTGACCCCGCCGCCCGGGGTGGACTGGTCGGACTGGACCGTGATCATCCTCAAGCCCGACTGCCTGGCCCGTGGCCTGCGTGAACCGGTGCTCGTCTGGGTCCAACGCGAGGTCCAGGTGGTCGACGTCCGCACGGTGTGGCCCACCGAGGCGCAGATCTTCGTGCACTACTCCGACATGTTGCCGCTGTCCGCGAAGATCGGCCGCGACGTGCCCGCCGAGCTGCGGCGCATCTTCGTCGGCCAACCCACCGGCCTCGCGCTGGCCTACGGTCCCAACGCCGCACCGAGGCTGCGTGAGCGGCTCGGCCCGACCGACCCGGCCACCGCGCCGGCCGACACCATCCGGGGCCGCTTCGGCATCGACAGCCTGCGCGCCGCGATGGCCGAGGGCCGCCTGGTCGACAACCTGATCCACAGCTCCGACACCGTCGAGGTCGTACCCCGCGACTTCGGCATCTGGTACGGCCCCGGCGCCGCGCACCTGCTCCGCGCCCCTGCGACCCCTTCCGGAGGTACCCGGTGACCAGCACCGCCGCACCGACCTTCACGTCCGGCCCCCGGCTGCTGCCGGTCATGCCCGCCGACCAGCAGGCCGACCTGGACCCCTACATGGCGCAGGTCGTCGGCTACCGCAAGTCTGGGCTGAGCCTCAACCACATCATCGGCTGCCCCCTGGAGTGCGGCTACTGCGTACGGCACTTCTGGGGCAACTTCGAGGTCAAGGTCCCGCACCTGCTGATGCCCACCGACGAGGCGATCGACCGGCTCGTCGGACACGAGGCGTTCCGCCCCGACGTCACCCCGATCCAACTGTTCAACAAAGCCACCGACCCGTTCCTGCCCGGCGTCAAACCGCACCTGTTCCAGGTCCTGCGCGCCATGGACGCGAGCGGCTTCACCAATCACGTCCTGCTGATCACCCGGTTCAAGGTCACCGAGGCGGACATGGCCGCGCTGGAGAAGCTGCGGCACCTGCGGGTCACGCTGCTGTTCACCTACTCCGGGATCAGCGACCCGCGCGTGGAGCCGATCTCCAAGAGCGAGATCACGGTGACGTCGATCCGCACCGCCGCCGCGCACAAGCGCCGTACCGGGGTGGTGCTGTACTGGCGGCCGATCGTGCCCGGCTGGAACGACGCCCCCGACACCATGGCGCACGTGCTCGACATCGGCCGCGATGCCGACGCGATCGTGTTCACCGGCTACTACCACAAGCCCGAGAACGCCGACTACCTGCGCGGACTCGGCGTGCCCGTGCCGTTCGGGGAGGACTACCACCGGCGCAAGACCATGCCCGCCGACCTCGACGCCGCCGTGGTCGCCGCCTGGCGTGCCTCCGGGATCAGCACGCCGCTGTTCCGCAAGACGAGCTGCGGCGTCGCCTACGCGCACGAGGTGGCCGACTACAACGGCCACTGGGGCGTGCGCGAGCTGTGCGACATCTGCCCCGCCGCCCAGCAGCGGCGCTGCGCCGACGACCACACCCAACCCACCCCGGCCAGCATGGACCGCATCCTCGGCCAGCTCGGCTACCAGACGCAGTACGTAATCGAGGACGGCCACGTGTGGACCCACGGCCTCGGCGAGCAGCGCCGCTACGCCATCCAACACGGCCTGCGGTACCAGATCTGGGAACTCGACCAGCCCCACCACCTGCACGCCCACGGCCGATCCCTCACCGGACACGGCACCGACGCCACGCAGGTCGAGGCGTTCACGGCGGTGCGCCGGCAGTTCGAGCAGGAGGCGCGGTATGAAGATGACTGACCCCGACACCCGGCAGGACGGACCCGTGACCGGCACCGACGCCTGGCACCAGGCCGACCTCGTCGCCCTGGACCTGGAAGGCAGCGGCGCCCAGGACCGCGACCACGAGGCCATCCTGGAGATCGCGCTCGTCCCCCTTGCCGCCGGGCAGCCGGCCCTCGCCGATGCGTACGCCACCCTGGTCAACCCGGGCCGCCCCATCCCCGCCCGGGCATGGATCGCGCCCGGACTGACCAACGACGTACTCAGCCGCGCCCGGCCGTTGACCGCGATCGAGCCCGAGCTGGCCGGCCGCATCACCGGCCGGTGGCTCGTCGGGCACAACATCGGCGTCGACTGGCGCCTGCTGCACCGCCTTTGCCCCTCCATCGCGCCGGCCGGGCTCATCGACACACTGCGCCTTGCCCGCGCCTGCCGCATCGACGCCGGCGGGAACAGCCTCACCACGCTGCTCGAACACCTCGACCTCACCGCCACGGTCACCCAGGCGGTGCCCGACGGCCAGCCACACCGAGCCCTGTGGGACGCCACCGGGGCGGCCATCCTCGTTGGCGGCCTCGTCACCCGACGGTGGCCCGCCGGTGTCGCACTAGCCGGCCTGTGCGCGGTGGCCGCCCTGCCGGACCTCGTACCGACGCAGGCACCGGACACGTTGTTCTGACCCCAGCTCAGTACGTAGGTCAGCCGAAATGAACCAACCGTGACGCGGCGAGTCGAGTCGCTAGCCGCGGTGTTGACCTGAACAGCGAGAAGGCCGGGCCATCCAACCGGGCGGCCCAGATGAAAAGGAGAGTGCAACCAGTGAGCGTCGACACGGTGAGCGCCGAGGGCCTACATGCCGCCATGGTCGATCAGCTCGTCGCTGATCACGCCGACAAGGGGCTGACGATGCGGCCCGAGGTGGAGGCGGCCCTTCGCGCCGTCCGCCGCCACCTGTTCACCCCGGATGCGCCGCTGGAGGAGGCGTACCGCGCCGACCAGGCCGTGATCACCAAGCGACGCGGCGACGAGGCCGTCAGCTCGGTGTCGGCGCCCTGGCTGATCGCGGAGATGCTCGGTCAGGCGGCCGACGCCGTCGACGGCGGACTACGCGACCGGCACGTGTTGGAGATCGGCTCCGGCGGCTACAACGCGGCGCTGCTGCGCGAGCTGGTCGGGCCGGCGGGCTCGGTCACGACCGTGGACATCGACCGCGACGTGACCGACCGGGCCACGGCGTGCCTGGCGGCGGCCGGCTACGACGACGTGACCGTCGTCTGTGCCGACGCCGACCAGCCGATCGGCCACGACCGCTCCTACGACCTGATCATCGTGACGGTCGGCGCGTGGGACATCCCCCCGGCCTGGACCGGACAGCTCGCCGCGACCGGCACCCTGGTCGTGCCGCTGCGCACGTTCGGAATGACCCGCTCGTGGGCGCTGCGCCGGACCGGTAACCGGCTAACCAGCCACAGCCAACGCCTGTGCGGCTTCGTGTCCATGCAGGGCTCCGGCGCCCACGAGATGCGCTACGTCGACATCGCCGACGGCGTGCACCTGCGGCTGGACGAACTCGGGCAGCAGGTCGATCCGGAGGCCATCGGCGCGCTGCTGTCGCAACCGCCGGCGCAGGAGTGGGCCGGGGCGAGCCTGCCGCCGCGCACCGTCCTGGCCGACCTCGACCTGTGGCTCGCGGCGCGCATCACGCAGGCGGGGCAGCAGTTCGTGGTGCTCACCGCCCAGCAGGAGGCCATCGACGCCGGCCTCGTGAACCCGGCGTGGCGCTACGGCACGCCCGCCGCCCTGCACGACGGCACCTTCAGCTACCGCTCGGCGCTCAAGTGGACGGGCGACCTGTTCGACGTGGGCGCCCGCGCGCACGGCCGCGACGCAGGCGCGGCGGCCGAACGGATGGTCGAGCACATGCGCGCCTGGCTGGACGCGGGCAGCCCCTCGCCGATGCTGCACGTCCTGCCCGCTGGAACTCCCGACGGCGACCTGCCGGCCGGGACGGTGCTGGACAAGCGGCACAGCCGCGTCGTCCTCACCTTCAACCCCTCGTAGAAAGGCACGCCCATGAACGAAACGGTCGTCCCCACGGTCGCCCCTGAGTTCACCCTGGACGTCACCCTCGTCGACGCCGGCCCCGCCGCGACCGGCTACGCCACCGGCACCGACGACAACTGCGGCTCGGGCAACACGGGCTCCAACGCCTGCACGACCCGCTGCGACGCCGGCAACTGACCCGACCGCTCCCCGCACATCCAGGCCCGGCGTCGCACGGCGCCGGGCCTGCCGACCCCCTCGGTGGTGCAGCATGATTCCCGCGCCTGGTGCGGCGCTGATCAGAGTCGCCGCGTACCCGAGCGATCTCAACCTGCCCGGCTGGCCCGACCTGGCATCCGACGAACCGGAACAGTGGCGCACCTGGCTGGACACGGTGTGGAAGCTGCCACGGTTCGCGGAGGCCGTCACCTCGGCAGCGCCCGAGCTGGCCGGGCAGATCGCTCGGGCGGTAGCCGGCGAGCCAATCGCGGAGCAGCGGCTACGCCGCCTCGTCGGAGCAGCGGTCAAGTACCTGCTGCGGTGGACCACCCGCGCGACTCCGTTCGGCACGTTCGCCGGGGTCGCCCCGGTCCAGTTCGGTGCCCACGCAGCGGTCCGCCTGGGCGAGGCCCACCACGCGGTCGCCCGCCCGGACGGAGCATTCATCGCCGAGCACACCGCGCGGGCCGAACAAGACCTCGCCACCCTGCGCACCGTAGAGGTGGTCACGAACTCGCTCGGATTCCAGCGCGGCGCCACATGGGTGCTCCCATGTGCCCGTGCAGAGGGCGACCGGCGGTGGGACGCCGAGATTCGCCTCACCGGCCCCGTCCAGGCTGCGATCCAGGCGGCACAGTCGCCGATCGGCTTCGCCGACCTCGCCGCGAAGATCGCCGGTACCGCCGAGGTCGCCGCAGCCGAGCGGCTGCTGGCCGAACTGGTGCAGGTCGGGGTGCTGCTGTCGGCGCTGCGGCCGGCGATGACGGTCACCGACCCGGCCGCGCACGTAGCCGGCCGCTACGCCGTACCGCATCCCGGCCATCGGATCGCGGTCGACCTGCGCGCCGACGTCGCGGTGACGCTTCCCCCGGCGGTGCTACGCGAAGCGGGCCGAGCAGCGGCGACGCTGGTAGCAGTGGCGCCACCGCTGCCTGGGTGGGCCGAGTACCACCGCGCGTTCATCGAGCGGTGGGGTCCGGGAGCGGCCGTGCCGGTCCGCGACGTGCTCAACGTGCTGGGGTACCCAGCCGGCTACCGAGGATCGACCCGCCGCGCCCCGGCGGGCTTCACGGCCAGGGATCGGCTGCTCGGGCAGCTCGCGCAGCAGGCCGCGCTGGACGGCTGCGCCGAGGTGGTCCTCGACGACGCGCTGATCGAGCGGCTGCGCGCCGATGACGACCGGCCGCCGGTCCCGCACACCGAACTACGGTTCACCCTCGCCGCCGACACGCTTCGGGACCTGGACCGGGGCGCGTTCACCCTGACGGTGCTCAGCGGGTCACGGCACGCCGGGGTTTCCGCCGCCCGGTTCCTGCACCTGCTCACCCCCGCCGAGTTCGCCTCCTTCCAGCGGATCTACCAGGACTTGCCGACCGCCCAACCGGGTGCGGCCACCGTGCAACTGTCCGGCCCTCCGCTGGACGCCCGCCTCACGGCGGTGGCCCGCGTACCCGAGCTGCTGCCGGTGCTTCCGCTCGGCGACTATCATCCCGCCCCACCGTGGAGGGTGGAGGATCTGGCCGTGACCGGCGACGGCGAGCGGCTGTGGCTGGTGTCGCAGAGCAGCGGCCAGCCCGTCGAGCCGCTGTTGTGCAACAGCGTCCTGCTGCCCTCCCTGCAGCAACCGCTGATGCGGCTCCTCGCCGAAGTCTGGACCGCGTGGAGTGCGCCGTGCAGCCGGTTCGAGTGGGGCCACGCGGCCGGTCTGCCGTTCCTGCCCCGCCTGCGGCGCGGACGCACCATCGTGCACCCGGCCCGCTGGGTCATCGACCGCGCCGCGCTGCCCGGCCGGACCGCCGGATGGGCGCAGTGGCGCGACGCCTGGCAGCGGCACCACCGCCAGCGGTATCTTCCGCAGCACGTCCTTCTCGGCGGCGACGACGTGCGGCTGCGCCTCGACCTGGACGAACCCGCGCACCTGGCGGTTCTGCGCGAGCACCTCGGCCGGCACGCCCGCACCGTGATCACGGAGGCGCCCGGCCCGGCGGGCTGGATCGACAACCGACCGGCCGAGCTGCTGCTCACCCTCACCCACCCGGCACCGGCCACCCGGCCAGCTCGACCGGCCCGGCCCGTCTGCACCATCCAGCACCGGCCCGGCCGGTCGCGGTGGCTGGAGGCACGCCTGTACGGACGGCTCGATGCCCTCCTGGCCGACCTCGCCGGCCGGCCCGCCGACCACCTATCGGCCGGCTGGTGGTTCGTGCGCTATCCCGACCCCGAGCCCCACCTGCGGCTGCGCATCCCGCTTCCGGACGTCGACCGGTTCGCCGAGACCGCGCGCCACCTCGCCGACTGGGTGACCGATCTCCATGACGGCGCCCTCGTACACGACTACAGCCTGCACCCCTACCGGCCCGAAACCCGCCACGGCGCCGGGGCCACCCTCGCCGCTGCCGAAGCGGTGTTCGCCGCCGACTCCCGCGCTGCGATGCGCCGGCTGACCGGTGACCGGCAGGCGGCCACCGCCGCCGGCATGATCGCCATTGCCGACGGGTTCACCGGCGACGGCCTGGGCTGGTTGGCCGCCCATGTTCCCCAGCTCACCGGTTCCCGCCTGGACACGGCGCAGCTCGACCTCGCCCGAATGCCGTTCCGTGACGAGCAACTGGCCGCAGCGTTGGGCGCCTATCGGACCTTGGCCGAGAGGGACGGACTCGACCCGGACCGGGTCCTCGGCGACCTGCTGCACCTGCACCACGCCCGGATGATCGGCGTCGACTCCACGTCGGAGCGGCACTGCCTGCGGCTGGCCCGGACCGTCGCCCGTACCGCGCACGCCCGGCAGGCGGCATGAGCGCCGGACAGTCCCTCGCTGACGGTGCGGCTGGCGTCGCCCTGTTGCACCTGGAGACCGGCAACTGGCCGGCAGCGTGCGAGGCGCTGCGTCAGTCCACGGCCGGGGGCGTCAGCATCGCGGACGGTGCGAGCCTGTTCTATGGCGCCCCCGCGCTCGCGTTCGTCCTCGCCGCCACCGACCAGCCAGGGCTCGCGCAGGCCAGGGCGATCACCGCCGAGGGCACCGTCACGGTGACCCGCCACCGGCTCGACGCCGCGCACCGCCGCATCGACCGCAACGAGCAGCCGCACTTCGCCGAGTACGACCTGATCCGCGGGCTGACCGGCCTCGGCGTTGCGCTGCGCAGGCTGGGCGATAACGACCCGCTCCGCGAGGTGCTGGACTACCTCGTCCGGCTGACCGAGCCGCGAGGCTCCCTGCCCGGCTGGTGGTGCTGGAACGGCCCCGAGCGCCAGCAGGCGGCGCCGATCGGCGGCCACGCCAACCACGGCATCGCCCACGGCATCACCGGCCCGCTCGCGCTGCTCGCCCTCACGATGCGCGACCGCATCACGGTCGACGGGCACGCCGAGGCGATCACCCGGATCTGCGAGTGGCTAGACACTTGGCAGCAGCAGACGAACGGCACGACCTGGTGGCCGCAGACCGTCACCCTCACCGACCTACGGCGCGGCGCCCCAGCGCAGCAAGCCCCGCTACGGCCATCCTGGTGCTACGGCACCCCCGGCATCGCCCGCGCCCAACAGCTCGCCGCGCAGGCCCTGCGCGACACCCAACGGCAGCACCTCGCCGAGGTCGCCTTCGCCGGCTGCGTCACCGACCCGGCGCAGATCGAGCTGCTCAGCGAGCACGGGCTGTGCCACGGCACTGCCGGGCTTCTGGCCACCGCCCGGCGCATCGCCGCCGATGCGCTCACCCCGACACCACTCGCCGCTATCGAAGACCTCCACCGGCAGGTCATCCCGGGTACCGACGTACCCGAGGGGCTGCTCGTCGGCACCACCGGAGCCGATCTCGCCGCCGTCGCCAGCACCGCAACCTCCTGGGACGCCTGCCTCCTGCTCGCCTGACGAAAGGGTCCGCCGTGGATGACAGCCCCTGGCAACAGATCAACATCAGCTACCCCGGCGATACCCCGCAGGAACGCGAGCAGCGCGCGGTCGACCACCTCGGACGGGTGCTTCCCGCTGCCGAGGCTGCCGGGCTGATCACCTCGTGGTGGGTCATCCGCAAAGGCGCCTGGCGGGTCCGCTACCTGCCCACCGGGCAGCAGCGCAGCCGAGAACGAGCACGCGAGCTGATCACCGACGGGGTGAGCTGGACCCCCGACATCTACGAATCCGAGACGCACGCCTTCGGCGGCGTGGACGCCATGTCCGCCGCGCACGCACTGTTCCACCACGACAGCCGCCACCTCCTCGCCTACCTCCACCGGCACCCGACCGATCGCCGGGAACGCTCGCTCGTTCTGTGCACCGCGCTCATGCGTGCGGCAGCGCTCGACCTCAACGAGCAGGGCGACGTCTGGGCACGAGTCGTCCAGCACCGCGCCGGCCACCTGCCGCCCGTCCCCGACCACCGCACGTGGGAAGGCTTCACCGACAACGTTCGCCACCTGCTCACCGGCACCGCCCGCACGACCGACGACTGGTACGCCGCTTTTGCCGACGCCGGCACGAGTCTCCAACGCCTACGCGAGACCGGCCGTCTCACCCGTGGACTCCGTGCCGTCATCGCACTCCACGTGATCTTCCACTGGAATCGGTTCGGGCTGTCCGCCCCCACCCAAGCCACCCTCGCGCAGGCGGCCACCGAAGCGATCTTCGGCGCCGCCCCCACTCCATCGGGCCGGCACGCGCCAGCGGTGAGCACCTGAACTCGCCTGCGAGGTTGCTCCGTTGCAGGACTCCGGGCTCCGCTGACGACAAGGAGTGTTCTTCGTGCCAACGCCCCGCACCAACAACGCCGGTCCCGACGATCCCGCGCCCGTGAACGTCCCTCGCCAGGCCAGCCGCGCCGCCGACGCCTCCGTGCTGCCGGAACTGCGCAGCATGTGGTGGGAGACCGGCATCCGGGCACGCGCGGAAACCGGGCTGCTCGGGGTGTTTGCCGAACTACCCGGCCTGGTCGCCGAGGCGCTCCGGATCAGTTGGCGCGCCGATCGAACCCGTACCTCGGTCGTCGCCGTGGCGACCGTCGGCGCGGCCGTGATGTCCACGCTCGGGCTCCTCGCCACTCAGCGGGTGCTGATCGAGCTGTTCGCTGGCGGCCCGACCCCGCAAAAGGTATGGGCGGCAGCGCCCGCGCTGGCGGCCCTGGCGGCGGCCATCGCCGTACGCGCCGGTGCCGGCATCGCCACCGGGTACGCGCTCAACGGACTGACCCCCAGAGTCAACCAGCAGGTAGAGCGGGTCCTCTTCGAGGTCACCACCGCCGTGCGCCTCGACGCGTTCGACGAGGACGCGTTCGCCGACGACATGGAACGCGCCTCGCGCGGCAACGAATCCGTGGTCGAGCTGGTGCAGGGCTCGATGAATCTCCTCGCGGGCCTCGCCGGGCTACTGGCCGTCACCGTGGCGGTCGTGGTGATCCACCCGCTGCTGCTCGTCGCCCTGCTGGTCGCCACCATCCCGAACGCCTGGGCATCGCTGCGCGCCGGCCACCTGCGATACCAAACGTTCCTGGCCGGCTCCGTGCGCCGCCGCCGACGCTGGCTACTGCACCGACTCATGGCCGAGCGATACTCCGCCGCCGAGCTGCGCTCCTACGGGCTCCGGCGGTTCCTCCTCGACCAGTACGACCGCGTCATGGGCGCCGAAACCGACGTCCAGCTCGCCCTGGCCCACCGGGTCACCACGACCACCAGCATCGGCTCGGTGATCAGCGGACTCGCCACCGGCGGCGTCTACGTGCTACTCGGCGCGCTGCTGCTGGACGGGCAGATCCCGCTCGCCGCCGCAGCCACCTGCGTGATCGCCGTGCAGGCCGCCCAGCGGGCACTATCCACCGTCACGCTGCACATCGACCGGGTGTTCACCGAGGGCCAGCACTTCGCCGACTACACCGGCTTCATGAGCCGCGCCGCCGACTACCTACCCGCCGACACCGATCCAGCCGTGGCCACCGAGGCCGCCCCGCTCGCCGAACTGGCCGTCAAGGGCGCCACCCTGACCTATCCGGACCGCGACACCCCGGCCGTCGCCGGTGTCGCCCTGACCATCGAGAAGGGGCAGACCGTCGCGTTCGTCGGCGAGAACGGCTCCGGCAAGACCACCCTCGCTGCCATGATCGCCGGACTGCGCACCCCCAGCGCCGGGACCATCACCTGGAACGGCCAGCCGCTGCACGACTACGACCAGCCCTCGCTAAGAGCGCGGATCGCCGTCGTGACGCAGGAGTACCACAAGTGGCCCTTCACCGCCGCCACGAACATCGCCCTCGGCGACGCCGACGGCGAACCCGACTCAAACCGGATCCAGGCCGCCGCCGTCCGCGCGGTGGCCCACGGCATGATCACCGAACTGCCGGACGGCTACGAGACCCTGCTCGACCGGACGTTCGCCGGTGGGCAGGACCTCTCCGGCGGGCAATGGCAGCGCATCACCGCCGCTCGAGGCTTCTACCGCACCGCAGACCTGCTCATCATGGACGAGCCGTCCTCAGCCCTCGACCCGCGCGCAGAGGACGCCCTGTTCCAAGCCATCCGGGACCGGCAAGGCCGGGCCACCACCATCCTGATCACCCACCGGCTCGCCAACGTCCGCCACGCCGACCGGATCTTCGTTCTGCACCACGGGCACCTGATGGAGGCCGGCAGCCACGACGAACTCATCGCGGCCGACGGCCTCTACGCCGAGCTGTACAACCTCCAGGCCGCGGGCTACCACGGCTCGGCCGAAGAAGCGGACAAATGATCATTGACCGCAGCCGGGCGGCTGACGATCGTCGGCACAACCGAGACCGTCGAGCGCGTCTTCCGCCCGCTGCGCATGTCACCGCTGTTCCCCAGGCCGGAATACCCACCGCACCCCGGATAGCCGCCCACGCGGCGGTCGGCGTACCGGAACGCCGTTGCCGGCGACAGCCTGGCCGACGATCAGACCCCCGGCGCCGATGGTCGACGAACCGGCCGCCAGTTTTCGCCCCACGGCGGGAGGTCGGGCGGGCGCGGAAGGTCGCCACAGCCGGGACCGTACGGCGGCAGTACGACCGGCGGACAGGCTCGCCCCCGATGTTCCCAGCGACGGTGCCCGCCACAGGTGCAGTCTTGGTCGTGTACTTCGACGGGCACCCACCGCGTCCCGCACGTCGGACACGAAGGCGGATCGTCGGCCGCGTCCCACTCGCGGATAGACCAGTAGCGGTAACTTTCGATCAAGACGTTTCGACGTGCAGCCATGACGGCCGCGCGTAGGGCTGCCGCGCTCGTCGCGGTGATGATGGCCTCCGAGGCGCCCGAAGGCGAGCCGCCCGGAACCCACCGAGCGGCAACACGCCAGGTCAACGGCCACCCCGCCACGTGGCGTGATCATACGCCTGATCGAACATCCGTTCGAGGAAGATCGGGGGCGTTCGAGTCAAGGCCGAACTGTCCTACCCGGCTGGCAACATGTGCGCATGTCGATCCCGCAGGCTCCACGGACGACCGGAACGCTGATGCTGCAGGTTCTGGGGAGGGTGGCGCCTTGTCCTCGCTGCGCGCACCAGATGCTGTGGGTCCTAGCCCTCTTGCCCGTAGCCCGGCCGAGGCCCGGTGAGTTCGTGAAGGTCGACCAGGAGGGCGCATTGGCGCTCGCCGAAGAGATCCTTCGGGGCGCCGACCAGGACATCGTGGCCCGGAGGTTGCAACCCCGGCCATCCGGTTCCCGAGGCGCCAGCTTCAACCCGAACACGTGCACCGGCTGCGGCGCGCAGGCGGACTGGCACGACTTCGATGCCGTCGTAGATGCATCGATCTACCACGGACAGGTCGAGGTGGCGCGCGGACGCGTCGGCGTACGCGATTGGCGCCGCGCCGTCGCCGCACAGCACACGGTCATCTGCTGGCTTCCGGAACGCTGACCATGACGCGCGTGACCCGTGTGCCGTCACTGCCCTGATTCCGACCCGGGGGCGGTGATGGCTATTCCGCGTCGTGGATGCCGCGCGTCGCCCCCCGTTTACCCCCCGAAAACCCCTTCCAAGTGTCGACCATTAGCGACGAACGTTGATCACCAGTCGGTCGCGTTCGTGCAGGTCAGTGACAGGTTTTGACGATCAGCGACATACCCCCGGCCGCTTTGGTTGTCAAGAAGAGGTCGTCGGTTCAAATCCGGCCACCCCGACCAGAGTTAAGGGCCTGACCAGCAGGAAATGCGGTCAGGCCCTTAAGTTTATCTATGCGTTTTTCAATCCCCCCGGAAACGCCGGAGGGCAATCAGATTCGCCGGGTGGGCGCGGGCCGTACGACGGTTCGTCTGGGCGGCCTGGGACTGCCCAGGGTCGCTTGCCGCCTGGCCGGGACCGAGCCTCTCGAGGATGTGGGGGCTGTCGGGGGCAACGGCCGGCTTGACGATGTAGTGCTTCTTGGTGATCACCTCGTCCTCATGGCCGAGTTGACCGGCGGCGTTCCTGGCGTCGGCCTCCTTGTCGATGAGGCTGGCGACGGTCTTGCGGGCAGTGTGCGGCGTGACCCATTCGAGGCCGGTGTCGACACGAGCTTGACGCCACTGACGCCGCACGTTCTGCGGCGACAGCCAGGTGCCGCGCCGGGACGCGAAGATCGCATCGTGAGGGTTGTTGGCTGCGGTGAGCTTGCGTGCTATCAACATGCCAACCGCGAAGCGAGGAAGCACGACGGTCCGATAGCCGGCGCCGGTCTTCGTCCACGCCTTGCCGGACGAACCCCTTGCCCTTCACATAGGCGATCGTGCCGCAGATGGTCAGGGTCGGCTCGGCTCTCGTAAGAGTCCGGTCGGCGAGAACCGGCGCCGCAGCGCCGAGGCCGCCGAGTTGGAGCGGCTGCGGCGGCGCGACGAGCGCCTTGAGGCGGACTTGGCGCGGACGAAGACCGCCCCTGCCCTCCTGCAGGGTCGGGTTGCGCAGTCAGTCGCGACCCACCGACGGTCCTCGGGCGCAACCTCTTCCGGGCCAGCATCGCGTCGACGGCCGCGTCAAGGGACTCCGGAGGGGCCGGCACGCGCAGCCGTTCGAACAACTCCAGCGGGGGGTTCATCCGCTCATCGGACAGGTAGCCGGACTCGTCGATCACCTCTCCGCCACCGCACTCGGCTAGCGCAAGCGTGGCGGCGATGGCCATCACCTGCGAGATCCGAGTCCGCTCGGCCGTCACCCAGGCGAACAATCCCGTATCCGGATCCGCCCGAACGCGGCTCGCTCTGGCAAACGCTCACGAGGGTCGAGGCCGAGTGTTCGATGACTTCGAAGATCATCTCCGCGACGACGGTGAGATATTCGCCGGGCGGAGGGGGCGCCACTCGATACGGATCGATGGTTTGCCGCAGGATTGACTTCGGCACCGGGTCACTGGGCTCGCCTCGACGCCGGGCGGCGGTAGCCTCCCGCGCCTCAACACTCCCCCGCAGACCCGGCTGGCCGAGCAGGCCGGCCAGCCGGACGTCCGTCAGGTCGAGCGCGTCCTGAAGGGTGAACGGACGGTTGACTCTGCTGATCCACTCGATCGCCATCGCTGTCGATCCTAGCTGCAGTCGCCCCCGAAGCAGCGGATCCAGCCGGTCTTGGTCTTGATGTGGATCTCCTTGATGTAGCCCTGGGTGGGGATGGCCCGCAAGGCTCCCTCGCCCTTCGCGAAATTGAGCATCCTTGCGTGGTCCATATTCGGTGCCTCGACGTAGAGGATGACGCCGCGGTGCGGCGTACCTGCTGATCCGGCTCAACCAGATCATGCACGGCTGGGACATCTTGTGGGTGCGCCGGAGGCTTGGAGCTTGTCAGGCGGGGGTGCGATGGGCAGCCAGCGGGAGCCAGCGCGGGCGCCGTCACACCGGCCACAGACCACGGAGATCGAACGGCCGGGGCGGACGTTACCCGGGCTACCGCTCGTCGAGCAGGTCGCGCAGCTCACGTAACGCTTCGCGGAGCTGGTCGGCAAACGTGTACATCATGCCGGCGACCGGGCGCGGGGTGCTGAGGTACAGGTTGAACCGGTCCGACAGCAGCACGTACGCGATCCCGATGCAGCGACTGCTGGTGGCCCCGAACCCGAAGTAGCGGATGCTGGTCGACGGCGCCGAGCTGGTGCTCAGGTAGTCGTCGCGCATCGTGAGCCACCCCGGCGTCTCGTACAGCCGGGACGACTCGGGCACGCCGAGCGCCGCCCCACGCCGTTTTTGGATCAGCTGCAGCTGCCACAGGTGCTGTTCGGGTGCCGCACCGGCCTGGCACTGCTTCGCGCGGTCGACATGCTTGTCGGCCGCGGCCCGGAACGCTGCCCGCCGCTCGTCGGGTGAAGCGGCAGGGTCCTCCGACGTGGCCACGAACCGCAGCACCTCGGGCGTGACGACGCGCATCGCCTCGGTCCGCCCCCGCAGGTACTGGCGGGTGGCGATGGACTCGTACGTGGCGCCGATGAAGCCCTTGGCCCGCTTGTGCGCGAGCTGGTATGCCATCTGCACGAACGCGTCCGGCGACATTCGTAGCCGTTTGACCTCGTCCACCCCGAACTCGTCGAAGGGCAGGGTCACGGTGGCGGTGTCCGCGCCGTATTGGGCGAACGACCGTGCCGCGGCGACGATGTCGGCCCGCAGCGCGTCGTCGAGCACGAACGTGATCGCCTCGATCGCCGGCACCCCCTGCGCCGTCGCACCCGACTGCGCGGCGTGTTCCTCGGGCGACGCGGCGAGCATCGTGTCGACGAAGCTGAGGACGGTGGTGCCGTCCAGCCCGCAGTGCTCGACGTTGATGCCGGCCGTGCCGTCGGCGAACACGATGAGCGACATTGCCTTGTCGAACCACCGGTTGCCGCTGTCGCCGTGCAGCAACTGGTCGCAGGCCGCCAGGTCGTCGGCCGGCGTCCGGTCCTCTAGGCACACGCAGAACAGTGCCGTCTCGACGGTGTCCAGAGCCGCGGCGTTGCCGGGATCCAAGGCCATCAGACGGTCCCTGGCCGCCGCCCACTCGGTCCGGGCCATCGTGGTGAGGTGACCAGCCGCGGTGGCCGTCGCGCCCCGTGCGACACCGGCCTTCTCCACCTCACGCAGGCCGGCCGCCAGGTTGTCGAGGGAGTACGGGCGCCCGTTTGGACCGACCACGTCCATCCGGAACGCGTTGCCGCGCTGGAACACCACGATGTGCCGCGCCGTCGACGGACCTGGCATCTCGTCGCTGTACGGCGCTCGAACGGTGTCCTGCATTGGTCCCGGGATGCGGGTGGTCGAGAACAGGAACTTGTTCTGCTCCATCGACAACGGCTGCCCGCGCGTCACGATCGGCGGGATGCGCTCGTCGTCGAGCTGGGTCTTGTAGTTCACGGCGGCAGCGATGAGCCTCGCCGCGCGCTCCACCTGCGGCTCGGCGAACCCGCGCAACGGCGTGTCGCGGAACAGGAAGACAAAGTTCGCGTTCAGCGCGATCCGGTCCCGGCGACCGAGATAGCGCGCCGGCCAGAACGTGTCCAACCAGCTGTGTGTGGCTGGATCCGCGTTGTACCGAACCAGATCGGCGTGCAGTTTCGGCCCCGGACCGTCGGCGCGACCGAACTCCTGCACCGCGGCCTTGGTGTCGGCGAACTCTTCCTCCGTCAGCAGCGGCGCAGACCACTCGAGGAACCGGGCGCAGGTGTCCTCCAGCGCGGGCAACGGCACCCGCGGCAGCGTGT
Organism: Micromonospora sp. WMMA1363; assembly: GCF_030345795.1. NCBI lineage: Bacteria > Bacillati > Actinomycetota > Actinomycetes > Micromonosporales > Micromonosporaceae > Micromonospora > Micromonospora sp. WMMA1363. Next base: position 3,854,908 of record NZ_JAUALB010000001.1, read on the forward strand.
CCTCGTTGTGGAACGTGCTCACGTGGTCTCCTGGAAACTCGCTGCTCATCGGGCGGCCTTCCGGGTCAGTGACTGGTCCACGTCAGGTCAAGGGGTCGGGAGCGCCGATGGGCCGGGAAACACAGCGCTGAGCGTACGCCGTCGGTCTCCAGACCGTCCGGATCAACGCCGGCGGCGGACGTCGTCTTCAGCACCTGCCACTGTTCCCGGTCGGCCGCGAAACGGCGCTGCCGGAACAGCCCGGTCCACCCGCACCGTGTCGCATCCGAGGGCCGCGAGGGCTGTCGGTGATCGGTGCGAACGGGAACATCCACAGCGGGAAGTCCGCCGTCCACGGCAACCCGTCGGAATTCAATGGTCGAGCTCACGCAGGGTGGTGAGATAGGCGCGGGGATCGTATTGCGTGGGGTGCGGCTCTGGTGAGGTGCGGCGACACGCTGTGTGGCCTGGGGATGTGTTACTGGTTGTGATGGTGAAAGGGATCCTCCCGCTATGTTCGTCGGTTGCGAGACACGAACATCAGCAAAGAGGGAGCCCGGTGCAAGAGTACGCATCCGAGACGGCGGACGATGCTTTCGCCGGCTCATCCGTGCGGTTCGGCGCGATGGTGGACTTCCTGTCCGGTGAGCATGCGGCGGGGATGACTCACGCCGAACTGGAGGAGCGGCTGCATACCGATGGCATGCGGTTGCTGTGTCAGTTGTTGCAGGACAGTCTGGATCTTCGTGCCAGTCGGGAGGAACGGCTCGACGAGGTGACCGACGCCGATAGCCATCTGCGGGGGTGGGCCGAGCGGGGGCGGCAGCGGACGCTGGCCACCCGGTTCGGTGAGGTGGTGGTGACGCGTATCGCCTACCGGGCGCGGGCGCGGGCCGATCTGAACCCGGCGGACGCGGTGTTGAACCTGCCCGTGGAGAAGCACTCGCATGGACTGCGCCGGTTGGCCGCGGCCGAGGCGGCCCGCGGCTCGTTCACCGACGCGGCGGCCGCGATTGAGCGGGCCACCACGGTGCGTATCGGGAAACGGCAGGTCGAGGCGTTGGCCGCCGCAGCGGCGATAGATGTGGATGCCTTCTACACCGCCCACGCCCCGGACTGGTCGGCCGATGATGATGTGCTGGCGTTGTCCTTCGACGCCAAAGGGGTGGTGATGCGCCCCGACGGGCTCCGCGCGGGCACCGCCAAGGCCGCGGTCAGCCAGAAACTGGCCGGCCGCCGGTCCAAGGGCGAGAAACGCAACCGCAAGCGGATGTGCGAGGTCGCCGCGGTCTTCGACGTGACCGGCAAGCCGCGCACCATCGCCGACATCCTGCCCGAGGACCCCGAAGCGGCCCAAACTGCTACCCCGGCGCCGGTCACCTCCGGCAAGTGGCTGCACGCCAGCGTGACCGACGACGCCGCGGCGGTGATCGCCGCCGGGTTCGCCGAGGCCGACCGCCGCGACCCCGACCACGCTCGGACCTGGATCGCCCTGGTCGACGGCAACACCCACCAGATCGACCGGATCCACGCCGAGGCCAAAACCCGCAAGATCACCTTGCCGGTTGTTGTGGACTTCATCCACGTCATCGAGTACCTCTGGAAGGCCACCTGGTGTTTCCACCCGGAGGGCGACCCGAACGCCGAACGGTGGGTCCGCGCCCAGGCCCGGCAGGTGTTGGCCGGACGGGCCGGCATAGTCGCCGCAGCCATCCGACGCAAGGCCACCTACCACGGCCTGGACCCCGGCAAACGCAAACCCGCCGATGTCGCCGCCGCCTACCTGCTGGCCAAAAAACCGTACCTGGACTACCCGACCGCGCTGGCCAACGGGTGGCCGATCGCCACCGGGGTGATCGAAGGCGCCTGCCGCCACCTGGTCAAAGATCGTATGGACGTCACCGGCGCTCGCTGGGGCCTCGACGGCGCCGAAGCAATCCTCAAACTCCGCACCCTGATCAGCAACGGCGACTTCGACCAGTACTGGACCTGGCACCTGGCCCAGGAACAACAACGCATCCACAACAGCCGCTACCTCGGCGGTGCCATCCCACAATAGACGATCACCTCAGAGGAGCCGCACCCTATTGCGTGTGGCTGCCGCCGAGCGAACTTTTCCAGTCCGGTCGAAACGCACGGGGCGACTCCTCGCGATTACTAATCCAGCAACTGGTCGACTCGCACGGCATTGCGCTCGGCGTCGCGGTGCGCGGGCAGGACCCGGCCGAACAGCTGCCGCGTACGGGCGGCGCTGCCCGTCACGCCGGGGCGTTCGGAGTAGGCGAAGATCGCCGAGTGCCGGGCGGTGGAACCGCGCACCGCGCTCACCCGGTGCAGCGCGTACCGGCCTTTGAACAGCTGGAGGTCACCAGGGCGCAGGGCCAGGGCCCGCACCGGTGAGCGGTCGGCGCCGGTGAGCACCGAACGGACGGCGCCGAAGTTCTCCGCGCCCGCCGAACGGATGTTCGGGCAGTACTCGAAGACGCCGCCCTCCTCCGGTTCCTGGGTCAGCATGCTGACGGTGAACTCGTTGGTGTCGAAGTGCCACGGGTGCTCCATGCCGGGCTGCACGACGTTGAGCACCAGGCCGGACAGCGGGTCGGCGAGCTCGTGCAGGTCCGGGAGTTCGAAGCAAGCGGCGACGAAGCGCACGAACGACGGGTCGATGTAGAGCCGGTGGATGACACTGTCGGTGGGGATCCGGTCGCGCGGGACGAACGCGTTGCCGCGATGCATGACGATGCGGCCTGGGTGCTCGGCCGGCAGGTCGTCGATCTCGATGTTGTAGACGTTGGTTTCCTCAACGTCGTAGTACGCCAGTGGGGCAACCCCGACGCCCTCCCGCCGCAGCGCCTCCCGTCTGCTCGGCACAATGAGCTGATCTCAGCGACGCGAATGTGTTGATTGGTACGACACGGGCGAACCGGGTCACGCCGGACGGTGCTGGAAGTGGGCGTGGAGCCATCGATAGACAGGTCTTTGCGACAAGATCCACGTCTTCGAGAGGGCTCCACGTGATTGCCTATCGTGCCATGGTCGACGTCCCCAGGGAACTCGTGCAGTACCTCGGCCGGCTGCTTGCCGCGCAACGCCGAGCCAAGGGGACACGGCGCGACACCCGCGCGTTGACCTGCTTCTACCAGGCACTCCTGGTGCTCGTCTGGTTCCGCAAAGGCGAGGACGCGACCCTGCTGGGCGCCGGGTTCGGCATCTCCCGGGCCACTGCGTACCGGTATATGGCCGAGGGTGTCGCAGTGTTGGCCGCGCAGGCCCAGGATCTACACACAGCCCTGCGCCGGGTCGCCGACGACGGCTGGTCGTACGTGATCCTGGACGGAAAGCTGTTCGACTGCGACCGGGTGGCCGAGACCACCCTCAGCGTCAAGGGCGACACGATCGACGCCTGGTATTCCGGCAAGCATCGTGACTTCGGCGGAAACGTTCAAGCGGTCATGCGCCCGGACGGCCTGCCGGTGTGGACCTCCGCGGCGATGCCGGGGCATCTGCACGATCTGACCTGCGCCCAACAGCAGGGCATCACGGCTGCCCTGAACTGGGCCGCCTCCGAACTCGACCTGCCTACCCTGGCCGACTCCGGTTACGAAGGCGCAGGTCAAGGCGTCAAAGTCCCGGTCAAGCAGCCCACCGACGGGCAGCGGCTCGCTCCCGACAACCGCGCCTACAACCGGCTGCTACGCGGACTGCGCTGGCAGGGCGAACGCGGCTTCGCGATCCTGGTCGGACGCTGGAAAACCCTCCGGCATACCACCGCCAGCCCACACCGGATCAGCGACATCCTCGCCGCCGCACTCCACCTGACCCATTTCGAGTACAAGTACCTACCGCAAAGTCGCTGAGATTACTTCAATGAACTCCGCCAGCACGCTGCATCCGAGTTCGCGCAGTTCGGTGCGCGTTCGGGAAACGATGCGCTCCCATGCGTCGCTTCCCGGGTCGGCCAGTGGATAGCGCGCGGTGTCCACGATGTCCATTTGGACGGATCCCTTCTTCAATGGTGGCGACATGAAGAATCGTGGAATCCTAACAAGATTGACCCGCGGCTAGCTCGATGATGGTTACGTTCTTCACAGCGCCGCGGCCCGCTGGACCAGCCCGGCTACCGGTAGTCCGCCCCGGGACCGGCCCCGTCAGCAGGTCAACGTGGGCTCACCTCCACAACTGACGTGTCATCGATGGTCGATGTCTTGGAGCAACATGTTCCAGACATGTGCTACCTTCCCGCCGGCGCGCTCTGGGAGCTGCTTCCAATGGGGGTCCGCGAGCCCCGAGGGGCCCGCGAGTACCGCTGCGTCGCCGTCAACGCTGCATCGCCATCAACGTGGGCTCCAGGCCCGCGGTCGTGGTGAGCGACCACGCCCGGCAGACGAGGGCCAACCACCCGGCCATCTACCCGCACGCGGCGTCAACAGACGTGACCGGGCCTGGAACCAGATCCAGGCCACCATCCCGTACCAGGTCCCGGCCGGCCCCACCGTGATCGACGGCATCACCCGCGGCCCGCATCAGAGCTTCGGGCGAACTCGAACGGCTACCTGCTCAGCGCCCCAGGTCGCGATATCGCCGCACCGCCAACGGCAGGAAGATCGCAGTTAGTACCGCTGGCCAGACGAGCGCGAGGAGCACCGAGTGCCCCACGGCCCAGCCGTCGGCATTCCAGGTCGGGTTGCCGAACAGCTCCCGGATTGCCGTGGCGGTGGCGGACAGCGGGTTCCACGTGCTGATGGCGCCGAGCCAGCCCGGCATCGTGTCCGGCGATACGAACGCGCTGGATAGGAATCCGACCGGCCACACCAGGACCTGGACTGCGACGGCCGACTCCGGGGTCTTCAACAGCAACCCGAGGTAGATGCCAACCCAGGTGAAGGCGATCCGCAGCCAGAGCAGCAGACCGAGGCCCGCCAGCGTGAGCGGTAGGCCGCGGTGAGTTGTCCAGCCCACCAGGAGCCCGGTCATGATCATCACAGCGAGACCGGCCGTGGCGTTGAGCAGGTCGGCCGCACTGCGCCCGGCGAGGATGGCTGGGGTTGTGACCGGCATGGCCCTGATCCGTTCCGTGACGCCCTTCGCGGTATCGGTCGTGACGGCCACGACCATGCCCTCCAGCCCGAAAAGCATGGTCATCGCGAGCGTGCCGGGGATGAAGAAGTCCATGTAGTGCCCGTCCGGTACGGCCATGGCGCCGCCGAAGAGGTAACCGAACATGAGGACGACGAGGACCGGGAACAGCAGCCCGAGGGCGATCGAGACCGGTCGGCGTCGCCAGTGCCGCAGGATGCGTCCGGTCAGGGTGGCGGCGTCGCGTGCCGTCGACAAGGTGGTCATGACGTGCGCTCCGGCGTCTGGGTGAGGTGAAGGAAGACCTCGTCGAGGGTTGGCTTGCGGGTGACGGTTTCGACCCGATCGGGTCCAACTTTGGCTTTCAGCTCGTCTGGCGTTCCGTCGGCTACGACGCGGCCGGCGTCGATGACGGCGATCTGGTCGGCCAGTTGGTCTGCCTCCTCCAGGTACTGGGTTGTCAGCAGAACGGTGGTCCCGGCACCGACGATGGACGTGATGGTTGCCCAGACCTCGATGCGGGCGCGGGGATCCAGGCCGGTGGTCGGTTCGTCGAGGAACAGCACCGGCGGGGAGAGGATGAGGCTGGTAGCCAGGTCCAGGCGTCGACGCATGCCACCGGAGTACCCCGAGACCGACTGGTCGGCGGCAGCGGTCAGGTCGAACTGCTCAAGGAGTTCGGCGGCCCGCTCGCGGGCTGTGCCCGTGGGCAGGTGATACAGCTTGCCGAACAGCACCAGGTTTTCTCGGCCACTGAGGATCTCGTCCACGGAGGCGTTCTGGCCGACCAGGCCGATCCGGTAGCGCACGGACGCGGGATCGGTCAGGACGTCGCGGCCAGCCACGCTGATCCGGCCGCGGTCCGGATGCAGCAGGGTCGTCAGGACCCGTACCGCCGTGGTCTTTCCGGCGCCGTTCGGCCCGAGTAGCCCGCAGATGGTGCCGGCCCGAACGGTGAGGCTGAACCCGTCGAGAGCTGCCTTGTCTCCGTAGTGCTTGTGTACATCTTCGGCTCGGATGGCCATATCTTCGTACGCCATACGAAGAAGCGTAGCACAAATTCCGTACGGCGTACGACACAGGCTTCGTATGATGGTGGTCATGGAGATCAGCGGCAGTGACGATCCGGCGCGGACGGTCGAGATGCTGTGGGGCACCCGGCAACTCCCGCGGCGGGGGCCCAGGCACGCGCTGACCAGCGCGCAGGTGATTGCCGCCGCGGTGGAGATCGCCGACGGGGACCAGGACCTCGCCACACTGTCGATGCGCCGGGTCGCGGAGTCACTCGGCGTGGGCACGATGTCGCTGTATACGTATGTCACTTCGCGAGAGGAACTCGTCCAAGGCATGCTCGACGCTGTATACGGGGAAGCGGTCCGCGAACTGGGCGACCGGGGAGACCAGCCCTGGGCGGACGCGCTACGTCGGGTCGCGCACGTCAACTGGGACCTGAGTATGCGTCACCCGTGGGTCCTGCAGGTATTCACCGGCCGCCCACCGCTGGGACCGAACACGATAGCCAAATACGAGCGGGAGCTGGCTGCAGTCGACGGGATAGGCCTGACCGACATCGAAATGGACGCGGTCGTCACGCTCGTGCAGACCCACGTCGAGGGAATCGCCCGCCGCAGAATCGAGGCGGAGCGGGCTGTGCGGCGCACTGGCATCACCGACCAGCAATGGTGGGAAAGGGTCCAGCCAACCATGGCGGAAGTCTTCACCCCGGCCGACTTCCCGATCGCGGCGCGCGTCGGCCAGGCCGCCGGCGAGGCACACCAGGCGGCCCACAGCCCTGAGCACGCGTACGCCTTCGGCCTGGACCGGCTCATCCAGGGAATTGCCGAGCTGGTCAACGACGAGGATCGCCCGAGAGCCTGAGAGGACCAGCCCTTCGGGTCGATGCCACCGTCACCGCCGCGACCGAGTCACTCCTCGATGGTGGTAGTGGGCGACCCGAAATGAGCGCCGTGACCTGACAGCAATTCTCACGGCTCGCCATATTCACGGTGATCCAGAAACGGCAACCTGGAGGTAGCGTGTCAAGGATTTCCCGGATGGTCGGCTGCGCGTTGGGCGGGGGGATGTCCCTGCTGCTGATCGCGGCGTCGCCGGCGTCGGCGTCGGTGGTCATCACCGACCTCAACTCCACCCTCGAAACACAGCTTCGGCACATACTGACGAAGCCAGCAGCAGCGGGCTTTCAAGTCGATTGATGCCAAACCGACGATGAGCGGGACCGCGGTCACCCCGGTCGGCAAGCCGAACGTCAACCAGGTCACGCCGTTCTTCGTGGGCACGGCAGCACTGGACAACCCCGACGACATCAAGCAGCTGCTGACGAGTCAGCCCATGTCGAAAGAACTCACTACCGGCACCACCACCGTCACCACGGGCTTCTCCAGCTCCGCCAAGGTGTCCGTGACGTTGAAATCTCGGAGGTGGTGGGCCTCGGCGCGGACGTCACGAACACGATCTCCTACTCGGATGCGGTCTCGAGGACCGCTACGACGAAGGACACCTGCACCCTCCCCTCGCAGAAGATCGAGGTTCCGGCGCGGACGCGCGCCTGCGTCTACGGCAGCCTCGTCGGCAAGCGGGCCGTCGGGAACCTGGCCTTGCACACCAAGATCACGGGAAACGCGGACGTCCTTACCCGACCCCACGTCGTCGCCAATCTTCAACATCGTCGATGTAGCCCAGTCGCGGGGCGGCCCCGCGCTCTCGCCGGGATTCTCACTGAACCGCTCCACCAAGTCCCTGGACTTCACGGGTAACGCCACGTATGACTCGATATACGGCACGCACTACGACCTGACCTGGAAGTATTTCCCGCTCGGGACCCTCTGCCCGGAGACGGCACCGTCCGTCACCACGTCCGGGGACGCACCGGCCGACGCGTCGGCGGAGGCACCGGGCGCGGGAGTGGTCCACCGGTACACGATCCCGCTGGACGGCACGGTCCACTGACGGAGGCGTCGGACCGGCGGTGACTCCGGCAGGATCCGCACAGCTGATGGAACAGTCACCGGCGGACAGAACCCCGGGCGTCCGCCACGACGGCCCGGGGTTTCCGCATCCTGGTGTCTCACCGGAGATCAGGATGAGGTGGCTCCGGTCAGACGAGTGTGGCAAGGTCCCATGGTGCCCATGCCCACGATCCTCGTCGCGGAGGACGACCCCGCCATCCGCCGCGCAGTCGAGCAGTCCCTGCTGCTTGAGGGTTACCAGGTCGTCGCCGCGGGTGACGGCCTTGAAGCCGTCGCCGCGGTCCGCCGGGACAACCCGGATCTGCTCGTTCTGGACATGATGATGCCCGGTCTTGACGGCCTCGCGGTGTGCCGGGTCCTGCGGGCGCAGGGGGACCGGACGCCGATTCTCGTGCTCACCGCCCGAACCCTGGTCTCCGACCGCGTGGCTGGACTCGACGCCGGCGCCGACGACTACCTCGTCAAGCCCTTCGAGCCGGAGGAACTCCTGGCCAGGCTGCGCGCCCTGCTGCGCCGGGCGGCCCCGGGCGTCGGCCCGGACAACCCTGCCGGAGATCAGCTGGAAACAGCCGGTGTGCGGCTCGACCCATCCGCGCGCCGGGCGTGGCGGTGCGGCGCGGAGATCACCCTGTCGCGGACGGAGTTCGACCTGCTTGAGTTGCTGATGCGCAACCGCGGGGTGGTGCTGGACCGCGCCACGATCCACGAACGCATCTGGGGCTACGACTTCGGCGCCGGTTCGAAAAACCTGAGCGTCTTCATCAGCTACCTGCGACGTAAGCTGGCCCACCCGAACGCACCCGAGATCATTCACACCGTCCGGGGCGTCGGATACACGATCCGCGCGTCGTGACTCCCCGCTACCTGGCCAGACCCAGTCTGCGTCTGACCTTCTCCCTACTGTTCGCCTCGGTAGCGGCACTGGTCGCCGTCGGCGTGGGCGCCCTGAGCTACGGTCTGGCGTCCACGTTGATCTGGCGGGAGACCGACGACCACTTCGACCGCGCGGCCGAGACCGTGGCGGAATTGACGATCGACGCCGGCGATCTGACGCCGGAGGACCTGGCCGAGCCGGACGAGTACGAGGTCAATCTCGGTGACCTCCTCGCCGGATCCGACACACTGATCGGCCAGATCCTGGGCCCCGGAGGGCAGGTGGTCGACGAGGGCTACCCCCGGCCGCTTCCGGTGTCGTACACCGATCGAACGGTGGCCGCGTCCGAGGAACCGGGGCGTACCAGGATCAGCGAGGCAGAAGTTGACGGCACCCGGGTACGGATCATCACGGTCTCACTCGGCGGGGGGCGCGGAGCCATCCAGGTGGCACAGCAGCTGAGCGAGGTGGACGGGCTGCTCACGAGCCTCAGGACCAGAATCATGGCGGTCGGCGTCGCGGTCTCGGTGGCGGCCGGGGTGTGCGGCTGGTTCGTCGCGGGTCGGGTGACCCGTGGGCTCGTCCGGCTGACCCGGGTGGCGGAGGAGGTGGCCCTCACCGGACGGCTGGACCTTCCCGTGCCGGCGGGCGGGCGGGACGAGGTCGGCCGCCTCGGTGCGGCCTTCGACACGATGTTGGGTCAGCTCGCCCGGTCCAAGGACGCCCAGCAGCGGCTGGTGCAGGAGGCGGGCCACGAGCTGCGTACCCCGCTGACGAGCTTGCGGACCAACATCGCTCTGCTGCACCGCTTCGACGAGTTGCCGCTCGCCGCCCGCGGTCCGCTGCTGACCGACCTCACCGTGGAGTCCCGGGAACTGATCAATCTGGTCAACGAGTTGGTGGAGCTTGCCACGGACACCCGGGAACTGGAGGCGGCCGAGCCCGTCGACCTCACGGAAATCGCGGAGAAGGTTGCTCAGCGGTTTCGAACCCGCTCCGGCCGGGAGATCATCGTACGGGCCGACGCCGCCGCCGTCACCGGCCGGCCACAGGCCCTGGAACGAGCCCTCGCCAACCTGGTGGAGAACGCCACCAAGTTCGATTCCTCCGGAGGCCCGGTGGAGATCGTGATCCGCAGGGGTCGCGTCGAGGTGCGGGACCGTGGCCCCGGGGTGCCGGATCTGCCGGAGGGCCGGCTCTTCGACCGCTTCTACCGCGCTCCCGAGGCCCGGCGCATGCGAGGCTCGGGGCTGGGGCTGGCGATCGTACGGGATGTGGTGACAGCACACGACGGAACGGTGTTCGCCCGCAACCGCGAAGGCGGAGGCGCCGTGATCGGCTTCGAGCTGCCGGAACGCTGGCCCGACTGAGCCCGACCGCTCGTGGTGCCGGCTTGCCGGTCGCCGACCACGCTGTGGCCCGTGTGGAAAGGGACTCCCGATCCGGTCGGCCCGCGAGCCCCTCACCCGCGTGCCGGGTGCAGCTTCCGGCCCCCGCCCAGCAGCGACGGACGCCTGCGGGCAGCGAGATCCTCGACCCACCCGAACGCGCACGCCGCGACCAGGACCAGCAAGAACTCCACGCAGATCAGGGCCACCGCCGCCGGCATGGGCCATCCGGCGAACACGCCACCCTCGGCGAGCGACCAGACCAGGGGCAGCAACGGGTAGTGCCAGAGATAGACGGTCACCGCACGAGCATTCACCCGGTCGGTCAACGCGCGGAGTCGAGGAGACCGGTCGACCAGCCCGGCACCCGGCCGGAAGCGCAGAAGCACCACCGCGAACGCGAGGGAGAGCAGGGTGTTCAGCACCAGGTTGTCGTAGAGGCTGAGGGAGCCGAACTCGATCTCTTCCGCTGCCCGGTACGTCCACCACAGACCGGTGGCCGCCAGCGCGGCGGCCAGGAGCACGGTTACCCGGCCGTTCATCCGGGACAGCAGACCGTCGTGGTGGGCGAACCCGATCAGCCAGCAGGCCAGATAGACGACGAAACTGCTCAGCAGCCCCTCCGAGCCGCCCAGCATCGAGCTCAGGACCCCCTCGGAACTCAGGACCCCCTCGCCTTCGGCGGCCCACAGGTCGAGGACAACCACCCCGCACACCGCCACGGCCAGCACCGCCCAGGGGCTCAGCCGGAACACGCGCAGCAACACGGGTGAGAGCAGCACGAACCACAAGTACGCGCGCAAGTACCACAGGACTCCGGTGAAGGCGTCGCCCAGCTCGGACCCGTTGGAGGGCGGATCACCGACCGGAAGGATCCAGTAGAGGTACTGCCACGTCGGGAGGAAGGGCTCGTCCGTCCCGCGCGCCTCCCACCACATCAAGGGTACGGCGATCAGCGCCACCATCCACAGTGGCGGCAACAGCCGGCGCAGCCTCCCGCGAATGACCCGTGTGGTTCCCTTCCGGCGATCGAGGGACGCGGCCATCAACGATCCGCCGAGCGCGAACATGATTCCCATGGACGGGAAGACCAATGTCATCCAGGGAGCCCCGACGGTGTGCAGCACGACCACGCGCAGGATGGCGACGCCCCGCAGGAGGTCGAGGTAGCGGTCACGTCCCACCGCTGACGCGGGGACCGGAGGGGTGGACGCGTCCTTCCCCTCGTCGCCGGTCAGCGGGGAACCTTTCCCGGTGTAGAGCACAGAAGTCTTCCTCACTCGGTGAATCCCACAGGGGCAGCGCCCCCACGATGGCCGCGCCAGGTGAAGGCACGTTTGGAGGAAGTCAAGAAGTCGGTAAGAACCCCGACCGCAGCGGGCGGCGCTGCCCGATGCCCCACCGCCGCGGGACGTTCCCGGCGGCACCCGGCCGTCGATACGGCCCCGAGTCATCTTCCCCGCACGCCGACGGGACAGCGCTCGGCGACGATCCTGGATACCGTGACGTCGCGGGCTGGAGCCCAGCGCCCACGGATTGTCCACGACGGCGGTATTCCTGGCAGGAATAAATATGCGTGGCCGGAATACCGCTCGAGGACGGGTGCCCCAACATGACCAAGGGTGATCGGCAGTCCGCACCGGAAGCCGCACGTCGTGCCGCGGCGCGACCACCTACCAGCCACGCTGTCGCCACGGGGCGCGACGCGGGCCCGGCCCCGGGGAACGCACCGGCCGGCCACGCCAGAGATCGCACGTGTGTACGAACTGGGCAGCACCCGCGCCGCGCTCGCTACCCTTGGTCTCGCGACCCGGCACCCGCCGGGCCCCTGCCGACCTGGGACGACGTACGAGTGGATCACCAGCGAGTCATCCGTGACGTCACGGTCCGACTGCCGATGGCGTCGACCGCTGCCGAGGCGTGCCAATGGACCGTCACCGCACTGGCCCGGTACACACCGGCCACCATCTCAGTGCTACTCCAGGTCCACGACAGGCTACGCTGCATCGCGGCCACCGGATCCTGGCAGGTCTACTCGACCGTCCCGCCGGCCACCGGCATCGTCGGGCGGGTCTACGCGTCCGGCCGCGCCGCTGTCATTCCGGCCGTGACGGCGGACCCGGGCTCCATCCCGGTACACCCCGACGCCAAGAGCGAGCTCTGCGTACCGGTCCCGGATCCGAGCGGCCGTTCGATCGGCGTCCTCGACCTCCAGTGGAGCGGGCCGGCCGACCTGGCAGCCTGGCGGGACACGGCGGAACGTCTGGCGGCCCGGCTCGGGGCACGGATCGTCGCGCTCGGCGGGCCGCCGGCCGAGAGCCGCAGCGAGAAACTACTCCGGCATGCCGCCGCGCTGGCCTCCGCGCCCACCGAGTGGGACCTGATGCACGCGGCGATCACCGCCGCCCGGGAGGTCTCGACACTCTCCGCAGCCGTCCTGGTCCTGGCCGACCAACGCGGCCCCCGGCTGGGCGCGCCCACGGCCGCGCCGGGCGAGTTGGAGTCCCGCATCCGGGCGGAGCTGGCCGAGTCCGGCCCCGATGCGCTCGGTCGGATGACCAGTCTCGCCCACCGGTACGGCGCCGGCTACACCCTCGGAGAGGCCGGCCACCCGCCGACCGCGGACCACACCCCGCTCACCCGTGCCGGGGCCCGCACCCTGGTGGTGGTGCCGGTGGGCCCACCCGACGGCGGCGGGCTGCTGCTGGTCGCCGATGAGCGGCTGCTGCGCCCCGACCCGACGACGGTCAACCTGGTGGAACTGCTCGCCAACCAGGCATGGAGCGCCCTGGACCGGCTGCGCGCGCTGGCCCGGCTCCGGGAGCAGGCCAGCTCCGACCCGTTGACCGGCTTGCGGCACACCGGGCCGTTCGGTCAGCGGATCGCCGCGGCGATCCCGGGGCGTACGGCCCTGCTCGCGATCGACGTGGACGGGTTCAAGAGCGTCAACGACACGTACGGTCACCAAGCCGGTGACCGGGTGCTGGTCGGCCTGGCCCGGGCGTTGGAGGGGGCGCTGCGGCACGGCGATGAGCTGTACCGGATCGGCGGCGACGAGTTCGTGGCGGTGATCGAGGTGAACCGTCCCGAGGAGGCCATTCGGATCGCCGAACGCCTGACCGTGGCGGCCCGGCGGATCGGCCGGACGATCAGCGTCGGCGTCGCCCTCCCCCACCCGGGCGAGTCACCCGACCGCACCCTCCGCCGCGCGGATCAGGCCCTCTACGCGGTCAAACGGTACGGCCGCGACGGTGTCCGCCTCGCCGCCTGAACGTGGCGCGCGGTGCGGCCCGTAGGGCCGTTCATGCCTCGGACCGCAGCCAGGTCCGCCGTCAGTCGGCGGACCCGCGCCGGGCGGCCCGCCACCGCTCCGGGTCCAGGGTCCGGCGGACTCCGGACATCGCCACGTGCGCGAGGTCGCCGCCCTGGGCCGCGCGGTCGAGCCGGCCGGCCGGCTCGAAGCCCAGTTTTTCCAGCACCCGGACGGACGGGTCGTTTTCCGGCACGGCGTCCGCCCGGATCTCCCGGATACCCGGCTGGGCGACGATGTGGTCCAGCAGCAGGGCTGCCGCCCGGGTAGCCACTCCCCGGCCCTGCCAGGCCGGCAGGACGGTGAAGTAGATCTCCACCACACCGGGTGTCTCGGTCGGGGCGGCGCCCAGCGATCCGAGGTAGCTGTCGTCGGCGGCGTCGGCGATCGTCAGGGAGACGACCTCCTCGTTCGTGCCGTACGACGAGATGACGTAGTCGAGCATGACCCGAGCGCCCTCGACCGTTTTCTGCTCCGGCGTGAATGCCATGTAACGGGTGGCATCGGGATCAGTCAGAAACCGTGCGAAGGCGGCCAGATCGGCAGGCTGGTGCGGTCGGATGACGATGCCACCGTCACGCGTCGGTGGCGGGCAGGTGAGGTGCACCTTCGCGGCTCCCGTTCGTTCGGTTGTACGAATAGCGGAGATCGTCCCCGCACCAGGAGCCGTCAGGCCCGGGCCAGTTCCGTGGCCAGGAGTTCGGCGATCTGGGCGGTGTTCAGAGCGGCGCCCTTGCGCAGGTTGTCGCCGGTGACGAAGAAGTCGAGGGCGCGGGGATCGTCGAGGGCGCGGCGGATTCGGCCGATCCAGGACGGGTCGGTGCCGACGGCGTCGATCGGCATCGGAAACTCACCTGCCAGCGGGTCGTCCACGAGGATCACGCCGGGCGCGTTGCGCAGCACCTCGCGGGCGCCCTCCGCGTCGACCTCGGTGGCGAAGACCGCGTGCACGGCCACCGAGTGCCCGGTCACGACCGGCACCTGGACGCAGGTCGCGGAGACCTTGAGGTCGGGCAGCGCGAGGATCTTGCGCGACTCGTCGCGCAGCTCCATCTCCTCCGACGAGGATCCGCCGTCGCCAGGCGATCCGGCCCAGGGCACCACGTTCAGCGCGAGCGGCGCGGGGAACGGGCCCAGTTCGTCGCCGACCGCCTGCCGGACGTCACCGGGGCGGGAGCCGAGCCCACGATCACCGGCGATCTTGCTGAGCTGGGTGTGCAGAGCATCCACACCGGCTTGACCGGCCCCGGAGACCGCCTGGTACGACGACAGCACCAACTCGCGCAGGCCGTACTCGCGGTGCAGCGGGGCGACCGCGACAATCATGGCGAGCGTCGTGCAGTTCGCGTTGGCGATGATGCCCCTGGGCCGGTTGCCGACCTGCTCGGGGTTGACCTCGGGGACGACCAGCGGGACGTCGCGGTCCAGCCGGAACGCGCCCGAGTTGTCCACCGCGATGGCACCCCGGCGCACCGCCACCGGCGCCCACTCGGCGGACACCTCGTCGGGCACATCGAACATCGCCACGTCGACGCCGTCGAACACCTCCGGGGTCAGCGCCTGGACGGTCAGCTCCTCGCCCCGGCAACGGATCAGCCGACCGACCGACCGGGCGGAGGCGATGAGCCGAATCCCTCCCCAGACGTTTCGGCGCCCGGTGAGCAGCTCGCACATCACCGTACCGACGGCACCCGTCGCCCCGACCACAGCCAGGGTGGGCAGCGACGCCACCGCGCTACCGCCCGGTCCCCGCGTACACCACCGCCTCGGTGTCGCCGCTGAGGTCGAAGGCTTCGTGGATGGCGCGCACGGCGGCGTCCAGGTCGGTGTCGCGGCACACCACGGACACCCGGATCTCCGAGGTGGAGATCATCTCGATGTTCACCCCGGCTTGGCCGAGCGCCGCGAAGAAGCCGGCGGCCACCCCGGGGTGCGATCGCATGCCGGCGCCGATCAGCGAGACCTTGCCGACGTGGTCGTCGTAGAGCAGACCCTTGAACTTGACCACGTCCTGGATCTTGCTGAGCGCAGCCATGGCGGTGGGGCCGTCGGTCTTGGGCAGGGTGAAGGAGATGTCCGTCCGGCCGGTGCCCTCGGTGGAGACGTTCTGCACGATCATGTCGATGTTGATCTCAGCCGCGGCGACCGTGTCGAAGATCCGCGCGGCCGCACCCGGCTCGTCGGGCACACCGACAATCGTGATCTTGGCTTCGCTGCGGTCGTGGGCGACCCCGGTGATCAGCGCCTGTTCCACGGAAAGGTCCTCCATCGATCCGGTGACCATCGTGCCGGTGTTGGTCGAGTATGACGAACGGACGTGGATCGGCAACCCCGCTCGGCGGGCGTACTCCACGCTTCGCAGGTGCAGGATCTTGGCGCCGCAGGCGGCCAGCTCCAGCATCTCCTCGTAGGTGATCTGCTCGATGTGCCGCGCGTTCGGCACGATGCGCGGGTCGGCGCTGAACACTCCGTCGACGTCGGTGTAGATCTCGCAGACATCCGCGTTCAGCGCGGCGGCCAACGCGACCGCGGTGGTGTCCGACCCACCGCGCCCCAGCGTGGTGACGTCCTTGGTGTCCTGTGAGACGCCCTGGAAGCCGGCGACGATGACCACCGCGCCCTCGTCGAGCGCGCCCTTGAGCCGCCCGGGCGTGACATCGATGATCCGCGCCCTGCCGTGCACCGAGGTGGTGATGACGCCGGCCTGCGAGCCGGTGAACGAGCGGGCTTCGTACCCCAGGTTGTGGATCGCCATGGCGAGCAGCGCCATGGATATCCGCTCCCCCGCGGTGAGCAGCATGTCCAGCTCGCGGCCCGGCGGCAGCGGGCTGACCTGGTTGGCCAGGTCCGTCAGCTCGTCGGTGGTGTCCCCCATCGCGGAGACCACCACCACGACGTCGTCGCCGGCCTTGCGGGCGGCGACGATCCGCTCGGCCACCCGCTTGATCCGCTCGGCGTTGGCGACGGAGGACCCGCCGTACTTCTGCACCACGAGTGCCACGACGGCGCACTCCCCTCCCAGTGACCCTGAGCGTGCCGACGCCGCCGGATGGGGGCCGGCGGCGCATGTCAGCTACGTTCAGCCTATCGGGCGGGCCGGTCTGCCGGGTCGGGTGATCCCACCATCCGGCCGAGGTGACAGGGGTCCGGTGGCGTACGACACGCCGGCCCGACCCCGCGGGCGGGAGCCCGAACCCGGGCCTGCACACCCGAGAATGGGCGGGTGCCCGTCCGCCTCCGCCCCGCCGTGCCCAACCGACACCCGGCGACGCCGCCCTGCCGGCGACTGACCGGTCCGCTCGCCCTGGCACTGCCGGCGCTCCTCGTCGTCTCCTGCGCCGCCGACCGGTCGGCTGCCCCACCGACGCCGGCGGCGCCGCTGCCCGGGGCGGGCGGGGCGGACACGGCGCGGGACGAGCTGGCCGCCCGGGCGGCGGCGGCCCAGGACCGCCATCTGGTCGCCAGCTACACGCTGCGTGCCCCGGGGGCTCCGGACCGGACGGTCCTGGTGACCACCGCCGCCGACGGCGGATGGCGGGTCGACGTGCCGGGGGGCGTGTCGGGCGGGGAAGTTGACGTATCACTCGCCGCGACCGGGGATGGACTTTTCCAGTGCGTCCTGCCGTCGGCCGGTCGCCCCGAGCCGGCCGGCTGCGTCCGGCTCGGGGACCCTGACGAGCCTGTGCCACACCGACTGGACCCCTGGGTCCAGCACCCGTTCACCGACTGGCTCGACGTGCTGACCGACCGCCGGTCGCCGTTGTCGGTGTCCTCCGCGCAGCCTCCGGCCGGCGCGGCCGGGAGCTGCTACTCGGTGGAGACCACCTCCGCGTCCGTGAACGCACCGCTGGACGTGGGGATCTACTGCTACGACGCCGACGGGACGCCCACCGCGGTCCATACGGCCGCCGGGGCGCTGACGCTGGCCGGGGCGCCCGCGCCCGGCCCGGTCAGCGTCCAGCTTCCGGGCCCGACGGTGGAGGGTGGACCCGCGGGGACGGCCGCGCCCGGGGCGAGCAACGGAACGCTCTAGCACTCTATCCGTTACGGGTGGTTCCGCCCACATTCATCCCCACCGTCACGGCCAGAAACCGCCTATAGGGGATAGTTAGCCCTATGCCCGACCTCACTCCGTTGCTCGCCTTCCGGTGGAGCCCCCGTTCCTTCGACCCGCGCACCGACCTCAATCCCGCCGAGATCGGTGTCCTTCTCGAGGCGGCCCGGTGGGGCGCCGTCGGCAGGCAACCGGCAGCCCTGGCGGTTCGCCGTCGGCCATCGGGACGACGAGACATGGAAGCGGATCATGGCCAACCTGTCGGAGCGCGACCAACGATGGGCCGGCCGCGCGTCGGCGCTGCTGCTCGCGGCGCACATCGCGCCGGATGCCGAGTCGTCCGGGTACGGGGCCTACGACCTCGGCCACGCGGTGGCGCACCTGACCGTGCAGGCGACCGCCCTCGGGCTACACGTGTGCCAGCTACGCGACCTGAACCGGGCTGGCCTCGCGGCCGACCTCGACCTGCCTGGGGACGTCCGGCCCGCCGTCGTGGTGGCGGTGGGTCGGCTCGGTGATCCGCTCAGCCTCCCCGCCGACCTGCTGGACTCGGAGTCCGGCCTGCGCCGCCGCCACCCCGTCGCCACGCTGCTGCTCTCCGGCGCCACCGCGAACTCGGTCTCATAGTGCGGACGATCCCTCCCGAAGGCCGCCCCACCACGTAGGGTGAGTCTGTCATGTGGCAGGCGCTTCTTCTCCTTGGTCGCCGCGACGAGGCCTGACGGCCGGCACCTCGTCGCGGGGTCGAACCGCGCGCCGCCCAGCACTTCCGATCTCTTCGGCACCACCGCGAACACTCGACTGCTGACGTCACATGACCACAGGAGCATTCCGTCATGGCTCACCCGACCGGCACCACCAACGCCGAAACCGATCCGATCGCACGGCAGCGGCCCAGCCGCATGCCCTACCACCGCTACCAGCCGTACCAGCGGCAGTTCCGCATCGACCTGCCGGACCGCACCTGGCCGACCCGGCACGTCGAGGCCGCCCCACGCTGGTGCGCCGTGGACCTCCGGGACGGCAACCAGGCCCTGATCGACCCGATGTCGCCGGAGCGCAAACGCCGGATGTTCCAGCTCCTGGTGGAGATGGGCTACAAGGAGATCGAGGTCGGCTTCCCCTCGGCCAGTCAGGCCGACTTCGACTTCGTCCGCCAGCTCATCGAGCAGGACCTGATCCCCTCCGACGTCACCATCCAGGTGCTCACCCAGTGCCGGGAACACCTGATCGACCGCACCTTCTCCTCGCTGCGCGGCGCTCGACAGGCCATCGTGCACTTCTACAACTCGACCTCCGCGCTGCAACGCCGGGTGGTCTTCGGGCTCGACCACGACGGCATCACCGACATCGCCGCCCAGGGCGCCCGGCTCTGCCAGAAGTATGCGGAGATCCACACCCCGAACACCGCAATCCACTACGAGTACTCACCGGAGTCGTACACCGGCACCGAGCTGGACTACGCGCTGGAGGTCTGCGCCAAGGTCATCGAGGTGGTCGACCCGACCCCGGACCGAAAGTTGATCGTCAACCTGCCGGCCACGGTCGAGATGGCAATGCCCAACGTGTACGCCGACTCCATCGAGTGGATGCACCGGCACCTGCCTCGACGGGACAGCCTGGTGCTGAGCCTGCACCCGCACAACGATCGGGGAACCGGGGCGGCCGCAGCCGAGCTGGGACTGCTGGCCGGCGCCGACCGCATCGAGGGTTGCCTGTTCGGCAACGGCGAGCGCACCGGCAACGTCGACCTGGTGACCCTCGGGCTGAACCTGTTCTCCCAGGGCATCGACCCCATGATCGACTTCTCGAACATCGACGAGATCAAGCGCACCGTGGAGTACTGCAACCAGCTGCCGGTGCACGAGCGCCACCCGTACGCGGGCGACCTCGTCTACACCGCCTTCTCCGGCTCCCACCAGGACGCGATCAAGAAGGGCCTCGACGCCCTGACGATGGACGCGGTAGCGGCCGGCGTGCCGATCGACGAGTACCCGTGGGCGGTGCCGTACCTGCCGATCGACCCGAAGGACCTGGGCCGCTCCTACGAGGCGGTCATCCGGGTCAACTCGCAGTCCGGCAAGGGCGGCGTCGCGTACATCATGAAAACCGAGCACCAGCTCGACCTGCCGCGCCGGCTCCAGATCGAGTTCTCCGGCGTGGTCCAGCAGGTCACCGACCACGACGGCGGCGAGGTCGACCCGCGTGCCATGTGGGAGATCTTCGCCGGGCAGTACCTGCTCGACCACCAGGCCGACCCGGCCGTCACGCTGACCGACTACACGATCGGCACCGTCGCGGGCAAGGTCGAGATCACTGCCCGCGTCGGTCACGGCGACCGGCAGCATGCCATCACCGCTGTCGGCAACGGCCCGGTCGACGCGTACGTCAACGCGCTTCAGTCACTCGGCGTCAGCGTCCGCGTGCTCGACTACCACGAGCACGCGCTCTCCTCCGGCGGAGACGCCCAGGCCGCGGCGTACGTCGAATGCGTGGTCGACGGCCGCACGGTCTGGGGCGTCGGCGTCGACGCCAACATCGTCACCGCCACCATCAAGGCGGTGACCAGCGCCGTCAACCGCGCCCACTAAGCCGAGGGAAAGGGTCCCCGGTCAACGCCTGGCGTACCGCAGGGACCCTTCCCCGCACTCGTCAGGCGGGCGCCACGCGTGGCTCGGCCGCACCGTCCCACACCACCGCCTGGGCGACGACCACCCGGTGGCCGTCGGTGGCCACCGACGGCGACCCGTGCAGTCGGTAGCCCTCGGCCAGCGCCTCGCTCACCCGGCGGCAGAAGTCAACGTCGTCGGGCCCGGTGAGCAGCCGGTACCGGAGCCGCTTGTCATGATCACTCATCAGACGACGGTAGCACCCACCCGGTGTGTTCGCCGCCCGGTGTGTTCGCCGCTCGCCGCTCGGGAGTGTCGACAGCGGACCCTTACGCTACCGCGGGCATCGATCCTGTCAATCACCTCGGCGGGGTGGACGCGGGGAGGGTGTGGCAGGGCTGGGAGGCGGGCGCCGCGCGGGGTGGCCGGTGGATGAGCAGGACGGCCAGCGCGGCGCCCGCCAGCAGCAGCCCCGCGCACCACACCATCGCGGACCGGTAGGCGCTGGTCAGCTCGGCCGGCTGCTCGTAGTCGGTGCCGGAGAGCCCGACCAGCAGCGGCAGTGCGGCCACCGCGAGCAGGCTACCGGCGCGCGAGGCCGCGTTGTTGAAGCCGCTCGCCACCCCGGCGAAACGGTCCCCCACCGCGGCCAGCACCGAGGCGGTCAGCGGCGCGACCACCAGGGTCAGCCCGACCCCGAAGAGGGTCACCCCGGGCACCACGTCCCACCAGTACGACGCGTCCGGCCCCGCGCCCCGCAGCAGCAACAGTCCGGCGGCGGCGATCGTCGGACCGACGGTCAGCGGCAGCCGCGGCCCGATCCGCGCCGACAGGGCGCCGGCCCTCGGTGACCCGATCAACAGCAGGATGGTCATCGGTAGAAGTGCGATCCCGGTGCGGAACGCCGACCAACCGACCACGTTCTGGAGGTAGACGGCGAGGAAGAACGTGAAGCCGCTGAGCGCCGCGTAGACCACCACCGTGAAGACGTTCAACACCGAGAAGAGCCGGCTGGTGAACAGCCCGGTCGGAAGCATCGCGGTGTCTCCCCGGCGCCGCTCCACCAGGACGAAGACCACCGCGCCGAGCACCCCGGCCAGGGCCGCCGACAGCACCGGCACCGAGCCGAAGCCCCGGGTGGGCGCGTCGATCAGGGTGTACGCGACGCCGGCCAGGGCGATCGCCCCGAGCAGCGCGCCGAGTACGTCGAAGCGACGCCGTCGACGACCGGTCCCCTCGGTCCGCGAGACGTCCTCGTCCCGACTCTCCGGCACCCACCGCATCGCGGCCAGCACCACCAGCACCGCCAACGGGACGTTGAGAAAGAAGATCCAACGCCAGGAGAGTGCGTCGATCAGCCAGCCGCCGACGAACGGGCCGAGCGCGGTGGAGACGCCGGAAAGCCCGGACCAGGCACCGATCGCCTTCCCCCGGTCGTCCGGATCGAAGCTGGCCTGGAGCACCGACAGCGATCCCGGGGTGAGCAGCGCGGCGCCCGCGCCCTGAAGGATCCGGGACGCGACCAACTGCCCGGTGTCCTGAGCCAGCCCGCAGAGCAGCGACGCGATGGTGAACCAGGCAACCCCGAGCAGGAACACCCGCCGCCGCCCGAAGCGGTCGCCGAGCGCGCCGCCGAGCAGGACGAACGCGGCGAGCATCAGCAGATACCCGTTGATCGTCCACTGCAGACCGGACACGGTGGCACCGAGGTCGGCACCGAGTCGGGGTAGCGCCACGTTGACCACGGTGGTGTCCAGGAAGACCATGCCTGAGGCGAGAACCGCCGCGAGCAGTGTGCCACGGCCTGGGGCGGTGCCCATCCGAAGGGCGGGTGCTGTCATGGCTCCCAATCTGCCGTGCACCATGAAGGGAGACGCTACGAAACGCCGAAACCTTCCCGGGGTACTGTGCGGGATCGCCGGGAGCCGCCAAGCTGGAGGGGTGTCGTCTGTGCGTACCAGATCAGGACCGGGCGCGGTGGTGCTCGTGGCGGCGCTGGCGCTCGGCGCGACCGGCTGCGTCCCGGTGGACGAGCCCGGCGCGGCGCCGACGAGCGACGGTGGGACCGCGGCCGAGATGCTGGCCGAGCTGACGGTGGCGAGCGCCGGGTCGATGCGGGGCTACAGCCGCAGCCGTTTCCCGCACTGGCGAAACACCGGCAAGAACTGCGACGTCCGGGACACGGTGCTCAAGCGTGACGGGGAGGACATCAAGCTCTCCGGTTGCAACGTGGTCGGAGGGCGCTGGACGAGCGTGTACGACGGCCGCGTCCTGACCGATCCATCCGACGTGGACGTCGACCACATGGTGCCACTCGCCAACGCGTGGCGATCCGGCGCCGACGAGTGGACCGACGCGAAGCGGGGCGACTTCGCCAACGACACGGAGCAACCGCAACTCTTCGCGGTTTCGCAGAACTCCAACCGGGCAAAGGGTGACCAGGATCCGTCCCAGTGGAAGCCGGCGAACCGCTCGTACTGGTGCCGCTATGCGGAGAGCTGGGTCGCGGTCAAGCACCACTGGCAACTCACGGTGACCAGCGCCGAGAGGGGTGCCCTGGCCGACATGTTGGAGGGCTGCACATGGGCGAGCAAGCCGTGACCGGACCCGGGGCGGGCCCGGCGCCCGAGGGGATGCCGGGTGTCGGCGACGACGGGTCGGCGGCGACCGGCGACCGCGCCCCGAGCACGGCCGGCATGACCGTGGACGGCGCGGCCGGCGCCGCCCTCCCGGGGGCGGGCATGAGCGCCGACACCCCGACCGCCACCGCCAGCGGGACGTTGGGCGCCGGGATGAGCGCCGACGCCGAAGGACCGGCCGGTGGGCCGCGAGCCCGGACCACCGACATCGTCCCGGGGCCGGGCGGGGTGATGACCGACGAGGTCGGCGTGGTCACCGGGGACCTGACGCTCCGCACGGAGCACGCCGACGGTCAGGTCACCCTCCGCGTGCAGTACCGGGAGGCCGACGAGTGGTACGCGGTGACCGGCGCTCGGGCGGTGCTCGCCGACCCGGCCGGCGTGGACGCCGTGCACACGATCGCGGTCGCGCTCCTGCACCGCCCCGAGGGCTGAGACGACGCCGTTCAACACCAGTTGGCTACGCCGGCTCACCGTCGACTAGACGTACGAGCCGGGCTCGCTCGGGGTGGCGACGGTCTGCGGGTCGTCGCCGTCGTCGAGCGGGTGGGTGACCCGCACGTCGACCTTGTGCGGGCGTAGTTCGCCGCTGGCGATGTGCTCGGCCCAGTGGCAGGCCACCCGGCTGCCGCCGACTTCCCGCAGCGCCGGCCGCTCGTCGGCGCAGCGGGTCGGCTGCGCCCACGGGCAACGGGTGTGGAAACGACAGCCCGCTGGCGGGTTGGCCGGCGACGGCAGGTCACCGGCGAGCAGGATGCGCTCCCGGCGGTCCTCCACGTCCGGGTCCGGCACCGGCACCGCGGACATGAGCGCCCGGGTGTACGGGTGCAGCGGCTCGGTGTAGAGGCGGTCGCTCGACGCCTCTTCGACCAGCGCGCCCAGATACATCACGCCGACAGTGTCGGAGATGTGCCGGACGACGGCCAGGTCGTGCGCGATCACCAGGTAGGTGAGGCCGAGGCTCTCCTGAAGCTCGTCGAGGAGGTTGACCACCTGGGCCTGGATCGACACGTCGAGCGCGGAGACCGGCTCGTCGGCGACGATCAGCTCGGGCCCGAGGACCAGCGCCCGGGCGAGGCCGATACGCTGCCGCTGCCCGCCGGAGAACTCGTGCGGGTAGCGCGACAGCGCCCAGCGGGGCAGCCCCACCTTGTCGAGCGTCTCGCCGATGATCGTCCGCCGCTCGTCCCGGTTGCCGCCGATACCGTGGGTCTGCAGGCCCTCGGTGAGGATCGACTCGACGTTCTGCCGAGGGTCCAGGCTCGACATCGGATCCTGGAAGATCATCTGCATCCGGCGGCGCATCGACCGCAGCCGGCCCGCCGGCAGCCTGGTCAGCTCCACGCCGTCGAAGACGACCTCGCCCCCGGTGGGCGGGGTCAGCTGGAGCAGTGCCCGGCCGAGCGTGGACTTGCCGCACCCGGACTCGCCCACCAGGCCGTACGTCTTCCCGCGCGGGATCCGCAGGTCGACCCCGTCGACCGCCTTGACATGGCCGACCGTCCGGTCGAAGAGCACCCCCCGCTTGATCGGGAAGTGCACCGTGAGGTCGCGTACCTCGACGAGGACGTCGTTCTCGCTCACGCCGCCACTCCGCTTCGCTCGGCACCAGCGCGAGGCATGACGCGCTCGGGCCCGACGGTTCGCTCGCTCACTGGTCCTCCTCCTCGCTGGGCGCCGGACTTTGGCCCGGTACCGCGGGTGGGTCGTTCTGGGCGGCCTGCGCCCGCACCGGGCCGGGCTCGGCGTCGGTGGACACCGCTGCCCGAGTCTCCTCGGGCGGCGTCGTCCCGGGCAGCGGTGCCGGGTTGACGCACCGGTAGCTGCGACGGTCGTGGGTGAGCACCAGGGCCGGTGGCTCGCCCACGCAGGCGTCGACCCGCCGGGAGCAGCGCGGGGCGAAGGCGCAGCCGTCCGGCCAGGGCAGCACGTCGCGCACCGAGCCGGGGATCGGGGTCAGCCGCTCGCCGCGCCCGCTGTCCAGGCGCGGCACCGAGCCGAGCAGACCCACCGTGTACGGGTGGTGCGGCTCCCGGAAGAGCGGACGCCGCCGGGCCGTCTCCACCACCCGGCCGCCGTACAGCACGTTGATCGTGTCGCACAGGCCGGCGACCACACCCAGGTCGTGTGTGATCATCACCAGCGCGGTGCCCGATTCCCGGACCAGTTCCTTGAGCAGTTCCAGGATCTGCGCCTGGATGGTGACGTCCAGCGCGGTGGTCGGCTCGTCCGCGATCAGCAGCCGGGGCCGGCAGGCCACCGCCATGGCGATCAGGGCGCGCTGCCGCATGCCGCCGGAGAGCTGGTGCGGGTACTCCTTCAGCCGGCGCCTCGGGTCCGGGATGCCGACCCGGTCCAGCAGCTGGGCGGCCTCCTTCTGCGCCGCCTCGCCCTTCATTCCGCGGTGGCGGGCCAGCACCTCGGTCACCTGCAACCCGATCGGGATCACCGGGTTCAGCGACGAGAGCGGATCCTGGAAGATCATCGCAACGTCCCGGCCGCGGATGTCGCGGCGGGACCGGTCATCGAGCTGGAGCAGGTCGGTGCCGTCGAAGACGGCCTTGCCGCCGACGCGGGTGCCCGGCTGCTTGGGGAGCAACCCCATGATCGCCAGCGAGGTGACGCTCTTGCCGCAGCCGGACTCGCCGACCAGGCCGACGATCTCACCGGCGTCGACGGAGAACGAGACCCCGTCGACCGCGTGCACGGCGCGCTGGCCACGCCGGGCGAAGGTGATGGAGAGGTCTTCAACATCAAGCAGCGCCATGCTGTGCCGCCCTTTCGATCGCGACTGCGGGGCTCGCAAGCTCACTTCTCGCGCTCACCGGACCTACTTCCGCAGTTTCGGGTCGAGGGCCTCGCGCATCGCCTCACCGAGCAGGGTGAAGCCGAGCGCGGTGATGATGATCGCCACCGCGGGCAGGATCGCCAGCCGGGGCGCGGCGTCGAGGTAGCGCTGTGCGTCAGCGAGCATCACGCCCCACTCCGGGATGGAGGCGTCGTTGTTGCCGAGTCCGAGGAAGGACAGGGCCGCGGCCTCGATGATCGCGGTCGCCAGGGTCAGGGTGGCCTGCACGATGACCGGAGCGAGCGAGTTCGGCACCACGTGGGTCAGCGCGATCTTCGGCCGACGGACACCGAGCGAGGTGGCCGCGAGGACGTAGTCGCTGTTCGACTGGGAGATCATCGAGCCGCGCAGCAGCCGGGCGAAGACCGGAACCGACACCACACCAACCGCGATCATGACGGTGGTCAGACCGGCGCCGAGGAGCGCCGCGATGCTGATCGCGAGCAGCAGGCTCGGCATCGCCAGCAGCATGTCGACGAAGCGCATCAGCACGTTGTCGACGGCCCGGCCCATCTGGCCGCCGAGCCCGGCGGCGGCGCCGGCGACGCCACCGATCAGCGAGCCGACGGCGAGACCGATCAACGTGGCGACCACGCCGACCAGCAGGGTCTGCCGAGCGCCGACGACCATCCGGCTGAACTCGTCGCGGCCGATGTGGTCGACGCCGAACCAGTTCTCCGCACGCCAGCCCGGGATGAAGCCGATGTTCTCCCGGACCTCACCCTTCCAGAGCTGGGCGTCCGGGGCGTACGGGACGAAGAGCGGCCCGATCAGTGCCACCAGGACGAAGACCGTCAGGACGCTCGCGCCGACGATCGCCGCGGGGTTGCGGCGCAGCCGGCGGAACGCCTCCTGCCAGAGGCTGACGCCGCGCTCGTCGTCCCGGGCGGCCAGTTCGGCGAGCCGGTCGATCTGCTCCTTCTTCCGCCGGCCAGTGATGATCGTCATCGGACCCTCACTCTCGGGTCGATCAGGCTGTAGGAGAGGTCGACCATGAGGTTCACCAGCACGTACACCACCGCGATGATCAGGATGAAGCCCATCAGCACCGGGTAGTCGCGCTGGCTGATCGCCTCGGCGACGAACGCCCCGATGCCGCTGAAGGCGAATACGGTCTCGGTCAGCACCGCGCCGGAGAGCAGGCCGCCGGTGAGCAGGCCGATCGAGGTCACCACCGGGAGCAGCGAGTTACGCAGCACGTGGCGGCGTCGCACGGTCGGCTCGGTGAGGCCCTTGGCCTCGGCGGTCCGGACGAAGTCCTCGTTGAGTACTTCCAGGACGCTGGCCCGGGTGATCCGGACGATGATCGCCAGGGGGATGCTGGCCAGCGCGACGCCGGGCAGCACGAGGTGCCAGATGGCGTCGGCGGCTGCGTCCCACTCCCGGGTCATCAGTCCGTCGAGGACGAAGAAGTTGGTTATCCGGGTGGCGTCGATGGTCGGGTCCTGGCGCCCGCTGGACGGGAACCAGCCGAGGTTCTCCGAGAAGATCGCCTTGAGCACGTACGCGAGGAAGAAGACCGGGATGCAGATCCCGATCAGCGAGCCACCGACCGAGAGATGGTCCAGCAATCGGCCGCGGCGGCGGGCGGCCAGGTAGCCCAGCGGGATGCCGACACCGATCGCGATGATCATCGCCGTCGCGGTCAGCTCGACGGTGCCGGGGAAACGCTCCACGAACTCGGTGATCACCGAGCGTTTGGTCGAGGTCGAGGTACCGAGGTCGAGCCGGACCAGCCGCCGGACGAAGCGGCCGTACTGCACCAGGATCGGCTCGTCGAGCCCGAGATTCCGCCGGATCGCGGCGCGCATCTCGGGAGTGCCGCGCTCGCCCAGGATGGCGGTCTCGGGGCCGCCGGGCAGACGGCGCAGCCAGATGAAAAGCAGGAGGGAGAGCCCGAACAGCGTGGGTATCAGCTGGAGCAGGCGTCTGACGATGAACCGGAACACGGTGACCTCGAAGGGGTGCGGAGGGGCGCGGGCGGACGCTGATCTCCCAGCGTCCGCCCGCGGTCCGTTGCGTCAGGTCAGGACTTGAACTCGGCGGTGGCGTACCGCTCGTCGGTGAGCGGGCTCGCCTTGATGCCGGTCACGTCCTTGCCGAACACGATCGCCGGCGGCGAGTGCGAGACCGGCACACCCGGCAGGAAGTCCATGATGGACTTGTTCAGGGCCTTGTACTTCTCCACCCGGGCCGCCGCGTCGGCGGTCGAGTCGGCGTCCTTGAACTGGGCGAAGAGAGCCGGGTTGGTGAAACCCCACTCGTCCTTCGGCCGGTCGAAGAAGGTGCCGATGAAGTTGTAGGCGTCGCCGTAGTCGCCGGTCCAGCCCAGCATGTGCAGGTCGTGCTTGTCGCCGGAGGTGGTGGCGTTCAGGTAGTCCGGGCTCCACTTCAGCGGGATCTGCTCGACGGTGATGCCGACCGCCTTGAGGTCCGCCGACAGCAGTTCGAAGATGTCCTTCGGGTTCGGCATGTACGGGCGGGTGACCTCGGTCGGGTAGTGGAACCGGAGGGTCAGGTTCTCCGCACCAGCCTCCTTGAGGAGCTGCTTGGCCTTCTCCACGTTGTACTCGTACTTGGTGACGTCACCGTTCCAGCCCTCGACGGTGTCGGGGATGAAGTTCTCGGCCACCTTGGCGCCCGGGGGCAGCTTCGAGTCGACCAGGGCCTGACGGTTGAGCGCGTGTGCGATCGCCTGCCGAACCTTGATGTCGGCCAGCTTCGGGTTCCCCTTCTGGTTCATCGCCAGGTAGAGGATGTTGAAGGCCGGACGGGTCAGGACGTTGAAGCCCTCGTTCTTCAGCGGCTCGACGTCGGCCGGGCCGACCAGGTCGTAGCCCTGGATGTCGCCGGAACGCAGCGCCTGCTTGCGTGCGTTCTCGTCGGAGATGGTCTTGAAGATGATGGTCTTCAGCCTGGCCTTGTCGCCCCAGTAGTCGTCGTTGCGCTCGATGGTGAGCGTCTTGTTGGCGACATCCCAGGCCTTGAACCTGAACGGACCGGTGCCGGTCGGGTGCGCCGTCGCGTACTCCGGGTACTTGATGTCCTCGGCGGTGCCGCCGACGTTGCTGGCGTCGTACTTCTCCAGCGCGGTGGGGCTGTGGATCGAGAACGACGGCAGCATCAGGGCGGCCGGGACCTTGCTGGAAACCCGGGTGAAGGCCAGGTCGACGGTGGTCGCGTCCTTGGCGGTGCAGGACTTGAAGAGGCTCTCCGGCAGGTCGGCGCTCTCGTTCTTGGCGAAGCCGCCCATGACGTCCTGCCAGTACGCGGTCACGTCGGGGCTCTGCATGAGGCCCGTGGCGTTGTACCAGCGGTCGAAGTTCGTGCAGACCGCCTCGGCGTTGAAGTCGGTGCCGTCGTGGAACTTCACGCCCGAGCGGAGCTTGAAGGTCCAGGTGGTGCCGGCGTCATCCGGCGTCCAGGACTCGGCCAGACCGGGAGTGACCTTGGTGCCACCCTCCTCCGGACGGACCAGGGTCTCGAAGACCTGACGGGCCACGCGCAGCGACTCACCGTCGCTGGCGAAGCTCGGGTCGAGCACCTTCGGATCTCCGGCGACGCCGAAGACGAGGGTCTCCTTCTTGCTACCGCCGGAACTGTCGTCGCGGTCGCTCTCGGCGCAGCCGGCTACCGCGAGCGCCGCGACCGTCACGGCCGCGAACGCGGCCTTCGGCCTGGATGCACGCATGGTGCTTCACCTCGTCCTTAGGGGTGCGGACAGACTGGTGACCGGGGTCACCGATGGCCGGAACCATAGCTCCCGGGTCGACGGTGCGGAAACTGCCGGATAGGCGGTTGGTATCGGATCGTGTCTTGTCCGCGATCTGGCCGACGATTCGAAGGCAAATGGACGGATCTACCGAATGATCCGCATCCGCGATGCCAAACTGTTACGTCGAATCGACCTTTGAGGCCGCCAGGTGTCACGGCTGTCGGCCCAGCTCAGCGAGGAGACACGGCGGCCGGCATCAGACCGCCCGGCGGCCCTCGAAGGCACGGCCGAGGGTGATCTCGTCGGCGTACTCCAGGTCGCCGCCCACCGGCAGGCCGCTGGCCAGCCGGGTCACCGCGATCCCCATCGGCTTGACCATCAGCGCCAGGTAGGTGGCGGTCGCCTCGCCCTCGGTGTTCGGATCGGTGGCCAGGATCAGTTCCCGTACCGCGCCCCCGCCCAGTCGGGTCAGCAGCTCCCGGATCCGCAGGTTGTCGGGACCGATCCCCTCCAACGGATTGATCGCGCCGCCGAGCACGTGGTACCGGCCGCGGAACTCACCTGTCCGCTCGATGGCCACCACGTCCTTCGGCTCCTCGACCACGCAGAGCACCTCGTCGGTGCGACGCGGGTCGCGGCAGATCCGGCACTGCTCGGACTCGGCCACGTTGTAACAGCTGGTGCAGAACCGCACCAGCTCCTTGACCTTGCGCAGCGCGCCGGCCAGCCGGTTGACGTCGACCGAGTCGGCGGACAGGACGTGGAAGGCGATTCGCTGGGCGCTCTTCGGGCCGACACCCGGCAGCCGGCCCAGCTCGTCGATCAGGTCCTGGATGGCGCCCTCGTACATCGGCTACTCAGAAACCCGACAGGCCGAGGCCGCCCATGCCCCCCGCGACCGGGCCCATCTTCGTCTCGGTCAGCGCCCGGGCCGCCTCCGCCGCGTTGTGCACGGCCGCGACCACCAGATCCTCCAGGGTCTCGACGTCCTCCGGATCGACC
Source organism: Micromonospora sp. WMMA1363 (assembly GCF_030345795.1). Lineage (NCBI taxonomy): Bacteria > Bacillati > Actinomycetota > Actinomycetes > Micromonosporales > Micromonosporaceae > Micromonospora > Micromonospora sp. WMMA1363. The sequence goes on from NZ_JAUALB010000001.1 coordinate 3,885,389, forward strand.
GCACCCGGATCGATCTTGACGGACTTGAGCTCCCCGGTGCCGGCGACGGTCGCGGTGACCAGACCCCCACCCGCGGTGCCGGTCAGCTCAGCCTCGGCGAGCTCGGCCTGCGCCTTGGCGATCTGCTGCTGCATCTTCTGCGCCTGCTTCAGCATCTGCTGCATGTTCGGCTGTCCACCTGGGCGCACGGATGGCTCCTTCTCGCACTCGTCTGCACGGCCGCCGCCCAGCCTAGCCGTTGTGGCCGACCTCGCCCCGCCCGGTGCTTCCCACGCCGCCACGCGCCACCCATGATCGGGACAGTCCAGCGAGGGGAGCGACGGATGCCCTATGACCAGGCGGCCGCGGCCATGGAGAAGCAGGCGCAGGCGTGCCGGAACATGGACGCCGGCCTCTACGCGGACCTGCTGGTCCGGGCCGCCGACGACGTCCGCGCCGCCGGTCCGTGCGCCGACGTCGTCGAGGGGTACGCCGACGCGCCCGTCTCCGCCGTCGTACCGCTACGGGTACTCGGTGGGGTGCACGCGCTCGTGCTCACCGGGCGGGCACCCGAGCTGGCCCGGTTCTATCCCAGCGCCGGTGGCGCGTATCGGGCCGGGGACGCGAACGCCGCCTGGACCGCGTTCCGGGCTGTCGTCGCCACCGAACGGGACGCCGTCCGGGCCTGGTTGCCGCGGCCGCCACAGACCAACGAGGTGGGCCGGGCAAACCTCCTACTGGCCGGGCTACTGCACGCCGTCGCCGAGACTGGGCAGCGGCCGGTACGCCTGATCGAGCTCGGCGCCAGCGCCGGGCTGAACCTGCGCGCCGACCGGTTCCGAATCGTCTCCGGAGACTTCGCGTGGGGCCCGGTCGACTCACCCGTCGTGCTGCCCGACGCGTGGCGGGGCGGCGTACCCGGCTGGCTGCGGGACACGACGCACACCGTCCCCGAGTTGACCGTGGTGGAACGTCTCGGCTGCGACACCACTCCGCTGGACCCGGAAAGCGCCGCCGGCGCACTGGCGCTGCACGCGTACGTCTGGCCGGAGCACACCGCCCGCGCCGCCCGGCTGGCCGGCGCGCTGGATCTTGCCGCCCGTATGCCGGTGGAGGTGGTCCCGGCCGGCGCCGCGGACTTCCTGGCCGGGATACGGCCGGAGGCCGGGACGCTCACCGTGGTGTGGCACTCGGTGATGCGGCAGTACGTGCCAGCGCAGGAGTGGGCTCGGGTCATCGACGAATTGGCCCGGCTCGGTGCCGCAGCCACCCCCGACGCCCCGGTGGCGCACCTGCTGTTCGAGCCGTATCCGAGGGCCGGCCGGTACCGGTTCCAACTACGCGCTCGGCTCAACACCAGACCGGAGCGGCTGCTCGCCGAGGCCCACCCGCACGGCCTACCCGCCAGAGCGATCTGAGATCTCTCCCTGCCGGCCCACACGGACGGTCTCGCTCCACCGGACGCCGGCGGCATCGTGGCATCCCGCCGGCCCCGCGACGACGCGGCAGGGCGGACCGTTCGGCTGTCAGGCGTCGACCTCGTTGATCGTCTCGGCACCGAACGCCTCGCGGAGCAACTGGACCGCCTGCTCCTCGCTGGACTGCCGGGCGGTTCGCTCGTCGATCACCTCGTCCAGCGGCTCGTCACCCGGATCGAAGCCCTCGTAGACCGGGGTCGCCGTCGGGGCGGCGCGCGCGCCGCCCCGACGCGCCGCCCCGTCGTGGTCCGGGTCGTAGGGCGGCTCGCCGGCCCAGTTCGGGTCGGCCGTCCTCCGCGCCGGAACACCCGCCCGCTGTCCTTTGCCCGCCCCGGCGGCAGCCGCTGCCGCCCGGGCAGCAGCGATCGCGCTGCTCACCGACGCACCGCCGGTCTGGGCCGCAGCCGGTCCGGCCAGCCGAGGCACGGCGGACAGCGCGGCTGCTCCGCTCCGGTCCGCCGAAGCACCACCCCCGCCGGGCCCAGCCACCGGGTCCGCTGCCGCCGAGCCACCCCCCGACCAAGCCACGCCCGCGTCGGCTGCCGCCGTGGCGCCACCGGGACGGGCCGGCTCCGGCCAGTCGCCCGCACCACCCGCGTCACCACCGGCTCGGGCCGGCGCCGGCCAGTCCTCGTCGTTCCCGGCAGCACCGCCCGGTCGGGCCGGTTCCGGCCAGTCCGTATCGTCGCCGGACGCCGACCCGTCGTCGGATCCAGCGGCCCGACCGCCCAACCCGTGCCCGGAACCATCGCCCCGACCGGCCGCGCCACCGGGGTGATCCCCCGCACCACCACCGGCACCCCCCGGTCCCGGCGCCCGGTCATGACCAGCTCCGTCGTTTGCGTCCCCCGCGCCCCCGGTCGTGTCACGACCGCCGGTGGAGCCGTTCGCACCACCGGCCGCGTCGCGACCAGGACTGCCCTCGGCGCTACCGGACAGGACGGAAGACCCGCTTCGGGCGGGCGATGAAGCGGGGCGGGACGCGCCGCCGCGCTCGCCAGCCACCTCGCAACGGATCTGCCAGCGCCCGCCCAGCTCCTCGTACAGGGCGTCGGTGAGCACTACGGCGTGGTCGGCCACCATCCGGGCCAGCACCGACGACTTGACGGTCAGAACCAGGGTGTCCCCGTCGAGGTCGCGGACCACCGCGTCGCGCATCAGCGCCGCGATCCGCTTGTTGGTCCGGTTGACCTTGCTCACGACCTCGGGCCACGCCCGTCGCACGGCGACCGCGTCCAGCGCCCCCGGAGCCACCGCGCCAGGCCGCGGCGGAGCTGGCGTCGCCGGGTCCGGCATCACCGCCGGCGGGGGGGCGGACCGACGGCCGGGACTCCCCGGGTCGGCCGGTGCCACGGGACCGCGGGTGGCGCCAGCCGCCTCCGGCGTGGTCCGGCCGCCCAGCTCGCCCCCACCGCCCGGCCCGCCCACGCCATCGGATACGGCGACGTCGGTCGGCCCGGAGTCCGCAGCGGTGGCTGCCCGCACCCGCACCGGCGTGTCGTGGGCGGCGGCCGGCTCGTCGGGACCAGCCCCCGACGCGGCGGTCGACCGGGCGCCGGCCCGGACGCTGGCGTTGGCGGCGGCGACACGGGCGGCGGCCACCCCGGACGGGCCCGCTGGGTCGCCCGTGGCCGCGGCGGGAGCCACACCCGCGGCGGGAGACGCCGGGCGGACCTCCGGGTGGTCAGTGGTCGGCACGGAGCCGGCGGCGGCCGGCACGTCGGTGCCAGCGAGGGCGAGCCGACGCTCCATGCGCTCCAAACGCTGAAGGAGGCCGCCGGCCGAGTCGTCGACACCCGGCAGCAACATCCGGGCGGAGATGAGCTCCAGCAGCAGGCGCGGCGCGGTGGTGCCGCGCATCTCGACCAGCCCGTCGTGCACGATGTCCGCGCACCGGGACAGGGTGCCAGGGCCGAGCCGCTGGGCCTGGCTGGTCATCCGCTCGACCTGATCGTCCGGCCCGTCGATGAGTCCCTTGGCCACGGCGTCCGGCACCTGCTGGAGCACGATCAGGTCGCGTAGCCGCTCCAGCAGATCGGCGGCGAACCGGCGGGGATCGTGCCCGGCCTCGGCGACCCGGTCGACGGTGACGTACGCCGCCGCGCCGTCCCCGGCGGCGAGTGCGTCGCACATCTCGTCGATCAGGGCCGAGTCGGTGACGCCGAGCAGGGCGGCGGCCCGGACGTAGGTGACGCCCTCCGGGCCTGCGCCAGCGATGAGCTGGTCCAGCACGGAGAGGCTGTCCCGGGCGCTGCCGCCGCCGGCGCGCACCACCAGCGGGAAGACCGCCGGCTCAACCTGGACGTCCTCAGCCTGGCAGAGCTGCTCCAGGTACGGCCGGAGCACCTTCGGCGGAATCAGCCGAAACGGGTAGTGGTGGGTCCGCGACTTGATCGTGCCGAGGACCTTCTCCGGCTCGGTGGTGGCGAAGACGAACTTGACGTACTCCGGAGGCTCCTCGACCAGCTTGAGCAACGCGTTGAAGCCGGCTGACGAGACCATGTGCGCCTCGTCGATGACGTATATCTTGAAGCGGCTCTGCGCCGGCGCGAAGAACGCCTTCTCGCGCAGCTCGCGGGCATCGTCGACACCGCCGTGGCTGGCCGCGTCGATCTCGATGACGTCGATCGAGCCGGCGCCGTCGGTGGCCAGCGCCCGGCAGGAGTCACAGGTGCCGCAGGGCTCCGGGGTCGGACCATGCTCGCAGTTGAGCGAGCGGGCCAGGATGCGGGCACTGGAGGTCTTGCCGCAGCCTCGCGGGCCGGAGAAGAGGTACGCGTGGTTGAGCCGCCCACCGCGCAACGCCCGCGACAGCGGCTCGGTGACGTGCTCCTGACCGATGACCTCGGCGAAGGTGCGCGGCCGGTACTTGCGGTAGAGCGCCAGCGCCACGGCGTCCGCCTCCTCTCGACCGAGCCATTCTGCGCCGGTCCGGCCCGGGTGACCACCCACCACCCCGGTCCGCGTGCGGAAGGCCCCCATTGCTGACACCTGCGGCAGCGGAAGGGACCCTGTCGACGCTCACCGTCAGGCGGTCGCCAGGGGCAGAAAGGCCCCCCGTGCACCCGTCAGAGCCCGTTTATCCTTGCTGCCTTCCGGCCCTGGGGAGGTTCACGAGATGCACGCCGCACGGGGGGTAAGCCCAGCGTACCCGACCCGGCGGTGGATCTTCAGGGGGTGGTGGGCTAGGCAGTCCCGACCGGACCTGTATCCTGTTCGGCGGAGGATTCGCCTAGAGGCCTAGGGCGCACGCTTGGAAAGCGTGTTGGGTTCACACCCTCACGAGTTCGAATCTCGTATCCTCCGCTCGCGGTGACAGCGCAGAGAAGCAGGTCAGGCCCCGGTTTCCGCCGGGGCCTGACGATCTTCAGGGGACTCGTAGGGGAGATCATCCAGCAGGCTCGCCACTCCCCCGCGACGGCCGCTTCAACACTCCGGTCACCTACCCCCCTCGCGTCAACCTCCCGCCGCGCCTCCTCCACTTCGGCGGCGAGCTGGTCACGAAGACGGACCTCCATCAGGCGCCGCTGATCGACGGCCACCGCATGCCCTACCCGCCGGTAGGGAGATTCGGAGGCCAACTCCACAAGGCGAACCATCGAGTCGACGACATCGTCGTGACACCGCACCTCCTCCCGAAGCAACTGCACCTCCCCTGGAGTTGTTGGGTCTCCTGCTGATACCGGCGTTCCCGCCTGCCGGCCGTGGCCGCCTTCGCCGCGCGCTGGTAAACGGCCGTGGCGAAATATCAGATCCGACGACCGGGCAGCAAAGTTTGTCAATGAGATTCGCGTCTGATGTGGAAGCCTGTATATCCGACACCTATCCGCAGAAGTCCCATGACCGAATTCTCCCGCAGCTAGGGATTGCGCTTCCATGTTATTGCGCGCGCGTAAGCACCGAGAATACGGCTCTGCCGGTAGGTGGCAGCGCGACGGAGGAGTATCGTCATAGGTACATCGTGTACCCAGCGTGCGAGGTGCCCCATGGTTGATCAGCAACCCACCCCCGGCCAGCGCGTTGAACGGCTTCGTCGAGCAGCCGGCCTGTCCCGCGAACGCCTCGCCGGTCTCGCGGGACTCAGCGCAACCACCGTCAAGTTCATCGAGAACGGCAGGCGTTCACTGACCTTGAGGGCGGCGCAGCAACTCGCCCCGCACCTCGGCGTACACGACCTCGGCGACCTGTTCGGCCCTCAGGTGTCCCTGTCATTGGATGGCCGGCCCAGTCACCCCGCCGTTGACGACGTCCGTAGGGCGCTTACCACCTGGCAAGTCATCGTCAGTGGCGAACCCGAGTCCACTGACTACCTGCGTGGCGCGATCGACTCCGCCTGGCAGACGTGGCACACCAGCCGTCACCAGCGCACCGAAGCCGGTCACCTGCTACCGGGGCTGCTCGAGGCGACCCAACGCGCTACCAGATTGCACCGCGGCGAGGACCGGCGCACCTCACTGGCGCTGCTCGCCCAGGCATACCACCTTGCCCAGGCGTTCCTAGCATGGCACGGTGACCGCGAGCTGTGCTGGCTGGCCGTTGACCGGGGCATGACTGCCGCCCTAGACGCGGACGACCCGCTAGCGATCGCCCAGTCCATCTGGTATGTGGCACATGTCTTGCGTGCAACCGGCCGCGGCGGCGACGCCTTGGAGCGGCTGGGCGAGGCGCGAGCGTTGATCGAGCCCCACGTGACTGACGGCGGTGTCGAGTGGGCGGAGATGCTCGCCGATCTACACCTGTGCAGCGCCTTGACAAGGGCGCGAATGGGAGATCAGAGCGCGTGGTCCGACTGGGACACCGCTCGGCGCGTCGTCGAGCGGGCGCTGCCCGATGGGTTTGTCGGGCTACGCACCCGCGTATCCCGCCCGCTGGTTGACGTGTACGCGGTGATGTGTGCCGTAGACCTAGGCGACCCGGACGAGGCGCGGCGGCGCGCTCACGCTCTGGATCCCGCTCTGATTCCGTCAACCGAACGTCGCGGACGCCACTATGTGGAACTTGCCCGGTCGGCTGACCTTGAAGGGGCGCGTGAGGCGACCCTGCATCTGTTGACCAAGGCAGAGGCTACAAGCCCGGAAACCGTGCGGTACTCCCCGGCAGCGCAGGACATGCTGGCACGGTTGACACGAGAGGCACCGGCCTCTGTGAGGGCTGAAGCGGTGGACCTAGCCCGCCGCGTGGGCGTAGCCAACTAGGTACGCCCTGTTACCAGGTACGGCACGTACCCCTTCGCTTTCCCTGTTGCGACTTAACGTCCCGGAGGTGGCCGCAGGGAGTCGCACGGCCTAGGACGGCGCTGCTCGTCCCTGCCTGCCACGTCTACAGACGAGGGAGGCGACATCGTGACAATCATCCGCAACGCCTGGCGGCGGCTTACGGGCCGACCCGTACCCGTCCCGCCTGGCCCCGGACAACGCCGTCGTCGCCGCCGGTCCGTGCCGTTGGACGTGGTCGGTCCTGCCACCTGCTACGGGCGGCGGGTCGGCGGGCACGCGGGCGCCGGCTCGCCGACGTGGGACGGACCGACCTTCGTCTATGACGTGGCGCCGTTGCTGACTCGTGGGCAGCGGTACCGGTCCGGTGGCCGGCGGTGACCGGGCGCGGTGAGACCGGCGCCCCGGACTCGGCGGTCGCGTGGGCGGTCATCGACCGGCATGACAGCGGCGGTACCTGCGGGTCGTGTCGGCCGGAGGAGTGCGAGACCCTCGGGTGGGCGCGGCGTGTGCTGGCGGAGCACCGTGCCGCCCGTGCCGCCCTCCTCGACGGGCCGGTGTGGTGATGGACCTGACGGCGGTGCAGGTGCGCAACCGGATGGTCCTGTCCGCCCGACTGATCATCACCGATCACTGGCCACGCGTCGGCCGGTCGGGCTGGTGCCCGGTCTGCCGGTACCGGTGGCCGTGCTCGGCGACGAGCACCGCGTACGCCTACCTGACCGTGGTTGGTCAGGGTTTGTGGGTGCCGTCGGATCGGCGGGGCCGGCGGTGAGCCCGGTACCCGAGGCCATCGGCTGGCCCCGATCCTGTCCCCGTGTTTCCGAACGATCTGAAGGAGACCCGCCGTGTGTGTCCGGTTCTGGCGCTGCGATCGGCCGTCGTTGCCCCGGCGGGTCCGGGGCGCGAGCCTGCCGGAGCGCGTGAACAGGCCGACCGGGCCTGGTCGTCTCGGGTGGCTTGCCCCGGGTGCGTGGTGGCCGGTGAACAGGGACCGGTCGTGAGCGACCGCACCCTGAGGGCCGGGGATGTCGTGCGTCTGGACCGACGTTCGTCTCCGCAGTTCGCCCGCCCGATCGTGGTTCGGGTGATCCGGGAGATGACCGGCCAGCACCCGTACGAGGGTTGGGTGTGGTTCGAGGGCTACGAGTTGAGCCCTTGCGGTGAGGCGGTCCGCCGGCGCGAGTTGTACGCCAGACGCGACGGGATCACCCGGCCGGCGGTGCACGCATCGGCGCCGCGAGCCCAGCCGTCGGATTTCCCACGGGCCGCACCCGTGGGTTCAACCGAAGCAAGGCAATGCAAACCCCTCAATGATGGAGGTCAGTAGTGAGTACGTTCGCCCCGGACCGCTGCCTGTTGCCGTTGTACGACGCCACCACCGAGCAGGGACGGGCTACCGCTGCCCGTCCGTTCGGTCTGAGTCTGTCCGCCCGGGTAGGCGACGGGATGCCATCGGTTGACCTGACCGGCGCGTACCTGGACCCGGTGACGCAGACCGTGGTCGGCCTCGACGGCGCCGTTGTGGCCAACAAGCCGCAGACCACGCAGAAGGTCACCACGAACAGCAAAACCTCGTACGACCACCAGAACTTCAACGACTCCACCACGGACACCTACCAGGACTGACAGGGGGTCACGGTGACGATCCTGGTGCTGACCGAGCCTCGCGACGTGACCGCTGACCTGGTCATCGCCGCTCTTCACGACGGTGAGGCGCGGGTGCACCGCGTCGACACCGGAGACTTTCCCCAGTCCCTCGCCGTGGCCGCCACCCTCGGCGGCCACGGCGGCTGGTCCGGTGTCCTCACCGACGCGCACCGGCTGACTGGTCTGGAGGACATCACCGCGGTCTACTACCGGCGGCCGAGCCCGTTCCGATTCGCCGGCGGTCTCGACGACTACGAACGGCGTTGGGCCGCGCAGGAGGCCCGGATGGGTTTCGGTGGTCTGCTGGCGTCGTTGCCGGTGCGGTGGGTCAACCATCCCCACCACATGGCGTCCGCGGACTACAAACCCCGGCAACTCGCTGTCGCCGCCCGCTGCGGCCTGACAACTCCCGAAACGTTGATCACCAACGATCCGGAGACGGCGCGGTCCTTCGTCGCTGCCGCCCCCGACGGGGCGATCTACAAACCGTTCCACGTGCGCCCCTACCTCGACGCCGACACCGGGCACCTGATGGCGTTGGCCACCACCCCCGTGACCGCCGGGCAGATCACCGACGCGGTCACCGGCACCGCCCACCTCTTCCAACACCAGGTGCCCAAGGACCACGAGCTACGCGTCACCCTCGTCGGACCCCGGGCGTTCGCCACCCGCATCGACGCGCATTCCGACGCCGCCCGCACCGACTGGCGCACCGACTACGACAGCCTGACCTACCAGCCGATCACCCTGCCCGACACGCTCACCGAACAGCTCGTGTCGCTGACATCCGCCCTCGGACTCGTATTCGCCGCGGTCGACCTGATCGTCACTCCAGACGGCGACTACGTGTTCTTGGAAGTGAACCCCGGCGGACAGTGGGCCTGGATCGAACACCACACGGGCCTGCCCATCGCCGCCGCTGTCGCCGAGTACCTGGAGACGCCGTGACCCTCACCGTCGACTACCGGCAACTACGACAACACCTCGTCACCCGACTACACGCCTCGGGACATCTGACCAGCCCCACCGTCGCGGGCGCGTTCGCCTCGGTGCCCCGCCACCCGTTCGCCCCCGCCGTCTACGACGTCGACTCCCGAGGACAGGTCGGCGACGTGCTGCACGCCGCCCGACCAGACCACCACGCCGCCTACCTCGCTGCGGTGTACGGCGACGAGGCGATCGTTACTCAGATCAGCGCGGACGGGCGCCCGACCAGCTCATCCACCCAGCCTGGGGTGATGGCGGTGATGCTGGAGGCTCTCGACCCACAGCCCGGCATGACCGTGCTGGAGATCGGCACGGGCACCGGCTACAACGCCGCTCTCCTGGCGCACCTGGTCGGCGACCAGGCGGTCACCTCCGTGGACATAGACCCGGGCCTGGTCACCAACGCCGCCGCCGCTCTCGACCACGCCGGGTACCGGCCGACCCTGGCCGCCGCTGACGGCCTGTCCGGGTATCCGCCGCGGGCACCGTACGACCGGCTGATCGCGACGTGCTCGGTACGCAGAGTGCCGGTGGCGTGGCTGCGACAGACCAACCCCGGCGGCCTGATTCTGGCCAACCTGTCCTACGGGGTCGTGCCGCTGCGGGTCGACGACACCGGGACAGGCCACGGCCGGTTCCTACCGCAGATAGCCGCGTTCATCGAGGCCCGCCCCGCCGACGGACCGATCGGCCCGACCGTGGCAGACATGGTGACACGGTGCATGAGCGGCACAGGCACAACATCACCAGGCAGCGAACGCGACGTCGAACTGTTCACCGACCCGGGCGGCGAGTTCTTCTGGCGACTCACCGGACCAAGCATCTACCAATGCACCCTGCTACCCGACGGCGAAGAAGTCCACTGCCTCGTCGACGCCGACACCGGATCCTGGGCGCGAATCCACACCCAGGGACCGACCGTCACCGTCGTGCAGAGCGGACCACGCCAGCTCTGGCACGCAGTAGCCACAGCCTGCCGCCGCTGGGCTGACGCCGGCCGCCCCACCCACGACCACCTAGTACTGCAACGGCGGGTCGTGACTTATGGCGGTTTGAGTCGTTTGCGGTAGTGGGCGGCTCGGGCTTGTTCCTGGCGGCGACGGCGGAAGTCGGACCAGCGCAGGATGTGGTCGGCTCGACGGCGGGTGGTCAGGACGAGGTGGGCGAACAGGCGGCGGATTTCGTTGCTGCTCAGCGGGATCTGGCTGCGCTCGTTTGCGGTGGTGCCCCCTTTGCGGCTTCGAGGGCGCGGGTGACGACGAGGAACGCGGCGGCGGCCATCGCGAGGGTGATGTGGGCGTACCAGGCGTCGTAGCGGCGGACCTGGTACTGGTCCAGGCCGACCTCGTTCTTCGCGGTCTGGAACGATTCCTCCACCGACCAACGGCTACCGGCGACCCGCACCAGGTCGCGTAGTCGGGTGCCGCGGGGGCCGAAGCAGACGTAGTAGGCGATGTCGCCGGGATCCGTGATCGAGCGTCGGGCCAGGACCCAGCCGCGGCGGCCGTGGGCAAAGGTGCGGCGGATCGGCAGCCGAGCCCAGTCGTAGCGGCGCGGCCCGTGCGCGCCGTCACCACACGACAGTCGTTGCCACGCGCCCGCACGCACCCTGCCGATCAGCTCGTCGACACCGGTGGTGGTGTGCAGCCCGGAGGGCACCCGATCGTCGCGTCGGGTGGCCATCACGTACGCGATGTCCCGATCCTCCAACCAGCCCCGCAGGCCAGGGTTCTGCCCGTAGGCCTCATCGGCCGTGAACCACGAAAACGGCACCCCCGCGGTGACCGCCCGCTCCAGCATGGCCTGCGCCTGCTGCGGCTTGGTCGCGAACCCGACGGCGTCCGGGATCGCCGAGCGCCGGCACCGGTCCCGATCACCGGTCCACGACTTCGGCAGGTACAACTCCCGATCGATCAACGCCCGACCCCGCGGCGTGGCGTAGCACAGGAACGTGCCGATCTGGCAGTTCTCGGTCTTGCCCGCCGTACCCGAATACTGCCGTTGGACCCCCGCCGACGCACGGCCCTTCTTGACGAACCCCGTCTCGTCAGCGATGAGCACCCCGGCCGCATCGCCGATCTGGTCCACCACGTAATCGCGCACGTCATCGCGGACCGCGTCCCGATCCCACGCCGCGCTGCACAACATGCCCTGCAACCCGTCCGGCGACACATGCCCAGCCTGCTCCGCGAGGGTCCAGCCGTTACGCCGCTCCAACGGTGCCAGTAGCCCCCGCACATACGCCCATGCCCGCCGCCGCGGCTCCACCCGCTCAAACCGATGCGCGAACCGGAAGAACAACTCCTCCAACCCGGCATCCCACGACCCGACCACCCGCGCATCCACCACAACCAACCAACGAATGATCAGCACCCGAAGCTACGACCCGCCGTTGCAGTACTAGGGCTAACCGTCGACCGCAACGGCACCCACACCCTCTGGATCGACACGCCCGACGGGTCACACACCTGGCCACTCGACACGCCCCACTAGACCGCCCACCAACCCGAGGCGACCCGGACACGACGTGACGCCCCGCCCGGCCGTGAGGCCAAGGGCGGGGCGCTTGCTTTGGTGATCCACCCCTTCATTAACCCTTGTCTAAGGAAAGAGTTCCTGTTAGTATTTTCTTGACAGGGGCAAGGGGAGGGGGTGGGACTGGATGAGTAACCGGATGGACCAGATCGTCGCAACGGCGGTACGGCAGGGCTTCAGCGTCCGCCAAACCCGCACCGGACGTGGATCTTCGCCAAGGGGATCACGACCCTGACGTTCGAGCACACGCGCCACACACCCCGAAGGAGTGGATGGACCTGCTGAACGCGCTTCGCGGCGCTGGCCTGCGGCTCCCCGCCCACCGGCGGTGACCGCGTGGGGGCCGCGTAGCGGCGCGGCCCCCACCCCATCCGGATCCGCGACAGGAACAAGGGGATGGAGGAATCCAGTATGACCCAGCAACCCCAGCAGTGGCACTCCGCCGTGACCATCCGCCGCTGGACCCAGCAGCCCACCGACGACCAACTAGCCGAGATCACCCGCACCCTACCCGGCTTCGGCATCATCATCGACAACGGCGCCGACCGGGTGCGCCTGGAGATGACCATCGAGGCGCCCACCACACGACAGGCCGCCGACACCGCCACCCGCGCGGCGCGCACCGCACACAGCCAGGCCATCGGCGGCGCACCGGACATCACCGCCCTACGCGTGATCACCGCCGAGGACCATGAGCGGGAGATCTCCCGCCCGCACCCGATGGACCTGGTCGGCAACGCCGAGATCGCCCGGATCCTCGGCGTGTCCCGGCAACGAGTCGAGCAACTCGCCCGCGAACACGACGCGTTCCCGGACCCGGTCGCCCGCCTCGCCGCCGGCCCCGTCTACACCCGCGGCAGCGTCGACGCCTTCACAAACGGCTGGCAGCGCAAACCGGGCCGCCCACCGAAAACGAGCTGACCCAGATCGACAACAGCTACCACCCGGCCTCACCGCCAGACCTGAGTTGTAGCGTTCTGGCGATCTTGTGATCGCGGGTGCCGCTGACCTCGGCGTTTGCCGGCGGATTGGCGCCGATGTGGTCACTAACGCGGCTTGGCGGCGTGGGTAGTCTCGCGGGGTGGGCGCTTTCGTGCGGCGGGTGAAGACCGCCTCCGGAGCGACCGCGGTCCAGATCGTGCACAAACGAGGCCGGCGGGTGCTGAGCATCGAGCACATCGGCTCGGCCCATACCGACGACGAGTTGGCGCTGCTGCTGCAGGTCGCTGAGGAACGCCTGCATGGTGGGCAGTTGGCCCTGGACCTGGACGGCGTCGGCACCGGTGCGGGCGGGGCGTCGGCGGTGGTCGAGGGCACGTCCTCGCTGATCTTGTGGGATGTCCTGAACAGCCTCTACGACGACCTCGGCCTGGATCGCCTCGGCGACGAGGCGTTTCGGGCGTTGGTTCTGGGCCGGGTGATCGAGCCGACCAGCAAGGCCGACACCGTGCGTGTGTTGACCGAGATCGGGATCGCCTCGCCGCATCGGGTGACGTTCATGCGCTGCCTCAAGCGGGTGGTCGAGCGGGACTACCGGGCCGTGATCGCGCAGGCCTGTCACCGGCACGCCACCCGCGGCGGCGGGCTGGCGGTCGTGCTCTACGACGTAACCACCCTGCACTTCGAGGTCGAACGCGAAGACCAGCTGCGCAAGGTCGGGATGAGCAAGGAACGCCGCGTCGACCCGCAGGTCACCGTCGGGCTGCTCACCACCGCCGACGGGTTCCCGCTGGAGATAGACCTGTTCGCCGGCAACAAAGCCGAGACCAAAACCCTGATCCCGGTGCTGACCCGATTCCGCGACCGCCACCAGGCCGACGACCTGGTCGTGGTGGCCGACGCCGGGATGCTGTCCGCGGCCAACCTGCTGGCCTTGGAAGACAACGGATTCCGGTTCATCGTCGGCTCCAAGACCAGCAAAATCCCCTACGAACTTGAGGCCCACGTCGAGCGGCACGGCAACCACCTGCCCGACGGCGCGACGATCGAGACCACCCGGCGCATGGGCACCGGGACCAAGGCCCGCGACCGGCGGGTGGTCTACCAGTACACGTTCACACGAGCCCAGCACGACAACCGCGCGATCAACGCCATGGTCGAACGCGCCGAAAAGGTCGCCGCCGGCGAACGACCGCTGAAGAAGGACCGCTTCGTCACCTTCACCGACAGCACCACCAGCGTGAACTGGGACCTCGTCGAACGCGCCCGATCCCTGATCGGGATCAAGGGCTACGTCACCAACATCGACCCCACCGTGATGGACGGCGCGGCCGTCGTGGCCGCCTACCACGACCTCTACCAGGTCGAACGTTCCTTCCGGATGACCAAGTCCGACCTGGCCGCACGACCGGTCTTCCACCGCCTCGAAGACAGCATCCAGGCCCACCTGACCGTCGTGTTCGCCGCCCTGGCCATCTCCCGCGAAGCCCAAGCACGCTCCGGGCTGAGCATCAACAAGATCCTCAAGACCCTGCGGCCCCTCCGCTCAGCCACCGTCACCATCAGCACCCAGCAAGTGACCGCCCAGCCACGCATCACCGCCGAGACCCGAACCCTCCTGACCACCCTCGGCTGGAGTGGTCACTAAATCGCTACAACTCAGGCCAGACAGGGTGCTGTCGTTGTTGGTCGGCGCCGGCCGGGACGTCACCGGCGGCACCGCATCGATGATCCTATCGGGGCAGACGCTGGTTGCTTGCCTCAGATCAGACTCCCACAAGGCGCACGCTGCTGCTCGTCCGAACAGCAGCGTGCACTCGTAGTTATCTCTTCTTCGCCTGCCGCATTAACCGGAATATCTGAACAAGCGCATTTATGACAAGGATTGTTGTCAGCAAGGGGAGTAAATCGACCAACCAATCCGCTTTCCTCCACTCGCCCGGCTCCAAAAAGAGCGTCATAAGAAAAGCGAAAGCGACTACCACTGCGGCGACCTGCAGCGTGGTGATCAATAAGAAGCGGGTTGCTTTTTGCATGTCAGCCCCCTTGCTAGCTATATAACGTCCCGCGAGGTCAGCCCGCAGAACTGCCCGTAACCTTCCAACTCCAGGGGTTGGAGCCCGCCGTGGTCCCTAGCTCAACATTGATGCAGGGATAGGTGCAATGCCACGTAGCCTAGTTTGATCATGCTGCGTGGGGTTGAAGTCGGTAGATGTGGACGGTGGCTGAGCCCTGGTGGCGGATGCTGGCTGGCTCGTCGCGTTTCTTGACGCGGTAGCTGTTGTGGCGGGCGCGTTTGACGGCGCGGGGGCAGGTGCGTTCGCGTCGGGTGGGGATCAGGAGAGCGGCGATCTGGGCAAGGTGGGTCGGTAGTCGGTCAGTCCAGTCCTGAGGGGGGAATGTCCGCCGTCCCGGTGGCGGTGCGGCGGATCAGGCGCAGGGCCTTGGTGAAGGAGATCCGATCTGGATCGAGGTCAGCGGCGGCGGACGCTTTCGCGGTCAGTGCGCTGATCGCGTGGTGGACGATCAGGTAGGCCCAGATCTCCTGATGGGCCAGGTCCGGCAGGCGGGACCGCAGCACCCGTCCGGGACCACGGAGGTGGGTTTTGAGCTGGTCGTTGGCGGTTTCTTCCTCCCAGCGTTCGTGGTACGCGGCGGCCAGTTCGTCGGCGCGGGCGTCGGCGGGGTCGATGATTGTGGTGATCAGGGCGATCAGTTCGCCGGTGCCGTTACCGACGCGGTCGGGTACGTCGTACTCGACCACTCTGGCGAGGTGGACGACCGGCAGGCCCAGGGCTGTTGCGTAGTCGATCAAAGGGCGGTTGAACTGGGGTTTCGCAGGGGGTTCGGCGAGGTCCGGGGTCCATGTGGGACGGGTACGGCCCGTTGGTGATCATGGTGTTTGCGAAGACAACCGTGATCGAGAACAGGACCGTACCCGCTGATGTCATCATCACTGACCGAGATCGTGCTGCCGCACCGACCCCCCAGCCTGCCGTCACCGGTTGTGGTCACCGGTAGCGACCGTGACAGTGACCGCCGCAGCTTGTTCGTGGCGTTGGCGGTCATCAACGACCCGCGCGATCCGCGGGGCCGGCGGTATCCGCTGGTCAGTGTCCTGGCGGCGGCGGTGTGCGCGGTACTCGCCGGGGCGTGCACGTTCGCCGCGGTCGCGGACTGGATGCGCTTCCAGGACGAGTCGGTGTGGACCCGGCTCGGGTTCGACGGCCGGGTACCGGCCGCGACGACGGTGTGGCGGCTGCTGATCCGGCTCGACGCCGAGGTGTTGTCGCAGGTCCTCGCGTGTTGGTTGCGGGAGCGGGCCGGGCCGGTCGTGATCGGCGGGCGCCGGGGGCGACTCGTCATCGCCATCGACGGGAAGGTCGCCCGGGGTGCCCGCCTCGCCGACGGGCGGCAGGTGCATCTGCTCTCGGCCTACGACACCAGCACCGGGATCGTGCTCGCCCAGGTTCAGATCACGGCGAAGTCGAACGAAATCCCGGCGTTCACCCCACTACTACGCCTGGTTGCGGCCGTGCTGGGATCCCTGAAGGACGTCCTGGTCGTCGCCGACGCGCTGCACGCCCAGACCGGGCACGCCGATCTGCTCGCCTCCGCCGACGCTCATCTGATGGTCCCGATCAAGGCCAACCAACCCAAGCTGTTCGCCCAGCTCAAGGCCCTGCCCTGGGCGCAGGTCCCGGTCGGGGCACAGACCCGCGAGACCGGTCACGGCCGCAAAGAGACCCGCACCGTCAAGGCACTCACCGTCAAGACCCCCGGCGGGCTGGGCTTTCCCAACGCCGAACAGGCCGTCCGGATCACCCGGACCCGCACGATCAAGGGCAAGACCACTCGCGAAACGGAGTACCTGACTATCTCGCTGCCCGCCGACCAGGCCCAACCCGCCGACCTCGGCACCTGGGCGCGCTCTGAATGGCATATCGAGAACCGCCTGTGCGCCACGCAACGCCTCGTCTGTATTCCCGGCTCAGCCGGGAGAGATTGGAGGGACATCTCTGGGTCTGATGGCTTACCCGGATGCCGAAAGGCGAAGGGGATCAGAGCATGCCAGCAAACCATCGGCCGTGTCCAAGCGTGAGGAGCGGTGCGGTGGGAGACCCGCGTGATATGGCGAAAGCTGAATTGCCTGAAGCCCAATCTCCAGCGAGGCAGATTTCGACTCCGTCGGCACCACGCTCGAAGCCGACGCCGCGCTCTGCACCGGCATGTATCTACGGGGCTGGTGCAACCTCCGGGCGCTGGGCGATGCCCAACGAGGGCATTTAAGGAGATGAGTGGGACGCCTACGTCACGCTGTCACGTACGACGAGGACGAACGTGGGATCGCCTAACGGGCGCGAGCCCTATGGCGACGGAGGCCCCGTAGTAGTCGCCGGAGTCACGACCGGCCAGGGAGGACGGGAAAGCCGTCCGCACGGGCGAAGGGGGCCAGGTGATCGGACACCACAGAACTGGGAGGTATGCGTAATGCAGAGCGCCGAAACGGTGCTGGGTGTCCTGCGTGAGCGCGGCAGGCGTGGCCTGCCGCTGGAAGAACTGTATCGACAGATGTTCAACCCGCAGTTGTATCTGCTGGCCTACGGACGCATCTACGCCAACAAGGGTGCGATGACGCCCGGGGTCACCCAGGAGACCGTGGACGGCATGTCGCTGGGCAAGATCGGCCGCATCATCGAGGCGATGCGCCACGAGCGTTACCGGTTCCGTCCGGTGCGCAGGGTCATGATCTCGAAGAAGGGCGGCAAGCTCAGGCCCCTCGGCCTGCCTACCTGGTCAGACAAGCTGGTCGGCGAAGTGGTGCGCCTGCTGTTGGAGGCCTACTACGAGCCCCAGTTCTCCGACCGGTCCCACGGATTTCGTCCCGGCCGGGGCTGCCATACCGCGTTGCGGGAGGTGGCCAACACCTGGACCGGAACGGCCTGGTTCATCGAGGGAGACATCGCCGACTGTTTCGGGAGTCTCGATCACGAGATCTTGATCTCGATCCTGGCGGAGAAGATCCACGACAACCGGTTCCTGCGGCTGGTGCGCAACATGCTCACCGCCGGATACCTGGAGGACTGGAGATGGGGCGCCACGCTGTCCGGCGCGCCGCAGGGTGGGGTCGCCAGCCCGATCCTGTCCAACCTCTACCTGCACAAGCTGGACGTCTTCGTCGAGAAGGTTCTGATTCCCGAGTACACCCGAGGGGGACGCCGGGCACGTAACCCGGCCTACCTTGAGGTGGCCAACCTGCTGGCGACGGCCCGTCGACGCGGCGACCGAGCCGAGGCCCGGACGCTGCTCAAACGGATGCGCACCCTGCCCAGTTCCGATCCTGACGATCCGGAGTACCGGAGGCTGCGCTACTGCCGCTACGCAGATGATCACCTACTCGGGTTCACCGGACCGAAGGCCGAAGCTGAGGAGATCAAGCAGCGACTCGCGGCGTTCCTGCGAGACGAACTCAAGCTGGAACTGTCGCACGAGAAGACGCTGATCACCCACGCCCGCTCCAGCGCGGCGCGGTTCCTCGGCTACGACATCACCATCCAGCACGACAGCCGCAGGATCGTCCGTGGCCGCCGTTCGGCGAACGCGGCGATCGGGCTGCGCGTGCCCAAGGACGTGATCAAGGCCAAGTGCTCCCGTTACCTCGCAAGCGGCAAACCCGCCCACCGGGGTGCCCTGATCCACAACGATGATCACCCAATCATCGCCACGTTCGGGGCCGAGTATCGGGGCATCGTCCAGTACTACCTGCTGGCCGGTGACGTTCACCGGCTGCACCGCCTCGAATGGGTCATGAAGACCTCCATGCTCAAGACCCTCGCAGGCAAGCACCACTCGACGGTGTCGAAGATGGCGGCCCGACACAAAGCCAAGATCGAAACACCGCACGGGTTGCGCACCTGCTTCGAGGCACGCATCGAACGCGACGGCAGGCAACCACTGGTAGCACGGTTCGGGGGCATTCCACTCAAGCGACAGAAAACGGCGGTCATCTCCGACCGTCGGCCGCTCCAGGTGAGTTACCCGCACAAGGAGCTGATCAGCAGGCTCCTGGCGAACACGTGCGAGATCTGCAAGCAGACGGACAACATTCAGGTTCACCACGTCCGAAAACTCGCTGACCTCGCCAGAACCGGAGACGCACAGCCCGACTGGATGCAGCTCATGGCACGACGACGCCGCAAGTCCCTCGTGGTCTGCGGCTCATGCTACGACCGCATCCAGGGCTGGCAGTCGGCCTGAACGCTCACGCAGCAGTCACTGGAGAGCCGGATGATCAGGAAACTATCATGTCCGGTTCGGAGGGAGGCCGCATGGAAAAGGACCTGCCCAACAGGCACCTCGCCATGCGGCCGACCCTACACATCACGTCCGAGACGTCACGCTACGTGAAGACGCCCACCAGGCCAGGACCCACAACGGTCCTGCCGTGTTCGCCACCCTCCGTAACACCGCAATCGGATACCACCACACCGACGGCGCCACCAACATCGCCGAAGCAACTCGCCGGGCCAGTCACCGCCCACACGAGCTCATCGACGCCGTGACTACCGGAAAACCGACCGTGACCAGCAGCAACACGACAATGCAATAGCCCTGCCGGCAGGCCCTGGTCGTCGAACGCGTCGGGAACAGTGTTGATGTCGGTCAGATCAGCCTCGCCGCGGGCGGCTGCGAGGAGCCGTTCCCGTCGACCGCCATGGACAGTCGGCTTGATCAGGACGGTGAGATAGGTGCCGTCGGACAGGACCTTGACCACGGGCAGGTCGAGCTGGTTCGGGGTCCGCCACAGCAACGCCGCGCCGGTGGCCTGGGCGGCATCCCACGCCTGCCAGGAGTAGAACCCCCGGTCAGCGGTGAGCAGTTCGTCGGACCGCAGCCGCGGGTACAGGCGCTGCGCGAGGGTCTTCTCTCCCACGGCGTAGCCGCCGATCTCGGCGGCGACGAAGGCGTGGGTGCCGCACTCTGCGAGGGCCACTACCCGGGCCTTCGGGAACGCCGAACGGTTTCCCCCGACCCGGCGTACCCCAACTCGGCCGCGTTCTCGTCGCTGTCGGGCAGGTCGACCTCGAACCCGTCGATCGCCAGCAGCCGCCACCGGCGCAGGAAAGACCCCCGCGCGGTGCCCAGCGCGGCCACCTGCACGTGCGGGCCCGCCTCACCCGCGACCGGCCCGCACGTGCGCTCGAACACCTCGGCGAACACCTGGCGACCCAACCGTTTCCGCGCCTGAGTGATGGCGCTGGACGTCGGCACGCTCCACCCCGCACTCCAGCACCCGAACCGGTCCAACGACCCGGTGACCCTGCTCGCGACCTCGGTGTAGTCATCGTCGGGGAACAACGCCAGCCCCAACGTCAGATACGCGGTCACATGCGCCGGCAGTCTCCCGTCCGACCGCTTCTCCCGCACCCCGCACACCTCAACCGCCGCGTCGACCTCCTCCCGCGACACCTGCGAGATCAACACCCCGAGCGTGACCTGATCCGACCGCACCGCCGGACGATCCACCACATCCACCGACATGACCCGAGATCAAAACAGCCCGCCGAACCACGGCCACCCCGCCACGCCGCACCACCCGCGAGTCCACACAAAACCGCAGGCCACACCCAAGATCAACCTAGCCTACGTGGCATTGGGGATAGGTGGTGGTGTAACACCCGACATCCCCCCCAACGCAGTACTGTACGTTCGCTTTTTGTCGTGCCATCCGCTCCACTTGGTGCTCCGCACGCCATGGCTGTCGACCTGCCAGCCGTTGAAGTTGATCCCCCAAGTCTCGTAGTTGATGTAACCGACCGCTCGATCGACGTTCACCAGTTTTTTGGTGCCCGTGTCATAGCACCAGTCGGTCTCGACATTGAAGCGGTAAATCCGAGATCCGAAGATGTCCTTCTTCTCTACATAGCTCCACTGATTCCAGCAACTAATCGCTAGCGCGCCAGCGGCGGACTCGCTGACCGAATCCTTCATCTTCGCCTCGGATGAGATCGGTCGCGCCGGCATCGTCGTAAGGGTGCCTGGATCCCGCGGGTCCGGTACGTTGCGGCCGACCTCGGGCACCTTCTGGAGTAGGCGATGTCCGATTCATCCCACGTGCCGTTAGAAATCCGTTCGAGCGCCCCTCGGATTTCCGAGATGCTCGGATCTCCCGAGGCACCCGCGGCTGAGGCAGGTGTTCCCACTGCAGCGATTCCGGCGCCAACCATGAGCGTGACTGCAGTGACTCGTCCGAGCCGTTGGAGTAGAGTGGTACCGATTCTCATGCTGCCTCCAGGCGATTGAGGGTCCGACGGCCCGCAGGCCCCAATCCTGAGCCATTTTCATCCTGCGTAGCGGTCGGCTTCGACGTGGTGCAGGACGAGGATGGCCTGCACGATCGCGGTCGCTCGGCGTGGGCAGCAGCGCAGCTTGGTCAGGATCTTCCAGGTTTTGAGGGTGGCGATGGCTCGTTCGCCGCGGGCGCGGATCTTCGCGTGGGCCCGGTTGACGGCCTTCTGCCGGCGTGACAGCTTCGGCCGGAAGCGGCGCCGCTTGAACGGGGTGCGCACGCTGCCGTGGGCGCCTTGATAGCCCTTGTCGGCGAAGGTCATCACGTCGGCGCTGGTCAGGGCGTCGATGATGCCGTGGCCGCGGGCGGCGGTCAGGTCGTGCGTCGAGCCGGGCAGCGCGCCCGAGGCCCACACGAGACGCCCGGCCGCGTCGGCGATGACCTGCACGTTCACTCCGTGACGCTTGTGCTTCCCGGAGTAGTACGGCTTCTGGTTGGCGACCCGGTCGATCGGGATCAGGGTGCCGTCGAGGATTGCGTAGGCGAGCAGCCGGATCCTGGTCATGGCCGTGGCCAGGTCGTCGGCGGTCGCGGCGAGCAGGTCGATGGCCTCGCGGACATAACGCCAGGCCGTCGTGACGCCGATCTCGAATCCGGCGGCCAGGCGGGTCAGGGTGTCGCCGTTGCGCAGGTGGGCCAGGGCGAGCAGGGCTTGCCGGCCGGGGTCGAGGCGTCGCCACCGGGACCGTCGCTGCTGGCGGCGGGCTCGGATGAGGGCGGCGAGGTGGTTCAGGCTGCGGGTGGACAACGGAATCGCGGCAGGGTAAGACAGCACAGCGAGGCTCCCGGTTGGGGCATCTGATCTTGGTCGATTGCTGTCTTACCGGGAGCCTCGTCCTACATGGACACCGGCCTCCCCGCACCGCCCATGACCTGCACCGTCACGATGAAAATGGCTCCCTGTGGGCCGTCCCCATGCGAGCGAACCTGCCAACGTCGGCCGTTCCCACGCAGCCCGCAAGAAGCCCGGTGCTTTCGTCATCTACCTGCCTGCAATTTGCAGCACCCGCAAACCTTGATCATTCCGGACAATACGCACCGGGTCGCACACGTAAAGTGATCATAACGAATCGGTAACGTTGATCGTTCGCTTCGATGCCGACCGAAGCATCTACTCGACTCCAGACGTCCTCACGGTTGCGCCGAACTACCTAAAGTCGATGTTGGACATCTCACCCGCGATCCCTACCGAGGGTATAAGCCGGCAGCTCGGACGGCGATGTCACTGCTGCTGGACGGCCGAGACCGGATACGTGGGCGCGCTCGGCTTGCCCAGCAGGACACCCAGCCGCGGCCACCGCACCTCCAGGACACGGACTGCGGCGTAGTAGCCGGCGATGGTCAACGCCACCACCCCGGTGGTGAGGGCGGTGGACGAGTCTCCGTCGAGGATGATTCCGGCTTCGGAGGCCAACCGCGCCAGGGCGGCGCCGACAGCGGCGGGGACGGCGGTGCGGATCAGGGAGATCAGGTAGTCGTGGGTCAAGGGGTGCCTCCTGGTTAGGGTCGTGGGATGGTGCATGTGCCGTCGTTGCCGCAGTCGCAGCGGCTGGTGCTGGCTGTGTTGTCGGGGACGGCTGCCCGGTACGGCATCGGGGACCGGCGGGACGTCCCGCGTGAGGTGGCGGTCGCGGCGGTCCACTCGGTCACCACTGACCCGGTGCTGTTGGGGATCCAGGCCGGGGTGGCGTTGGTCGACCCGCACGGGATCAACGGGCAGATCGTGGAACTGCTCCGGGCGGCGGGCGCGGACATGACCGTCGCGCAGCAGCATGCGGTCGAGGTCAGCGAACGGCTGGGGTGGACCGGCATCGTCGGTTCATCCGACGGTGGCGTAGCCGATGATGGCCACGATCAGGGCGGCGACGGACACCAGCGCGGCTACTGAGGGCAGCGGCCACCGTGTGTTCTCCAGGGCGCGTAGCCGGTTTTCGTGGTCTTCGCCTTGTCGGGTGAGGTCTTTCAGATCGCTGGCGAGGATCTGGACGTTGGTGTTCAACGCGGCCAACTGGTCGTAGATCTCTTTCAGGCCGATCTCCACGACCGGAGGCACAGCGCGGCCCCCGCGCCGGGTACGGTCCGAGGTAGGCGCGGCGGCTTCGTCCTTGAGCTGATCCACCCGTCGGACGGGGGGTGTCCCTATGGGTTTTGTCAAGCCGCGAGGTGGGGTTCGTCCGCCGGTTTCGGCTGGTATGGGGTCTTGGTGCGCAGCATGGCGTGTAGGACGTCGACGCGGCGTCGGGCGAGGCAGATGAGGGCGGCGTTGTGTTTCTTGCCCTCGGCGCGTTTCCGGTCGTAGTAGGTGCGGCTGGTCGGGTCGGTCAGGGCGGCGAACGCGGACAGGAAGAACGCGCGTTTGAGCTGCTTGTTGCCGCCCTTGGGTGGGTGCTCGCCGCGGATGCTGGTGCCGGAGCGGCGGGTGACTGGGGCCAGGCCGGCGTAGGCGGCGAGGTGGCCGGAGGTGGGGAAGGTGGTGCCGTCGCCGACTTCGAGCAGGATGCGGGCTGCGGTCCTGACGCCGATGCCGGGCATCGAGGTCAGGACCCCGGCAAGAGGGTGCGCATCAAGCATCCCCTCAACCTGTTCGGCGACTTGGTCACGCTGGTGCAGCAGGTCACGCAGGTTGTCAGCCAGTCGCGGCAGGACGGTCTCGGCCGCCGCGGTGCCAGGCACGACGACGGTCTGCGCGTCGAGCGCGGTGAGGATCTGCGCGACCAGGCGTACGCCTATGCGTGGCGCACGCTTCTTGACCATCTCGACCAGTTTCGTCCGGCCGGCCTTGCGCAGCCCGGCTGGTCCACCGCACTGCGACAGCAGCTCCAGCACGGCTGGATGCTGCAGTTTCGGGCCCAGGACCCGCTCCAGCGGCGGGTGGATCTGGGTGAGCAGACCACGAATCCGGTTGGAGATCCGGGTGACCTCGCCGGCGAGGTCGTCGTCGTAGCCGACCAGGACTTCCAGCTCAGCGAGGGCGTCGTCGCCGGCGTCGACGCGGCGCAGCGTGTGCGGCAGGGTGCGGGCGGCGTCGGCGATCACGTAGGCGTCGCGGGCGTCGGTCTTCGCGGTGCCGGGGTGCAGGTCGGCCAGTCGGCGCATGACCAGGCCGGGCAGGTAGGCCACCTGATGCCCACACACGCGGGCCACCGCCACGGGCAGCGCGCCGATCGATGCGGGCTGGTCGACCACCATCAGGACCCGGCCGTGCCGGGCGAGCTTGTCGAACAGTTTCCGCAGGCCGGCCTCGGTATTGGGCAGCGTAGCGTCGTGCAGCCGCTTCCCTTCCGGGGTTAGCGCGACCGCATGGTGTCCTTCCTTGCCGACATCCAGTCCGATAAAGACGCCGTACTCGTCGTACAACGCTGTGCCTCCCCAACTGCTACCGTGGCTCGGCCGCTGGTCAGCGTCGGACTGCCGGCATCCACGTTACGAAGAGACCTACCCCGCACGCGGGGCGGCCGGGTCCCTATCAGCGGTCCGCCGACGCCACCCGGCCCGGCGACAACACCCCCCGGATCATGCGTACGACAGGGGCGGTTAGTCATACCGAGCCGGGCGACCGAGCAGTCCCCGGCTGGGGACGATCAAAAAGGTAACGGGGGGGGAACGCCGACAGCCCGCGCACCGGATCGGCTCCGGCCCGTCACCCAGTCGTACACATGTTCTATCCACAGGTTGTGGACGCCGGAGAGGTTCGGATGGGGTACCAGATCAACGCCGTTGTCGCAGACACCGATCTGCTCGACGAGGAGACCGGCGAGCTGGATCACGCCGTTCTCGGCGAGCTCCGTCAGGACTTCGCGCTCCTACCCGTCACCCCGCAGCTGGTGCAGGAGCTGACCGGGGCGCTGCCGGACTTCTCGGTCGCGGAGCGCGGCGCGGCGCACCCGTTCCACCTGGCGCTCGTCCCACCGCTGGCCGACGCGTTCCGCCGGTGGTCGCACCGAGGACCGGTGGCCTACCTGGAGGCGGAGTTCGCCGGCGGGATCGGACGTCAGTCGGCGGTGGTGTGGCTGGGCGGAGCCGTGTCGTGGGGGCCGCGTTTCGACGACACGTTCGACGGTCCCCGGACCGGGTGGCCGATCAACGCCGCCCTCGTCGAGCTGGGCGTCGAGCTCGGCGCCTGGATCGATCCCTTCGCCGAGTTGGGGCTGCACGTGGAGCGGGACACCGCGGGTTGGCTGACGCACGGGCGGCGCGGGCTGAGCGTCGACTACTGGGACGAGCTGGCCGAGGAGTGGGAGGGGCGGCAATCCGCAGCCGGCCAGCAACCAGATCGCCCCCGTTCCGTTGTGGACTGGGGGATTCCATGAAATTGCGACAATTCGGCTTCATTGCCGCTCTGCTGACGGCTGCCTCGATCGCCGGCAGCGGCTCCGTTCCATCGGATCAGGTGGCCGTCCACGAACCGGCCGGCAAGGTCACGGTGATCGACCTCGACGGGCTGCCCGAGGTCGACTTCGGTGACTCCGAGGACGATCTCACCCGCCGGGGGATCCTGCGGAGCGACGTCAACGCGTGTGGACCGACGCTGGCCGGACACGAGACGATCAGCCCGATCTTCGTCGACGACCGACTGGTGCTGCTCTGGGTCGGCGACCCGGTCCGCACGCCCGAGGGGGTGGCTGCCGGCACTCCGCTGACCGAAGTGCGGAGGCGCTACCCGGCAGCCCGGTACCTCGACGCTCCACAAGAGACAATTCGGTTCGACGGCCTGCTCGCCCGCGACGGCGACCGAGCGTACCTCTTCCTGCACGACGGGCGAACCGTCCGCAAGGTCATCGCCGGGTACGCCGACTGGGCCCAGCGGGCCTTCGACGAGGGGCACAGCCCCTGCTGACGGCGAAATCGACAGCCTCAACCGTTACCACTCGTCAAAGGACAGGTGAACTCTTCGTACAGACGTGCGACAACGACCACGGAAGGTGACCGTCCGGCTAGCGTTGATCCGTGGGGAGGAGCGATACCGTCGGCGGCCGGCGTTCCTACTCGGTCCGGACGCTGAAGCTTCTCTTTGCCCTGTCCGGGGGGTGCTGCGCCTTCCCGGGGTGCCGGATACTTCTGGTCGACCGGCGTCCCGACGTGACCGACCCGGCCAACCTGAGCAACATCGCCCACATCCGCGGCGCCGCGGACGACGGGCCACGGGCCGATCCGACCCTGGACCCGCGCACCCGCAACGCCTATCCCAACCTGCTGCTGCTCTGCCCGACACACCACAAGCTCGTCGACGACCACCCCGACCGCTACCCGGTGGAGGTGCTCCAGGCCTACAAGTCGGGGCTGGAGCGCTGGGTGCACCACCGGCTCACCGCAGCCATGGTCCGGGTCACCTCCGCCGAACTGGACGTGGTCTGCCGGCACCTCGTCGACGCCGAACCGCTGCCGTCCACCCCCCTACGCGCGGTACAGCCCGAGGAGAAGATGCGGCGCAACGCCCTGGGGGCCCCGGCGCGGCTTCGGCTGACCCTCGGCCTGGCGCAGAGCCCACTCGTCGCCGACTACCTGCAACGGATGGCCAGCCACGTCGACCACCGTTTCCCCGCGAACCTGCGCCGCGCCTTCGTGACCGAGTACGAACGGCTCTGGGGCGAGGGCCTACGTGGTGATAGCCTGTTCGTCGCACTGAGTGACTTCGCCGGTGGTGAGGGCACCGCCGGCGGTGACCTTCCCCGCCAGGCCGCCGGGCTGGCGGTACTCGCCCACTTGTTTCACGTCTGCGACGTGTTCGAGGAGGCGCCATGATCCTGCCCGACAAGTACGTCGACCTCGAACACTCCCTGCTCGGTCAGGCGGCTTCCCTGATCGCCGCGCGACGGTCCGCCACCACCGTGTCCGACCTGTGGACGGCGGTGCAGGAGGGAATGACCTACGACCGGTTCATTCTCGCTCTCGACCTCCTCTTCGCCCTCGGGGTGATCGACAGCGACGGCGGCATCCTCCGGTGGTTACGGTGAGAATCCGCCGGATCTCCGCCAACCTCCCCGGCTTCCGGGAGGTACGCCTCAACCCCGGGTTCAACCTGGTCGTCGCGGATCGCGTCGTCGACCAGAATGGACCAGGACGGGGACTGGGCAAGACCAGCCTCATCGAGATCGTGAACTACTGCCTCGGCGCCAATCTGGGCACCGCTCAGAACCTCGTTCACATCAAGGCTCTCGACGACTCCTGGGCCTTCGCCCTCGACCTGGAGCTGGATGGGCAGTCCGTGCGGGTCACCCGGGGACTTCGGCGCCCCAACGAGATCCGGGTGCACGGCGACCTCGGCGACGACCGGCCAGGTGTCGTGGAGCCCGACGGCTCCCGCCTGCTCAGGCTCGGCGAATGGCGCACCCACCTGGGGGAACGATGCTACGGGTTGAGTGCCGACCGGCCGCACAAGTACGTCCCCGGGTTCCGCTCGCTCTTCGCGTACTCGGCCCGCAGCGGACCCGGCGCGTTCGTCGATCCCTTCCGCACCGGCACCGAGCAGAAGGCGTGGCAGGTGCAGCTCAGCAACGCCTTTCTGCTCGGGCTCAACTGGCGAACGGTGGCCAGCTGGCAGCAGCTCAAGCAGGACGAGGCCGCACTCCGAATGCTCAGCGATCGCAACCTCGAGTCGATCGAGCGGATGGAGGGCGGGCTGGGCGAACTGGAGTCGGAGCGGATCCGGGTGGCCGCCGACCTGGCGGAGCTCCGTCGGGCGATCGGTGACTTCCGGGTCGTGCCGCAGTACCGCGACGCCCAGCTGCGGCTCGACAAGGCGGCATCGCGGATCAAGGAACTCATCTCCGAGATCACCCTCAACGAGAACCTGCTCGACCTGTACTCCGAGCGCATGGCCGCCGAACCCGACGTGGGCATCGCCGAGGTCGTCGCCCTGTACGAAGAGATCGGTATCACCCTGGCGGGCAGCACCCGACGGTCCCTGGACGAGGTGATCGAGTTCCACCGCACGGTCACCCGTAATCGCCGCGACTACCTGCAGCTGGAGATGAGTCGGCTGCGTACCGCCAACACAGCGGCACAGAGCCGGGTCCGGCGGATCGAGGAGGAGCAACGTCAGGCGCTGCGCCTGCTCAGCTCGGGAGGCGCCCTCGACGACCTGGCCGAGCTCCAGGCCCGGTTCGGCCAGCTCAGCAGCCGCCTCGAGACGCTCGACCGGCGGGCCGAGGACATCCGTCGGCTCCGGACCGACCTGGAGAAGCTCCGCACCCAACGCCAGGTTCTCCGGCAACAGACGTTCATCGACCACTACGAACGGCGGGAGCAGTGGACCGGCGTGGTGGCCACCTTCGCCCGGATCACGAACGCGCTCTTCGGCGAGCCCGGCGACCTGGTCATTGACGTCACGGACTCCGGCTACGCCTTTCGCACGAAAGTGCGCCCGGACGGAGGACGCGGAGGCGACCGGATGGACGTCTTCGCCTACGACCTGACGCTGGCCGCGACCTGGGCGGACCGCACGCACTCGCCGGGCATGCTCATCCATGACAGTGCGGTGTTCGAGCGGGCGGACGACCGGCAGCTCGTCCGCGCCCTCTCGGTCGCGGCGTCGCTCAGCGCCGAGCGGAGCATCCAGTACGTCGCCACCATCAACTCAGAAGTCCTGCCAGAGGAGGAACTCGCGGCACTCGGCGTCGACCTCGACAGCGGGATAGTGCTGCGCCTCACCGATGCCCATCCCGGCGGCGCGCTCTTCGGCCAGTCCTTCTGACCTGCGGAAGAAGCGAGGCACCCGGGATGCTCCCGGGTGCCTCGTCGGTTGGCGGTGGCGGCGGGATTTGAACCCGCGGAGGGCGTGAACCCTCACACGCTTTCGAGGCGTGCTCCTTAGGCCACTCGGACACGCCACCGCCGAGTAGGCTACAGGAACACGGGATCGGACGCCGAACCGGTATACCGCCGGCCGGCCTGGCAGGATCTCTGCCATGAGTACGCACATCGGCGCGAAGCCGGGAGAGATCGCCGAGCGAGTTCTGATGCCGGGTGACCCGCTGCGGGCCAAGTGGATCGCTGAGACCTACCTCGAGGGCGCACAGTGCTACTCGACGGTCCGCGGGATGCTCGGCTTTACCGGCCGCTGGAACGGCGTCGACGTCTCCGTCCAGGGTTCCGGGATGGGCATGCCGTCCGCCTCGATCTACGCCCACGAACTGGTCAACGAGTACGGCGTGCGGTCGCTGATCCGGATCGGGTCCTGCGGCGCCCTCACCGAGGATCTCCAGCTTCGCGACGTGGTCGCCGCGATCGGATCGTCCACCGACTCAAACATGAACCGGATGCGCTTCGACGGGCTGATCGACTACGCCCCGGTCGCCGACTTCGGGCTGCTGCGCACCTCGGTCGAGGTAGCCGACCGGCGGGGCATCACGATGCGGGTCGGGCCGATCCTGGCGGCGGACGCCTTCTACACCGACCGGCCGGACCTTTACGACACGCTCGCCGACTACGGCATCCTGGCGGTCGAGATGGAGTCGGCCGCGCTTTACACCATCGCCGCCCGGTTCAGGGCCCGCGCCCTGACGATCCTGACGGTCAGCGACCACATCCGCACCGGCGAGAAGACCACCTCCCAGGAGCGCGAGCAGACCTTCAGCCAGATGGTGGAGATCGCCCTCGACACGATCATCGCCTGACCAACGCACGACACCGCGCCGCCCCGCCGTCGGTCTGACGGCGGGGCGGCGTGCGTCGGGGAATGGGTGACGCCCGTCACCGAAAAACAACACGACCGATCGTACTTTTTATGTACGCTGTCACCATGACCGTCGACGGCCGCCGCGTACGCGGCGAGCGCACCCGCACCGCCGTGCTGGACGCCGCGGTGGTGCTCGCCACGGAGGCCGGGCTGCACGGCCTCTCCCTCGGGCAACTCGCGGACGCGTTGGACGTCAGCAAGTCGGGCCTGTTCGCACACTGGCGCTCGAAGGAGGCACTCCAGCTCGCCACCGTCGACCGGGCCGTCGAGCAGTGGCAGGAGCGGATCGTCGACCCCGCGCTTCGGGCACCCCGCGGAGTGCGCCGGCTGTTGGCCTTGCACGAGGCCCGGATCTCCTTCTACGCGACCGGGACGCTCCCCGGCGGCTGCTTCTTCGCCAACACCCAATTCGAGTACAACGCCCGCCCCGGCCCGGTCCGGGACAGGCTCGCCGAGGTCTTCGCCCGCTGGACCGCGTTCCTGGAGCGGCTCGTGACGGAGGCGGTCGACGCCGGCGAACTCCCCACCGACACCGATGCCACCCGGCTGGCGTACGAGATCGACGCCCTCGGTATCGCCGCCGCCATGCGCTCCCGCCTGCTGGACCCGGAGACCACCTACGCGCACGCGCGCCACACCGTGCTGACCCGGCTCCGGACGCTGTGCCCGGACCCGACCCTGCTACCGGAAGGCCTGAGATGAGCCACGCCCTCGCCGACCCGCCCGCCGTCGACTTCGGGCACGTCGCCCACACCACCGTGCACTTCGATGACCTCGACGCCCTCGGGGTCCTGCACAACGCCCGGTACGCGGTGCTGCTGGAACGTGCACTCACCCCGTACTGGGCCGAGCGTGGGGTGGCCTTCCAGGGCGCACGAAGCGCGCCGGACGCCGTCCACGCGGTCCGCGAGTTCGCCATCACCTACCGGGCGCCGATCACCGCCACCGGACCGGTGGCGGTGCACTTCTGGCTCGAACGCCTCGGCACCAGCAGCGCCGAATACGCGTTCCAGATCCGCTCCGTCGACGGCACGACGGTGTACGCCGAGGGCCGGCGGGCGATCGTCCGGATCGACCCGGCGACGATGCGTCCGGCGCCGTGGACCGACGCCGCCCGAGCGGTGGGCGCGACCCTGCTCCGGCCGCAGGGGTAGGCGGCAGCGGCCGAACCCGCGGCATGGCGGCGCGCCCTGCGCATCGTGAGCAGAGGCCGTTTCCGCTGCCGAGCCAGGGCGTCAGGGGGCCCTGTCCTCACCTGAAGAAGGCGCGCAGGAGCGCAGCGGTCTCGGTTTCGAGGACCCCGCCGTAGACCTCGGGACGGTGGTTGAGGCGGCGGTCACGCAGCACGTCCCAGAGCGAGCCGGCCGCGCCGGTCTTCGGCTCCCACGCCCCGAACACGACAGTCGAGACCCGGGCCAGGACCAACGCGCCCGCGCACATCGTGCACGGCTCCAGGGTGACCACGAGCGTGCAGCCATCAAGTCGCCAGCGGCCCAGCCGGCCGGCAGCCCGACGCAGGGCGAGCACCTCCGCGTGCGCGGTCGGGTCGCCGGTCAGCTCCCGCTCGTTGTGTCCGGTCGCCAGCTCCGTGCCGTCCGGGCTGTAGAGCACCGCGCCGACCGGGATGTCGTCGATGGTGTCGGTCGCGGTGTCGGCTCCGGTGACAGCAACGCTCAGCGCCCGGCGCATCCACAGCTCGTGCCGCTGCCGGCGGCCGGCTCCACTCGGGTCGGCCAGCCCTTCGTCCGCGCCCGGACCGGACCGACCGGCCCGGCCTGGTGTCGGCTGCCCGGCCCGGACCGTCTCCAACGCGGGGTCGGTGACGTCGGCCGGTTCGCCGCCGCGCGGCGGGCCCGGCTCGCCGGTCGAGCCGGGCGCGGACGACCCGATCGGGCCGGGCGGGAACGGCTCCCCGCTGGTAGCCGAATCCGAACTCGCCGGGTCAGACCTCACGCAGTTCCTCGACCTCGTCGGCGCAGCCCAGCAGCGTGCAGATCTCGGCGGTGACGTCGGCCGGCAGCATGCCTTCGTGCCCGCAGAGCGGAAGCAGCTTCGTCGCCGGCACGCCCACGTCGGCGAGGAGATCCGCGTCCCCGACCGGATCCGCCTCCGGATCGGCGGCCGGCTGCTCGCCGTCCTCGTCGCCGCCAGCTCGATGGGACGCCTCGGTCTCGTCCACCCCGGTGACCGAGGCCTTGAGGTCCCCCACCAGCAGCGCGCCCAGGCGGGACTCCTCCGCGTACGCCGAGTCCGAGCCGAAGATCCGCAGGTCCTCGCCCTCGTCAAGACGCAGGATCACCAGGTACGCGTCCTCCGCCTCGACGAAGAGCAGCGAAAGGTCGGCGTCCGTGTCGACGTCACGCAACCGTTCGGCGACATCGTCGACGTCGGTGACGCCACGAAGGTTCACCTCGGCGGCGGTCCAGCCGCTCTCGTCGCGCACCACCGCCGCAGCGAAATACGACACGGTCCCCCCAAACTGCCTCGGCGCCGCACGCCAGCCCGTTACGCGTGCACGTTAGCCGGTCTGATCGGCAGGCGACCGGTCAACGCCCCGACGGACCGGCCGTTCCCGGGAAAGTCAACCCGCGAGGCGTCGCCGGGTGGCGATGAGCTGCCGCAGACGTAGGCTGCGGAGGCGCTGCGGGCGCTCCCGCTGGCGTACCGCCCGCGCACCGGTCAACTCGGCGAGGAGTTGCAGGCGGCGGCGGCGGCGCTCAGGGTCGAGCCGCGGAGTGGTCCAGGCCATACCGCCGAGAGTGCGTCAGCAGCGCCACCGCGTCAAGGCGTGATTCGCTGCGCAGCCAGCCGACGACGGACGGCAACCTCACCAGAGCGGCCAGTCGCCACTGGTCGCCCAGCAGGTCGCGACGATCGCCGCCGCGATGCTGGATCCGCCGCCGGTGACGATGGCGATCCCGGTGCCCACGCCCCGGTCACCGAGGCGCACCAGAAGGAGGGCTACCAGCCAGGCGAGGCCGCCGGCCACGACGGTCCACCAGGCGTACGTCCGGACGCTCGTGCCGAGTAGTCCAAACAACAGCAGCCAGACCGCGGCGCCGACACCACCCAGCGCCACCCCCGCCCCGGAGACGGGATGCGGCTCGCGGTAGGTGGGCCGCGCGGGCGGCCCGGCCGGGAACAGCCCCGACGGGTTGCGCGGGCGGAACCCGTCGTTCGGATCGGCTGTCACGGTCGCTCCCCGGTACGTAAGCCCCTCGTGGTCACCGTACCGGTCTGTCAGGATTGCCTGATGCCCCCGCCACCGACCGGCCGCCGCCCGGCGTACCTGGTCCTGCTGCTGCTCGTGTCGGCGCTGACGGCCGGCTGCGCGACGACCCGGCCGGGGGCGGTGGCCGACCGGCCCACCGGTCTGCCCACGGCCGTCCAGCCGGGTACACCGACCTCCGGCCCCGCCCAGGCCCCGACCTCGGCCGGCCCGTCGGCGGCGGCGACCCGCGCCGCGCTCCGGCATGTCTTTCCGGTACGCGCCCGTTCGATCGCCTACCACCCGACCCACTCGGTCTACCCCGGTACGGACATCTTCGCCGACTGCGGCGAGCCGGTCGTGGCGGTCACCGAGGGGACGGTCCTGGAGGTCAGCCGGGTGGATCGGTTCGACCGACGCGGGCCCCTCGGGCCGTGGAACGGCGGGTTGTCCGTCTCGCTGCTCGGCGACGACGGGGTGCGCTACTACGGCTCGCACCTGACCGAGGTCACCGCCGGGATCGACTCCGGTGTCCGGGTCCGCGCCGGCCAGCAGCTCGGAACGGTGGGCCGCACCGGCAACGCGAACAACGTGTGCCACCTGCACTTCGGTGTCTCACCGCCGTGCACCGGCAGGAACGACTGGTGGATCCGGCGAGGGGTGGTCTGGCCGGCGCCCTATCTGGACGCCTGGCGGCGCGGCGTGGACCGGGCACCCTCGGCCGAGGTGTCTGCCTGGCGCCGTCGGCACGGCTGCCCGAGGGCGCCGCACACCCGCTAGGGTCTGCACATCCAGGACGTGACGTTGCGGGACGTCATGCGTCTGCCGCATGGATCTGGGCATACGTCTGCCGCATGGATCTGGGGCGGTGCGAGGCGGAGTCCAGGCGTGGTCCGTCCCCCGACCGGCGGCGTGGGCGCGTAGGTTGCAGGGCATGACCGCCCGGGATCCCATCGCCGACCTGCGCCGGATCGCCTTCCTGCTGGAGCGGGCCAACGAGGCCACCTACCGGGTCCGCGCCTTTCGCGCGGCCGCGGCCGCGCTGGCCGCGCTGCCGGCGACGGAGGTGGCGGAACGGGCGGGTACCGGCAAGCTCACCGAGCTGTCCGGGGTCGGCGACGTCACCGCCCGCTGCGTCGCCGAGTCCCTCGCCGGCGAGGAGCCGGTCTATCTGCGCCGGCTGGTTGCCACCGAGGGGGCCGACCTGGGGGCGGAGGCGACCGTCCTGCGCACCGCCCTGCGCGGTGACTGCCACACCCACTCGGACTGGTCAGACGGCGGCTCGCCGATCGAGGAGATGGCGCTCGCCGCCGCCGAGCTGGGCCACGAGTACCTGGTGCTGACTGACCACTCGCCCCGTCTGAAGGTGGCCCGGGGCCTCACCGCCGACCGGCTGGGCCGCCAACTCGACCACGTCGCGAGGCTGAACGAGGCGCTTCCCGGGGGGTTCCGGATCCTCACCGGCATCGAGGTGGACATCCTCGCCGACGGCTCGCTGGACCAGGACGAGGAGCTGCTGGCCCGGCTCGACGTGGTGGTCGGCTCGGTGCACAGCGGCCTCAACGACGAGCGTGGAAAGATGACCCGCCGGATGCTGGCGGCGGTCGCCAACCCGCACCTGGACATCCTCGGTCACTGCACGGGCCGGATGGTGTCCTCCCGGCCGGCTGGCGTGACCGGGCCGGGCGATCGGGCGCACCGGCCGCGTACCCGACGCGAGAGCGACTTCGACGCGGACGCCGTCTTCGCGGCCTGCGCTGAGCGAGGCGTCGCAGTGGAAGTCAACTCCCGGCCAGAGCGGCAGGACCCACCGAAGCGGTTGATTCGGCGGGCACTGGAGGCTGGCTGCGTCTTCGCCATCAACACCGACGCGCACGCCCCGGGGCAGCTCGACTGGCAGCGCTTCGGCTGCGAACGCGCCGCCGCTTGCGGCGTGACCGCCGACCAGGTGGTGAACACCTGGCCGGCGCAGCGCCTCGTCGACTGGGCCGCGGACCGTTAATACTGCAACGGCGGGTCGTGACTTATGGCGGTTTGAGTCGTTTGCGGTAGTGGGCGGCTCGGGCTTGTTCCTGGCGGCGACGGCGGAAGTCGGACCAGCGCAGGATGTGGTCGGCTCGACGGCGGGTGGTCAGGACGAGGTGGGCGAACAGGCGGCGGATTTCGTTGCTGCTCAGCGGGATCTGGCTGCGCTCGTTTGCGGTGGTGCCCCCTTTGCGGCTTCGAGGGCGCGGGTGACGACGAGGAACGCGGCGGCGGCCATCGCGAGGGTGATGTGGGCGTACCAGGCGTCGTAGCGGCGGACCTGGTACTGGTCCAGGCCGACCTCGTTCTTCGCGGTCTGGAACGATTCCTCCACCGACCAACGGCTACCGGCGACCCGCACCAGGTCGCGTAGTCGGGTGCCGCGGGGGCCGAAGCAGACGTAGTAGGCGATGTCGCCGGGATCCGTGATCGAGCGTCGGGCCAGGACCCAGCCGCGGCGGCCGTGGGCAAAGGTGCGGCGGATCGGCAGCCGAGCCCAGTCGTAGCGGCGCGGCCCGTGCGCGCCGTCACCACACGACAGTCGTTGCCACGCGCCCGCACGCACCCTGCCGATCAGCTCGTCGACACCGGTGGTGGTGTGCAGCCCGGAGGGCACCCGATCGTCGCGTCGGGTGGCCATCACGTACGCGATGTCCCGATCCTCCAACCAGCCCCGCAGGCCAGGGTTCTGCCCGTAGGCCTCATCGGCCGTGAACCACGAAAACGGCACCCCCGCGGTGACCGCCCGCTCCAGCATGGCCTGCGCCTGCTGCGGCTTGGTCGCGAACCCGACGGCGTCCGGGATCGCCGAGCGCCGGCACCGGTCCCGATCACCGGTCCACGACTTGGGCAGGTACAACTCCCGATCGATCAACGCCCGACCCCGCGGCGTGGCGTAGCACAGGAACGTGCCGATCTGGCAGTTCTCGGTCTTGCCCGCCGTACCCGAATACTGCCGTTGGACCCCCGCCGACGCACGGCCCTTCTTGACGAACCCCGTCTCGTCAGCGATGAGCACCCCGGCCGCATCGCCGATCTGGTCCACCACGTAATCGCGCACGTCATCGCGGACCGCGTCCCGATCCCACGCCGCGCTGCACAACATGCCCTGCAACCCGTCCGGCGACACATGCCCAGCCTGCTCCGCGAGGGTCCAGCCGTTACGCCGCTCCAACGGTGCCAGTAGCCCCCGCACATACGCCCATGCCCGCCGCCGCGGCTCCACCCGCTCAAACCGATGCGCGAACCGGAAGAACAACTCCTCCAACCCGGCATCCCACGACCCGACCACCCGCGCATCCACCACAACCAACCAACGAATGATCAGCACCCGAAGCTACGACCCGCCGTTGCAGTATTAGGAGACGGGCCTGCCCATCAGGGGTTGGCGTCAGGAGGATGCCCTGCCCGGCACGGCGGGCTCGGCGGCGGGCACGGCCGCTGGGCCGTCGGTGACCGCCGCCGGTCGGCGCCGACCGACCAGGCCCTGCGTGACGGCAACGCCGAGGAGCACCACCAGCGCGCCGACCGGCTGGTGCCAGGTCAGCCGCTCGTCGAGCACCAGCGCGCCGATCAGCACCGCGAAGACCGGGATCAGGTATGTCACCGTGGAGGCGGTGCTCGCCCCGGCCACCCGGATGTTGCGAAGGTGGATGACGAAGGCCAGCCCGGTGCCGAGCGCGCCCAGCGCGAGGGCACTGGCCGCCACCTCCGGCGACAGCGAGGTCGGCGCCGGCGGAACCCCGGCGACCAGCGGCGTGACGACCGCCAGCTGCGCCGCCGCGACCAACAGTTGGGCCGCGGAGAGCGAGAGTCCCGAGTGCGCGCTGCCGGCGATGTACTTCTTCTGGTACGGGATGGCGATGCCGTAGCAGGCCGCCGCGCCGAAGCACATCAGCTGGCCGGTGAAGTGCGACCCGCCGACGCCCTCCCAGACCCCGAGCACCACCAGCACCCCGGCGAAGCCGAGCCCCAGACCGGCCGCCCGGCGCGCTGTCAGCCGCTCGGTGCGAAAGACCAGTACCGCCATCGGCAGCACCACCAGCGGGGTGGTGGCGTTCCAGATTCCGGCCAGCATGGACTCGACCCGCCGCTCGCCGTAGCCGAAGAGGGTGAACGGCACCACCACGCCGATCGCCGCGATCACGAAGAGGTGGGCCCACACCCGCGGCTCGCGAGGCAGCCGGTCGCGCAGCACCAACAGCACGACGAGCAGCGTCAGCGCCCCCGCGGCGACGCGGTAGAAGGTGAGCTGGAGCGGGTGCAGCTCCGCCACCCCGACCTTGATGAACAGAAAGCTGGAACCCCAGATCGCGGCCAGCGCGAGGAAGCCGGGAAGCCAGCTACGTAGTGCCGCCCGGTCAGGAGTGAAGTCGACTGTCACCCCTGACACTCTGCCGTAGGGGCGCGACGAAATCGCGCGCTTTTCAGCCGTGGTGTTGGCCGCCACAGCAGCGACGCCTCCAGACCTTGCCGTGCGGTCCGAACCGCCCCCCGAAGACCACAAACACGGTCGACAACCGAGCCGGACGGTCACGTAGGGTCGCACCGTGGGACAAATCGATGACATGGCCAATCGCCACGTGGCCGACTGGGCCACGCTGAGCCCGACCGGCGCGACCTACGTCGGCATCGCCGGCTACGACGACCAGCTCGACGACCTGTCGCCCGACGGGTACGCGGCCCGCGCCGACCTGACCCGGCGGACTCTCGCCGACCTCGACGTGACCGAGCCGGAATCGGAGTCGGAACGCACTGCCAAGGAGGCCATGCAGGAACGGCTCGGCCTCGACCTTGCCCGCTACGAGGCGGGAGAGGTCGGTACCGAGGTCAGCGTCATCACCAGCGGCCTGCACGACGTCCGCTCGGTCTTCGACCTGATGCCTACCGCCGGCGAGGAGGCACGGGTCAACATCGCGGCCCGGCTCAACCGCTTCGCCGGCGCGCTGGAGGACTACAAGACCACCCTTCGGCAGGCGGCCGCGACCGGCCACGTCAGCGCACGGGCGCAGCTGCTGGAGGTCGCGAAGCAGTGCGACGTCTGGGTGGCCCCGGACGGCGACAACTTCTTCCACGGGCTCGTCGAGCGGCTGGACGAGGAGGGCACCCTCGGTGCCGAGCTGCGCCGCGGCGCGGCGGCCGCCACCGCGGCTACGGCCGGGTTCGGCCAGTTCCTCCGTACCGAGCTGGCCCCGCTCGGCCGGGAGCGGCAGGCCGCCGGCCGGGAGCGCTACGAGCTGGCATCGCAGTACTTCCTCGGCGCGCGGGTCGACCTCGACGAGACGTACGCCTGGGGGTTCGCGGAGCTGGCTCGGCTCGAGACCGACATGCGGACGGTGGCCGCCCGGATCGTCGGGCCCGGCGCGACCGTCGACGAGGCGGTGGCGGCACTCGACGCCGATCCGGCCCGCACCATCCAGGGCAAGGAGGCGTTCCGTGACTGGATGCAGGCGCTCGCCGACAAGGCGATCAGCGGGCTGCAGGGCAGCCACTTCGACATCCCCGAACAGGTGCGCCGGATCGAGTGTTGCCTGGCCCCGACGAGTGACGGCGCCATCTACTACACCGGCCCGAGCGAGGACTTCTCTCGGCCGGGCCGGATGTGGTGGGCGGTGCCGCAGGGCATCACCGACTTCTCCACCTGGCGTGAGGTCACCACCGTCTACCACGAGGGCGTGCCGGGCCACCACCTGCAGGTCGCGCAGACGGCGGTCCGCGCCGAGAAGCTGAACCGCTGGCAGCGGCTGCTCTGCTGGGTGTCCGGACACGGCGAGGGCTGGGCCCTGTACGCGGAACGGCTGATGGACGAGCTGGGCTACCTGGAGGACGCGGGCGACAAGCTCGGCATGTTGGACGGCCAGGCGTTCCGGGCCGCCCGGGTGATCGTCGACATCGGGATGCACCTGGAGTTGAAGATTCCCGTCGA
This sequence comes from Micromonospora sp. WMMA1363, assembly GCF_030345795.1. Lineage (NCBI taxonomy): Bacteria > Bacillati > Actinomycetota > Actinomycetes > Micromonosporales > Micromonosporaceae > Micromonospora > Micromonospora sp. WMMA1363. The sequence continues at coordinate 3,924,355 of NZ_JAUALB010000001.1, forward strand.
CAACCCGTTCGGTTTCCACCCCGGCGAACGGTGGACGCCGGAGCTGGGCTGGGAGTTCATGCGGGCCCACTGCCGGGTGCCGGACGAGAACCTGCGCTTCGAGCTGAACCGCTACCTGGGCTGGCCGGGGCAGGCACCGTCCTACAAGGTCGGTGAGCGAATCTGGTTGCAGGCCCGGAACGACGCGCAGGCCCGCAAGGGGGCCGGCTTCGACCTGAAGGAGTTCCACCGGCAGGCGCTCGACCTCGGCTCCCTCGGGCTGGATCCGCTCCGCCGGGCGCTCGCCCGGCTCTAGGCGGGAGCCCCCCTCGCCACGGGACACGCCGGGGCGTCGACAGCACCCGACGAGTCGGCCCGTCCGGGCGGTGCGGGGCCGGTGGGAAGCCGGCCCCGCACCCGGTGGTGGTGGAGCGATTTCAGTCCAGGGTCAGCCGTAGCGTCGGCTTGGCGGTCAACGTGTCGCTGGCGATGAAGGCCAGGTCAATCACCGGGTCGATGAAGGTGATCGGGATCGGTAGGGTGATCGGGACGCCGTCGGGTAGGGGCAGGTCCGGCGTCAGGATGATTTTGATGCCCAACAGCCGACCGACGAAGCGGGTGGCGTAGAAGTCCACGTTCCCCTGCACGGTCAGCCGTTCGGTGGCGAAGCGCATGGTCCGGCCGGCCGGATCGGGCACCTGGAGCAGGAAGTCGTCGGTGACCGCCCGCGCCATGCTGAACTTCAATGCCCTGAGCGTGCCCTCGGCCGTAGGCAGGTCCACGATGCCGTCGAACCGCAGCCCGGTCATGGTCACCTTCGATCCGGTCAGTTTCGACGGCGTCGCGTTCACCACGGGCTGCCCCGGGTCGGCGGCGATCCGCGGCAGCGGCTCGCCCGCCTCGACGGCGCCGCTCGGTGTCGGGGCCGGGGTCGGGGGCTGGGTCGCCCCCGGGGTCGGGGTGGGGCTCACGGTCGGGGTCGGGGTGGGGGTGGGGCTCAGGGTCGGGGTGGCGCAGCGGGACAGGGCGGGTCGGGGGCTGGGTGCGCCGGTCGCGGTGGGTCCCCCGGCGGGGGTCGCGGACGGCGACGGCGAGGCGGTCACCTGCTCGTTCTCCTCGTCGTCCCCGCCTCCGAACAGGTCGCCGATTGCCTCCAGGACATCGGTGATGATGTTGCCGTCGTCCTCGTCGGCGTCCGCACCGGGGCTCGCCGGGGGGGAGCCGATCGGGCGCGATGTCGGCGACCGGCTCGGGCTCGTCAACTCCGCAGGCCGTGTCGGGCACACGGTCGGGACGGACATCCCCGGGGGGCCACGACGGCCCACCCCGCCGAGATGGTGGCGCGGGCCGTCCCAGGCGCGGCGAGCACTCCCGCAGCAGCGAGCCCAACCAACCCGAGCAGCACCACGAGCAGCCGCGGGTCACGCGGTCCGGGCACGGGCGGATCAGCCTCCGGCGAGCAGGGCGAGGCCTCGTGCAGCGGCCCCGCTGGCCGGGGGGCGCCGCCCGCTGTCAGGTCCTCGACAAGCGTGAGAGGTTGGTGGCCAGGGCCGGCGGGCGCGGTGTGCGACGATGTCGGCCCGTCCGGTGCGGCGGCGTCAGCGCCCTCCGGGCCGGCGGACGGTTCGGGCCTACCGGGATCCGGAGTCCAGGCGAAGGCCAGGGAGCCGCCCACGGTGCCGAGCAGGAAACCGACGAAGAAGCCGCCGAGGTTCACCCCGATCAGCGAGAAGAGGGCGGTGACCACAGCCACCACGGCGTAGAAGATCCGGTGCTGCGGACTGAACCAGATCAGCAGGCCGCAGGTCACCAGGATGGTGGGGATCAGCCAGGAGAGAAACCCCGTGGGTCCCATCTGGAAGGAGAGACCACCGAGCGCCATCTGGGTGGTCCCGAAGATCTCCAGGCCGGCCAAGGCGATGAGCAGGCCTCCCCAGAACGGGTGGGCGCGGCGCCACCGGCGGAAACCGCGCCAGGTCTCGCGGAGACGACCGGGCCGGACGTGCTGCGGTTCGGCGGTTGTCACGTACGCCTCCTGGCGGAGTGAGGATCGGGGCCGGGCAGGGCCCGCGGAGCGTGCCCTCCGCGGGCCCGATGCTCAGCTCAGAAACATTCCTTGGCGTCCGCGCCGACGTTGACCTTGAGCCTCAGCCCGGTCAGGTTGAACGTGCCAGCATGGGTGGAACGCGCAACCTGACGCACGTTCTTGATGACCACCGTGTCGGACTGCTGGCCGAAGGACTTCTTCTCACCGACGGCGCCCGTCGGGCCGCCGGTCAGGGTGGACGCATCCTGACCGATGTTGATGTTTCTGAACTCGGCGTCGCCCTCGAGCAGGTCCATGTCGATCAGCAGCTCGTTCGCGGTGGCCGGTTTGCCGCCCCCGCCAGCGTTGATCGTCAAGACCACCGGCGCGCCGGGCACCTTGACCGACTGACACAGGTCGTAGAGCTTGGCGTCGCGGATGCCGGACACCGCCACCGGGTGCGGCGTGCCGTCCTCCTCCTGGGCGATGCCGCCGTACTGGACGAAGCCCGTGCCACTCAGCTCGGTGGCGGAGACCTTGAAGGTCTGGCCGGAGACGGCGAACGAGGCGGCGATCGCGCCGTTGGACATGCCGAACACGATCGCGCCGGCGACAGCCGTCGCCGGCACCATGAGCGCGGCGAAGCGCCGCCACCGGGTACGACCCGGGTTGTCGAACCGATCCTGCACGGGGTCCCTCCTAGGGTGGATGTCGCGCGGGGCGGCCGGTCGGCGGAGGTAGCGGCCAACACCGGGCCGCGTCACCTGTTACCGGCAGGTAACGAACGTGCGATGATGGTGCACCCCTGAGGCCCACGTCACAAGGCCCCGATTACCTGCCAGTAACAGGAGGATGACCGCGTGACACCACGCCGTCACAGGCCATTGACGGAAAGAGAGATTTTGTAAACCGCAAGTATCTCTAAAAGGGGCGATCCGGTGCCCGGCAATGACGGCAGGTAGCCAAGACATCGACGAATTACGATTCCATAACGAACCTGTGCGCAGCGGCCGGTGGATGGGATGCCCCGCCCGGTCCGCCCAACCGCCGCCGTACGCCGGGACCGCCGCGTCCGCCCGCGACATGCCACCGTCTGACGCCGCCGATCGCGCGCGACGACCGGGTGAGGTAGCGCCGCCCGGAACCGGACCGGCCGGGGCGCAGGCTGCCGCGCTACCGATGCGTTGGTTACCGTAGTTGTCTTCCACCCGGGAGATCCGCCCCGTGTGGTATGCCCCCTTCCGAGGTGACTGTGACGCTGTACGGCAAGAAGACGCCACCCGCCGACGACAGGCCGACCGTGCAGGTGACCGCGGTGCGGTGGCCGGTTGAGGAGCCAGAGCCATCCGGTCCGCGGCGCGACGGGACGCGGTCCCGGCGCACCCGCCTGTTGCTCGCCGCGGGCCTCGCCGCGGTGGTGCTCGCCGCCGCGGCCGGGATCGGTGCGTACGCGTACGCCGGCGACGTGCCGCGGGGCACGACGGTGCTCGGCGCCGAACTCGGCGGCCGGAGCCGGGTGGACGCGGCTCGCGAGCTCCGCGCGGAGCTCGACCGACGCGCGGTGGAACTCACCGCCCCGCTGACCGTGGGCGTCGGCGAGCGCAGCGCCGAGATCAATCCGGTCGACGTAGGCCTCGCGGTCGACGTCGACGCCACCGTGGCGACCGCTGCGGCGGCGGATGCACACGCGGTCGACCGGCTGCTCGGTGCCCGGTCCGTGCGGCCCGTGGTGACCGTGGACACTGCCCGACTCGACGCGGCGCTCAAGAGGATCCTGGGGGACCAGGGCGGCAAGATGACCATGCCGGGGATCACCTGGAGCGGGCTCACCCCGAAGGCGGTCCATCCGAAACCCAGCGTCTCCCTCGACTCGGAGCGTTCGGCGCAGGCGGTGCGGGAAGGTTGGCTGAGCGGTCAGCCGGTGACCGTGCCCCTGGTCGAGACCCACCCGGTGACGACCGCCGAGGAGGTGGACCGGATGGTGACCGAGCTGGCGAAGCCCGCGGTGGCCGCGCCGGTCACGCTCACCACGGACAAGGGCTCGTTGTCGATTCCGCCGAAGGCCATCGCCGCAAGCCTGCGGTTCAGCGCAGACAAGGTCGGCAAGCTGACCGCGCAGGTGGACGTCAAGCGGCTCCGCGCAGCCCTCGGCGGCGACCTGACCAAGGTCGAGGTGCCCCCGCAGAACGCGCGGATGACCCTCACCGGCGGCAAGCCAAAGATCATAAACGGCAAGGTCGGGCAGCAGTTGGAGACCACGACGCTCGGGGAGGCCCTGCTGGCGGTCCTGCCCCTGACGAACGGCCGCAAGGTCACGGGCACGCTGAAGCCGGCGCAGCCGGAACTGACCACCGAGAAGCTGGCCAGGCTAGGTATCAAGGAGCGGGTCTCCACGTTCACCACCCGCTTTCCCGGCGGGCTCTCCTCGCCGCGCAGTCAGACCCGGATCCACGGATAGCGGAGGCGTGATCGCTACGCATCGGTGATAGGCGATGGGTGGTGTGGTGTTTCGGTGGGTGGGCATGCCGGTTTCCCGGGTGGCGCCGGGTTCGCTGGTCTCCGTGGGCTGGGACATGGCCGATGGGCCGAGTGGTCAGGTCCAGATGGGTAGCCGGCGGAGCCGGGCCAGGACCTGAGCCAGTAACTGTTGCCTCGGGGGTAGCCGTAGGGTGACCTGCCGGGCGTGGCGGACCAGCCGGGCGGGCACGGTGATCAGCCGGTGGCGCAGGGTGCCGAGGTGGTTGCGGCCTCGTCCGTCGCCGTCGTCGAGGCCGGCCAGTTCCTGCAGCCAGGCGGACAGGTTGACGGCCAGCAGCGCCCCCCACATCCACACCGTGTTGGCCGCCCGGCTGCCGGAGGGCAGGTGCCGCAGCGCGGCGCCGTGCTTGGCATCCCGGATGCGATCTTCGATGTCGGTGCGCATCCGGTGCCAGGCCTCCACCGCGACCGTCTTCGCCGGGGTGGACACATCCAGGTTGGTGGCGATGAACGAGTACGCGTACACGTGCCCGACCAGGCCGTCCAGGGCGAGCGTGAGTTGAGCTTTGGGGATGGTGCGCCGGCGGCGGGCGCGTGGGTCGGCCGAGATATCGGTAGCGTGGACCTTGACCCGCCGCACCACGGTCATGGTGGCGGGTGGCCAGCCGGCCGGTGCGTAGTCGCACACGGCGACCTGGGCGCCTTTCATCCGTTCGGCTTTGCGCCATGCATCGTCGGGGATCGCGGCCGCGGCTCGCCAGACCGCGGGGTTGCGGGTCACTCCGAGGGAAAAGTCGCAGCCGGCCTCCACCGCGGCCTGCGCGATGTCCTTGGCGAAGTAGCCCACATCGCCGCGGACCTTCGGCCGGGCGGTGACCCCGGCCGCGTTGAGGGTGGCCACGCTGCGTTCGATCAGCGAGCCCGCTCCCGGGCGGGGGTCTTCATCACCGGCGAGGAGGTCCGCGGCGGTCACCACCCCGGCCTCCGCCCACGTGGCCACGTGCGGGCGCCCGGCCCGGGCGCCCTTGTAGCTGTAGGCGATCCCTTCCTTCTTGGCCCCGTACACCTCGACGTCGGTGCCGTCCAGGTCGATGGTGGCCCCACCGGTGCGCAGCACCGCCCGCCGGGCGGCCGGCAGCAAACCGACAACCCGGCAGGCGATCTCCCCGATGCCTTCCTCGATACCAGCCACCTGCGCCGGACCGAACCGAGACGCCAACTCCACCGCGGTGCTCGCCGCCGGCGTGGGCACCGCGGACAACGCCTCACCCGCCGTATCGGCGCGGCGGCGATCCAGACCCACCCAAAACTGCGCGCCGCACATCTGCGCCTGCGCCACCGCGACCAGGAACTCTCCGCCGGACAATCCTCGATCCCGCTGCTTGATTCGGCCCACGGCGTCGTCCAGCGCGGCGGTCACGCCCAGCCGGCCGACCAACTCGGCCACCGCCACCACACCCGAGACCGGCGTCAGCGACGCGTCCGGTGCGCCAACACGGACACGACCTGCCAAACCAGGTATCTTCTTCACCGAACGGGTGTCCTTCCCACAGCGGCGGATTGGTGTCTCGACAACCCCAATCGTCCCTGCTGGCAAGGCATCCGTTCATCTATGCCACGCGGTGGCATATCCCTATCCGCGGATCCGGGTCAGAACATCGTCACCGCCGCCAAGGAAGTCGACAACACCCTGGTGCTGCCCGGCGAGACTTTCTCGCTCAACAAGCACACCGGTGAGCGCGGCTACGCCCAGGGGTACCAGGACGCGCCGGTCATTCTCAACGGGAAGCTGGTGCCCGGGGTGGGTGGCGGTGTCTCCCAGTTCACCACCACGCTGTTCAACGCGACCTACTACGCCGGGCTGGAGGACGTCGAGCACAAGCCGCACTCGTACTATTTCAGCCGCTACCCGGCCGTCATCGAGTCGACCATTTTCTATCCCAACCTGGACTTCAAGTTTCGTAACAACACCGACTACGGGATCCTGATCGACACGTCCTACACGTCGAGCACCATCACGGTCTCGATCTGGAGTACCAAGATCTGGGACAGCGTGAAGACGGAGTACACCCCTCGTCGCAACATGACCACACCGAAGACGGTTTACCTCAAACCGGGCCCAACCTGCATCGCCGCGGGCGGCAGTGAGGGCTTCACCCAGGACGCCTTCCGGGTTTTCCGGAAGGACGGCAAGGTGGTCAAGCGGGAGAAGTTCACCTGGCGTTACGGCGCCGAACCACGCTTCATCTGCGCCCCGGAGCCGTCCTGACCGCCCTCCCGCGCCCGCTCCGCCCCGCCGGCCAGGAGGCCGGCGGGCTTTCCGTGGGTCCATCTCGCGCCCCGCCGTCCGCCAGGCACGCGCCCCTGCCTATCGCCGCCGAGCTGCAGTCGGTCGGGCCGGTTCTACTGAGCCCCGTCGGGCAACGCGGCGCGGGCGCCCGCGCGACGGAGGGTGACGATCCTGCCGGCAGAGGAGCCGTTGCGGCAGATCGGCGCGGACGATTTCGCGGCCCCGGTCACACCCGCCACGCATGCTGGCTCCCAGCATGCAGGGCCATCGGGATGCCCCCGGGTCGCGCGGGTGGCGTGTTGGGGTGAGACAGAAGCCGGGGTTGGTGTGGTTTCGTGGTGCGGAAACGCGTTCAGGGCCACCCATACGGGTGGCCCTGAACGGAAAGATTGTCCGGCGGTGTCCTACTCTCCCACACCCTCCCAGGTGCAGTACCATCGGCGCTGGAGGGCTTAGCTTCCGGGTTCGGAATGTAACCGGGCGTTTCCCCTCCGCCATGACCGCCGTAACTCTATCGACATATCAAACAACACGAACCAGCCAGTTCCCACCAGCGGGCGTTGTTCGTTTGTCCAGAGTTGCACAGTGGACGCGTAGCAGCTTTGTAGGTCAAGTCCTCGGCCTATTAGTACCGGTCAACTGAACCCGTTACCGGGCTTACATTTCCGGCCTATCAACCCAGTCGTCTAGCTGGGGGCCTTACCCACCCCGAAGAGTGGGCGGGATACCTCATCTTGAAGCGAGCTTCCCGCTTAGATGCTTTCAGCGGTTATCCCTTCCGAACGTAGCTAACCAGCCGTGCCCCTGGCGGGACAACTGGCACACCAGAGGTTCGTCCGTCCCGGTCCTCTCGTACTAGGGACAGCCCTTCTCAAGTATCCTACGCGCACGGCGGATAGGGACCGAACTGTCTCACGACGTTCTAAACCCAGCTCGCGTACCGCTTTAATGGGCGAACAGCCCAACCCTTGGGACCTGCTACAGCCCCAGGATGCGACGAGCCGACATCGAGGTGCCAAACCATCCCGTCGATATGGACTCTTGGGGAAGATCAGCCTGTTATCCCCGGGGTACCTTTTATCCGTTGAGCGACACCGCTTCCACATGCCAGTGCCGGATCACTAGTCCCGACTTTCGTCCCTGCTCGACCCGTCAGTCTCACAGTCAAGCTCCCTTGTGCACTTGCACTCAACACCTGATTGCCAACCAGGCTGAGGGAACCTTTGGGCGCCTCCGTTACCCTTTAGGAGGCAACCGCCCCAGTTAAACTACCCACCAGACACTGTCCCTGAACCGGATAACGGTCCGAAGTTAGATACCCAAACCAACCAGAGTGGTATTTCAAGATTGCCTCCACCCATACTGGCGTATGAGCTTCACCGGCTCCCACCTATCCTACACAAGCTAATTCGGATACCAATGTCAAGCTATAGTAAAGGTCCCGGGGTCTTTCCGTCCTGCCGCGCGTAACGAGCATCTTTACTCGTAATGCAATTTCGCCGGGCCTGTGGTTGAGACAGTGGGGAAGTCGTTACGCCATTCGTGCAGGTCGGAACTTACCCGACAAGGAATTTCGCTACCTTAGGATGGTTATAGTTACCACCGCCGTTTACTGGCGCTTAAGTTCTCCGCTTCGCCCCGAAGAGCTAACAGGTCCCCTTAACGTTCCAGCACCGGGCAGGCGTCAGTCCATATACATCGAATTACTTCTTCGCATGGACCTGTGTTTTTAGTAAACAGTCGCTTCCCCCTGCTCTCTGCGGCCATACAACGCTCCACCCGCGCGGGGCTTCACGTCTCCGGCCCCCCTTCTCCCTAAGTTACGGGGGCAATTTGCCGAGTTCCTTAACCACAGTTCGCCCGATCGCCTCGGTATTCTCTACCTGACCACCTGTGTCGGTTTGGGGTACGGGCCGCTCGGAACTCGCTAGAGGCTTTTCTCGACAGCATAGGATCACTGACTTCACCTGAATCGGCTCGGCATCACGTCTCAGCCTTCACGCGCCGCGGATTTACCTACGACACAGCCTACACGCTTACCCCGGCACAACCACCGGCCGGGCTCAGCTACCTTCCTGCGTCACCCCATCGCTTGACTACTACCCGCCAGGTTCCCACGCTCCCCACGATCAGTCCGAAGACCTCACACAGCTCGGGTGGTTAGCACAACGAGGTTCATCAGGGTCGCTCCTTCGCGGGTACGGGAATATCAACCCGTTGTCCATCGACTACGCCTCTCGGCCTCGCCTTAGGTCCCGACTCACCCAGGGCGGATTAACCTGGCCCTGGAACCCTTGGTCATCCGGCGGAAGGGTTTCTCACCCTTCTTTCGCTACTCATGCCTGCATTCTCACTCGTGCCGCGTCCACAACTCGATCACTCGGCTGCTTCACCCCCGACACGACGCTCCCCTACCCACCCACACACCTGCACACCACCCACAAAGGGACAATGCGAAGTACACGTGTGAATGCCACAGCTTCGGCGGTGTGCTTGAGCCCCGCTACATTGTCGGCGCGGAACCACTTGACCAGTGAGCTATTACGCACTCTTTAAAGGGTGGCTGCTTCTAAGCCAACCTCCTGGTTGTCTATGCGACCCCACATCCTTTTCCACTTAGCACACGCTTAGGGGCCTTAGCTGGTGATCTGGGCTGTTTCCCTCTCGACTACGAAGCTTATCCCCCGCAGTCTCACTGCCGCGCTCTCACTTACCGGCATTCGGAGTTTGGCTGATTTCGGTAAGCTTGTGGGCCCCCTAGACCATCCAGTGCTCTACCTCCGGCAAGAAACACACGACGCTGCACCTAGATGCATTTCGGGGAGAACCAGCTATCACGGAGTTTGATTGGCCTTTCACCCCTAACCACAGGTCATCCCCCAACTTTTCAACGTTGGTGGGTTCGGCCCTCCACGCGGTCTTACCCGCGCTTCAGCCTGCCCATGGCTAGATCACTCCGCTTCGGGTCTAGGACACGCGACTCAAACGCCCTATTCAGACTCGCTTTCGCTACGGCTCCCCCACACGGGTTAACCTCGCCACATGCCACTAACTCGCAGGCTCATTCTTCAAAAGGCACGCCGTCACCCCGCAAGGCTCCGACGGATTGTAGGCGAACGGTTTCAGGTACTATTTCACTCCCCTCCCGGGGTACTTTTCACCATTCCCTCACGGTACTCGTCCGCTATCGGTCACCAGGAAGTATTCAGGCTTACCAGGTGGTCCTGGCAGATTCACGGCAGATTTCAGGAGTCCGCCGCTACTCGGGAACACCCACAGAAGACCAGCCACTTTCACCTACCGGACTATCACCGCCTACGGTCAGCCTTCCCAGACTGTTCGGCTAGCAACTGGCTTTGTAACTCCTCGAACACGTGTCAGCATGTCCAGCAGGGTCCCACAACCCCGACCACGCAACCCCTGACAGGTATCACACGCAGCCGGTTTAGCCTCAATCCGCTTTCGCTCGCCACTACTCACGGAATCACTATTGTTTTCTCTTCCTACGGGTACTGAGATGTTTCACTTCCCCGCGTTCCCTCCACACACCCTATGAGTTCAGGTGCAGGTGACACCACATGACTGGTGCCGGGTTCCCCCATTCGGACACCCTGGGATCACAGCTCGGTTGACAGCTCCCCCAGGCCTATCGCGGCCTCCCACGTCCTTCATCGGCTCCTGGTGCCAAGGCATCCACCGTCCGCCCTTGACAACTTGACCACAAAGATGCTCGCGTCCACTGTGCAATTCTCAACAAACGACCAACCCACAACCCACAGCCCCACACCAAACCCGACAACCGCCAGCGGTATGCGAGACCAAGCCATGCCTGGCAACCAACCCCACCCCGAAAGATGAGACAACAACACCGAAGACAACAACCACAGGTTGTTCCTTCAGGACCCAACAGGGTGCCTTCCACCTCCCCCAGCCGCACCAGGACCCCCGTTCCACACCAACCCGAAAGCTGGCAGTACTAGAAGAACCCGACCGTTGCCGAGGAAAACTCACCAGTGTCTCCGCCAAACGAGCACCCCAACCCGACATCCGCGGGCCACGAGGCTCCATACCGTCCTTCGACGAATGGCGCTCCTTAGAAAGGAGGTGATCCAGCCGCACCTTCCGGTACGGCTACCTTGTTACGACTTCGTCCCAATCGCCAGCCCCACCTTCGACGGCTCCCTCCACAAGGGTTGGGCCACCGGCTTCGGGTGTTGCCGACTTTCGTGACGTGACGGGCGGTGTGTACAAGGCCCGGGAACGTATTCACCGCAGCGTTGCTGATCTGCGATTACTAGCGACTCCGACTTCACGGGGTCGAGTTGCAGACCCCGATCCGAACTGAGACCGGCTTTTTGGGATTCGCTCCACCTCACGGTATCGCAGCCCATTGTACCGGCCATTGTAGCATGCGTGAAGCCCTGGACATAAGGGGCATGATGACTTGACGTCATCCCCACCTTCCTCCGAGTTGACCCCGGCAGTCTTCGATGAGTCCCCGCCATAACGCGCTGGCAACATCGAACAAGGGTTGCGCTCGTTGCGGGACTTAACCCAACATCTCACGACACGAGCTGACGACAGCCATGCACCACCTGTGACCGCCCCCGAAGGACCCGACATCTCTGCCGGTTTTGCGGCCATGTCAAACCCAGGTAAGGTTCTTCGCGTTGCATCGAATTAATCCGCATGCTCCGCCGCTTGTGCGGGCCCCCGTCAATTCCTTTGAGTTTTAGCCTTGCGGCCGTACTCCCCAGGCGGGGCGCTTAATGCGTTAGCTGCGGCACAGAGAACCGGAGAGGCCCCCCACACCTAGCGCCCAACGTTTACAGCGTGGACTACCAGGGTATCTAATCCTGTTCGCTCCCCACGCTTTCGCTCCTCAGCGTCAGTATCGGCCCAGAGACCCGCCTTCGCCACCGGTGTTCCTCCTGATATCTGCGCATTTCACCGCTACACCAGGAATTCCAGTCTCCCCTACCGAACTCTAGCCTGCCCGTATCGACTGCAGGCCCGCAGTTGAGCCACGGGTTTTCACAGTCGACGCGACAAGCCGCCTACGAGCTCTTTACGCCCAATAAATCCGGACAACGCTCGCGCCCTACGTCTTACCGCGGCTGCTGGCACGTAGTTGGCCGGCGCTTCTTCTGCAGGTACCGTCACTCACGCTTCGTCCCTGCTGAAAGAGGTTTACAACCCGAAGGCCGTCATCCCTCACGCGGCGTCGCTGCATCAGGCTTCCGCCCATTGTGCAATATTCCCCACTGCTGCCTCCCGTAGGAGTCTGGGCCGTGTCTCAGTCCCAGTGTGGCCGGTCGCCCTCTCAGGCCGGCTACCCGTCGTCGCCTTGGTAGGCCATCACCCCACCAACAAGCTGATAGGCCGCGAGCCCATCCCAAGCCGAAAAACTTTCCACCCCCAGATCATGCGACCAGAGGTTATATCCGGTATTAGCCCCGGTTTCCCGGGGTTATCCCAAAGCCTAGGGCAGGTTGCTCACGTGTTACTCACCCGTTCGCCGCTCGAGTACCCCGAAGGGCCTTTCCGCTCGACTTGCATGTGTTAAGCACGCCGCCAGCGTTCGTCCTGAGCCAGGATCAAACTCTCCAACAAAAACCTGTCGAACAATCCATCCCAGCAACAAAAAAGTTGCCAAAAAAAACCCGAACCAGACAGACCACAGCCCACCCAGCCCGGAACAAAAAATTGGCACTGGCTTATCAAGCACCCTGTTGAGTTCTCAAAGAACAACCACACACCGCCAAGCCCCCACACCGTAGGAACCCACCCGGGGCAACCGCTCCCACCCACCACTCTCGCGGTGAGCACTTTTACTACGTTACCTCACCGTATCCGCCGTGTCAAACCGTGTGTCCCGGTCTGTCATGCTTCGTACGGGTTGGTCCCGATGGCCGCACGCAGCTAGCTACAGCCACGCTTGACCGTCGGATTCCGACAGAACCGGCCGCAACGGTCTCCCGCTGGCTCGCCCGGTGCCCTGCCGGCCGTAAACGTTACCCGGTCGGTTCCGCCCCACCAAATCCGCCTCCCGGCAGATCCGGCGAGCACCGCCCGGCGGGGCCACGGAGGAGTAGTCCTCGTCGACCCCGGCCAGCTCGATCCGTGGCTCAGGTTCTTTGCCCTGTTTGCCCCGTTCCGCGCTGGCAGAGAGAAAGTTACGCGTCTGCGGTTTGAACGTCAAATCCGTGGCGAGCAGTCCGCGTCACACCTCGCCGACCACCGGTGCGTGGACGATCCCGCGCGCGAAACCACCTCAGACCGGCCGGTGAACCGAACACCACAACGGCTACGGACCAGTGCGCACGAGCCGCGTCAGGAGGCCGAGGAACGGCGGAGGGAGCGCAGGGCACACACGCCGAGCGCACCGACCGCGGTGCCGATCGCGAGCGACCCACCAACCAGCAGGGCGTGGATCCACAGGAAGCTCGTCACCGGCGGATCGGCGACCACACCCGTCGACCAGGAGCGTGGGTCCTGCCAGATGGCGACGGCGAATCGCGGCCAGATCACCCAGGTCCACACACCGACCCCGGCGAGAAAGAGCGCCCAGCCACGCGACAGCACCATGGCGACCGAGTATGCCACCGTGGTCAGCGCAGGTCTGGTTTTCGTTTGGTCAGGCGTGCGCCGCGAGGGCCGCCGGGAGCCGGAGGACGGGCGCCGGGTGACGACGCCGTCCGAGACCCGTTGACAACCGCGCCGTCGAGGGCGCCCGCCCGGAACGGACCCGTCGTGAATCCCGTTACGGCGAGCGTCGCCGACGAGGCTGGCGACGGCTGTCCGCCGCGACAGAGGCTCACACGCTCGACGTGTTCGGTCACGGACTCGGTAAGGTTCCGACGTGGCAGACGCTGTCGTGATTCCCGGTTCCCGCTATGGACCAGGCGCTCCACTGCTCATGTACGGCGGCGACGCCGCCGAGCGGAGAGGCGCGACCGTCCATCGACACGACTGGTCGCAAGAGGGCCCCGGTATTCCGGGCCCGAGAGCGAGGGCTGGGTGCGCGGGGAGTTGGTCCCGGTGCTCGACGCCGTCGGCGGTCGGCCGCTGTTGATCGGCAAGTCCCTCGGAACAGTCGCGGCGGTCCTCGCCGCGGAGAGGTCTCTACCCGCGGTGTGGCTTACTCCGTTGCTCACCCTGCCCTGGGTGACCGCGGCCTTGGGCCGGGCGACCGCACCGTTCCTCCTCGTCGGTGGCACCACGGACGGGTTCTGGGACGGCGCGTCAGCTCGTCGGCTGTCGCCCCACGTCCTGGAGATAGACCAGGGGGATCACGGTTTGTACGTGCCCGGGCCGCTCACCGAGTCGATCGCGGTTCTGGGCAGGGTGGTGGTCGCCGTCGAGGAGTTCCTCGAAGAGATCGCGTGGCCGGGTCACCTCGACCGGCACCGCCCCCGGTGAACGATTGACCACGCCATCCGGTAGCCGGTTGGCGGCGACTCTCGGCCGGCTGCCGGAACGGTGATCGAGTCCAGTTCAACGGCGGAGCGACTAGCCTCAGTCTTTCGCTAACTGTTGATCAAGGCCCTGTTTGCATTTGTTGATCTTCATTTGGTGATCGATCGGGGTATGGGCACGGCGAGGACCCGACGCGGTGGCCGGGTTCCTCCATGGGGGTACTCGTCGGGGCGTGGGGTTGGGGTTCAGGTGACGGGCTGGGGCAGCACGGCCAGCCGGTCGAACGCGGTGACGAGCTGGTCGGCCCAGGGCCAGCCTTCGGCGATGCGCAGCTTCGTGCGGCGGGCCGAGCGGGTGATGCGGGCGGCGACGTGCAGCAGTCGGTAGCGCAGTGTCTTGGGTTCGGCGGTGGCGAGGTCGCCGTCGAGCAGCAGGTGTTGGGTCCAGGCAAGCAGGTCGATGGCGCACAAGGCGAGTTCCAGCCAGGCGGCGTTGATGGCGAACACCCGGGATGGGAAGCGGCCGAACCCGGTGTCCTTGCCCGTGCGGATGCGGTCCTCGACGCGGGCGTGAGCGCGGTGGCGGGCCTCCAGATGCTGGATGGATCCGTTGCCGGGGCCGGTGTCGGTGGCCATCACCTGGTGGCGGAAGCCTTCGATGGTGTCGAACAGCGACAGTTGTGCGCCGGGGTGCGGGCGTTCCCGGCGCACGATGAACCGGGTGCCGTCGGGGTAGTTGGCCCGCAGGTCGGCCGGTAGTAGGCCGGTGATCTCGCATACCTGGGCGCCGTCGCGTGGCTGGCCGTCGGCGTTCAGGGCCGGTACCCACTGCTCGGGGTGCCCCGCAGCCTGCTTGATCGCGTCGCGGATCGCCTCCCCGATGGCCACCCCGACGGAGAAGAACGTGTTCATACCGTGCTCACGCAACGACCGGATATGGCGCAGGAACCCGTACGTGCAGCCGGCCGAATCCGAGCGGACGAGGATGTCGGTGCCGTACCGGTGGACGTCGGGGATCTGCGCCAGGGCGTCGTCGAGAACGCTGATGTGATCGGCGGTGGTGTTCGACCCCGCCCGCCCGGCGCGCAGCAGCCCGGACAACGCCTCCCGGGTGTTGTCCAGGAAGCAGAACAACGGGTGATATCCGAAGGTCTTCTTCCACGTCTTGGACGCCTGCTCCTTCTCCGAGTGGCAGATCACGATCGAGGCGTCCAGATCCAGCACCAGCCCAGACACCGGCGCACCAGCCGCCATCGACACCGGCAGCCCGTCGCGGGTCTCGGCCGACTGCGCCCACGCCAACTCCCGCGCGGCAGCGCGGGCCATCCGCAGCCTGGCCAGAACAGCATCATCCACACCAGACAGCACCCGCCACGCGGTAGGATCCGAGGCGACCGCGCCGAACAGCCCCGCTTGGTCCCGCAGCACCGCCAGATCGCTGATCGCCTCACCACCGTCGGCGATCATCACCGCGAGGTCCACGGCGACCCGACCCGGGTCATGCCCGCCCTGCCGCTGCCGCAGCCTGGCCAGGGCCTCGCTGAACCCGCCGGTCAACCCGGTTACGTCCGCGATGTCGGCCAGCAAACGGGCACCCGCGTGGCCGACCACGCCACGTCCATCGCTACTGACGATGATCTTCGGTCGTGTTCCGGTACTCTTCACCTGACAGGTGCCTTCCCTCGGGATAGATGAGACCCTCAGCAAGTCCTATCTTCCCAGGTCAGAAGGCACCTTTCCTTTCATGATCCACGATGTGGACCGCCCTTAACGAAGGGCCCAGGCTAGGCGATCGTTACGCTGCGTGTAGGCATGCGGCAACGACGCCCCGACCCAGCGGAGGAGTTCATGGGCACAGTCACCACGACCGATGGAACGGAGATCTTCTACAGGGACTGGGGGACGGGCCAACCGATCGTCTTCAGCCACGGCTGGCCGCTTTCGGCCGACGACTGGGACGCTCAGATGCTGTTCTTCCTCAACAACGGCTACCGCGTCATCGCTCATGACCGACGCGGGCACGGGCGCTCCACGCAGACCAGCGACGGCCACGACATGGACCACTACGCTGGACCTGGCTGCGCTGACCAGCCACCTCGATCTCCATGACGCGGTCCACGTGGGGCATTCCACCGGTGGCGGCGAGGTCGTGCGCTACATCGCTCGGCATGGGGAGAGCCGGGTGGCGAAAGCGGTACTGATCGCCGCGGTGCCGCCGATCATGGTGCAGACGGACGCGTATCCGGGCGGTCTACCGAAGAGCGTCTTCGACGATTTTCAGACCCAGGTGGCCACAAACCGGTCCGAGTTCTACCGGGCCGTTCCTTCCGGCCCCTTCTACAACTTCGATCGGCCCGGCGTGCAATCCTCGGAAGCGATCATCGACAACTGGTGGCGTCAGGGAATGATGGGCGGAGCGAAGGCGCACTACGACGGCATCGTTGCCTTCTCCCAGACCGACTTCACCGAGGACCTCAAGAAGGTCACGGTGCCTGTCCTGGTGATGCACGGTGACGACGACCAAATCGTTCCCTACGCCAACTCCGGACCGCTGTCCGCGCAGCTCCTGCAGAACGGGACGTTGAAGACGTACCCAGGATTTTCCCATGGCATGCCGACCACGGAGGCCGAGACGATCAACGCCGACCTGCTGGCCTTCGTGCGGTCCTGACCGCGCCAGAACTCGTCGCGAATCCGCACGTTACGGATGCGGTCACGGCACCGGGTTCCGGGCCCGTCGCGGCTGCCCCGGGCCCGGACCGGGCGATGCGATACGTACCGGCCGGCCACGGCCGGTACGTATCGTGGTGGAAGATCCTCGCACGACACCGACGACTCCCGAGGGTCATCACCGCCCGCCGCCTCCCCTCCCGCAAGCGATCGGCGCGACCGCGCCGTAGCAACCGGCTGGACGGCCGCGATGCCCGGCTGGAATAGCAGCATCCGCCCGGCGTAGTTGGGTCGAGCGCTCCCAGATATTGATTGCCGCACGCCTCGGCGCGGACCGGGCGCTGATCGGCCGCCGAGCCTTCTGCCCGCCTCGTGGACGATGACCGGGCCGTACCGACGACCACCACACCGTCGCGGCTCCACCCACGCCCCGCCTGCCCCTACCACCGCGCCCGCTGCAGGCGGCGCCGGCGCGACCGCCATCGACTCAGCACGTCCTCACCGACTCTGCCCGGTCCCGCTCGCCGTGGTGGCCGTCGTGGCCGTGCTGACCGTCCGGTCGACTCACCGCCGTACTAGGGTCATCGACGTACGCGGCCCGGACGCCACGCCCGGGACGCCGATCGTCACACGCCGAGAAGGACACCGCATGCCCCTGTACGACGCCATTGTCATCGGAGCCCGCTGCGCGGGTGCGTCCACGGGCATGCTGCTCGCTCGGCAGGGACACCGGGTGCTGGTGGTGGACCGTTCGGACTTCCCCAGCGATGTGATCTCGACGCACTTTCTCTGGCCACATGGGATGTCCTATCTGAACCGATGGGGTCTGCTGGACCAGGTGACGGCGATCACGCCGACACACACCGAGGTCACGATGGTGAACGACGGGATCAGCCTTACCGGCTCGGTGCCGTCCGAGCTCCTAGGCGCATACTTCCGTGATTGGCACGGCGACGACTCGGGCGTGGTGCGCTCCTACGCCTCCGTCCGACGCCGCGTGCTCGACCAGTTGCTGGTCGAGGCGGCGAGCAAGGCAGGCGCCGAGGTGCGGACCAACTTCACGGTGCGGGAGCTGATCACCGAGGCTGGCCGGGTCGTCGGCGTTCGCGGGCGCACCTCCGACGGGACGATGGTCGAGGAACGCGCACGGATCGTCGTCGGCGCCGACGGCCGCAACTCGTTCGTCGCACGCGCCCTCGACCTGCCAAGATACGACGAGCGGCCCCGATGCACGTTCGCGTACTGGAGCTACTACTCGGGCTTCGATCTCGGCCCGGCCCAGCTGCACCGGCGCGGCCGGCTCGCGTGCGCCGTGGTGCCCACCAACTTCGACCAGAACATGGTCCTGGTATGGGGTCCCAGTGAGTGGTCGCGGGAGTTCCGTCGCGATGTGCCCGGCAATCTGCAGCGTACGCTGGACTTCGTCAGCCCGGAACTGGGCGAGGTGGTGCGCACGCGGGGAGTCCGTGCGGAGCGCGTCTATGGGACGCTGGACCAGTCCGCGTTCCTCCGGCCGCTGTCCGGGCCGGGCTGGGTGCTCGTCGGGGATGCCGAGTCCTTCAAGGACCAGTGCACCGCGACCGGGATGACGCACGCGTTCCGGGATGCGGAACTGGTCTCCTCCGCGGTGGGCCGCTGGCTCTCTGGAAACATGTCCCTCGATGAGGCGATGACGACCTACGAGAGCCGTCGCCGCAGCCAGAACGCCGCAGCCTACTACGACTATGTCTGCACGCTCGCCGAGATGCGTCCGTATCGGCACGACGAACTACAGCTGTTCGTGGCGTTGCGCGGCAACCAGCTGGAGACCGACCGGTTCATCGCCACGCACGCCGACATCGCGCCGGTCTCGGAGTTCTTCCAGGCGTCGAATCTTCTCCTGCTCAACGATGCGGCGACGGAAACCTCCGTCGGCTACCCGGTGTTCGACGACTTCAATGCGACCGTTCGTACGTACCAGCAGAACCTGTTCGCCTGACCGTATTCCGGAGAACCGACTGTGACCAGCCCTCAGCTTGATCAACGTGACGACGGCGAACTCATCGACACCATCCTTGCGGCCGCCCGACGGCACGACGTGGAGACCATGGTCGCCGCCGCGGCAGGGGTCTCCGAGATGACCCGCAACTGGGCCACCCACATCCCGTGGGACGAGGTCGCGGCGCTCGACGGCGCTGCTCTCGCCCGGATGGTCGCGGACCTGGAGCACATGTGGGAGCCTGCCCATCCGGGCGCTCCGTTCGATACGGACGAGGTCTACGCGCTGGACAAGAACGCCTACGACTTCTATCGGCCGGCCGGCCGCAACCTGGTGACCCGCACCGAGGACTTCCACGGATGGGTCCAGGCCCGCCGCCGCACCGAGACCTGGCAGTACTCCAGGGTGTTGGAGGCCGCGCCGAACAGCGTCGCGCAGATCACCAACGACCTCGGCCGACGCACCCGTGGCATCAACTTCAACTCACAGGACTACCTGTCGTTCAACACGCATCCCGCGATCCGGGAGGCGGCGGCGAGGGCCCTGCGGGACTACGGACCGCACAGCGCTGGTTCGCCGATGGTGCTCGGCAACACCCGGATCTCCAACGAACTGGAGGCAGCTCTCGGTGATCTCGTGCGGGCAGAGCAGGTCACGCTCTTCCCCACCGGGTGGGCCGCGGGGTTTGGCACGGTGGTGGGGCTGGTCCGCCAGGAGGATCACATTCTGATCGACCGGCTGGCGCACTCCTGCCTCCAGCAGGGGGCACGGGCGGCCACCCGGAACGTGGTGCGCTACGAACACCTCAACGTCGAGGCGGTCCGCCACCACCTCGCCGAGATCCGTCGACGGGACAGTCGCAACGGCATCCTCGTCGTCACCGATGGTCTGTTCTCGGTCGACGCCGACTGGCCGGACCTGATGACCCTCCAGCGCGCGTGCCGGGAGTACGACGCGACTCTGCTCGTCGACGTGGCGCACGACCTTGGCTCAATGGGCCCGGGCGGCACCGGTGTGCTCGGCATGCAGACCGTGCTCGGCGACATCGACATCGTGATGGGTGCCTTCTCGAAGACATTCTGCTCCAACGGCGGCTTCGTCGCCTCCGCCTCGCCCGCACTCAAGCAGTACGTCAAGATGTTCGGCGGCTCGCACTTCTTCTCGAACGCGTTGTCTCCGGTGCAGACCGCCGTCGTCTTGGAGGCCACAAGGATCATTCGCTCGGCGGCGGGCGACGCCCTGCGGGCTCGGCTCCACACCGCCGTCACCGCGCTCCGCGACGAGCTCACCGGCCACGGCCTGACGTGCATGGGCGAACCGTCACCGATCGTGCCCCTTCTGATCGGCAACGAGAAGCTGGCGCGGACCGCGAACCGTCTGCTGTTCGACCGGGGCGTGCTCGCGTTCATGGTGGAGTTCCCGGTGACCCCGACCGGCTCCTCGCGATTCCGACTCCAGGTGCAGGCCAGCCACGCGCCGGAAGAGGCCCGCGCGGCGGCCCGCGTCATCGCCGACGCCATCGCCGATGCCCGGGCGCACCTGTCCAGCGCCTTCGGCAGCACACTCCGCTAGCCGCCGCGGCGCGCGAGCTCGCAGCGATCTGCTTCCAGGATGGGGGGTGTCAGGTACCAGGCGCAGCCACCACGCCAGCCCCGCTCTTACATATCCTGGTCAAGGTGGGTCTCGGAGCCGCGTACATCTTGCTACCTCGATCCCGGGATCGTCGGAAGCCGCGACGGGCTGGACCGCCATAGCGGGAGGGGTCGATGATGTCGCGCGTTGAGGTCAACATTCTCGGCGGCGTCGAAGTGGTCGGACCGCTCGGGCGGGCCGAGTTGGTGGGACGTCGGCATCGCGCGTTGGTGGCCGCCCTGGCCCTGCGGCCCGGCTCGGTACTGCCCCTGTGGCGGCTCGTCGAGGCGCTGTGGGGGGAGCATCCGCCGCGGACCGCGGTCAGGTCGCTGCACAGTCACGTGGCGCGACTGCGCCTCGCGCTCGACGCGAGCGGGCTGGGCGGAGTGCTGCAGACCCGGGAGCCGGGCTACCTGCTCGCCGTCGACGCGACGGCGGTGGACGCATACCGGTTCGAACAGCAAACGCGGGCGGCCCGCGACGGCCTGGCCGCCGGACTGGCCGACTGGGCCGCCGACAGCATGAAACGGGCATTGGACCTCTGGCGCGGGGAGGCGCTCGCCGACGCGGAGCCGATCGGGTGGACCGCGGCCGAGGCGGCACGCCTGGAGGAGCTACGGCTCGCAGCCCGGGCGGATCACTGCGAGATACTGATCTGCCTCGGCAGACCGGATGAGGCGCTCGGCGAGGTAGAGCGGCTGCTGGCGGCGGATCCGACCCGCGAACGGCTGGTGGGCCTGCGCATGCTCGCCCTAGCGGGAGCCGGGCGGCCCACCGAGGCCCTGAACGCCTACCAACAACTGCGCGTCCGGCTCGCCGAGGAACTCGGGGTGGATCCGTCGCCGGAGCTGGCAGATCTGCACACCGCGCTGCTGCGTGGCACCGCACCCGCTGAGCTGCGCGCGCCGGGTACCGTCCTGGGCAGGCACTCCGCCGCGGCCGCGACGCCACCCCGACCGGCACAGCTGCCGGCGCCGGTGGGATATTTCACCGGTCGCGTCACCGAGCTGGGTGAGCTCGACAGGGTCGTCGAAGCAGGTCGTGACGACGTCCAGCCCGTGGTGCTGATCTGCGGCCAAGGCGGGATCGGCAAGACGTCACTCGCGGTGCAGTGGGCCGTCAGCGTCGCCGACCGGTTCCCTGACGGTCAGCTCTTCGTCGACCTTCGTGGCCACGATCCGGCCGGTGCGCTTGCCCCGGCAGACGTGTCGGCAGTCCTGCTGCGGTGCCTTGGGGTCCCGAATGATCGGCTGCCTACCGGGCTGGCCGAGCGGGTCGCCCTGTACCGCACGATTCTCGCGGACCAACGCATGCTCGTCGTGCTCGACGACGTCGGGTCCACCGAGCAGGTCTTGCCGGTTGTCCCCGGGAGCGCCGCGAGCCTGCTCGTGATGACGAGCCGCAACAGACTCGCCGCCCTGGTGACGCACGTACAGGTACACACCATCGTTCCCGAGCTGTTCAGCCAGGGCGAAGCGGCCGAGCTGATGGCGAAGATGCTCGGCGCGGAGCGGGTGGGCAGAGAACGCGACGCGGTGGTCGGACTCGCCGAGTTGTGCGGCCGGCTTCCGCTCGCGTTGCGGATCGCGGCGGCGAAGCTCGCGATGCGCCCGGCCCAGCCCATCGGGGTGCTCGTCGAGGAACTGTCCGACGGCGACCAGTTGGCCCACCTGTCGGTCGAGAACAGCAGCCGCGACGTCAGTGCGGTGTTCGCCAGCGCGTACCAGTCCCTGTCTCCACCCGCGATGCGGCTGTTCCGGCTGCTCGGTCTGCATCCCGGGCCGCACATCGGTGCGCCGCTGGCTGGCGCGCTGTGCGATATGCCCACCGACGTGCAGCGACATGCGTTGGCTGAACTCGTCGCGGCACATCTGGTCGCCGAGCCACGGCCCGGCCGGTACCAGTTCCACGACCTGGTCCGGCTCTTCGCGCGGCAGCGCGCGCTGGCTGACGAGCCCTCGGGTACGCGGGCCGATGTGGCCGAGAAGTTGCTCGACTGGTATCTCGTCGTCGCCGAAACGGCCAACCGGGCGCTCGACGGCAATCTCGACCGCGTCACGGCGGTGCTGCGCCACGCGGCTCCGGACCTTCCCTTCCCCGCCGCTCGCGAGCCCGCCATCGCGTTTCTCGAGTCCGAACGCGAGAATCTCCTGCCGATCGTGCGGTACGCGGTGGAGCACCACCAGCCCGCCGCGGCCTGCCAGCTGACCTACCTGTTGACAGGCTACTTTGACGTGTGTGGCGACTGGTCCGAGCGGGTGGAGATGTGCCAGCACGCGGTCCGGGCCGCCCGACGGCTCGGAGACCAGGCTCTCGAAGCCGAGATGCACCGGGCACTCGGTGTGGCCTACCGTACGACACACCAGCTCGCCCAGGCTCTTGACAGCCACGAACGCGCGATGTCGCTGTTGCGGCTGCTCGGGGACGAAGGTGGCCTCGCGTACGTCTACAACAACATCGGCGGGGCGTTCGTGGAAATGCGCCGCTTCGCCGCCGCGATCGAGGCGTACCAGACCGCACGGCGGCTGCACGACCGCTGTGGCAACCAGGCCGGCGCGGCGACCGCCCAGCGCAACCTCGGCTACGTCCACGTCCGGATGGGCCGCGCCGATCTCAGCTTCGTCTCACTGAACGCTGCGTTGGCCACCAGTCGATCCATCGGCTTCCACCGGCTCGAGGCGAGCACGTTGAACAGTCTCGGCGAGGCGTACCTGCAGCAGATGCGACACGATCAGGCGCTCGACTGCTTCCACGAAGCCTTCACGGTGAGCCGCAGAGCCGGCGATCGGCGCTACCAGATGGTCGCGCTGGGCGACCTCGGGCGCACCTACCTGGCCCGTGGGGATCCCGCATCCGCCGTGGACCACCTCAATCGGGCGCTGGTGTTGAGCCGGAAGCTAGGTCACCGGCACATCGAGGCTCGCACCCTCAACCAGCTCGGCGAAGCGCACCTGGGACTGGCGAACCTCGACGAGGCCCGCCGGTGCCTGACGGCAGGCGCCAGCCTTCGGCGCGCCGTACCCGACCTGTACGAGCAGGCGCACGTGCACCGCAACCTCGGCGACCTCGCGGATCTGACCGGCCACCGGCACACCGCACGGCGTCACTGGTCGGCGGCCGTTCACCTGTACCGCGAGGCGAACGCGACCGAGGACGCGGAGCGCCTGGCCAGCCAGCTGACGGGCGGGATCGAGCTGGGTGCCAGCCCCTGTCACCCGCGGTCACGTCCGTCATCGTCGACGATTCCCATGGCCACCCGATCCTCGGTGATCTCGCCCGCGGAGGGTTCGTAGAGGCGAACGTAGAAGTATTCCTCTCTCTCCACCACCCGATCGTCACGGACCCTGATGCTCAGCTCCGCCGCCGACGCTCCAGCGGGTATGGTCAGCGACCCGTCGGAGATCGCGGTGTAGTCCGCTCCGGCCGTCGCACTACCGTCCTCCGTGGCGAAGTGGATGGTCAGATCGACCGGCGCCGGTTCCGAGGTGATTACTCGCAGCCGGCAGTCCACGCACGACTCGAGGCAGTGCGGCTTGCCAAGTGGCGTGATCCTGACGTCGTCGTTGCGGATCGTGCCCAGACCGACGGGGTCGGCCAGCGTCAGTCCGACCGGGCTGAGCAGTTCCAGCGCGAACACCTCGTCTGGCTCGACCACGTAGTCGCCCACGATCTCCACGACGACCGTGCGGCTGGTGGTGTCACCGGGCGGCCAGGCCAACTCGCCGGATGCCGGCACATAGTCGAAGCCGGATTCAGCCATCGGTACCGCGCCGCCTGCGCCGGCCCCCGTCGCGAACTGGACGGTCCCCCCGGCACAGCCGGTCGACCACACCGTGAACGTCATCGTCGCCGCGGGGACGAGGCCGCCCTCGAACCGCGCGGTGTCGCTTACGCCGATGCTGCGGGGCGCACAGATGTCCGCCGCGACAGCCGGCCGGACCGAAATGGCGACCACCGCCAGCACCAGCACGGCGCCGACGGCGACCAGCCGTGTCATGCCCTGCATCTGTCCCCCTCCTTGGCGCCGGATCAACGCTTGGTCTGACTCATCACCTCCAGGGTTAGGCCAGGCCTGTTGTGGCGCGGTTGTGGCGGCGACGAGCTCCCGCGCCACGCCGCCGCGGGAGGGGGTCGCGCCGCCCACAACAGAGCCGCAACCGCCGCACAACAGCGGTGCCGTGTCTTGGCCGCATCGGGGTCCGGCCCGGAACAACACGGTTCATCGCACCGTGAGACGAGAGGAGAAATCATGCTCAGCAGACACACAGGGGTCCGTGCGATCGTCGCGACGCTCGGGCTTCTCGGCGCCATGTTCGCGTCGCAGGCGATGTTTCCCAGCGCCGCGCAGGCACGGTGCAACGGCGTGGGCAACACCATCACCAGCACCCTGAACATCGGTGGAGCGGTCGCCGTCAGCGAGACTCCGCTCATCGGCACCTGCAACGACAACAACTACTACCAAGGCACCTTCAAGAGCAACTACTCGGGCTGGCGCGCGTCCGTCTGGTTCGAGAGGAACGGATGGCAGAGCCGGTTCGGCCCATACGGCACGGCCGAGAAGTACTATTCCTACTCCGACAACAACACCCCGGTTCCCGGGGCCACGGCCATGCACTTCTGTCTGGACAACGGAACGACCTGGTACTGCGGCTGGGGAAATGACTACACCGTCGCCGCCGGCGTCACACACAACTACTCCGGAATAAACCACGGCTTCTGACCCTCGCCCGGACGCCCGGGGCGCCGGTGACCGGCGTCCCGGGTCGGCGTGTGCGTCAGATGCGTCGGTCTCGGAGCTTCTCGTCGCCACCCGGATCGGTGAGGCAACCATGGTCATCGGACGAGGACCCCGCCGCCGGTGGTGCCGTTCAGCGGACGCGCTTCGTCGCCCGCTTCCGAGGCGGCGTCAAAAGATCGGCGATCGCCGCTATCGCCGACGGCACCAGCCGGTAGTACGCCCAGACACCCCGCTTCTCGCGCTCGAGCAGACCAGCCTCGGTGAGAATCCGAAGATGATGACTCACGGTCGGCTGAGACAGACCGAGCGGCGCGGTCAGGTCACTCACCGACGCCTCACCCTCCGGAGCCGACTGGATCAGACTCAGCAGCCGCAACCGCGCCGGATCAGCAACCGCCTTCAGCACCCCCGCCAACCGCTCGGCTTCGGCACGCTTGATCGGCTCGCCAGCAAGCGGCGAGATGACAGGCACAGCAGTCCTCGTAGTTCCCACGTCCTCCATCGTTGCACCAACGCCACCGATCGGCTGGCAGAACCACGACCGGTGCCGGTCCGATGCCGACACCTGCCGCGCGATCGGTGTCAGCGGAGTGACGGACCGTTGTCACCCGGTGGGCACATGCCCAGCTCGGGCAACGGCACCCCGCATGCCAGCCGGGTCACCGGACGATCGGTCCGCCGGGGCGTACGCCGACCCGGCGACGCCCTACCGGGTGCGGCGGGACGAGACGGTCCGCCGCGGCGACCGCATCGAGCGCGGCACGTGCGCAACGCCTTCGACGGCTGCGAGTCGCCGCGGCGGAGGCCGGCCGAGAAGCCGGTGACCGTGGGTGCCCGGCACGGCGACAACGCGACCCGGCCGCAGGTCGGACGGAGATAGCCCACCGCCCCGATGTGTCCTACATGGATGCGATCCGGGCCGGCTACCGTCCGACGGACAGTGGGCCAAGAGAGCCGGGGTAGTCTTCGACGGGTTCGCCACTCACCGACCAACGGCTGACGGCTGACGCCGCGGGCAACCGGTCGCCAACCCCGTGCCCGGGATCGCCCGCAGCAATCGAGTTAGGAGTACCGGTGCGAAGGCTACTGTCACTCTGCTCACTCGCGATGTCTGTGGTCGCCGTTTCCGGCTGCAGCGACCGGAGCGCGCAGACGGAGACGCCTGGTCTCGCGCCTCGTGGCACGACGATGACCACGGTGCAGCCCACCCGCCAAGACCTCGCCAACAAGGTGAGCCTGTCCGGGAAGGTGACCATCAACCCGGTGTTCGGGATCGTGGCTCCGGTCACCGGAGAGGTTCGGTACTTCGATGTCAGAACGCCGCGGAGTACGCCGACCAGGCCGACCAGGGTGGCGAACGTCTGGGCGTCCGGCAAGGCACACCGAATCGAGGTCCCGGCGGGTGCGGTGTTCGCCGGCCGACTGGTCGACGACCGCTCCGAGGTGACCGCCGGGATGCCCGTTGTCTCCGCGAAGAAGGTCGGCTACGGGCTCGTCGCCGACATCGACAGCGCCCAAGCCTACAAGATCTCGGATGCGCTCACGACGGTCCAGGCCCAGATCAAGAATGGCCCCGGGCCGTTCCCCTGCGAGGTGCTGGGCACGATCGCCGCCCTGCCCGCCGGCGCCATCCCGGACCCGCCCGCCACGCAGCCGGCCGCCGCGCCGTCCGGCCAGCCGCCCTCCCCGCCAGTCGTCCCATCGCCCGCGGACCAGCACGACAGAACCGAGCCGTCGGAGCCGACCGGGATGCGCCTGGTGTGCACCGCGCCCGCCGACATCAAGTTGATCAACGGGGCCAGCGGCACGCTCGAGGTGGTGACCGCGCGGGCCGTCAAGGCTCTGGTGCTCCCGGTCGAAGCGGTCGCCGGCGGGCAGGGCCGAGGCAAGGTGGACGTGGTCGAGCCGAACGGTGCACGAGAGACCAGGGACGTCGTGCTCGGGCTCAGCGACGGCAAGGTCGTGGAGATCAAATCCGGTCTCACCGGCGACGAGAAGGTCGCGGTCCCCGGCCCCAACCTCCCGCCCGCCAAACCCGGCGGAGAGGACGCCCCCGCTCCGATGGGTGAGAAATGACGGCGTTGCTGGAGCTCCACGGCATCACCAAGACACTCAGGGGCCAATCACCGCGCACCATTCTCGACGGCACTGACCTGACCGTCGACCGTGGCGAGAGTGTGGCCATCCTCGGCCGGTCGGGATCGGGCAAGAGCACACTGCTCAGTGTGATCGGCCTCTTCGACCGGCCTGACAGCGGACAATATCTGCTGGATGGCCGGGACATCACCCGGCTACCGGAACGCAAGGCGGCAGCTCTGCGCAGCGCCGAGTTCGGTTTCGTGTTCCAGCGATTCTTCCTGCTCAAGCACCTGACCGCTGCACAGAACGTCGCGATGGCCCTGGTCAACGGCCAGGGCTGGCTGCCGAGCCGCAAACGTAGAGCCAGGACCCTGGCGGCTCTCGACCGGGTCGGTATCGCGCATCTCGCCAAGCGCCGGCCGGCGCTCCTCTCCGGCGGCGAGCAGCAACGGGTCGCGATCGCGCGGGCACTCGTCCGGGAGCCGCGTCTGCTGTTGGCCGACGAGCCCACCGGTGCGCTGGACACCGAAACCGGCAACCTGGTGGTCGAGGTGATGCGCTCGGCGACCGACCGCGGCTGTGGCTTGATCCTCGTCACCCACGACTGGGACCATGCCAACAAGATGCAGCGTGTGCTGCGCCTCGGCGACGGGGTGCTCCGTTCGGCTGCCGACACAGGGAGTGCACCGCAGTGAGCGGGCCGGCACGTCATGATGTGGCGATCGGGGCGAGCCGAGCCGGTGCCGAGCGCAGCGAGGTGGCCGCGTGATCCGGTTCTCTGGGCGGTTCCGTTCGGCCCTGGTCATCGGCGTTCAGGGCATCCGGGCCCGCAAGACCCGCACCCTCCTGTCGATGGTGAGCCTGTTCCTCGGGGTGCTCGCCGTCGTGGTCGTTCAGGTCGGCGCCGAGACTGTCAGGAGTGCCCGGCTGGCTGATCTGGAGCTGCACGTGGGCAAGGACGGCACCCGGCAGACCTACCTGCCGGGCAGCGCCGACACCATCCAGATCAGCCGGGACACCCTGGAGGGGCGGACGGACGCGGTCGCCGTCTCCGCCGTTCAGGCGATCATCGGGGAGCCCGGCGTCAGCCCGGTCAACCCCGGTGGGGCCCCGTTCGACCAGCCGGGTGGTGGGCCGTATCCCGGTCCCGGTGCCGTCGATGTCTACTGCGACCCTCGCGGTTTCTGCCAGCCGGTGCAGGAGGGCGGGGACGCCCCGGCCGTGTCCGTGCCGGGCCAGGCGATCGAACTGAGCCTCACCACGCTGACCGGCGACATCCGCCAGTTCCGACCCTTCCGATCGGTGTCCGGCCAGTGGCTGGACTTTTCCTCCGACCCGTCGTTGTCTCCCCGAATCGTCATCAATCTCGAGGCGGCGAAGGGATTCACGCGCCACCAGGTGCCGGCCGAGATGCGCGTCGCGGGGGCGACCGCCAACCCGACGCCGCGCATCATCGGCGTGGTCGATGACGGCAATTCGCGGCCCACCGCCTACACCCGAGCCGACGAGCTGCAGAACTGGGTGCCCCACACGAGCAACAGTGGCAACTACGGCCCCGGGCTGGAGCTGATGCTTGCGCCCACCGCAGGCGACCTGGAGCAGCTGCTGCGGATCCGCCTCACGGCGATCGGGATGCCCCCGGGTCAGCTTCACTTCGAGACGGTTCAGGCACGGAAGGAGATCGCCAAGGAACTGGCCCTCATCCGCTGGATCTTCCTCGGCATGGCCGGATTGGTCCTACTCATCGGCGTCGCCGGCATCCTCAACGTCGGGCTCGCGACCGTCGGAGAGCGGGTCGAGGAATTCGCCCTGCGGCGGGCGGTGGGCACCTCACGGTCGCTGTTGGCCGGCATCGTCCTCGCGGAGACACTTCTGACCGGCCTCCTCACCGCAGCCGTCGCCATCGGGGTGTCCGCGCTCGCGCTGACCGCGGTCAGCGCACTGTTCGGCGATCGGGAGCCGTTCCTACAGGATCTCGTGTTTCCCTGGCAGGCAGGGGTCGCAGGGGTGATCGCCGGCCTGGTCGCCGGAGTACTCGGCGGCCTCGTCCCGGCCATCCGCGCCGCCCGCATCCCGATCGCTACCGTCATGCGCGCCTGAGATGCCGCGCAGGTACGTCGTCCACCGGCAGTAGCCCCAGTACCCGGGATCGGAGCCCATGACCGAGTCAGCCATGAGCGGCGACACCGCTGCGGAGGGTCCCAATGCCAGCCCACCGATCTCGCCTCCACCGGGTGTTGACGGTGACGTGCAGCGCACCGTAGCCCCAGCTGGCACCACGGGTGACCGGCGTTCGGTGAGCACCCGACTACGG
Organism: Micromonospora sp. WMMA1363; assembly: GCF_030345795.1. NCBI lineage: Bacteria > Bacillati > Actinomycetota > Actinomycetes > Micromonosporales > Micromonosporaceae > Micromonospora > Micromonospora sp. WMMA1363. The sequence continues at coordinate 3,953,957 of NZ_JAUALB010000001.1, forward strand.
AGCCCGTACGTCTTCGCCGCAGGATCGGCGGCGATCGTCCTGGCCGCCATGGTGATCAGCGCGCTACAGCCCCCATCCGCGGCGCCTGCGGAGTCGGTACCTACCGTCGCCGCCGGCGTCACTCCCGGCGCCGAGGACCCGCCGGTCGACGCGTCACCCGAGCCCGAGGTCGACACGTCACCCGAGGCCGAACCCGAGCCGTCGCTGTCCCAACGGCCGGTGCCCCGGCTGACCAAGGCGGCTGCGACCAGACGCCCCACCTCGCCCAGCACCCCGCCGCGGGCGACACCATCCGCCGCGAGCAGCCCGCCCCAGACCTCGCCGACGCCAGGTGGGTTGCCAGCGCTGCCTGCGTCGTCCGAGGCGAGCCTGAAATCGGTGGGCGGAGGCACCAGGACGTACGTCACGTTCACCAACAGGCGGGCGGAGCCGGTCCGGGTGCACTGGCTCGACTTTGCGGGCAAGCGTCGGCAGTACGCCGTGCTCGAACCCGGCACGTCATACCGCCAGCAAACCTACGTCGGCCATCCGTGGGTGGTGACCACCAACGCCGGCCGAGGGTTGGTGTGCTTCCGTCCGGCGGCAACCGAGGCCACGGCTGTGATTCGGTAAGCCCAGGACATCAGGGGGCGGCACCCGCACCCCGTGCGAGAAGTTCCCGGTTCGCTCAGATCAAGCAGCCGCCCAAACTCCGGGACGGCGTCAAGGCGACAGTCCCTCCGTTCGGGCCGCCTCAGGATGCAGGGCCGGGCCGGTGGTAAACATCGTCAGCACTGTGGTCGGCACCGGTACCCGAGGAGACTGTGCGTATCCGAGAGCGTCGACGACCTCGCCCCCGGCAAGCGGGTACTTCACCCCGAGGTCAGTGATCAGATACACCGTTCCGGTTTCCACTCCCGGCGCCGACTGCCCGACCACCAGCGCCCCGCCGCCGGGTGGTACCTGTATCCGGTCGGCCAGCCGGCTGTCCCTTGTCGCATCGGTGGCCGTAGACCGCGCCGCCGCGGGTCGATCCGCCGGCACGGTCACCAACCGCCCCACCCCTCCCTGGTCGCGGTCGAAGGACAACTGAACGCACACTTCCCTCGCTCCGTCCAGCCCCTCCACCGGGCGGGGTGGTGTACGGGGGTGTTCCTCTGCCGACGCCGTCGTCGCCTTGGCCGCGGGCGCCACGGCGGCCACGTTGACCGGCCGGGGACCGTCGGGATTGAGTTGCGCTATGCGTTGGTCGGCCAGCAGGAGTGCGAGGTGCGTGGCGGTGATCGGGACCAGACCGTCACGGCGCATCAGATAGTGCTCGGTGGTACCGCCGGCCATGCGTACTGTGAAGACCTGCCCCACCCTGGTGGACTTGCCGTCGAGCGGTACCCCGGCCTCACCGCGCCCGGTCACCTGCGGCGCGGCGAGGTCGGGCCCGGCGGCCAACGCGTTGAGCCACGCAGCCGACACCGACATCGGTGTCACACTGCGATAACCCAGCGCAACCAACGTCCGTTGGTCACGAATCCGCATTCGTCGGTCACGCCACGCCAGATACGTTTCCCGGCCGACGCTGACCAGCACCGCGCGCTCCTCGGGCACCGGTTCCGCCGGCCAACCCTCGTCCAGGCTCACCACCACGCCCGCCTGACCGGACGGGGCCGTCACCGGCCCTCTCCGAGCGGTGCACACCAGCCAGGGACCACCGCTCATGGCGTCCTTGTCGGGCAGTGCGTCAGGGGCACCAGGTATGCCGATCGGCCGCCCGTGCGGCACCTTGGCGAGCGAAGCCCGCGAGACGATCCGTACTGTCGCACGGTCGTCGGACACCGCCAGCAGCGCCGAACTGTAGTTGAGCACCGGCCGCAGCGTGTCGTCGAGGAAGAGGTAGCGAGTGCCGGTCTCCCGTTCGACGATGATCGAACCAGGTTCCTGCCACTCGAGGCCGCGGCCACCGGCAACCAGGCCGTAGATCCCGAAGCCAGCGGTCACCACCAGAGCGAGGACGAGGCCGATCGTGCCCCCCACACCGCTGCGGCGCATCGGCCGGTCAAGTACGTCTGGATCGCCGCCCACCAGCGCGGAGACCAGCCGATCCGCCACGAACTGGTGGGCGTGGAGTTGGTCACGGGTGTCCGGCATCGTCGATCAACCCGCCAGTCCGCGTACCCGCGCGTAAACGCTCAGCACGGCGAGCGCCAACGGTGCCACGGCGATCGCGGTCAGCGTCTCCAACACGTCGGCCGACCGGCCCCACCACGGCGACGGCCGGTGTTGCGGCAGGCGGTGCACCACGGCGACGACGACACCGACACAGGCCACCCCCGCCGCCAAGAGCGCGCCGCGGGTCGAGGCGTCCGCACGGACAGCCAGTGCCAGCGCGAGCAGAAGCAGACCCACCGCGCCGGGCAAGGCGTTGGCAAGCCGCTGCCCGGTGTGCACCAGCGTCCGGGACCGCAGCAGCAGCGCCAGGCCAAGCGCCACAACAAGCGATGTCGAGGCCCACCCCCCGTCGGCGGCCAGTACAGCCAGGGCCGCCGCCACGGCGGCGCCGCCGGCGGCGAACAACGCCAAGAGGTAACGGTCGGCCACGATGGTACGAGTCCGGACCAGGTCCTCGGGGATCGGGTCGATGTCCTGTTGGAGTTCCGCGGCGGTGGTCGGCAGCTGCGGCGGGCGCAGGCGGGCTACTCGCACCGCCACGCTGGGGCTGACCACGCCGGTGAAGAAGGCGAGGCTGGCCACGATCGCCGCCGCCCCCACCCCGCTCGTCCCTGCCACGACGACGGAGCCGCCTCCGAGGAATGCGTATCCGGCGGCGACCGCCACACCGACGAACAGTGGCCGCGCGACCGCCACCACGAGCGCCACCAGGGCCGCCGTGGCGGCCGCCAGCGCGCCACCGGCCAGCACCTGGGTGCCGTTCCAGGCGGAAGCGCCGGCTGCGGACGGCACCAACGCTCCGGCCAGCCCCGCGAACGGCACCGCCGCGATTCCGAGCAGCACACCAATGCCCACGTCGCCGAACGCCCGGGAACTGGTGCCACTCGCGACGACGAGGAGCAGGCCGACGATTCCGGCGGCGCCGGCACGCCACCCCGCCGAACCGGGCAGCAGCAGGCCGATGAGCATCCCCGCCAGCACCGTCGCGGTCAGACCCAACAGGAGTCGTCGGGTGTAGGTTGGGTGCCAGGCGTCCGGTCGGTCCCGGACCACCGCGCCGACCCCGTCCACGATGTCGTCCAGGTCGATGGGCGGCAGCGGATCTTCGGCGCGCCGAAGGTACACCACCTCGCCGTCACGAAGCCCCAGCGTGGCTGGGGTGCGGTCCTCGTCGAGCGGCTTTTCGCCGAGGCGCTGCAACACGTACGTCGCGGTGCCCATGGCGGTCAGCCCCGGATCGACGTGGCGGACCACCAGCGGGAGCACCTCGGCCATCGGTGTGTCGACCGGGACCGCGAGATCAACTCGCCCTGCCCCGGTGTCGATGGTGATCCGGCACATGTCGCGGGCGGTCGCGGCAGACGGCCGCGCGACTGCCACCGTGCCGTCGTGGGTACCGGTCATCAGGTCGTCTCCAGATCTGTCGGAGGCATCTCGGCCGTCTGCACCACCTGGATGCCGCGTCGGGTCACCAACTGGGCCCGGCCGGGCGGGAGTTGCCGGGGCGCGGCGTCGCCGAGGAACTTGCCCTCCTCGCGGGCACAGGACAGCAACAGGCCGGGGCAGGCAAGCTCCCAGATTCGCCGCAACGCCGGGTCCATCATCGCCCGCATCCCACCCGAGCTGCTGCGGGCCACGACCAGGTGCAGGCCGATGTCGGCCCCTTTGGCCAGCAGTTCGACGAGGGGGTCCAACGGGCCGGGCATGCCCCCGGCGAGCAGGTCGTAGTCGTCCACGAGGAGGAACACCCGGGGCCCGGTCCACCAGTCGCGACGGTGTAACCGGTCCGGGGTGACGTCCGGGCCGGGCAGGCGGCGACGCATCGACACCGCGGTGTTGCCGGCCAGCGTCGTCAGTGCTTCGACGTCGGTCGCGTAGCCGACCCGGTACTCCTCCGGTGTGCACTGGTACAAAGCCACCTGCGGGTCGGCCAACGCGATCCGGGCCTCGCTCGGCTCGTAGCGCCGGACGATACTTTCGGCGACCAGTCGGAGCAGGTTCGTCTTGCCGGTCTGCCCGTCGCCGAAGACCAGCAGGTGCGGGTTCCTGGCAAAGTCGTGCCACACCGGTTCGAGCCGTTGTTCGTCCCAGCCAAGCGCCAATCGGAGGTCGCCCTCGGGCGGCGGCAGTGCGGTGACCGGCAGGCTGGCGGGCAGCAGCCGCACGGGTGGTGCCGGCTGACCTGGCCAGGCGTCGGCGATGTCCTCGACCAGACATCTGAGGGCCGTAGCGGCGTCCACGTCGGGGGCGCCACCGTCGGTGCGCGGCACGGCTGCCAGGAAGTGCAGGGCCTCGGCGGTCAGGCCCCGGCCGGACTGCGCCGGAACCCCGGCCGCGGCCCGGGGCCGCACCTCCGACTCCAGGGGGTCACCCAGGCGTAGCTCGAACCGCGTACCGATCAGATCTCGTAGCCAGGGTCGGATCTCCGACCATCGGGCGGCGGTAATGATCAGGTGGATCCCGTAGCCGAGGCCTCGGGAGGCCAGTTCCGACAGCTTCGGCTCCAGGTCCTCGAACTCCTGCCGCAGCGTGAACCAGCCGTCCACGACGAGGAAGACGTCCCCGTACGGGTCCTCGACCGTGCCGTCCTGGCGGGCCTTGCGCCAGCTGGCCATCGATTCGATGTCGTGGTCGGCGAAGAGCTGCTCGCGTCGTTCCAGGAGCGCTTCGACTTCGGCGACGGTGCGGCGAACCCGGTCGGGGTCGAGGCGGCTGGTGGTCGACCCGACGTGTGGGAGCCCACCGATACCGGCCAGCGCCCCGCCGCCGAAATCGAGACAGTAGAACTGAACCTCGGCCGGGGTGTGCGTCAGCGCCAATCCGATCAGCAGCGTCCGCACCATGGTGCTCTTACCGCTTTGTGGGGCGCCGACAACGCCGACGTGCCCCGCGGCGCCGCCCAGGTCGGCGACGAGCAGATCCCGCATCTGGTCGAAGGGGCGGTCCACGACGCCGACCGGCGCCCGCAGCCGCCCCCGGTCGGGCCAGCCCTGGGCGGTCATGCCGCGCGCCGGCTCGACGCCGATGCCGGGTAGGAGTTGACTCATCGTCGGGGACTCGCCGAGTGGCGCCAGCCATACCTCGCGGGCCCGTGGGCCCTGGTCACGCAGCCGTCCGATCAGCACCGCCATGAGGCTGGGCATCGGCGGAGCCGCCGCTCGGGACGTTGGTGCTTCCGGCTCCGCGGCTCCGTCGACCGCCACCGGCACCGGCACCGGTCCGGTGTCGAACGCGGTGATCTCCCGGCGGACCACGCCACCGGCCGTGGGAGCGCCCGTCGTCGCGCACGGTCCGGAGACGTAGCCGGCCTTGAACCGGACGAGGGTGGACGTATCCAGCTTGACGTAGCCGTGTCCCGGGCTCGACGGCAACTCGTAGGCGGCACCGGAGCCGATCACACTGCGGCTCTCCGAGGCGGAGAAGGTACGCAGCGCGATCCGGTACGACAGGTGGCTCTCCAACTGGTGGATGCGGCCCTCGTCCAGTCGCTGCGAGGCGAGGAGCAGGTGCACCCCGAGACTGCGACCCAGTCGTCCGATGGTGACGAACAACTCCATGAACTCGGGCTTGCTGCCCAGGAGTTCACTGAACTCGTCAACCACGATGAGCAGCGTCGGCATCGACTCCAGCGAGGCACCCTCGGCGCGGGCTACCTCGTACTCCAGCCGGGAACTCACCCCAGCCTGGCGCAGCAGCTTCTGCCGACGGATCATTTCGCCGTGTAGCGAGTCCTGCATCCGGTCGACGAGCACCAACTCGTCCGCCAGGTTGGTGATGACCGCCGAGGTGTGCGGCAGCTTCTCCATGCCCAGGAAGGTGGCTCCCCCCTTGAAATCGGTCAACACGAAGTTGAGCGACTCCGAAGAGTGGGTCGCGGCCAGCGCCACGACCAGGGTGCGCAGCAACTCGCTCTTGCCGGAACCGGTGGCACCGATCAGCACACCGTGCGGCCCGTTACCGCCCTGGGCCGACTCGCGGAGATCGAGGGTCACGACATCGCCGTCCGGTCCCATCCCGATCGGTACCCGTAGGTCGCCCCAGCCCGACGACCGCCACAGGGCGTGCACGTCGTAGCTGTGTGGGTCACCGATGCCGAGCAGCCGGGTCAGGTCGAAGTCGGCGGCCATCGGTTCGGTGGCGTCCACACCCCCGCCCGTGCGGTACGGCGCGAGCAGCCGGGCCAACGCCTCCGCGCGGGTGACACTGAGACCGTCGACCCGGCACCGCCGATCAGGGTGGGCGTGTTGCCGGACGGTGACCTGATCCGCCTCGACGCCGAGCTGTAGGACCTCTGGCCCGTCGAGCGCGTTGGCACCCCCGACGTCGAGCAGCACCGTGTTGCGCAGGCCACCCGCGATGAGCGGTGAGTCGTCGGGCAGCGGCACTCCGTCGCAGACGACGACCAGGAACGGCTCGGTGGAGCTGGCGGACGCGTCCGATGTGAAACGCGGACGCGCCAACATCCTCTCGCCGAGCACGCCGACGAGCCCGTGATAGTCGTCGGCGAACAGCCGCGCGACGCCGGCCCCGTCGCAGTGCGTGGGATGGCCGGTGTGCGGCAGCCACTTCGCCCAGGTCCAATCGGCCATCCGCGCCGGATCGGCGAGGACCGCGATGCGCAGTTCCTCCGGCGCGTGCAGCGCCGCCAGATGCGCCAGCAGCGCACGGCCGAGGCTCAGCACGCCGGCCTCGTCGCCGACGAGTTCCACTCCCGCGAAGCCTGGTAGATGCACCACCGCCGGCACCTCGGTGACGGCTTGGTAGGCACGCATGAACCGCCTCAGCGCGCTGGCGCAGAGCGGCTCCAGGTCCTCCACCGGCGCGGTCTGCGGAGGCACCAACCGTAGGGCGGCGCGCTGCTCACCCACGCCGATGCGAACCTCGGCGAAGTCGTCGTGGCCCACCCGCCGCTCCCACAGCCGCGGACCCATCGCCACCGACCACAGCCGCGACGGGGGCGGGTGGATCCAGCCGACCGCCACGCGTTGCTGGTTGGCCGCCCGCCGTACCCGTCGACGGATCTGCGCCAGATAGCGGAGGTAGTCACGACGGTCGCTGCGCAGCTCCCGCTTACGCTGGCCCGCCCCGCGTCCCAGCTGGACCAGCACCATGCCGAGGGTGGAGACTCCCATCAGCCCGGAGGCCAGATAGCCCATCGGACCGACACCTGGGCTGGCGAACATCAGCATGGTGGCACCCGAGCCGAGGCCCATCGGTAGGTAGGTCAGCGCCGTGGACATGTCGGCGGCTGTCGGCTCCGGTAGCGTCGGAGGTTCCTGGAGTTCGATCTGGCCGTGTGGCAGCGGAGGTCCGTCGCCCCGCGGCGGCCGGCTGATCACGATACTCACCGCGTCTCCCCCCGTCGTGGACGCTGCATGACCCCTGTCCCTGCCCTGCGACATCGAAAGCCCGTACGCGTCGTCACCGGTCCGTCCATCCGGCCGGCCGCCAGCGACGCCGCCGCCCGCGCGGCACCACCGCCCGGGCCACCAACACGGCGACCACCAGCATGGTCGCGGCCACCGCGACGATGAGCGCCGCGCGGCGGCCCGAGACGCTGCCACTCGGCCAGGTCGGTGCCGCGACGGTGACCGGCGGTGCGGTGGGCGGCGTGGCACCGACCCCGTCCGGCAGGATGGACGTCACCGCCGCGTACGGGTTCACGACCCCCCACCCGAGTCGGGGGTCGGGCACCGAGCTGCCCGGCGGGTCGGCGGTCACCTGCAGCCGTTGCCTGACCTGAGCCGCGGTCAGCCGAGGGTGGTAGGCCCGCACGAGCGCGGCAGTGCCGGCGACCAGTGGTGCGGCGTAGCTGGTGCCGGTGGCGGTCAGGTGGCCGCCACCGCGCGGTCCGACGCTGACGATGCTGCTCCCCGGGGCCACCAGGTCGACGAACTCCCCGGCGCCGGAGAAGTCGGCGGCGGCACCGTCGGGACCGATCGCCCCGACCGCGAGAACCTGCGGGTACGCGGCGGGGTACGGACGGGCGTTGCCGTTGCCCCGCTCGTTGGCGACCGCGGCCACGATCAGCACGTCCTTGCTCGTGGCGTACTCGACGGCTCGGCGCAGCGTGTCGTCGGGAAACAGTGACGCCGAGGAGACGTTGATGATGTCCGCCCCACGGTCGGTGGCCACTCGGATGGCCCTGGCCAGACCGTCGGCGGTGCCGTCACGTCCGTCTCGCGTCTGCCGGATCGGCAGGATCGTACTAGCCGGGGCGACTCCGCTGAAGCCGGTGTCCCTCGCCGGCCGGGCCGCGATCAGACCGGCGACGAACGTGCCGTGCCCGGGGCAGTCGTCCACGCCACCCCGGCCGCCGACGATCTCCACCTGGTCGAGCCGCCCGCCGGTGAGTTGGGGCGCTTGCGCCACACCGGAGTCGATGACGGCCACCACCTGGCCCGCGCCGCGGGTCAACGGCCAGACCCGTTCCGGCGACAGGCGGCGCTGCGCCCAGGGCACGTCGGGAACGCGGGCGTCGGAGGCCGGTACGCATCCGCCGGACTGCTGGCTCAGCGGCGGCAGGCCGTCGCCGAGGGGGTCCGCCGCCGCGGTTCCGGCCGGGCAGAGGGCGAGTGTGAGGGCGAGGGCGAGGGCCACCGCGGGCGGTGGGGGTCGTACCGCCGTGGTCCGTCGAGAGGCGTGGGTCACCGGGTGCCCGGCCGGTCGGGCGGGCACGCCTGTTCGTGCGGGTCGTTGTGGTCCGTCGAGTCGCTGTCGTCCGTCGAGTCGCGTGTCGTGTCGGGCTCCGGCCCACGTAACGCCGCCACCGCCCGATGCCACGACAGCCGACTCAGCTCGGGCTGAGGGCCACTGTGCCGCCTGATGTGCTCGAGCAGCGCGCGGTCCGGGGCGAGGTGGTGTTCCCGCAGGTAGTAGGCGGACGCGTCGGACCAGATCCAGCTCCCGTCGGTGCGCAGGTCAACCGTTACCACCTCGCCGCGCTGCGGTTCGACCACGTCGGGTTCCGCGTCGTGCACGGTGAGCAGAGGATGGCCGGAGTCCAGGTAGTCGAGGATGCGCTGACGCTGCCCGGCGGACTCGATCCGGGGATGGTCGGCGGCGAACGGGACGGCGTCCTGCGGGAAGTCGAAGACCGCCGCCAGTCGCGGCGGCGTCGCGGGAGTCGGCGCGGCGATCTCGGTGGCGTCGACCAGAGCCACGGTCTGGTAGGGCGGCAGCGCGGCCTCTGGTCCGAACACCTCCACCTGCGCACTGACCTCGCCCGCGTCGAGCAGGGTTCGCTGCATCCGGGCCGCCGTTCGCGGCGCGGCGTCGTCGTCGGCGATCTCCATCAGGTAGACCCGACGGGCCGGAGCCCACGGCAGGTCCAGTTCCGGTATGCGCCACACCGCCCACAGCGCGCGGAAACCCGGTAGCGTGCGGGCGGTGTCCGCCGCGACCGAATCGGTCTCGGCGGGTGCCCGGGTGAAGCGGTACGGTGGTTCCGGCTCGTCGACGGCACGCGGATGGTCGTCGGCGATTTCACGGTGGGCAGCGGTGAGCGCGGCGGCTTGCGCCGGTGACAACGGCAGGCCCAGCGCACGGATCTCACGTGCGGCCACTGTCACCGCCAGTTCCTCCCGGCCCTCTGCCAGCCACCACCGGCACTGCGTCACGACGTCGTCAGGCAGCCGGCCGGCGAACCACAACATCAGGTCGTGTGCCCGCTTCTCAGCACTCACCGATCGTCTCCTCCGATGGCCACGGATGTCACAGTTTCTATGCGTAGGTGATTCGGATTGGTCTGTTGGCGCTCGTCGGGCGTCGGTCGTCCATGTCGGAACGCGACAATCGACCCTGCGGGTGCCGCATCGCGCCAGGATCGGAGCTGGTTCACGGCCCCGGTGGCGGTGGTAGCGCAACCGGACGGGTGTGTGGATGTTCCAGGTCAGCGCCGGCATCGAACCACGTCGGCGGTGGAGCCTCGCGATTCGGTCGTGACGGTGATCGTGGCGACGCCTCGCCCCAGGGGGAGCTTGGTGAGGTGAATGATGAGGGTGGCATGCCTGCGAGCATCGGCACTGGTTCTTCGGAGGTGTGGGGTGAGTAGGTGCCGGCAGTCGGGCCCTGACCCCAGAATGCCGGCTCCGGCTCTGCGGGGTCGGGTGGTGTGGGCGGTAGGCCCGCGGGTGCTGGCACTGATGGCTGGTATCTCACCAGCAGTAGGCACACGATGAGCGGCATCCCGATCAGCCGTACGTACCTGATCAGATTCGTCAGGGTGAGGACCTGGCCGCCCACGTAGCCGGAGCTGGTGTCGGACGAATACGCTCCAGCGGTCGCTCCCTCGTCCTGAGGTGCTGGCTCCGACTCCGATGACGCTGACGGCAGCGGTAGGCTCAGCCGCTCGGCGTCGGCGACGGAAACGGAGAAGTAGAGCCCGCTCCCAACGGTGATCTCTCGATGGATCGGAACGCCGGAGCGTTCGACGAACACGTTGCTCCGGTCGAGCTGCGCCTGCGCGTGATACACGGCGTCAGCCCGATAGCGGTAGTAGAGGCCGTCGTGTTTCGTGGTGGTGGGCTGCTCGGTTCCACGAGTGTGTCCGGGGCCGGAACCATTCGCGGCGTTCCTACTCCAGTTGAGCCCAGCGTACGGACGGGCATCCTCGGTTATCGGCATCTGCCCGACCGCCCCCAGACCGAGGCCGCCAGTCGTGCTTTCTTGGCCAGTTTCCCCGTGTTCGGCGCCGACTGTCACCTCCCGCTCCCGCGTCACGGTGTGACTGCCCAGGTACTCCGGAGCGACCACTTGTAGCCCCAGCCGCAGCCGGAAGACCTTTGTGGTGATCGGCCCGTCGTGGACCACCGTGGTGTCGTATGTGGCGTCCAGGAGCCGTCGCAGGTGTCCTACTCGCATCGCTTCGCTGAGGAACTGGTCGAGCTTCTCCCCGCCGTGGGTGGCGTCGCCGGCCACGCGAGCACCGGCATTCCGGGAGGCCGCACCGAGCGCATTGGTGGCTCTGTCCAGCAACTCGCGGAGATGGTCGGGCGTGGGGCCGCGAGGCATCGCCTCGACCACCACCTCCGACATGCTGAGGTCGATCTTGCCGGTTCGGGGTGGTGGCGGCACAAAGCTGACAGGACCAACGGTCGTATCGGTGCGACCAGGACCCGGACCACCCACGCCCTCCATACTTTCGGTGCTTTCGGTCGGAATCAGCAGGTCGACGCTGCCCGTCACCCCATCGTCCGCCCGTACGCGCCGCCGATCAGGATCCCGGTCGGTGCTGGTGCGTAGTCCGGCCTTGTCCAACAGGTTTGCGTACTGCCGATGCCGGAACACCTCGATGGTGTACTGGACGGGGACGGTGAACCGCTCGACCTGGGAGTCGAGCTTCGCGGTGTCCTTGACCTTCCACGAATGCGTGTCGGTGGCAGCGGTACGCCGATGTCCGCCCAGGCTGGCGGCGATGCCGGGTCGGCCACCCGTGGTGTTGGTGCGGGCAGCCGTCAGGTCGTGGCCGCCCTCGCGGAGGTTGTAGACGATTCCGATGGATGCACCCCACCCTCGGGTAATCGTCGTGGTTTTGGCGTCCTTGTCATCTCCCTGGGCAATGTGGCGGAGTGCGACCTTCTCCTCGGTTCCGACATGCCGGGCGTCGGTCGTGTTCAGGCGCCCACTGACCCGAATCTGGAAGGTCTCCTGTCCCTTCCAGATGGGACGGGTGACCATGGTGCTCACGCCACCGGACAGCACGTCCGGCATAACCGCCGAGGCGGTCGCCGGGGACAACAGTGCGCGCATGGCTGGTCCGATTCCCGGCGCAGCGGGATCCGCGACATGTCGCGACACGTGTGGGGCCACCTCGTCCAGGACGTGGGTAAGCCGTGCGGCGAGCTGATCCAGGCCGGCCACCGCGTCCACCACGGCCGGGCCCAGCGACGAATTGTCCGCGAGGTACGGGGGTAGGCGGCGCGAGTCTCCTCCCCGCTGGAGAGGATCCTGCCCGTCGCCTACGGGGAGGCCGCTGGCGGTGGCGTTACGGTGGGCGGCGAGAAACTCGGTGCCGTCGGGCACGAGTAGACGAACCGTGGCGCTGGCGTGCTCCGCCGGGCGGCCGATCCTGCTGGTCCACGAGTGCGCAGTCACCTCGTACACCATGTCGCCCCGGTAGTGGTGGTGGGCGCTGGAGTCGGCGACACCAGTCGTCCGCTTGGCGGCCATGGTGGCCGCGCTGGTGTCCTCACGTCCCCTGGTGTAGCTTGCCTGGGCGCTTCCCAGAAATACGCCGAGGGTGCCGCGCACGCCCCAGCCGAAACCGGTCCCGGTCGCTGACGCCACGGAGGCTTTCCCGGAGTTCTGCTGCTCGGAGGTCACCGACTCCTCGATGCCGAGCAGGCGAGGCCGATAGACCTCGGCGGTGACGGTCACGGTCGAGCGCTGGTGGAAGAACGAATGCGCGGTTGACGGACCGGGCAGCACCAGCCCGTCGTTGACGAGCCGATCGAACTGAGCGGACAGGGCGACGGGGGTGAGCCGCGGAGCATCGGTGATGCCGACGCCGGTGAGTGCGTTGACGATCGCCGTGTTGATGTCGTCGACGCCGCGCAGTCGGATCACCCCAGCGGTCCCTGGGCTCAGGGACACCGGCTGCGCGTTTCCGAGCCGGGCCGCAAGGTCGGCCTCGGTCGGGTCGAGGGACGGGGCGCCGGCGTCCGTCTCCCGAGCGGCGACCGAGGCTGGAACGGTGAGACGAACAGTGCCCGTGGTGGTGCCCTTGTGGGTGACGGGTGCCGAACGACGGTTTAGGCCCAACGCGTCCAGCACCGGCGGGCGGGGGGCACGGCGCTCGGTGAGCCTGACGTGGAACTCCGCCTCGTGTTCGCGGACGAGAGCGGCGCCACTGTACTTGATGGTGTGTTTGCTGACACCACCCGACGCGGCCGTCGACGTGTGGGCTCGGTTCCAGCCACCGCCGAGGCCGAGACCGAGACCGACGTTCGCGCCGGTGATCCTGCTGAGCAGCGGAAATCGGACGTAGGGGTCGACGTTCACCGCGATGGTTCCGCCCTGTTTGTCCTTGGCCTCAATCGTGCCGGTCGTCTCCGTCGTGGTTTCCAGCTTGACCGCGGGTAGTTCGGTCTGCCTGACTCGGCGACCCAGTGTCGCGGAGGCCGTCACGTCGTAGTGCCGCCCACCCACCGTAACCGGCATGGTGACTCCTGCCCCGAGCAGGGTGTGGAAGTCGCCCATCAAGCGCATGGTCGCGAGCCGATCAGCGACCCGCGCCCGCGCGGTCGCCACCTCGGCCGGCGGCAGGGCGGAGTACCGGAAGTGGTCGAGCAGCTCGACGGCCAGCTCAGCGACGGTGGCGCCTGACCAGGACACATGCTCTGCAGCCAGCAGCCCGGTGGGAATGTCGCCGGTCACGTCGTCGACCGACGACGGCGCGGGCGGTGCCAGTTCCGATCGCCCATCAGCGGTCGACGTCCGGCTTCCCTCCGAGGACAGGCTCTCCTCGAAACGGGTTGCCTCACCCGCCGGTACGCGAACGTAGACGGCAGCGTCGTTGCTGCGAAGTGAGTGCGTTCGATCCGACAGCGTGGTGTCAACAGCGATGTCGTACCGGCCGGAGAGCCGGTACAGGACGGTGTCACCGGTATGCGTCAGCTTGGACCGGTGGGTTGCCTCGATCGTGCCGGCTGTGGTCAGTCCCCTACTCGCACCAGCGGTGACGGCGATTCTGGGCAGGGCCAAGACACTGCCTGTAGCGACCTCGGCCACCGTCGGCAGCGGCGTGACCGCCAGCCCTGCCTCCATGCTGGAGGTGCTCACCTGACCGCCGGAAAGCTTGTCGGTGGTTTCCGACTCGTGCACGACGTCGGCAGCACCACTGTCGACCCGCTGCACCTGATCGAAGTGCGCGGTGAGCGTCAGCGCGACGTGGTGGTTCCGACCGTCCACCAGAAAGGTCACAGGGTCACCTATCACCGGGCCGTTCAGTAGCTGCTGACCCCTGCCGTTGGCCACCAGATCGGTGATAAGGCCATCGACCGCTCCCCGAGTTCGACAGTTGGTGGGCATGCGGGGCGGATCGGCGGCGGATCCGTGCAGGTGAGAGGGCTGGCACCCATCGGAGACTGTCCAGAGGCGTGGGCAAACGGATTTGCCGTGGGTCTTGTTCTGGCCAGGCTTGTTGTCTGATGATGCGGGCATGTACTTGCGGAAGATCCAACGGCGGAACAAGGACGGGTCGGTGGTGCGATACCTCCAACTCGCCCACAACCGACGGGTCGGCGGCACCACGCAGGCCGAGGTGCTGGTCAACTTCGGCCGCGAGGACCGTCTGGACGTCGACGGGTTGCGCCGCCTGGTCGCCTCCATCAACCGCTACCTCGGCGAGGAGGACGAGGTCGCCGCGTCGCTGGGCGCCGAGGAGGCCGGGCCGCTGACGGTGGAGTTCTCCCGGCCGCTCGGGGCGAGCTGGCTGCTCGACGGGCTGTGGAAACTGTTGGGCATCGACACCGCCCTGGCCTCCCGCATCGACGGGCGCAAGTTCCGCACCGACGTCGAGCGCACGATCTTCGCGCTGGTCGCCAACCGGGCCATCGCCCCCGCCTCCAAGCTCGCCGCCGCCGAGTGGGCCACCCGCGACCAGGTCATCCCCGGCCTGGACGCACTGGCCGAGCAGCACGCCTACCGCGCCATGGACCTGCTCGTCGCCGCCGATGTCCACGCCGCCGTGCAGGAAGCGGTGTTCTTCTCCGCCGCACACCTGCTCAACCTCGAAGTCGACCTGGTCTTCTTCGACACCACCTCCACCTACTTCGAACGCGACACTGCGGACGACCCGGACGGCGAGAGCTCCAGCCTGCGCCAGTACGGGCACTCCAAGGACCACCGCAAGGACCTGCCCCAGATCGTCATCGGACTGGCCGTCACCCGCGAGGGCATCCCCGTGCGCTGCTGGACCTGGCCCGGCGGCACCAACGACCAGACCGTGATCACCGAGGTCAAGGACGGCCTGCGCGACTGGCGGCTCGGCCGGGTGGTCACCGTCTGCGACACCGGATTCTCCTCCGAGGCCAACCAGTCCTACCTGCGCCGGGCCGGCGGCCACTACATCACCGGCATCAAGATGCGCGAAGGCTCCCACCGCGCCGACCAGGCCCTGGCCCGCCAGGGCCGCTACCAGGAAGTACGCGACAACCTGCGCGTCAAAGAGGTCCGCCTCGACGGCGACGAGGGCAGACGCTTCATCATCTGCCACAACCCCACCGAGGCCGAACGCGATGCCGCCCGACGCGAAGACCAACTCACCGCGATCCGCGAGGAGTTGACGCGCATCAAGACCGCCCGGGAAGCCGACGCGACCAAGGCGAAGGCCAAGGCCGCCAAGACCGGCAAGCGCCCCACGGCCCCCTCGGACGCCCCGCACCGCAAGGCCGAGTGCGCGCTGCGCGACCACCCTGCCCTCGGCCGCTGGCTCAAGCAGCACCCCACCACCGGACGGCTGTCCATCGACACCGCCAAGGTCGCCGCCGAGGCCCGCCTGGACGGCAAGTACCTCCTCGCCACCAGCGACCCCGACCTGTCCGCCGAGGACATCGCGCTCGGCTACAAGAACCTCCTCGAAGCCGAACGCGCCTTCCGCACCCTGAAATCCACCCTCGACCTGCGGCCGGTCTACCACCGCCTCGACGAGCGGATACGTGCTCACGTGCTGCTGTGCTGGCTCGCCTTGCTACTGATCCGCGTCGCTGAGCGCCGCACCCAGCAGTCCTGGCCCAAGATCGCCGCCGAACTCGGCCGGATCCACCAGGTCACCCTCTCCGGCCCGGCCGGCAGCCTCCAGCAGACCACCCGGCTCACCGACACCCAGACCAAACTCTTCACCGACTGCGGTGTCCCGCTCCCGCCAAAGATGAGCAGCCTCAAGACCGCCGAATAGCCGCTGAGCTGGGAAAACAGGATCCGGAGCCGTGGGCAAACGGCCCCGAAGCCTCCCCACGCCCATCGCCCCAGGTCAACCCGCAGATCCGCCACCGCCGCATGCCCGCCAACCGTCGAAGCCGGGCGCTCCTACCAACGGCAAACCCAGGCCACTCGCTGTCGACAGTGCGCGCGCGTTCTCCCGCATCGTCGCCAGCCCGGTGATGGCCTCGGCGACCGCGAAGGTAGCGGCCTCGACGCGGGACGCGGTCACCCGCACCGGTTCGGCCGTGACCGCTGCGGATTCCGGGTAGGCGAGGCAAAGGACGTCGGCGACGGAAGCCGAGTGCGCTGTGTCGGGCGTCCCGTCAGGATCGCTGCCAGCCGAAAGGACGTGTGCGGCCAGCTCAGCGGTGACGCTGAACCACCTGGCATTGGTGTCGTCGACACTGCGGGTGCTTTTGGTCGAATGTTCGGTGCCGTGCTGTAGCACCGTTTCCTCGACCGACCGCACGATCGCCTCGACGCGCACCGGCGCAGCAGCCAGCGAGCTGACGACCGTGCCCAACGAGGAAGCCAGCGACATGTTCGACTGTGTGACCTCGGCCGTCGTGGTGTCGCTGACCCCAGCGGAGGCCTCGGGCGCGCTACTCGTGACCGGAGCACCCTCGTCGAGGGTAACTGGCCGGGCGTCGGTGGGGTTCAGCCTGAGCCGAAGCCTCACCGGTTGATCGTGGATCGTGGCGTCGACGGTCTCGCCGACCACCAGCCGCCGCACCGCTCTGTCAGCACCGAATCGCCGTACGAGTTCAGCCACCCGCTGGTTGACCCCTGGCCGCAGGTCGGGAGGAAGGACCTCGGCGAGGGTGGTGGCCAGGTGGGCCGCGATGTCGCTATCCGCCAGGCTTCTGCCGGCGACGGCACCGATTCGGGCAGATCCGAGCACCCCGTCGCGCTTGTCCGCCCCTTCGCCGAGGGTGCCTGTAGTGTCACCGGGCTTGATATCGAGGGTCCGCTTGACGGTCGCGTACCCCTGGTCGACGTACTCGGTCTCGGAGTCCGAGGCGGTGACGTATCCCCGGATGAGGGCATCGCGCGCCGGGATGACCGCCTCGAGACCGTTGTCGTCCTTCGCGTCTGGGGGTGGCGCGTGGCGGGACAGCGCGGACACGCTCATCTTCCGGCCGGCCGCGTCGCGGATGACAGCGGCCAGGTAGTTGTCCACCCCGCGGTCCGATTCGGGTGCGGCTCCTCTGAGGTGATCGTCTATTGTGGGATGGCACCGCCGAGGTAGCGGCTGTTGTGGATGCGTTGTTGTTCCTGGGCCAGGTGCCAGGTCCAGTACTGGTCGAAGTCGCCGTTGCTGATCAGGGTGCGGAGTTTGAGGATTGCTTCGGCGCCGTCGAGGCCCCAGCGAGCGCCGGTGACGTCCATACGATCTTTGACCAGGTGGCGGCAGGCGCCTTCGATCACCCCGGTGGCGATCGGCCACCCGTTGGCCAGCGCGGTCGGGTAGTCCAGGTACGGTTTTTTGGCCAGCAGGTAGGCGGCGGCGACATCGGCGGGTTTGCGTTTGCCGGGGTCCAGGCCGTGGTAGGTGGCCTTGCGTCGGATGGCTGCGGCGACTATGCCGGCCCGTCCGGCCAACACCTGCCGGGCCTGGGCGCGGACCCACCGTTCGGCGTTCGGGTCGCCCTCCGGGTGGAAACACCAGGTGGCCTTCCAGAGGTACTCGATGACGTGGATGAAGTCCACAACAACCGGCAAGGTGATCTTGCGGGTTTTGGCCTCGGCGTGGATCCGGTCGATCTGGTGGGTGTTGCCGTCGACCAGGGCGATCCAGGTCCGAGCGTGGTCGGGGTCGCGGCGGTCGGCCTCGGCGAACCCGGCGGCGATCACCGCCGCGGCGTCGTCGGTCACGCTGGCGTGCAGCCACTTGCCGGAGGTGACCGGCGCCGGGGTAGCAGTTTGGGCCGCTTCGGGGTCCTCGGGCAGGATGTCGGCGATGGTGCGCGGCTTGCCGGTCACGTCGAAGACCGCGGCGACCTCGCACATCCGCTTGCGGTTGCGTTTCTCGCCCTTGGACCGGCGGCCGGCCAGTTTCTGGCTGACCGCGGCCTTGGCGGTGCCCGCGCGGAGCCCGTCGGGGCGCATCACCACCCCTTTGGCGTCGAAGGACAACGCCAGCACATCATCATCGGCCGACCAGTCCGGGGCGTGGGCGGTGTAGAAGGCATCCACATCTATCGCCGCTGCGGCGGCCAACGCCTCGACCTGCCGTTTCCCGATACGCACCGTGGTGGCCCGCTCAATCGCGGCCGCCGCGTCGGTGAACGAGCCGCGGGCCGCCTCGGCCGCGGCCAACCGGCGCAGTCCATGCGAGTGCTTCTCCACGGGCAGGTTCAACACCGCGTCCGCCGGGTTCAGATCGGCCCGCGCCCGCGCCCGGTAGGCGATACGCGTCACCACCACCTCACCGAACCGGGTGGCCAGCGTCCGCTGCCGCCCCCGCTCGGCCCACCCCCGCAGATGGCTATCGGCGTCGGTCACCTCGTCGAGCCGTTCCTCCCGACTGGCACGAAGATCCAGACTGTCCTGCAACAACTGACACAGCAACCGCATGCCATCGGTATGCAGCCGCTCCTCCAGTTCGGCGTGAGTCATCCCCGCCGCATGCTCACCGGACAGGAAGTCCACCATCGCGCCGAACCGCACGGATGAGCCGGCGAAAGCATCGTCCGCCGTCTCGGATGCGTACTCTTGCACCGGGCTCCCTCTTTGCTGATGTTCGTGTCTCGCAACCGACGAACATAGCGGGAGGATCCCTTTCACCATCACAACCAGTAACACATCCCCAGGCCACACAGCGTGTCGCCGCACCTCACCAGAGCCGCACCCGTCCGATTCCGGGTCGGGATTGGCGATGGTGTGTGGAAGGTATTTGACCAGTGTGCGGATCGACTCGCCGTAGTAGTTGCCGTAGTTGTTGTTGAAGTTGACCGGAAAGCCACTTTTCGCGTAGTGGTTCAGGGCGGCCCAGCAACCGAGACAGGGACGGTACTTACCCATGATCAGGTGAGTGCCGGTAATGTCCTGAGCGCTCAGCCCGGCGCTGTGCACAGCCAGCAACAGTTTCTGTTCGGCGTGCATCGAGCGGTCACCGCTGGCCCCATGCCGCAGCATGATGGTTGTGTTTGCGTGGGCAGGATTGGTAAGCAGTTCTTTCAGCCTCTGTCGGACATCGGCGCTGCCCGGCGCGGCGTCCACGGTCTGGATCTCACCGCTGGCGCGCATCGCCTCGGCCGTGTCACTGTCACGGACGCCGGCGAAAGCTGCCTCGAGTTTCGTCTGGCTGCGCCGCATGCGTCCGGCGTACTCGTCGGCGACTTGCGACCCCAGATTCTCCCGTCGACGCGCGTCACTCTGCCCGATGCCAAGCAGTCGTTGCAGGGGGGCGCCAGGCCCGTCCGGCAGTTGCAGGTTGTCAAGCAGGTCGACGGTGGCGTCGAAGTTGGTGGCGAAGACCAGCCGCTTGTTGATCAACATGCCCTGCACTTCGAGGTCCTTGGGCAGGCTGTCCCGATTGGGACTGTCATCACGTAGCTGACGGAATGTGTCGTGCAGCTTGAAGCTGAGATGGCTGAGCGTCTGCGCTGCCCGCTCGCCACGCTTGTCCCGGGCGAACCGCAGCCGAAACTCGTCCACCGCTCGCCCGTACTGGCCACCACCATAGGACGGGACTGTACAAATAACGGCTGATCGACCGATCAAGGGAGAGACGCCAGATGACGACCGAGACCACCGTGGGACAGCCGGCCGTGGAGCCGGTGGGTGCGGTCACGGATGAGCAGTTGATCGCGATGCTGGTCGATCGGGCTCGTGGTGACGGGTTGAAGCTGACCGGCGAGGGTGGGCTGCTGCAGCAGCTGACGAAGCGGGTCCTCGAGTCGGCGTTGGATGGGGAGATCACCGACCACGTCGGCTACGACAAGCACGACCCGGCGGGTCGGGGTAGCGGGAACACCCGTAACGGCAGCCGGACCAAGACGGTGCTCACCGACGTCGGGCCGGTCGAGGTGCGGGTCCCACGCGACGCCGCCGGGACGTTCGAGCCGCAGATCGTGCGTAAGCGGCAGCGGCGTCTGACCGGCGTCGACGACATGGTCCTGTCGCTGTCGGCCAAGGGCCTGACCCACGGCGAGATCGCCGCGCACCTGGCTGAGGTCTACGGCGCTGAGGTGTCGAAGCAGACCATCTCCACGATCACCGACAAGGTCATGGACGGCATGGCCGAGTGGCAGAACCGGCCCCTGGACCGGGTCTACCCGGTCGTGTTCATCGACGCCATCAACGTCAAGATCAGGGACGGTCAGGTCGCGAACCGGCCGATCTACCTCGCGATGGCGGTCACCGTCGACGGCCACCGCGACATCCTCGGTATCTGGGCCGGTGACGGCGGCGAGGGCGCCAAGTACTGGCTGCACGTGCTCACCGAGTTGAAGAACCGCGGCGTGGCCGACGTGCTGATGCTGGTCTGTGACGGGCTCAAGGGACTGCCGGAGACGGTGGAGACGGTGTGGCCGCGCACGATCGTGCAGACGTGTGTGGTGCACCTGCTGCGCAACTCGTTCCGCTACGCCGCCCGGCAGGACTGGGACAAGATCGCCAAAGCGCTGCGGCCGGTCTACACCGCGGCGACCGAGGACGCCGCCACCGAGCGGTTCCTCGAGTTCGCCGAGGCGTGGGGCCGTAAGTATCCGGCGATCGTGAAGCTGTGGGAGAACGCGTGGGCGGAGTTCGTGCCGTTCCTCGCCTTCGACGTGGAGATCCGCAAGGTCATCTGCTCCACGAACGCGATCGAGTCCGTCAACGCCCGTATCCGCAGGGCCGTGCGAGCTCGTGGCCACTTCCCGAACGAGCAGGCCGCACTCAAGTGCGTCTACATGGCCTTGATGAGCCTCGACCCGACCGGAGCCGGCCGCCGACGCTGGACCATGCGCTGGAAAGCACCACTGAACGCCTTCCAGATCGCCTTCGAAGGCCGGCTCACCCCGGCCAACAACTGACCACCTCAACAACCAAGATCAGCCGTTAACTTGACACTCCCACGGGCACCGGGGCACCATGGTTCATGGGAGTGATGTGCGAGGAGCCACCTCCGCCGGGTAAAGGCCCGATGCCGGTCGGTGATCCCGGCGGAACGGTGCTTCCGGGAAACGCGTTGGGACCGGTGAGGGTATCAGCGCCGGCCAGGGTCGTTGACGGGGCGAAACTCGTTTCAGGGTGTCCGCCGATGTCAGGGCTGTGCGTGAAGGAAGACAGCGGAGCCTCGATCGACGCAAGATCGGGACCGTTCGGGTCATCAGCGGGCGGAACCGAAAACCCGCGAAGACCGGCACTGAGATCGGTCCCGGAGGTATCGATCGCTGGAGAGTCGGCCAGCCCTCGCAGCTCCGTGGCAGGAAACGGATCCGGGCCGGAGACACTCGGATTCCAGTCCATTGGCGAGGTGGATAGATCTGGCGGTTCGGGTGCCGGCGTTGTCGGGTGGTTGGGG
This sequence comes from Micromonospora sp. WMMA1363, assembly GCF_030345795.1. Lineage (NCBI taxonomy): Bacteria > Bacillati > Actinomycetota > Actinomycetes > Micromonosporales > Micromonosporaceae > Micromonospora > Micromonospora sp. WMMA1363. The sequence goes on from NZ_JAUALB010000001.1 coordinate 3,975,534, forward strand.
ATCTCCGGCGGTGACGGCGGTTCCGGAGACCTGGGGGCTGGCAACTCCTCCGGAGGAGGTGGGCGCATGTCGTTGACGGTCATCGAATACTGCTCGTTGAGGCGCTCGAACTCCGCACGCATATCACGGTCCATCATCGCCACGATGTCGGGGCGTTTGGACACCGGAATGAGTCCGTTGTCCATGGGCTCGACACCCAACCGTCTCGCCTCAGCCGCATAGTGGTGGTCGATGGCGTCGAGCACCGCGCGGGAATAAGCGAGTCGGTTTCCCGCGTCCACCAGGCTTTCGACGATCGACCCCTGCTCCGGCCGATCCTCGGTCGCCCCTGCCGTGATCTGGTCGACATGCGCGTCGAGCACACCCACGGTCCAGGCCATGGAGCTGGAGAAAGCATCCGCTGAGTGGCCCTGCCATGGACGGCCCTCGCCCGCGATGGCTCGGGAGTGGACCTGGGTGACCTCGCGGCACAGGGCCAGTGTTGCCTGGACGCGGGCGAAACTCTGCGCCATCCGGAAAAAGCTCTCCGGATCGCTCACCCCGCGCGCCTCCTCGCGGGCGCCGTCGTCACCGCGGGCGATTTCGGATCCGCCGTTGACAGCCGCCTTGATCTGTTTCCAGTTCCACGAACTCTCGTCGCCGGAGAGTTCGCTCGCCTTCACCATGTCCCGCTCCCGATTGTCGAGTCGCTACTCCGGCATCGGCCGGCGTTGTCGCCTCGTGTCAACGCCCCGCTATTCAGCCCTGCGGCATGTTCGACTTGAAGTTGGTGACCACGCTGTTGGCCCTGGTCGCGGCTTCGCCGCTGTCGGCTTCGACACGGTCGTAGGTGTCGGCCAGCGTGAGCATTCCCTCCCGCAGCGAGACGTACGCCTCCCGAAACTTCTTCAGCTTCACGATGTACTGGCTTCTCATGGCGTTCGCCCTCTCACTGATCTCGTCGGCCTTGCGGAACCTGCCGGCGGCCAGCTCACCGGACCGTTCGAGGTCCTGCCAGGCGTCGTTGAGTGGTGCGATGAGTTGGTCCATCGCGTCGGCGAAGTGCCGAAGCGCGCGCGTGTCCACCGCTACTGGGCTCTCGGCGGACTCACCCTTGTAGGTAGGGGGAAGCTCGCCCACGTCCTCGGCGCGCACCACCGGCACGACTCGGCGGGAGTCGTACGAGAAGTCGTCCCGGTCCCAGTCCTGCGGCGGCGGCTCTGGTGTGTTCCCTCTGCGCCAGTAGGGGCTGGTCGCGACGGCGTGGTACACGGACTTCTACCGTGCCCACATGCCCGCACCGGCCCGCTCGGCGCCGGCGTATTGGGCCATGATGGCGTCGAGTGCGCTCGTCGCCTGACCCAGGAGCACCGGCATCTGCGCAGCGGCCTGATCCCATTCCTGCTTGCACTGGGCGTAGGCAAGCTTGGCGTCGCTGTCCCAGTTCTGGAGGCTCTTGCGGCTGTGTTCGTCAAGAGTGCGCAGGGACTCCTGAATCCTGCGCTGCGCGTCCTGCATGTGCGCAACCGTGGCTCGGGCGGCGGCGAAGTCGATCGTGTACTGGGCCATGGTCTCCTCCTGAGGAGCATCGAGGTTGGTCGATCAAATTCCAGGCAGGCCCGACAGGGGGCTGCCGGCCGTTTCCACGGTCTGTGCGTTGGTCCGGACATAGAGGCCAGAGTTGTCGTCCAGGGACTGCCTCATGGTCTCGAGCCTGCTGATCACCTTTTGGTACACGTCGAGCCACTGACGCATGGTGCGCGTGACGAACACCGTGGACGCCTCACCTGTCCACCGCGCGGCCAGGACCTGCACTTCCGTGCCGATGCTGCCGTGAGCGGTGCGATGGGTGCCGATATGGTCGGTGTAGATGGCGCTGGCCGCGGCCATTGCCTGGGTGTCCACGTTGGCGTTGTTGGCCACGTCGATGCCTCCTCGGTTGGTGAGATGACACTGCGCTCACTGGCGAGTGGGAGCGCGCCCACCGTCGCCACGGCGGATTAAACCACATCCGCTGAACGGCCGCGAGGCACCAGTCATGGCACAGTGTTCACGGCTGCCCGCGTCGGACCCACCACTCCATCCTTCGGCTTGCCGGTAGCCGCCATCCGGCACCGGTGATGTCGAGCGTTCGCAGTGACGCACAGGACGTCGGCGACGACCAGGACGGGGCGGCCCACCGCGCGGGAGCTGGCCTTACCCGACGGTCAGGTCGTCGTCCCGCCTCGCTGGTCGGGTCACATCACACGAGTGTCGACTGCTCCGATCGGTACGGTCGTCCCGCCGCGTCGCAGCCCGGCAGGTCGCCACGTGCCGTCCAGCCGAAGTGGGTCACCACCCGTGGGGACACCGCGTCCCGGGCCGCTGTCATCGCGTCGAGCCGCTGCCGTATGCGCCGGTTCGTCGGTGTTCCGACACTGTTCATTTCGGCGGGTAGGTCACGGAGGAGCACCTGGGCGGGAACACCGTCCGTGGCCGGTCTGGTGCCGAGGACCACGAAGCGGGACCAAGCCGGGAACACCACTCGATCGTCGGGTAACCCGTCGGCGATGCCGCCGATCCGCCGGCCGGCAGTGGACCAGATGATCAGGTCGGTCGTGTCTGGTCTCGGGCGAGCCCTGGTGATGGACGCCTCCAGGAACGTGGGCTCCAGGAACGACCGGCCCGCCGGATACACCTGCGCGGCGAGATCCGTAGACGCTGATCGATACACCACCCCTTGATGGCAGGGCAACCGCCGGATGCCGGAAGCCAGGCACACGAGGAAGGCCGGGTCGCCGACCTCCGACGTCGAGCGGAGTGCTGCCACAACGGATGACCGGTCGCCCAGGAGGAACGCCCGTACTGCGACCAGATCCGTCATCAACGCTTCCGGCTCGTCGTCGGCGGCGAGCACTCGGAGACCCGGATGGTGGGCCAGTAGCCGTGCCACAGCGCGCGCATGCACGTCGTAGCGCGATCCTAGCGCGTCGCGCAGGCGACGACGATCCTGTGCGGTGCTCCGCTGGTATGGCCGGATCCGTGCCGGCGGCAACGCCGCCTCCAAGCCCTCCTCGGTAGCGGTGACCGTCGGCCTGCCCTCGGACAAAGCGGGCGGCGTCGTGGCGGCTGGGAACCCCGGGGCCGGCCGCGCCGGAGGTGTCTGGAGCTCCGCTGTGGTCACAAGGGTCGACGCCGCTCCGGCGGCCTGCGCCGAAGCGACCGACGACAGACGCCCCTCCGCGTCGAGCAGTAACGGGTTCTGACCGGTCAGGGTCACGGCCGCTCCGCATGCCGCCTCCTGTGCCAGCCCGTCGGTGTCCCTCGGCACCACGATCCGCAGGCTTCGGCGGTGCTCCTCGGGTAGAAGCGCGAGCAGCCGACGGACCTCTGCGAACAGCTGCGTGGGTGGTGGCACCGCCGGCGGGTCGACCACGACCAGGAAATGGTCGGGGTCTGGCGGCAGGCCGCACGGTACGTGTGCGGCAGGTGGGACGTCCGCCGCCCGCACCCACAGTCCCGCCCGCACTGCCTCAACCGAAATGCTCTCCGTCAAGCTGGCCACGCCCGGTGCCATCTCGGGCAGATCCGCCAGGCCATTCCACTCCGCCACGCAAGGGTAGCCATTCGGCGGGTGAACCCACGTCCGGACGAGTTGGTGTGACCCCGACCTGCCATCCGGGCCCACCCCAATGACCACGATCTCGCCGCCGGAGCCGTAAGCCGGCAGCCCGTCGGTGGCGTAGACGTAGACGCCGAGTGCGCCGGCCAGCAGACGGGCGGCCTCCAACTGCGCTGGGCCGTACGCCGCCACGAGCAACCGCTCCCGCACCGGCACAGGCAGGTCAGCCACGGCGGAAAGCAGCGCGTCCCGGCCCACCGCGGGTTGGTCCGGCGCGCCGACCACCACTGTGAGCAGCGCGTCGTGGCGCGGTACCGCCAGGATGCGATCGTCGGGCACCGCGGTTGCCCGCCGTTCCGGACCGGGCAGCCACAGGCCAGCCGGAACGTTCACCCCACCGGTGACGGTGCCCGGCAGATGCTCTGACCACCAGGGCGTCGGATGCTGAGGCCCGATCGGATATGCCGACGTCCCCGGCGCGATGACCCACCAGGACGCTCCGGTGCCGAGCACGAACAGGGCGCCGTCCTGGTACGGCAGCAGTTGTCCATCGGGAGCGACCACCTCGACGTCAAGCGTGTCGGCCAGCCGGCAGGCCGACGTAATCGGCGGCGGTGTCACGGTGGGAGACGGCACCAGTAGCACCGAGGGACCCACCTCCGATGCGTGCGCGGCAAGCGGCGTAGCCAACTGTTCCCAGTCGAGTAGGTCGTCGCCAACCGCCAACACGGTGGTGCGTCCCGTCTCGGCGGGCAGTCGAGAGGCGAGCGGCGTGTCGCGAGCCACCTCGTCTACGGCACCCACCACGAGGACCCGACCAACCCACCGCGCCGACAGAGCGGACCCGGTCATGGGCGCTCATAGTACGGGTGCCATCCGTCGCACGCGACAGCCGACGGTCTCAGCGGCTTCCCGGATCCTCCGGTGACCTGCCCTGCCCTCAGCGACCCGCTGTGCTCAGCGTAGGCGTAAACCAGTGCAGGCGTGGACGGTGGCTGGTAGTGCTGGGCAGAGCTTCGACAACTGGAACGTCGGTGCGCTGCCGCCGGCGCGTTGGATCCGGCCGACGGCAGGTGACAATCGTGCGGACCGAAGCATTCGAGGGCCTGTCATCAGGTACGCGTTCGGTAGGTTCGGATGGCGGTGGTTCGCGGTGGTCACCAGCGAACGAGGAGTTCGGCCGGCCCGTGGGTGCGGAACGTGGGGCGCCAGTGGACCTGTGTCCCGGGTACGGCGAGCGTCAAGCCGGGTAGCCGGTGGGCCAGCGCGGTGAGTGCTTCCTCGGCCTCGATGCGGGCCAGGGCCGCGCCCATGCAGTAGTGGGGGCCGTTGCCGAACGCCAGTCGCGCGGCGTTGCCGTCGGTACCCCGGGTGGCTGCGGCAAGGCCGAGCAGGACAGTGTCGCCGGCTGGGATCGTGACGCCCCCGATCATCAGGTCCGCGACCGGAAAGCGACGGATGGCGACTGGTGCGGGCGGCGCGTGGCGCAGGGCTTCCTCGATCGCCTCGGGGACTGGCACCGCGTCGAGTCCATCATGATCAAGCAGCCACAGCACGGTCGAGGCGATCAGGTTAGCGGTGTTCTCGTAGCCGGCGAACACAATCAAGAAGGCCAGTGAGGTCAGTTCGTCCCGGCTGAGCCGGTCAGCGTCTTCCTCGATGGTGACCAGTGTGCTCAACAGGTCGTCTCCAGGATGTCGGCGTTTCTCGTCGATGAGGTTGACGACGTAGCCGTGCAGTTCCGTCACCGCCCGCCGGACCGCGTTTCGGTCCGGCGGGTAGCTCGTCAGCATGGTGTCGGTCCAGGCCCGGAGATCGGTACGACCAGCTTCCGGTACCCCCAGCAGCTCGGCGATGATCTGGACCGACAGCGGCGTGCAGTAGCCGGTGACCAGATCGGCAGTGCCGCCAGCGGCAACGAGCATGTCCAGAAGCTGATCGGCGATTCGCCGGATACCGGGACGTAGTGCGGCGACCCGCTGTGGGCTGAATGCCGGGCTGACCAGGCGGCGTAGCCGGGTGTGATCGGGTGAGTCCATGTTGAGCAGGTTCGCATCGAGGGCCGGAGGGAGCGCGAAACCAGACCAGGCGCCTCGACTGTGACAGCGGTTCAGGGCCAGACGCGGGTCGGCCAATGCCCGGGACACCGTGTCCGGATCGGTGACCAGCCATGCCAGGGAGGAATCCGGAAGCAGCACCCGATGCACGTCACCGGTCTTCCGGAGCTGGTCGTACTCCTGTCCCAGCAGTACGCCAGAACGGGGAATCGGGGTCGGATCAGTGCTCATCGGCTTTCTCCGTCGTCATGGCGGCAACTGGCGGCCAGCGGGTAGCGGTGTGGACGGCGCGGATCAGGTGGATGATCTCACGGTCCTCGTCGGGGACCGGACAGGGCCGAGCGAGTCGCCCTGACTGCGCGGGTCGTATCCCCGCCGCCAACGTCGAGTGGACTCTCGCGGCCCGCGACCAGAGATTGGTGAGGTGGTCACCGTCGAGGCCATCGGCTTCCGCCTGTCGGCGGGCCTGGTCGCTGGCCGCTCTCGCCGACATGTCAGCACGCCGGAGCCAGGCACTACATCGAGACTGTCGACAACCCCGTCCGGGGCAGCACACGTGGCTCTACGGCGCACACGACGTGGGCGGTCCGGAACGTGTCAAGGGATTGAGGCCAACGGGAGTTAAGCGGCTTGTCGTTGTGGCTCGGGCTTGTTGATCCAGACCTGTCCGGGCAGGTCGAGGATTTTGGGCAGGGGCCGGGTGGTGCCGAACCGTTCCGGGTGCGCCGTGCGGGCTGCGGCGAGGGTGTCCTCGCGGTTGGCGCGGACGGTGTGGTGACGGTCGTGGTGGACGTCGGCGGGGGTGTGTAGGCCGATCCCGGAGTGCCGGTGGGCGTGGTTGTACCAGGTCACGAAGTCGTTCATGAACGCTCGCGCCTGGGCGAGGGACGCGAATCGGTCCGGGAAGACCGGCGCGTACTTCAACGTCTTGAACCAGGCCTCGCTGTACGGGTTGTCGTTGGACACCTTCGGCCGGGAGTGCGAGCGGGTCACGTCGAGGTCTTCGAGCAGGTCAGCCACCGATTTCGACGTCATCGACGTGCCGCGGTCGGCGTGCACGACGTGCGGGACGCCATGGACACCGAACACCTCGCGCATCATCGACTCCGCGAGGGGGCCGGACTCGCGGGCGTGCACACGGGCACCGACGATGTACCGGGAGTAGATGTCGATCATCACGTAGGCGTCGTAGTAGACGCCCTTCGCAGGTCCGGCCAACTTCGTGATGTCCCAGCTGTAGACCTGCCGCGGGGCGTCAGCGACCAGCTCGGGACGCCGGCGGGCCGGGTGCCGGGCCAGCCTGCGCCGCTCGCGCGCCTGTGCGTGCTCGCGCAGAACCCGATACATAGTGGCGATCGAACCGACGTACACGCCCTGGTCCAGCAGCGCCGCGTAGATCTGGGCCGGGGCCGCGTCGACGAACTCCGCACTGTTCACCAGGCGCAGGACCTGCTCACGTTCGGCCGGGGTGAGCGCGTTCGCCGGTGTCCGCCGCACCGGCGCCGCCCGTGTCGGCCGCCGCCGGTCCCGGTCCGCGCTGGACCGGGCGATCCCGGTCAACCGCTTCGCGTCCCGCGTCGTGATCCTCGCACTGGTCAGCTCGTGATAGGCGGCCATCAGCGCCTGCCGAGCCCGAACACGTCCGGACCGTCCGGCTCGCTCCTGGAGATGTCCTCCAAGAGCTCTCGCGCTTTTCCCATGATCGTCAACGCCGTCTCGGTCCGCGCCAGCTTCGCCTGCGCCAGCTCCAGCTCACGCCGCAACCGGGCGATCTCGGCCTGCTCCGCCGACGGCCTCCCGACCGTCTCACCCGCCGGCTTGCCCTGCAACAGCCCGGCATCACGGGCCCGGCGCCACTCCGACATCAACGACGAGTACAAACCCTCACGCCGCAGGAACGCACCACCCTCACCAGCCGCGACGGCCTGCTCATACCCGGCCAGCAACTCCAACTTCTGCCCCGGCGTGAACGACCGACGTGCCCGCGGCCCGCCTGAACGCGGACCCTTCTTGCCACTCATGACCCCATCCTGGGCCGTCACGACGTCAACAGCAGCATCCAACGCTTCTCGATCCTGAACTCGCCCTGTCCGGCGGACTTGCTATGAACCGCTGGCCTCAACTCACCCTGGCAGACAGGGGTCGGCCACAGCGCGGTGGTGTCGCAGCGGCCAACGTCCCTGGGCGGGGCGGCTCGGACCGCGCCACGGGCCCCTCCCCGATTCCAGGAAACTGACACGTGGATGGCGAGGAGGCCGATTCCGGCACCTCCTCGCCACTCCACTTCAGTCAGCGCAAGTGTCCTCCTGGTACGTCACTCGACCAGGACGTTGTTGTTGCCACTGAACTCCTTGTGCTTGCCGTCCTCGTGCTTGCCGTCCTCGTGCTTGCCGTCCTCGTGCTTGCCGTCCTCGTGCTTGCCGTCCTCGTGCTTGCCGTCCTCGTGCTTGCCGTCCTCGTACTTGTGGCCGTCGTACTTGCCGTCCTCGTACTTGCCGTCCTCGTACTTGTGGCCGTCGTACTTGCCGTCCTCGTACTTGCCGTCCTCGTACTTGTGGCCGTCGTACTTGCCGTCCTCGTACTTGCCGTCCTCGTACTTGTGGCCGTCGTACTTGCCGTCCTCGTACTTGCCGTCCTCGTACTTGTGGCCGTCGTACTTGCCGTCCTCGTACTTGTGGCCGTCGTACTTGCCGTCCTCGCCCTTGTGCTCCTTGCCCTTGTGGCCGTCCTCGCCCTTGTGCTCCTTGCCCTTGTGGCCGTCCTCGCCCTTGTGCTCCTTGCCCTTGTGGCCGTCCTCGCCCTTGTGCTCCTTGCCCTTGTGGTCCTTGCCCTTGTGCTCCTTGCCCTTGTGGCCGTCCTCGCCCTTGTGCTCCTTGCCCTTGTGGTCCTTGCCCATCAGGCGCGCGAGTTCGATCTCGAAGGTCATCTTGTGCCCTTGCTCGTCCGTCTTGATGTCGAGGAAGAGGCTGGCCGCTGCCGGGTCACCCAGCTGGTTTGCCCTGGTGATCGCGGCCGTGTAGTAGTCGATCGCGCCCTGCTCCGACTCGATCGAGACCTGGAGGTTCATCTTGGGGCCGTTGACGAATCCGGCGAGGTTGGAGACCTTGCGGTAGTTCTGCACCTCCTGGTTTCCGAGTCCGGCCAGCAGCGCGCCCAGTTTCGCCATACCCGTGGAGACGGCGACCTCGGCCATGGTCTCGTACTGCCCCCACTGCCAGGCCGCCACGCCCAGCGCCGAGTCGGAGGGGGCCGTCAGCGTGCTGTAGAACGGCTCGCTGTAGTTCGGCCCCGGCGTGACCTTGAGCGGGACGTCCTTGACGGGCGGGGCGTAGGGCACCTTGCCCATGCCCTCCGCCAGGCTGCGCTCCGCCTGCGTGAGCAGGGCAGCGGCCTCGGCCTGCCACTTGGCGAGGCCACGCAGCGTCTCGTACGACTTGCGGTCCGGCGCCTCGGCCGCCCAGGCCAGGTACGCCTGCTTGGCCTGCACGGCCTGGGTGATCGCCACCCGCAGGTTGTACAGGTTGTCCTGGTTGCTGTAGATCTCCGACATCATGATCTCGGACTTGTAGTGGTCCCAGTACTCGACGTTGGCGACAGACCGCCAGACGTTGGCCAGGTTGGTGAGGCCCTTGAAGTCCGCTGCCTCGGCGTAGGAGTTGTACTGCAGGTGGGCCCAGGCCTGGGTGACGGCCGCGCCGTTCAACAGGTCGTCCACCGACCCGGCGTTGTACGCCCCGTTCGGGCTGGTGTCGAACAAGGCGGGGTACGCCGGGCATTGAGCGTTGGCGACCGGGCACAGTTCGGACGCGGCCGGGTACGGCTGAGCGGACGTCGGTAGTCCGGCGGCCGACAGGGCGGCCGGAGCGGACAGGCCGAGGGCGGCGAGAGCGGCCACCCCCACCAGGGCTGATCTTCCCCATAGAGCGTGTCGGGTGTACATGACGTGCAGTCTCCAGTCTTGGTAATCGGGTTTGTTGTCGTGGCAGCGAGGTCGTGCCAGCGCTTCACGGAACCCGCCGGGAGCGACCTCGGTGCGGGTGGTGTCCCGCCACAATCCACCGCGCCCGGCCGGCTCGGGCTCGGTGGCTGCCTTCACCAGAGTGCCGCGACAGCCCGACAGGTGGTCCGAAACGCGAAAGAAAGAACCTTTCGGGTCCACTTACTCTGTCCGGACCAAACCGCGCAGTCGACACCAGAACCGGAACGTCCTCAACCCGCAGCACCCGGAGCACGTGGGCAGTGGGGGTCGACCACGACACCACCGGGTTCCATCGCCACTCACCGACTCCCGCACCTGGGTCTTTGACTTGCGACTCAGAGCCGAGCCGCCCGGCCGGCAAGCACACCACCCGCGCTGGGATGTCGGCGTGGCGTGGTGACGCACGGGTGACTCGACGCGGTGATCAACAACGCGGGTGCCGGACACGTCGGCACCCTTGAGCAGGGAGCCGTGGACGACGTCCGGACGGTCATGGAGGTCACCTTCTTCGGCGTCCCGCACGTCAGCCACGCCGCCCTGCCACACCTGCGAGCCGCCAAGGGACGGCTGCTGACCGTGACCAGCGTCGGCGGAGTCATCGGTCAGCCGTTCAACGAGGCGTACTGCGCGGCAAAGTTCGCCGTCGAGGGGTTCATGGAGTCCCTCGCCCCAGTCGCGGCAACCGTCGGGGTCACCGTCACGGTCACCGTCATCGAGCCGGGTGCCGTGATCGGTGAGTTCGTCGCCAACGTCGGCGTCGACCGGGACGCCATCCCCGCGCAGGCCGGCGACTACGGGCCAGCTCTACGTGCCTACCTCGGTCGCATCGGCGATACGTATACCTCCGCTCAGACCTCCGCCGAGGTTGCCGCGAGCGTGATCGCGGCGCGGACCGATCCGGGTCCTGCCTTCCGGTACAGACCAGTGCGGCTGCCCGGCAGTTCGTCGGACTCAAGCTCGCCGACACCGACGGATGCGGGGTCACCGGCATGACGACTGGTTGGGTCGCCTGACCGGCCCCGAGACCACAACAGCGCACTGTTCGCGGTCCTCGGTCGGTGCCATCGATGTCCAGTGGAGACTCGCTGGCCGGCACCCGACATCGAACGCCGGCTCTCGGAACGCCACATGGCGCTGCGTCGCAGTCGGCACGCAGCCAGATGTGCCTCACGCCAGAAGCCGGCGGGGTTTGGCCCGATCCACGGCTGTCGTGGGATGGACGGTGCACAATCAATCGGAGGGCAACCCGCACAGTGACGGAGACGTGGTGGAAACGACCAGGCAGGGTGTCGCCGCTGCGGATGACCTGCCCCGCGTGGGTGTGCTGTACAAGCCGTCGGGCAGTGCCTCGCTACCGGAGATCCGCCACGCCGCCTCCGGGCTGTGCCAACCGGTCGTCATCGTCACCGAGTCAGTCGCCGGACAGGTGCCCGAACTGGCGAAGTCGGACGGCCACCTCGTCGATGTCGTCGTGACGAACCGGCTGGACGCGGTGATCGATGCCGTACGGCGACTGGGTCTGGCCGGACTGACCACCTTCCATGACTCCTACCTCGGGATCACCGACGAGGCGGTGGCCCAGCTTGGGATGCCCGGCTCCACTGGTCTGCGGTCCCCGTGGGACAAGCTCGAACAGCGCCGGGTCCTGGCAGCCCGGGGACTGACTCGGGCACGTGCCTGGCCGATCGAGACCGAGGAGGATTTCCTCCAGGTGGTCACCACGCTGCCCGGCCCATGGGTGCTCAAGCCGCGTCGTGGGGTCGGCGGGGCCGGGGTGACTTTCGTGGTCACTCCGGCCGACGTCACCTTCCAACGGACCCACCGCCGGAACTGGCGAGGGCTGCTTCTGGAGGACCGCCTACCTGACGGACGACACCCAGCGGAGACAGCGGGACTGGCCGACTTCGTCTCGGTGGAGACGATGAACGCCGATTCCGGCCGACGCCACCTCGCGGTGTTCGACAAAACCCCGGTCAGGGTGATCCGTCGGGCCGGCACCGATGCCGCCGACGCTGTCGCCGTCAGCGGTGACATCACCCCGTCCCGGCTACCTGAGTCGATGGTCAACGAGCTTGGACAGTATGTGGCTGGTTGTCTCGACGCCTTGGAAGTCAATTGGGTGCGGCTCCTCTGAGGTGATCGTCTATTGTGGGATGGCACCGCCGAGGTAGCGGCTGTTGTGGATGCGTTGTTGTTCCTGGGCCAGGTGCCAGGTCCAGTACTGGTCGAAGTCGCCGTTGCTGATCAGGGTGCGGAGTTTGAGGATTGCTTCGGCGCCGTCGAGGCCCCAGCGAGCGCCGGTGACGTCCATACGATCTTTGACCAGGTGGCGGCAGGCGCCTTCGATCACCCCGGTGGCGATCGGCCACCCGTTGGCCAGCGCGGTCGGGTAGTCCAGGTACGGTTTTTTGGCCAGCAGGTAGGCGGCGGCGACATCGGCGGGTTTGCGTTTGCCGGGGTCCAGGCCGTGGTAGGTGGCCTTGCGTCGGATGGCTGCGGCGACTATGCCGGCCCGTCCGGCCAACACCTGCCGGGCCTGGGCGCGGACCCACCGTTCGGCGTTCGGGTCGCCCTCCGGGTGGAAACACCAGGTGGCCTTCCAGAGGTACTCGATGACGTGGATGAAGTCCACAACAACCGGCAAGGTGATCTTGCGGGTTTTGGCCTCGGCGTGGATCCGGTCGATCTGGTGGGTGTTGCCGTCGACCAGGGCGATCCAGGTCCGAGCGTGGTCGGGGTCGCGGCGGTCGGCCTCGGCGAACCCGGCGGCGATCACCGCCGCGGCGTCGTCGGTCACGCTGGCGTGCAGCCACTTGCCGGAGGTGACCGGCGCCGGGGTAGCAGTTTGGGCCGCTTCGGGGTCCTCGGGCAGGATGTCGGCGATGGTGCGCGGCTTGCCGGTCACGTCGAAGACCGCGGCGACCTCGCACATCCGCTTGCGGTTGCGTTTCTCGCCCTTGGACCGGCGGCCGGCCAGTTTCTGGCTGACCGCGGCCTTGGCGGTGCCCGCGCGGAGCCCGTCGGGGCGCATCACCACCCCTTTGGCGTCGAAGGACAACGCCAGCACATCATCATCGGCCGACCAGTCCGGGGCGTGGGCGGTGTAGAAGGCATCCACATCTATCGCCGCTGCGGCGGCCAACGCCTCGACCTGCCGTTTCCCGATACGCACCGTGGTGGCCCGCTCAATCGCGGCCGCCGCGTCGGTGAACGAGCCGCGGGCCGCCTCGGCCGCGGCCAACCGGCGCAGTCCATGCGAGTGCTTCTCCACGGGCAGGTTCAACACCGCGTCCGCCGGGTTCAGATCGGCCCGCGCCCGCGCCCGGTAGGCGATACGCGTCACCACCACCTCACCGAACCGGGTGGCCAGCGTCCGCTGCCGCCCCCGCTCGGCCCACCCCCGCAGATGGCTATCGGCGTCGGTCACCTCGTCGAGCCGTTCCTCCCGACTGGCACGAAGATCCAGACTGTCCTGCAACAACTGACACAGCAACCGCATGCCATCGGTATGCAGCCGCTCCTCCAGTTCGGCGTGAGTCATCCCCGCCGCATGCTCACCGGACAGGAAGTCCACCATCGCGCCGAACCGCACGGATGAGCCGGCGAAAGCATCGTCCGCCGTCTCGGATGCGTACTCTTGCACCGGGCTCCCTCTTTGCTGATGTTCGTGTCTCGCAACCGACGAACATAGCGGGAGGATCCCTTTCACCATCACAACCAGTAACACATCCCCAGGCCACACAGCGTGTCGCCGCACCTCACCAGAGCCGCACCCAAGTCAATTGGAGGGTGACGCACACAGAGGTCAAACTTACCCCGGACGGGCCCGACATCATCGAGATCAACGGCCGGGTGGGTGGTCACCTCAACCGCCTGCTGCGTCTGGTCGACGGTCCCGATCTGGTAGCCGTGGCGCTCAGTCTGGCAATGGGTCGTGAGCCGGAGATGACCGCCGCCGGCCAGAAGGGGTATGCGATGGGAATCTTTCCGTCGTTCTCCGACCGGCAGGGTGTGGTCCGCTCGCAGGTCAGCCCGGATGATCTGCGAAGGCTGCCCGGGGTGGTACACGTCGACGAGGTCGTATCGGTCGGACAGCCACGCCAGGCCAACGACTTCCGAATGGCCAACGTGGCGCTGTGGGCGCCGACCGCGCAACAGTTGGACAGGGATGCGACGGCTACGGTCGCAGGGATCAGACGGTTCTTTGGTGAAGACGAGGCTGCTACGCTGGATCATTGATGACTGGCGATCAAAATGTCGTCCACCATCCACATCCACAGACCGGTCGTCCGCTGATCCGACCCGAGGCCCACCTCCCGGCCACCGATCCGGGTCCAGCCGGCGCCTCCGTTCGGCTCGCAGAATTGCCGGCCTACCGGTGGAGGGACGGAACGGTGGCGACGCCGCCACCGTCTTCTACTCGCCACACCCTAAACGTCACCGGCCTGGCGCCCGGTAGGCGATCGGAACTTGGGCCGCCTCGTCGATATCCTCCGAAGTCAGGAGCGGGATCATCACGGTGTCCACACCACCTGCGGCGCGGACGGCGATGCCGAGTGCGGCAGCGGTCATGTTGTCCGGCAGTTCACACAACACGTACAGGTCGTGTTCGCCGAACGAAAAGTACAGGGCCTCCACCTGCCCGCCGGAATTCTCGATGAGCGCCTGAACCACCTCGGCACGCCGTGTCCCCCCTTCCTTGGCTAGTCCGCCGATTCCCTGGGTGGTGTAGGTCGCCATGACCAGAAACCTCACCACGCTGGCACCACCTTTCTCCGTTTTCCCGCAGTCCCGACCGCCTCCGCCGTTGGTACCCACAATCCGTCGGGTGCGGCTCCTCTGAGGTGATCGTCTATTGTGGGATGGCACCGCCGAGGTAGCGGCTGTTGTGGATGCGTTGTTGTTCCTGGGCCAGGTGCCAGGTCCAGTACTGGTCGAAGTCGCCGTTGCTGATCAGGGTGCGGAGTTTGAGGATTGCTTCGGCGCCGTCGAGGCCCCAGCGAGCGCCGGTGACGTCCATACGATCTTTGACCAGGTGGCGGCAGGCGCCTTCGATCACCCCGGTGGCGATCGGCCACCCGTTGGCCAGCGCGGTCGGGTAGTCCAGGTACGGTTTTTTGGCCAGCAGGTAGGCGGCGGCGACATCGGCGGGTTTGCGTTTGCCGGGGTCCAGGCCGTGGTAGGTGGCCTTGCGTCGGATGGCTGCGGCGACTATGCCGGCCCGTCCGGCCAACACCTGCCGGGCCTGGGCGCGGACCCACCGTTCGGCGTTCGGGTCGCCCTCCGGGTGGAAACACCAGGTGGCCTTCCAGAGGTACTCGATGACGTGGATGAAGTCCACAACAACCGGCAAGGTGATCTTGCGGGTTTTGGCCTCGGCGTGGATCCGGTCGATCTGGTGGGTGTTGCCGTCGACCAGGGCGATCCAGGTCCGAGCGTGGTCGGGGTCGCGGCGGTCGGCCTCGGCGAACCCGGCGGCGATCACCGCCGCGGCGTCGTCGGTCACGCTGGCGTGCAGCCACTTGCCGGAGGTGACCGGCGCCGGGGTAGCAGTTTGGGCCGCTTCGGGGTCCTCGGGCAGGATGTCGGCGATGGTGCGCGGCTTGCCGGTCACGTCGAAGACCGCGGCGACCTCGCACATCCGCTTGCGGTTGCGTTTCTCGCCCTTGGACCGGCGGCCGGCCAGTTTCTGGCTGACCGCGGCCTTGGCGGTGCCCGCGCGGAGCCCGTCGGGGCGCATCACCACCCCTTTGGCGTCGAAGGACAACGCCAGCACATCATCATCGGCCGACCAGTCCGGGGCGTGGGCGGTGTAGAAGGCATCCACATCTATCGCCGCTGCGGCGGCCAACGCCTCGACCTGCCGTTTCCCGATACGCACCGTGGTGGCCCGCTCAATCGCGGCCGCCGCGTCGGTGAACGAGCCGCGGGCCGCCTCGGCCGCGGCCAACCGGCGCAGTCCATGCGAGTGCTTCTCCACGGGCAGGTTCAACACCGCGTCCGCCGGGTTCAGATCGGCCCGCGCCCGCGCCCGGTAGGCGATACGCGTCACCACCACCTCACCGAACCGGGTGGCCAGCGTCCGCTGCCGCCCCCGCTCGGCCCACCCCCGCAGATGGCTATCGGCGTCGGTCACCTCGTCGAGCCGTTCCTCCCGACTGGCACGAAGATCCAGACTGTCCTGCAACAACTGACACAGCAACCGCATGCCATCGGTATGCAGCCGCTCCTCCAGTTCGGCGTGAGTCATCCCCGCCGCATGCTCACCGGACAGGAAGTCCACCATCGCGCCGAACCGCACGGATGAGCCGGCGAAAGCATCGTCCGCCGTCTCGGATGCGTACTCTTGCACCGGGCTCCCTCTTTGCTGATGTTCGTGTCTCGCAACCGACGAACATAGCGGGAGGATCCCTTTCACCATCACAACCAGTAACACATCCCCAGGCCACACAGCGTGTCGCCGCACCTCACCAGAGCCGCACCCCAATCCGTCCGGCCACGCCTTGCGGCTCAGCACTGAAGGGTCTCCCCACCGCGCAGACCAAGCCTCCGCACATCAACGACCTGCCGGATCCTCGAACGTCTGGGCATACCGCCGACGCCGATGCGCCGGAACACACCAACCGGTATCCCGGAGTCACACCAGATGGCGGTGGTTCCTCCCAACCAGGCCTCGGCTGTCCTCGCTTGCGACCTCAATCCAGGTGCACTGCGCTCTCACCCTCCCAACGCCGGTGTTCTTCGTATTGGAGGTAGAGCAACCCGCACGTACACATTCTCGGCGCCACCGCCGAACTCGACGGGCCGCGGACCGTCCTGCCGGCACGCAACCTGCTCGACGGTCAGCGGCCTACTCGACGATCGGCGGTGCCACAGTTGACACGCCGGCGCCGCCGACCGTAGCGTCCGTGGCGAGTGACGATGTGAGGAAGCCGGTGCAACTCCGGCACGGTCGCGCCACTGTGACCGCGTCCGCCCGCAACCGCGGGGGGACGCGGAAGTCAGACCCGCCACCGTCACCGGAACCCGTTGTGGGACGCGTAATCCCGAGGAGGTTGCCCCGTGTCCAGCCCGTCTTCCGCCCTGCCGCAGCCGGCCATCCCGCCCGTCGCCATACCGTGGCGTGAGCTGCAGCCGTGGCTGCTCTTCGGCACCGTGTTGGCCCTCGTGCTGCTCCACTTTGTCGGCACCGAGCAGGGTGTCTTCCAGATGATCAGCGGTGCGGACGTGCACGAGTTCGTACACGACGGCCGCCATCTACTCGGCTTCCCCTGTCACTGACGGAAGGGGCCGTCACCGTGCTGTCACCCCGTGCCCTGCTGGTCCGCGGCATGCTCGCCGGCCTAGCCGCCGGATTTCTGGCGTTCGTGTTCGCCTACTTCGTCGGCGAGGGCCCGATCGACCAGGCAATCACATTCGAGGAAGCCAACGCCGCACCGCACCACGCCGTGGCCGACGATCCAGGGGGCGTCAGCCGGGCGGTGCAAAGCACTCTCGGCTTGATCACCGCCTCGCTCATCTACGCCGTCGCCCTGGGCGGGATCTTCGCGATGGCCTTCGCCGCCGCCTACGGGCGGATCGGTCGGTTCGGGCCGCGGGCGACCGCGGCGCTGGTCGCGCTCACCGGGTTCCTGGTGGTCGCGCTGGTGCCGTGGCTCAAATACCCGGCCAACCCCCCGGCGACCGGCGACTCCGAGACCATCGGTCAACGCACCTCGCTGTTCTTCCTGACCATGGCGATCGCGCTCGCTGGTGTGGCGCTCGGTGGATACCTCGGCCGGACGCAGGCCGCTCGACTCGGCGCCTGGAACGCTGGCCTCGTCGGAGCCGGCGCGTTCGTCCTGGTAGTCGGGCTTGCGCTGGCGTTACTTCCCTCGATCGAGGAGGTCCCGGAGGGCTTCTCGCCGATCCTGCTCTGGAACTTCCGGCTGGCATCGCTGGGGACTCAGATCGTCGTCTGGGCGACGCTCGGCCTGGTCTTCGGCCCGCTGGTCGAACGGGGCATGCGCCGTTCGCAGCACGCCGCGGCCGTGGCCGCCGGCCGGTAAGGTGGCAGCTCCGCCGCTGTCTCCGTCCGAACCGTGTGACGCCCGTCCGGCGCTGACGGCGGCCTCCGCGCTAGGCCCCTTCTTCGCCTGGTCCTCGTGGTCCGACCAGGCGGGCTGGCGGTCACTGGCTGAGCTGCTCGATGGTGAGGTCCTCGCCGAACGGGTGGACGCGGCGGCCGCCACGCTGCGCGCGCGGTGCGATCTGCCGGTGGATGCTGTGCCGGTGCGCGTCGTCGCGTCGGTCACGTTCCTGGGCCTGGCGGCGCGGCTGGTGTCACCGCCGCTCGGGGCGGCCGTCGTGGGCGGCGCACTGCCGCTCGCGAGCCTCGATGATCTCTGGTGGCGTCCACCCACAGCTGGGCCCTGGCCGGTCGCGCACGGCCCGCTCGACGCGCTGCCCAGCGGCGACCTGGACGATCGCGCGGTCACGACGGCGCTGGTCGAGACAGCGGTGCAGGGCCCGGTACGACTGCTGCTGGACGCATTCCGTGCCCAGTTCCGACTGTCGCCGCACGTTTTGTGGGGCAACGTCGCCGCTGCCCTGGCGGGTGCTGCCGGGGTGCTGTCCGACACCGCGCCGGCTCACGCCGAGCGGGCCGGCGCGGTGCTGGCGGTGGCGCTGGAGCTGCCGCCGCTGGCCGGCACCGGCACCGTGGTCCGGCCGGATCCTGATCGAGCCCGGAGATTTCTGGTGCGACGAAACTGCTGCCTCTACTACCGCATTCCGGGCGGTGGCACCTGCGGTGACTGCGTCTTGACGTCCCCAAGCCAGCTGCGGCGGCACTGGCGCGCGGTGCTGGCCGGAACCGGGAAGCCGCCGGCGTGACGTAGGCTGTGCCCCGCACGGGGCACCCGAGTAACGCCTCCCGGCGGCAACCATCCATCGACGACACAAACCGACCGGCAAACATTCATGCTGTTCTGGCAAAATGCTGGCATGGACGACGACCTGGGCCGGGCCCTCGACACGGTCGGCCCCCGGCTGCGGGCGCTGCGGCGACAGAGCGAGACAACCCTGACGGACCTATCAGCGCAGACCGGCATCTCGGTGAGTACCCTCTCCCGACTGGAGTCAGGCGCCCGACGGCCGACCCTCGAACTGCTACTCCCGCTGGCCCGCACGCACGGCGTCACGCTCGACGAGTTGGTCAACGCCCCGCCCACCGGCGACCCCCGAATCCACCTACGCCCGGTCACCCGCCACGGGATGACCGTGCTTCCACTGTCCCGCCGGACCGGCGGCATTCAGGCGTACAAGCTGGTGATCCCCGCCAGCATGCAGGACCCGGACCCACAGACCCACGAGGGGTACGAGTGGCTCTACGTACTCAACGGCCAGCTACGCCTCGTCCTCGGCCAGCACAACCTGGTGCTGGCGCCCAACGAAGCGGCCGAGTTCGACACTCGCACATCACACTGGTTCGGCACCGCCAACGCCGAACCCGTCGAGGTCCTCAGCCTCTTCGGCCCTCAGGGTGAACGCACCCATCTCCGCGCCCGCCCCAGGACGCAACCACCACCCACATAGCCCGGCGAGGACCATCGGCCGACGATCCGCGTCAGACCAGGCAGCACCCACCTCGACCACCGAGCGCAGCCACACACAACAGCCCGCGAGTCGACGCCCACGACGCCGCCCCCGAATCAACATCAACGTACCCCGGCGACCACGGGCGCCGTCCGGATATGGGCGCGATCCCGGGCGTCACCATGATCGACAATGCCCAGCCTGCGAGGTTGGCCACCCGTTGCGGGACCGGACCGCGCCGCAGATGCTGTTGGCCGGCACCCGGGTTCGGGTGCCGGCCAGCAGCTTGTTTCCCCCTTTGGGGTCAGGTTGTGTGGCTTGGTGGGTCAGCTGGTCCAGTGTTCGGCGACGAGGTCAGCGGCCTGGGTTTCCCACTGGGCGTAGTGGAACGGGTACGCCGACACCTGCACCGTCTGCGCGGCCTCGGTCAACGGCATGTCCTGCCAACCGTCGACCTGCTTCAAACCCTTCAGGAACGCGGTGGTCGAGTACTCCGGGTCGGTGATCTGCTCCACCGTGCCCCAACCCGAGGACGGACGCTGCTGGAACAGGCCCTGCGAGTCGTGGTCGTTACGGTCACCCAGGTGACCCAGATTCTCCAGCTTCGACTCCTGCAGCGCGGTGGCGACCGCGACCACGGCAGCCCGCTCGTCCATACCCGCCTTCTTCGTCGCCGCGACGATCGCCTTCACATTCGCGACCTGCTCGTCACCCAAGTCGATCCGGGACTGCTCACCCTGCGTCCCGTGCGCAACCAGCTTGCCGGCGTCCGGCTTCTCCACCCGCACCACCCCAGCCGCAGCGGAGGCGGGCGCGGTGTCGGTGACAGCCGTCAGAGGACCAGCGACGACACCGGTACTCAGAGCCAGACCAGCGACACCAAGGACACTACGACGGAAGACCGTGTTCATGAAAGACGCTCCATTCGGGGGTCGACACCCACACACACCCGAGGGAGTCAGGGCGCAGGGGTACAAGCACCGTCCGGCGCTCACCAAACAAGAAAGGGCAAAACAAGGAAGAGCCAACGGCCACCGCCACGCCCGGGGGGACACGCACACGGCGCCGGGTCCAGATGTAACGACCGGCGGCCCACCACCATTCCCGGCGGACCCACACCCGCTCACCAGCGGGCACTCCCACGGCCGTCGCCACCGTGCAACGCCCCCACCCCCACCGGCATTCCACCACCAGCCCACCCCCGGGCACACCCCACACCGGCATCAACCAGACACCCACGACACACCACCGGCCTTCCCCGAACCCGACACGGCTGGGACGTTCGCGCGGTCCGGTCAGGGTGGCCCAGTCGCGGTAGTCGGCGAGCGGTTGACGGCGTCCAGGTCCGCGAGGTGCCGCCAGGCCGATCGACACCGCCGCATCGCGAATTGGCTGCCTGCACAAGCAACTGGTCGGGACCGGCTTGCGTTCGCGCCTCGGAACGTGTCAAGGGATTGAGGCCAACGGGAGTTAAGCGGCTTGTCGTTGTGGCTCGGGCT
Source organism: Micromonospora sp. WMMA1363 (assembly GCF_030345795.1). Taxonomy (NCBI): domain Bacteria; kingdom Bacillati; phylum Actinomycetota; class Actinomycetes; order Micromonosporales; family Micromonosporaceae; genus Micromonospora; species Micromonospora sp. WMMA1363. Next base: position 3,996,225 of record NZ_JAUALB010000001.1, read on the forward strand.
TGTTGATCCAGACCTGTCCGGGCAGGTCGAGGATTTTGGGCAGGGGCCGGGTGGTGCCGAACCGTTCCGGGTGCGCCGTGCGGGCTGCGGCGAGGGTGTCCTCGCGGTTGGCGCGGACGGTGTGGTGACGGTCGTGGTGGACGTCGGCGGGGGTGTGTAGGCCGATCCCGGAGTGCCGGTGGGCGTGGTTGTACCAGGTCACGAAGTCGTTCATGAACGCTCGCGCCTGGGCGAGGGACGCGAATCGGTCCGGGAAGACCGGCGCGTACTTCAACGTCTTGAACCAGGCCTCGCTGTACGGGTTGTCGTTGGACACCTTCGGCCGGGAGTGCGAGCGGGTCACGTCGAGGTCTTCGAGCAGGTCAGCCACCGATTTCGACGTCATCGACGTGCCGCGGTCGGCGTGCACGACGTGCGGGACGCCATGGACACCGAACACCTCGCGCATCATCGACTCCGCGAGGGGGCCGGACTCGCGGGCGTGCACACGGGCACCGACGATGTACCGGGAGTAGATGTCGATCATCACGTAGGCGTCGTAGTAGACGCCCTTCGCAGGTCCGGCCAACTTCGTGATGTCCCAGCTGTAGACCTGCCGCGGGGCGTCAGCGACCAGCTCGGGACGCCGGCGGGCCGGGTGCCGGGCCAGCCTGCGCCGCTCGCGCGCCTGTGCGTGCTCGCGCAGAACCCGATACATAGTGGCGATCGAACCGACGTACACGCCCTGGTCCAGCAGCGCCGCGTAGATCTGGGCCGGGGCCGCGTCGACGAACTCCGCACTGTTCACCAGGCGCAGGACCTGCTCACGTTCGGCCGGGGTGAGCGCGTTCGCCGGTGTCCGCCGCACCGGCGCCGCCCGTGTCGGCCGCCGCCGGTCCCGGTCCGCGCTGGACCGGGCGATCCCGGTCAACCGCTTCGCGTCCCGCGTCGTGATCCTCGCACTGGTCAGCTCGTGATAGGCGGCCATCAGCGCCTGCCGAGCCCGAACACGTCCGGACCGTCCGGCTCGCTCCTGGAGATGTCCTCCAAGAGCTCTCGCGCTTTTCCCATGATCGTCAACGCCGTCTCGGTCCGCGCCAGCTTCGCCTGCGCCAGCTCCAGCTCACGCCGCAACCGGGCGATCTCGGCCTGCTCCGCCGACGGCCTCCCGACCGTCTCACCCGCCGGCTTGCCCTGCAACAGCCCGGCATCACGGGCCCGGCGCCACTCCGACATCAACGACGAGTACAAACCCTCACGCCGCAGGAACGCACCACCCTCACCAGCCGCGACGGCCTGCTCATACCCGGCCAGCAACTCCAACTTCTGCCCCGGCGTGAACGACCGACGTGCCCGCGGCCCGCCTGAACGCGGACCCTTCTTGCCACTCATGACCCCATCCTGGGCCGTCACGACGTCAACAGCAGCATCCAACGCTTCTCGATCCTGAACTCGCCCTGTCCGGCGGACTTGCTATGAACCGCTGGCCTCAACTCACCCTGGCAGACAGGGCCTGAGCGGCACGGCTGGGGTGGCCACGAAGGGCTTTGCCAAAACAGCATGTTCCTTTGCCACCATCCCCCGGTCGTCGCATGCTGTGCACATGAGCAAAACGAACTTGGTGCAATCGAACATCCGGCCGTGGGATGTCGTGGTCATCGACGGCGGCGCCGCGGGTCTGTCCGGCGGCACCGAGCCTGGGGCGGGCACGGCGCTCGGTCCTGGTGGTCGGCGCGGGCGAACCGCGCAACGCTCCGGCGGTCAACGTAGGTGCTCACGGCATCCTCGGCCGCGAGGGAATCTCGCCGCTGGAGCTGCTGCGTCTGGGCCGAGAAGAAGTCGCGGCCGACGGCGTTCAGGTCGTCAGGGCACGGGTCGCCGAGGTTCTTCGGGACGGTGACGGCTACGGTGTGGTGACGGAGGACGGGCAGCGCGTGCAAGCGCGGCAGGTGCTGCTGCTCATGCTGGTCTTGACCTAATACCTCCAGGTCAGCCTCGGCTACCAGCCGCTCCGCGCCGGACTGGCCTTTCTCCCCTTCCGCGCCGGCATCGCCGCCGCCACCCTCGGCGCCTCACTGGCCCCAAGATCGGCCCCAGGCGACCGATGGCGAGCGGGATCGCAGTGGCCCTGATCGGCACGCCGTTGCTGCTCATGGTCGCAGCCAGCAGCGGCTTCCTCGCCGACCACAGCGGCACGATCACACCGGCGGTACGCCTGGACGGACACGTCCACGGATACCACATAGCGTTGATCGCGAGCGCCGTCGCATTCGCCCTCGCGCTCGCCACGGTGGCCCTGCTGATCAAGAAGCGCACTCGCACCGACGTCCCGCCGACACCCTCGTCCACGTCGGCTGACCCAAACCACCTAGGCGGAAGAGAGCCTTTCATGAGTACCGACAGCGACTCCGCAGCATTCTGGGAGAACCACTACTCGCGCCTCGACGAACAGTGGGGCACCAAGCCCAACGCCGTTCTCGAAGAACTCGTCACCACGCTCGCGCCCGAGGCGGGCACTGCACTGGACCTGGGCTGTGGGCACGGCGGCGACGCGATCTGGCTCGCTGTCCGAGGCTGGGACGTCACCGCCGTCGACGTCGCGCCCACCGCCCTGCAACGCGTGGCCACCGGCGCCCACGCCAACGGCGTAGCCGAGCGGGTGCACCCCGCCCGGCACGACCTGGCCCACGACTTTCCCGCGGGCCGTTTCGACCTGGTCAACGCCAGCTACTTCCACACCCCCCTCGACATTCCCCGGGCGAAGGTGCTGCGCCGCGCGGCTGCGGCGGTCGCCGACGGCGGACTGCTGATCATCGTGGAACACGCGTCCGTCGCCCCCTGGTCCTGGCAGGCCGGCGAGGACGTGCACTTCCCACGCCCCGAGGAGGTCCTGGCATCGCTGGAACTCGACGACGCCAGGTGGACGGCCGAACGCTGCCACGCACCCCAGCGCACCGCAACTGGCCCCCAGGGGCAGACGGCCATGGTCACCGACAACGTGCTGGCCTTGCGCCGCACCCCTGAGGGGGCGTCAGATACCGGTGATCCGAGTGTTACCTGGCCTTAGCTGTATCGCCGGGTTGGGTGGTTTCGGCGGTGAGCCGCCTGGCAAAATCGCCGATCCCGGTTGGGGCGATCAAGATGACCAACGCGGTTGCCGCACTCATACCCCACGCCGCCGCCCGACACCGGAGCCAAGAGCCCTGGATCGCCAGGACCGGCTACTCGGCGGGCATCGTCACCCGCAGTTGGCGAAGCAGGCCGCCATAGTCCTCGTCGTCGTCACCGATGAAGATCGGGAGCGAGCCGGCGACCAGTCCGACGCCCTCGACCTTGAGTCCTGAGCTGCGGGCGAGCTGCTGTGGCGGCTCGACCGGAAGCAGCCTCGCGCCGAGGGGGCCGCCAGCCCTAACCTGGGCCGCGCGGTACACGGCACTGTCGAAGGGACCGAGGTCGCCGGGATCATAGGCGGACGAGACGTAGATGTTGCCCCTCGCGTCGATGTCCATGCCCGAGGCGGGGCGGGCACCCGGCGGCACCGGCGCCGTGAAGGGCACTGACGTCCACCGCTGACCGAACCTGATCTCCCCGTCTTCGGTGACCAGCAGGCGGGTCATGTTGATGGTGGTGGTGTCACTTCCCTCCGCCCGTTCGGCGTACAGGAAGTAGTCCCTTCCGCGGATCGTTGCAACGGCCGTTGCTTCGACGTTGACGAGCGGCTCGGGCGTCTCGGGCCACGGCACCGCGTTCACGATTTCGACGTCGAAGTCGTCGTCCCACCGGGCGAGATAGATGGTGGGGTCCGGGTCGTCCCCGTCAGCGTTGCTCTCCGCCAGCAGGGCCTCGTTACGGCCGGGCAACCGGGCGATGCTCTCGAGGTCATTCGGCACGTCGGGAAAGTCGACGAAGAGTTCCTCGACGATGATTCCGTTCGGATCGACGGGCGTCCGCACGATCGAGAGGCGTGGCAGGTCGCGTTCCTCGTCGTTGTCCCTCGTGTCGTGGCAGACCAGGAACACCTCCTGGGACACGTCCTCGCTCTCCTCGGTGGCGAGCCAGGCGATGCCGCTGAACTCGCGTGGTGCCCTGATCTCGCCCTCACCGGTCAACGACGGCACTCCATAGCGGCTGTCGACCGGCCGATAGTCCTGTTCATGCTGGCCGTGAGCTGACGCGGACGCGGCGGGCGCAAGCAGACTCAGCCCGGCGACAGCCGGCAGTAGACGATGTGCAATGAACCGACGTCGAATCATCTGTCTCCCCTCCTCTTGCGGGCACGACCGCCCGCTCAGCACAAACGTAAGACTGCTTCGTGATTCGGTGGGGCTTTCATGTCCCGTTACTGCTTTAGGTGGTCCACCGGGTCGCCCCGGTCGGCCAGCTCGCGCAGGATCGGCGTCTGCGGCACGGCTCCGGAGATATCGGCGGCCTCGGCACCAGGGGGCACCGGGCCTCTCCGGCGGTTTCGGCAAACGCTTCGACCGTGCGGCAGGTGAACACGTCCCGGGGGGTGATCAGAAGTCCGGCGGCTACCCGCCTCCCGACCGAACCGACCGCCGAGGGACCGAAGCGCACACCGTCGGTCCTGGTCAACGGCGTGGGCGGCAACCGGGTCGTGCGCCGTGTTCTGGCACCCGCGAACCACGCGCTCCCCGGCCCATCAGCGGTCACCGGGTGCGTGGCGTTGGGCGGGCGTCATCGGCCGTCACTGGGGTGAACCCGCCGCGCTCAGCGGTAGATGCCGACGTGACGAAAACGAGGCACGAAACGACGATCGTGTCGGCCAAGCAGACCATGCCGGGCAAGCCGGCAGTCGGTCAGGATTCCACCCAATGCGACAGAGTCTCGTCGGTGTCCGTGCGCGGTGATAGATGCGCGCGTTCGCCCTGGGCGCCGAAGAGGGTGAGCAGTTCGGCTGGCTGGGCGTCGGCACTCGCGATCTGGTGTGGTGTGCGGGTGTCGAACTCTGCGGCTTCGCCGGGGCCGAGCTGGTATTGCTGATCGCCGAGGATCAGACGGACACGCCCGTTGAGCACGTAGAACCATTCGTACCCGTCGTGGGTCTGCAGTGTCGTGGGCGGCGGAACGGCAGGCGGGTAGATCACCTTGTATGCCTGGATGCCTCCGGGGCGTCGGGTCAGGGGCACGACGGTGAAGCCGGCTCGCCGGATGGGACGCAGGTGGATGCGTGGGTCGCCGGTGGGCGGCGCCGCGACCAGGTCATCGAGAGGGACGCCGTACACCCGTGCCAGTGGCAGCAACTGCTCCAGCGTCGGGCGCAGTTTTCCGTTCTCGAGACGCGACAGTGTGCTGGGGGTCAGGCCGGTCTCGGCCGCTAGGACAGCCAGCGAGATGTTTCGCGCCCGGCGCAGCGCACCCAGCCGCGGACCGACCCCCGCGAGGACTCTCTGTTCGGCGGCATTCATGATTCCATGATGCGGATCCGCAACGTTCTTCGCAAATGCGGAACAGGCCAGGTCATGCTGGTCGCGGAGGTAACCGATGCTCTTACAGGCAGCAACTTCGAGAACCACGGCCCGGTGGCCGCGCGCCGTGGCAGCCGTCGCGGCCACGCTTCTTTTGACGGCGGGGTGCACGACGGCCGACAGCCAGGCGAAGAACGCGGCGGCAGGGAAGGCGTCCGGGGCAGCTGCCCCGGGCTACGACTCCGCCACCCGAGACGACGTCGAGTTCAACCGCCGATTCTCTCACCGGACCGCCGATGTCGACGGCTTGACGATGCACTACGTCACCGGCGGGACCGGCGAGCCGCTCGTCCTCCTGCACGGCTGGCCGCAGTCGTGGTTCGAGTGGCGCGGCATCATGCCGACGCTGGCCGAGAAGTACACGGTGTACGCGTTGGACCTGCCCGGTCTCGGTGACAGCGTGGGTGCGCCAACGGGGTACGACAAAGCAACCCTCGCCCGGTATGTGCATGAACTGCTCGCCGACAAGCTCGGCCTGCGCAGGATCAACCTGGTCGGACACGACCTGGGCGCCGGGGTCGGCTTCCAGTACGCCGCGCAGTTCCCGGACGAAGTGATCAAGTACGCGCATCTCGACTATCCACTCCCGGGCCCGGCGCTCAGCGCGAACAACTACCGCCAGGTCAGCTGGCACATGTCGTTCCACAACCAGAACGGATTCCCCGAGGTACTCGTCGACGACGACGTACGCGACTATCTCTCGCTCTTCTACGGATACGTCGCCTATGGCGGGACGAGCTTCGGCGGGTCCGGCGCAACGGCCCCGTTCACCGCCGAGCAAATCGACGAGTACGCCCGCACATACCAGCGTCCGCAGGTCTTGACCGGCGGCTTCGAGCTCTACCGCACCTTGGACGCCGACGAGCGGGACAACATAGCCGCGAAACCGATCACCATGCCGACGATGCTGATGACAGCCCACGGCGCGCTCGACTTCACCCGCTCGACGGTCCAGCCCCGCATGTCCACCATCACCCGCGCTGTCGAGGTTCCCCATTCGGGCCACTGGCTGCCCGAGGAGAACCCGCAGTTCGTGACCACCGAGCTGATGGAGTTCTTCGCCCGAGGAGCCGGCCGAAGCTGATGTCCCCACCCCAAACCCGGAATCGCAGGGCCACCGGGCCGGCGTGGACCGCCCCCGACGAGAGGTCCACCTTGGTGGGATTCCTCGACTACCTGCGCGACTCGATCGCGGACAAGATAGCCGACGTACCGGAACCAGCCGTTCGCACCGCCGGCGTACCCTCCGGCACCAGCCTCCTCGGGTTGATCAAACACCTGACCACCGTCGAACGGTTCTACTTCCTCGAAGAACCGATCACCAACATTCGCCGCGCCTTTCGCCCCACCCGCGAGGACACGATCGCGAGTGTGCTCGCCGACTACCGCAGAACGACCGCGCAGGCGAACCAGATCATCGACACCTGGACCGACCTGGCACAGCCCGCACCCCGACTCCCAGGCCAAACACTCGCCCCGTCCCAACGATGGGTTCTGGTGCACATGATCGAAGAAACCGGGCGGCACGCCGGTCACGCCGACATCATCCGCGAACAGATCGACGGCTCGACCGGCCGCTGACAACACACCACCACGGTCAGGACATGAAAGGACTGAGCCCGCCGTGTCCAGCGCACCGGCCACCGTCACCGCTGATCATGCGGTGACGGTGGCCGGCACGGTGAGGACTTGCGGTCCCATCTGGAAGTCGGGGTCGATCTGCGTGGTGAGGTCGGCTCCGGCGCGATCGTTGGCCCAGGCTGCCGCGTTGCGGCGGTGGAATTCGTGGGCCCAGCGGGTGAAGGCGGTCCAGTCCTGGACGCCCCGGTCGACCGCTTCCGTCAGCTGTCCGACCGCGGCCCGATTAACGCTTTCGAGCTCGTTCAGCGGCCCCACGGTGCCGCGTTCGGCCCGTCGCACGTACGTCGAGCGGCTCACCCAGGTGAGGAGGTCGGTGCCGGCGTGCTCACGCAGGAACTCGACATCCGTCGCGTCCTCCACCTTGTTGCCGACGACGGACAGGGCCACTCCGTAGTCGCGGGCGTAGCCGGCGTACTGACGGTAGACGCCGACACTGCGTACCGTCGGCTCGCAGACCAGGAAGGTGCGGTCGAAGCGGGTGAACAGTCCCGAGGCGAACGAGTCGGCGCCGGCGGTCATGTCCACCACCACGTACTCCCCGGACCCGTCGACCATGTGGTTGAGCAGCAACTCGACCGCGCCGACCTTGGAGTGGTAGCAGGCGACGCCGAGGTCCTCAGCGGTGAACTCACCGGTCACCGCAAGCCGGACACCACCCACCGTCCGGACGCACGCCGAGTAGACCGGGTTGTCCTCCACCACCCGCAGCAGGCGCGAGCCGGCCCCCGGCGGGGTGGTCTTCACCATCTCGGCGGCGGAGCCGATGCGAGGATTGTCGCCCCGGAGGTAATCCTTGATCATGGGCAGGTTCTCGCCGAGCGGGGTCGTGGTGGCGCCCACCGACCCGCCGAGGGCCACTGCGAGGTGTTGGTTGATGTCGGCGTCGATGGCCAGCACCGGCCTTCCCTGCGTTGCGAGGTGCCGGGCGAACAGCGCGGCCAGGGTGGTCTTCCCGCTGCCGCCCTTGCCGACGAACGCGACCTTCATCGCACGACCCCCGCAACGCTAACGGTAATCGTTTCCATGTAGGCACCGTAACGGATCCTGGAGCTGTCCGGGCGGCGACCCGCCAACGTGTCCACCGGTCGACACGCGGCCGTCCGATGGTTGAGCGGTCAGCGCTGCCGGCCGGCGTCGGTGCGATGCCACGCTCGTGGCGAGGACACCTCGGTCCCACCGTCCACGGCCCGGCCATACTGGTGGGCGTCCGCCAGAGCCGCCGCGTGGGTGCCGCGTGGGTGCCGCCCGGCGAGCAGGAACAGGTGGACATCCACCTCCCGGCCCGCCCGCCGGGCGGTGACCGGGTCAGCAGTCACGCAGCTCGGGAGACTGGTTGAGCAACTGGCCGCGGGTGGACACGAAACGGCGGTAGGTGTCCGAATCGACGGCGGACCGGCGGAACGCCGCGATGCGGTGGCAGTTCTGGAAGGCCAGCTTCACACCGAAGTGACGCTCGAGGCTGGACCGGATGGCGTCACTGGCCAGGGCACGCAGCAACTGACCCCGCTCGGACTCACTGGGCGGCGGAATGACATTGTCGGCGAACTCGGCGTCGGACGACTCCAGGTCCACCACCACTCGGCTGACGGTCTGCCAGGCGTACGGCAACGATTCTCGGACGCAGGCCACGAACGCCTCGTCGTCGACGGGACCGGATTCGGCGGCCCGCAACAGGACCGGTGGCACGGTGAGAGACATGCTCCTCCTCACACGATAACGATCAACGATTGTCGTTAGCGTCGCGACATGAGCACACCACGTCACGGTCGACGGCGTCAACGGCACCATCGGACCGCGGCGGTGATACTGCTGGCCGGGCTGAGCCCACCCCGCCCGTGGCGGGCTGATGCTCGCCGACGGGCTGCATAGCGAATCGCGACGCACCGGCTCGGGGACGATCGTTAGGCAACGGGCGCAAGTGGTTGGGTTTCCGTGACTCCGGGCGAGGCTGGTCAGCGCTGGCCCAGCACGTCGCGCAGGCCGACACCGAGACGGACCTGCGCGACTGGTGCGATCAGGCCGCTGAGATAGTCGGGGCCAACCTGGCCACCGAACGCGAAGCCATCACCCTACTCTCGACCACAGCCAGCCCGACGAGACCGACGACAGCGGGTGTTCATTAGGGAAATCCCGGTAGAAGCTCAGTGTTCGATGGGGCATGGACCAGCGACGACGTGCGGGGCGGGTCAAGCCGGGTGGTGGTGCGCCGTGGCCTTCGCCTGGTGATCCTCGCTCCCCGCGAGGCCCTTCCTACCGCCGCCGCTCCTCAGTGGATCCGAATGCCCCCAGAGCATGCGTCGACGACCCAGCGCCGCCGGCTCGCGGCGGCCCATCGACGCTGTGCGACCTTCCAAAGCTCGACGTTCGCCGGATACCTGCGCCCCGGACGCCGACGCACTCGAGGAACCGTCCGGCCACGGTGTCCTCCGTGGCCGGAGTGCAGACCGGCCTGAGTGCCCAGGCGAGCCCAGTCCTGGGCTTGGCACAGCGGAACGTGTTGCGTAGCTGGCGCACCGCGCGGACGCCAGCGTGGCAGGCCAGCCTACTGGGGTGGGAAAATCGGGCAGCTTACCACATGTCACGTTGTGCTAAGCGCCACTTCACGTACGGTCAAAGGATGTCGAAAGTTGGTGTATCACAGACATCACCGCGCCATCTACTTAATCAGGTCGATCCACCGGAAGGACGCTCATCACGTTCGAGTCCGAGCCAAGCGGCGCCCGCCTGAGCCCTGAGCTCATGCTCGCCGACCCACGTGACGCCCCCCCGTGAAGCCGCCGAGCACACCGATCGAAGGAGAACACGTGAAGATCAAGGACCCGCCGGGACAGGGCCTGGGCCACGACGCCACAGCCGTCGATGCCGCGCCCGGGCGCGCCGACGACCGCGGTGGCGCCACCGACGAGATCGACCCGATCGCGCCTGCCGCAGGGGCACCGCTGCGGCGAAACGACGCAGACTCGACTGACGAGGCGTTGGGCAAGACCATCCAGCAGTGCGCGGACGTCGCCGCCCTGGAGGCCCTCCCGAAAGGGTTGGCACAAGCGTGAATCATCCGAGTGATCAGAGCCGGAGCGGTTTCCCCTTCCCGGAAGTGGTCATCCGTACAATGGGCAAGATCTCGATCGGAGTCGGGGGTAAGCGGAGCGTCAACCTCGGGCCCCCACGTCAGCGCGCTTTGTTTGCGTTACTGCTTATCAACGCTGGTAGAACTATTCCGATGTCGACGATAATTGATTCTCTCTGGAGTTCCGATCCGCCGCCATCCGTACGCAGCACAGTGTATTCGTACGTTTCGCGACTGCGCCAGGTGCTCGACACGGCCTCGGACGCGAATCGACCCGTCAGGATCGGTATCCGTCATTACGCTTCGGGTTACATGTTGGAGACGGACCTCGGGCGCACCGACTTCGTACAGTTTCAGTCCGGGATCGAACTCGCTTCGGAGCTGTCCGACCAGAACGACCTGAGTGCCGCGAAGAACGTCATGGAGTCGACACTGGCGCTCTGGCGCGGCACACCGTACAGCGAACTGGCGGCCTACGAGTTCGCGGTACTCGAAGCCACCCGTATCGAGCAGCTGCGGGTCCGAGGCCTACAGATCTGGGCCGACGTGGCGCTCGGGCTGCACCAGTATGACGAGGTGATCGGGCGGTTGGGTGAGGAGGTCCGCCGTAACCCGATGCAGGAGCGCCTGGGAGGTCGGCTCATGCAGGCCCAATATCACAGTGGCCAGTCGGCTGAAGCGTTGGTGACCTATGAGTCCATTCGCTCCTACCTCGCCACCGAACTCGGGGTAGACGCCAGCAATCAGCTGCAGAGACTACACCAAGCCGTCCTGCGAAACGAACTGTCGGCCGGTGAACCCGTCAGGGCGACGCTGCCCGGGGTGTCGGCGGTTGCCTCCGTCATCGAGGCATCGCCGCGGAGGCTGGATCCGCCTCCTCCACCCGCCGATGAACAGCTCGTCGGGCGCCTTCCCGCCATGGAACGTCTCCGGGCGATGGCGGGATCCGGTGGCCGCGACCGGATGCTGCTCGTGGTAGGCGAACAAGGGGTGGGCAAGACGTTCCTGCTCCAGGCGTTCGAGCGAGAACTCGTCGCGGCCGGGACCGAGGTCATCTGGGCTCGGGGGGAGCGCTCTACCGACCTCCCGGAGCTGCACATCTGGTGGCAGGTGATTGTCAAGGCACGCCGCCACCTCGCCCAGCGGAGCGCCGCGGAAAACGGCCGGGACGCGACGGTGGAGCTGGCCGACGCCCTGCCCGACGGGCGGCCGACCTACGAGGATGTCTACGAGGCCATCAGCGACGCGGCGGGGCGCACGTCGGTCACGCTCTTCCTCGAAGATCTCCACTTCACGGACGGCGGCAGCCTGCAACTGCTGCGGAGGCTGGTCCGGGAGGCCCGCGAAACGCGACTCACCGTAATCGCCACGGTACGCGAGCACGCCGTCTCGAGCAGCCCGGAACTGCAGCACATGCTCTCCGAGATCCTGCAGGAGGACATGGTCGACGACATCCTGCTGACACCCTTCTCTCTGGTCGAAACCCAGACCGTCGTCGAGAATCTACGCGGTGGGAACGTCCCATGGGACCTGGTCTCGAACCTCCACCGGTCGACGGGCGGCAATCCCTTTCTCCTGACCCGGCTGGCCGGCTCGCTCGACCCGGACAGCGATCCCCGCGATCTCCGGATGCAGCTGCCCTTCCGGGTGAAGGTCGTCGTCCGGGGCCGGCTGGCGGACTGCCCGCCCGATGTGCTCACGGTGATCGAGGCCTGCGCCGTGATCGGTACCGTGGTCGAGCGTCGGCTCCTGTTCGCGGTGCTGCACCTGCTGGGAAGGCCCTTGGACGCCGTCCACGACGCGCTGCGGTCTGGCCTGATCCTCTCCGATCCCGCCGACCGCAACGACGTCTACTTCGCCCAGGAGGTGGTTCGTGAACTGGTGCTGGAAGACATGACGCCCACCCGCCGTGCGGAGCTTCACCACATCGTGAGCAAGGTGCTGGCGGTCGACATCGCTGGAGGTGCCGCCCGCGCCGCCTACGTCGAGGTGGGCTTCCACTGCCAGAAGGCGGCGCTGGCCATCGGTACCTGGGAGGCGATCGAGCCGCTCATCGATCTGGCCGAGCAGGCGGCGAAACGGCTGCGTCTGGTGGAGTCGCGATCGTGGTTGCGGCAGGCGGCTTCGATCCTGCACAGCCCGCCCGTGGAGTCGTGACCCCGGTCGGCTCGGGTCGACGCCGCAACCGCTGGAAGAGCAACGCCGCCACACCGATGGCGACCGGCCAGAACAGATACCGGCCGGAGCTGAGTAGCAGGAGGAGCACGGTCACCAGCGACAGCACCGCCGCCCGATGGCCCCGGGTGCCGCGAGGCAACAACCGCACGGCCGCCGCCGCGCCGATGACGTAGACCGCGACCAGAGCACCGTTGGTCATGCGCAGCAGGGTCTCGACGCCGACTCCGAGGATGACGATGGCGAGCAGCGAGAGGTAGGTCAGGGTGGCGACCAGCGCCAGGCTGTGCCGGGGCACCGTGCCCGGCACGTCGCCTCGGCCCAGCCGGGCCGGCAGGTCACCGTGATCAGCGAGACGCGCGCCGAGTTTGGCCGCGCTGGCCAAGTACGCGGTCGTCGCCCCGAGGGTCAGTGTCGTCGCGGCCGCCGCGGCGAGCACCCGGGCCTGCCCGCCGAGCCCGACTGCCAGTAGTTCGCCCAGGGGCGCGTCGCTCTTCGCGGCGGCGGAGCCGAGCACGGTTATCACCGTGTATGCGAGCACGAGGTAGAGGGCGCCGACCAGCACCACCGCCGCCCAGGTGGCCCGGGGCACATCGCGTGCGGGGTTGCGGAACTCCCCGTGCAGGTGGGTGATCGCCTCCCAGCCGACGAAGCTCCACACCAGCGTCGCCGCGGCGGGGACGATCGCCAGCCAGCCATGCGGCGCGAACGGGACCAGGTTGGCGGTGTCCGCTTGTGACATCGAGGCTCCGGACGCCACCAGGAGAACGGTGACCAGCAGAACCGCCAGCAGCAGCTGGACACGCCCGACGAGGCGCAGCCCCGCGACGTTGATCAGCACGGCGATGGTGACCAGCACGGTGGCGGTCACGAACGTCGTCGCGGCGCCGCCACCCGTCGCCGCGGCGACGTACGCGCCTCCGAAGACGGCAGCCGTCGCGGTGCCGGTGGGCACGGCGAGGTAGAAACACCAGCCGACCATTGCCGCGGCCTGGTCGCCGTAGGTCATGCGCACATAGGTCGACACGCCACCGCCGTCGCCGAAGCGGGCACCCAGCGCGGCGAAGGTGGACGCCAGAGGGGCGGACAGCAGCGCGAGGAGCAACCAGGCCAGGAGCGACGCCGGTCCGGCGATGCGCGCGGCGATCGCTGGTAGCGTGATGACCCCGGTACCGAGCACCGCGGTCACATAGAGAGCAGTGCCCTGAACGAGGTTGAGACGGCCCGGATGCCGGCCGTCCTCGCGCTGCGCCATGCCGCGTGTTCCTATCTGTCCAGGCCGGACGGGCTGACCGCGGCGTTGCCACCACTGGCGATCAGTACGACGCGAGCCCGCTCCGGCAGTGCCAGCTCGCGGTGGAGAACGGCAGCCAGCGGCGTCGCGCCGGACGGCTCCACGAACAACCGCGTCGCTGACAGCATCCGTGCCCATGACCTGAGGATCTCGTCCTCCTCGACCTGGACCAAGTCGTCGAGGTAACGACGGGCGTGCTCAAAGGTGATCGCACCGGGTGCCGGGGCGGTGAGGCCGTCGGCCACCGATCGCACCGGTGCCGGTAGTGAAGCAGGTTCACCGACGGACAGGGAGTACGCCATGGAGCTGGCAGCCACCGGCTCCACGCCGATGATCCTGCTGCGCGGCGACAGCGCGGACAGCACCGTGCCCAGCCCGCTCACCAGCCCGCCTCCGCCGACGGGGATGACCACCGCGTCAGGCTCGGGCACCTGCTCCAGCAACTCCAGGCCGATCGTCCCCTGGCCGGCGATGACGTCGTTGTCGTCGAAGGGGTGCAGCATCGTGCTGTCGGACTCGGCGGCGAGCCGGAGCGTGCTGCCGATGAGGTCTTCGGTGAAGACGACCTCACCGCCGTAGCGGCGAACCGCCTCGACCTTCGCGGGGGTCGACCAGGTCGGCATGCAGACGATCACGTCGAGTCCCAGCCGGCTGCCCGCGTACGCGGCTCCGGCTCCGTGATTGCCGGCAGAGTACGTCACGACCGTGGTGAACTTGTCACCCCGTTCCTGTCGCGCCAGCAGGGCGTTCGCGGCCCCTCGTACCTTGAAACTGCCGGTGTTCTGCAGGCTTTCGGCCTTGACGAGGATCTCCCACCCGGGATGGTCGATGAGGGCGTCGCACGGGACGACCGGCGTGTCGCGGGCGATACCGTCGAGGCGCCGCGCGGCGTCCCGGACGTCCTGGAGACTGATGAGGCTCATCGGAGCGCGCTTCCCTTTCCGACCGCGGCCAGATGTGCCCCCATCGCGTCGAGGGCGGCGGTCTGCCGCACCGGGTCCTTCACGAAGGTGGTCCGGATCCACAGCCGGCCCTCGACGGGGTTCCCGAAGAACGGTGTGCCGGGCGCCACCAGCACCCGCGCGGTGCGCAGCAGCGCGTCACCGAGTTGCTCGGCGTCAAGCCCTAGTGGCGCGGTTCCCGCCATGACGAACCAGCCGCCCTCCGGTGGGTACACGTCGAACCCCATGTCACGCAGGCGGTCGACCATTTCCTGACGGCGGTTCTCGAACTGCTCCGGACGACAGGTGACGTCCGCCACCGCGGCCGCGCCGTGCTGCAGCGGGGTGCTGGTGCTGAAGCTCGTACGCTCGTGCACCTTGCGCAACACCGCCGTGATGTCGGGGGCGGCGATGCAGTATCCGATGCGCCAGCCCGCCATTTCGTTGGCCTTGGAGAGGCTTCCGGAGACGATCACCCGCTCGCGGTGGCCCGGAAAGTCGAGCGCCGAGACGTGTGCCCGTCGGTCGAAGACGAAGTCGGCGTAGACCTCGTCCGACACGCAAACAGCGCCGTGCTGCTCGCAGAGCGTCAGCAGACCCGCCATCTCGGCGCGTGAGAAGACCCGCCCGGTCGGGTTGTGCGGCGTGTTGACAATGACGGCCGCGGTGCGTTCGGTGAACGCGGCAGCAAGCCGGTCGGTGTCGAGCCGCCAGCCAGGATTACGCAGCCCGACCGGCACCATCGTGCAACCGGCGAGCCGGACCGCGCCGCTGTACGTCTCGAAAGCCGGTTCGACAACGATCACCTCGTCCCCTGGGTCGGTGACGGTGAGCAGGGCGACCAGGACCGCCTCCGTCGAGCCCGTGGTGACGGTGAGTTCGGTTGTCGGGTCGACGTGCGTCCCGTTCCGGGAGGCGATCCGATCCGCCAACATCTGTCTCAGGCGTGGGAGTCCCGAGGGATCGGTGTACTGGTTGAGGCCCGAACGCATGGCCCGGGTGGCGGCGGACACCGCTGCGGCCGGCGGCTCACCGGGTGGCGTACCGATGGCGATGTCCACCGCGTCCAGTTCCCGAGCCAGCTGGATCATCGGTGCCAGGATCAGGTCCCGCAGCCCGGCGGCCCGCTGTCCCACCCGATCGCGGCGGACGGTCGTCACTCCGCCATCCAGGAGTTGAGGTGCAGCACCGACTCCAGTGACTGTCGCGGGGCCGGTTTGAAGTCCGTGCCGATCGTGTATGCCGTCGGCAGCAGTGCCGCCTGAAGCAGCCCGTCCGGTAGGTCCAACAGGTCAGCGATCTCCTCTTCGTACATGAGGTGCAGGGTCGTCCAGGCGGTGCCGAGGCCCCGTGCCCGGGCCGCGAGCGAATAACTCCACGCTGCCTGAATGATCGACCCCCACCGACCGGCTTCGTTGTACTCCGGCGCGGCGGTGGCATCAAGGCAGGGAATGACGTGTACGGGGACCTCGGCCATGTGCTCGCCAAGGTAGGCGACGCTGTCAGCCACCCGCTGCTGCGTGGCGTGCCGTTCGGCGTCCTCTTGGAAGAGCGTGCCGCAGGAGCCGTCAGACGCCAGGTAGGTGTGCACCGCGCGCCGGTAGAAGTCGCCGATCACCTTGCGCTTGTCGTCATCGGTGACGACGACGAAGTGCCACGTCTGGCGGTTGCTGCCGGTTGGTGCCTGCAGCGCGACGGAGACGCATTCCTTGACCAGTTCGAGCGGGACCGGGCGGGTAAGGTCGAGTCGCTTGCGGACCGACCGGGTCGTGGTGAGCAGTTCGTCGGGGTTGAGGTTCAACAGCGTCATGATCCGCTCCCTTGTCGTCGGCAGGAGGAAGGATCGCCTGACGTCTTTGAACGCGCCTTGACGAAACTCTTGACGCGAATTGCTCGTCGTCCCGGTGGATCTGGCGACGCCGATCGCTACGATCCGTTTCATGCGGGTCGCGCGGTGTTCGGGGAGACACCGTCGGCGACAGTCCGGCGAGGCCGACGCGGGCCTCGAATTCGCAGATGTCGAGGGGAGAAATTCGTGACCACGTCGACCGCCTCCATTCGCGCGTCGAAGCGCGATCTCGTGACGGAGGTGCCCGGACCGCGATCCCGGACCATGATGGAGCGGCGCGGGGCGACAGTCGCACGTGGCGTCGGCTGCGCCGTCCCGGCGTTCATCGAGGCGGCCGGACCGGGGCTGCTGCACGACGTCGATGGCAACACTCTGATCGACCTCGGCTCGGGCCTCGGCGTCACCTCGGTGGGCAACCCCGCGCCCGAGGTCGTCGCCGCCGTCCACGAGCAGGTGGCGTCGCTGACGCACACGTGTTTCCTGGCGACACCGTACGAGGGCTACGTCGCGGTGTGCGAGGAACTGGCCAGGTTGACCCCCGGCGACCATCCGAAGCGGTCCGTGCTGCTGAGCACCGGTGCCGAGGCCGTCGAGAACGCCGTCAAGATCGCCAGAGCGGCCACCGGACGTACGGCGATCGTCGCGTTGGACCACGCGTACCACGGTCGGACCAACCTGGCGCTCGCACTGACCGCCAAGAACGCGCCCTACAAGCAGAACTTCGGGCCGTTCGTACCGGATATCCACCGCATACCCACCTCCTATCCCTACCGCGACCCGAAGGGCATGACTGGAAGGGAGGCCGCCGCCCGAGCCGTCGAGGCGCTCGAACGCCAGGTTGGCGCGGAGAACGTGGCCGCCGTGGTGGTGGAGCCGATACAGGGCGAGGGCGGAATGATCGTCCCGGCCGCAGGCTTCCTCACCGAACTGACGGATTGGTGCGGCCGCAACGGGGTGCTCCTCGTCGCGGACGAAATTCAGAGCGGCTTCTGCCGCACCGGCGCCTGGTTCGCCAGCAACCACGAGGGTGTCGTGCCGGACCTGGTCATCACCGCTAAGGCCCTCGCCGGTGGCCTACCCCTGTCCGGGGTGACCGGGCGCGCCGAGTTCATGGACGCCGTGCAGCCCGGCGGGTTCGGCGGAACGTTCGGTGGCAACCCGGTCGCCTGCGCCGCGGCCCTCGCCGCGATCCGCACGATGCGGGAGCGGGACCTGCCGGCGAAGGCGCGCCGGATCGGGGAGATCCTGACCGCACGCCTCACTGCGATCGCCGCCGTCCACCCCGAGGTGGGAGAGGTACGCGGCCGTGGCGCGATGATGGGTGCCGAGATCGTGCACCCCGACACCGGCCTGCCCGACGCCGAAAGCGCCGATCGGCTGGCCAGAGCCTGCCAGGAAGCGGGCGTCGTGCTGCTGACCGTGGGCACCTACGGCAACGTACTACGGTTCCTGCCCTCCCTGGTGATGCCCGAGGATCTCCTCGGGGACGCACTGGACGTGCTGGAGGACTGCTGTGCCCGGCTCTTCGGCTGACCGCGGCGGGCTGCCCCCGCGGAAGCTGGGCGGTCTTGTCGTGGGGGCGCAGGGACTCGGCTGTCTCAGCCTGAGCTCGTTCTACGGCGCTACCGACCGGGCCGAGGCCATCGCCACCGTGCACGAGGCGATCGAGCGCGGGGTGACGTTGCTGGACACCGCTGACGTCCAGGGGCTCGGCCACGGCGAGCGGCTCGTGGGTGCCGCCGTGGCGGGCAGGCGCGACCGTGTCCTCATCGCCACCAAGGTGGGGCTCGAACGGTCCGCGAGCGGCGAGTTCCTGGGAGTACGCGGCGACCGCGCCTACATCCGCAGCCGGTGTGAGGGGTCGCTGACCCGACTCGGCGTAGACCATCTGGACATCTACACCAAGCATTGGGCCGCGCCGGGCGAACGCATCGAGGAGGCCATGGCGGCGATGGCCGAGCTCGTCGAGGAGGGCAAGGTTCGTCACGTCTGCCTCTCCGAGGTTTCCGCGGGGACACTGCGCCGCGCGCACGCCGTTCACCCGGTGGCGGCGGTACAGGCCGAGTGGTCACTGTGGACCCGTGGGGTCGAGGACGAGGTGCTCGGCGTGTGCCGCGAACTCGGCATCGGCATCATCGCCAGCTGCCCCCTGGGTCGCGGATTCCTCGCCGGGCAGGTCACCCCGGCGACCATCTTTCGGGACGAGGACTTCCGGCGTACGCTTCCGCGCTTCTCCGGCGGGAACCTCGCCCGTAATCTCCGTTCACTGGAACCATTGCGGGCGCTTGCACAGCGTTACGAGCTGACGCTCGCTCAGCTCTGCCTGGCCTGGCTGCACCACCAGGGCGAGGATGTCGTCGCGATCCCGGGCACCGGCCGCCGTGATCATCTCGCGGAGAACCTGACCGCCACACGGGTGAGGCTCAGCGCCGGGCAGCTTGTCGAGATCGAGGCGGCCCTGCCCCCTGGTGCCGTGTCCGGGGAGCGCTACGGCGCTTTTCTCATGGGCCTGGTGGGCAACTGACAGAACGCCGGGGGCGCGGATGGAGATCCGCGCCCCCGGCGGTGTCGGCGCAATGCCCGCTCAGGTGGTGTAATGCGCGTTGAGACGGACGTAGTCGTCGGTGAGGTCGCATCCGTAGACCGTGAAGGCCCCGTCCGCGATGCCGAGGTCGATACCGATGACGACCTCGTCCTCGGCCAGGTGCCCGGCGATGATCTCACGGGCTCGGGCGTCGTCGTGGTCGGCGCCAGCGCCGGTGCCGGTCGGCGGATAGACCACGGTCCCACCGAAGCGGATCGTCACCGCTTCCTGGTCGATGTCGGTGTCGTCGGAACACTTGCCGACGGCCATCGCGACCCGGCCCCAGTTGGGGTCACCCCCGTGTACGGCGGTCTTGACCAGCGGCGAGTTGACGACGGTCTTCCCGACGCGCTTGGCTTGGTCGGCGTCGCGAGCCCCGGTCACCGAGACCACGATCGTTTTGGTCGCGCCCTCGCCATCACGGGTGATCTTCTTGACGAGTTCGAGTGCGACGGATTCCAGTGCCCGTTCGAACTCTTCAGGGTCGACATCGCCGGCCAGGCCGTTGGCGAAGAGCGCCGCCGAGTCGCTGGTGGAGGTGTCGGTGTCGATACTGACCGCGTTGAAGGTCCGGTCCATGACCCGGCGGAAGAGGCGGTCCTGCTCTCCGTGGACCAGCCGGGCGTCGGTGGCGAAGAACGTCAGGAGCGTGGCCATGTCCGGCTCCATCATGCCGACGCCCTTGGCGATGCCGACGAGTGTGGCGTCGCCGATCCGGCGCACCTCGATCTTCTCGCGAGTGTCGGTCGTCATGATCGCTCGGGCCGCCCGCTCAAATCCGTTGTCGGCCGGAGGCTTGGTCAGGGCGGTGAGATGGTGTCGCAGGCCGCCCATGGGGTACTGCCGTCCGATGACGCCGGTGGAGGCGACCAGGAGTTCCTCCTCCGCCACCCCGGTGGCCTTGGCGGCGAGCGCACGCAGCTCACGCGCGTTTTCGGTGCCCTGAACTCCCGTGGCGACGTTCGCGTTGCCGGCGACGACGACCACGCCACGAGCCCGCCCGTCGGCGACGGCCACGCGGCTCAGTGCGACGCTCGGGCCAGCGAAGCGCGACCGGGTGAAGACCGCGCTGACGGCGGCCGGGACTGTCGAGAACAAGATGGTCAAATCATCCCGGTCACCGTCACGGATGCCCACGTGTGCGGTGTGCACCGCGAAGCCGCGCGGCCCGGGAACAACGCTGTCGGTCATGGATAGGCTGCCCTCCTGAAGACGTCGAGCCGAGCAAGGACCATCATGCTCGACCGCGGTGGTCCGGCTACCCCGCGCCGCTGTGGAAGCGGTTCGGCGCGGCCCGGGATGCCGTGGCACCCCGGGCGCGGTCGTTGCGGGCAGGTCAGCGGCGGGGGGTGAACGCCACCACGTCACCCGCGCGCTCACCGCCGCTGAGCTGGCCGTTGCGCTCCGTACGGATGTAGACGCGGTGCAGCCAGCGGTCGTGCCCGTCCCACCGGGGGGTGAACGGGGTGCGGGCGTGCGTGGTCCGGAAGTTGTCCACTATCAGGACGTCGCCCGGGGTGAGATGCACCGCCTCGGTGATCTCGTCGAGCGCGTTCGACAGCGCCGCGACGGCCTCGACGTCCCGCGGCTCGCGGGGCGTGAGCAGCTCACGGTCGTAGCCGAGAAACGGGTCCTGCTCGGGACCGTAGAGCGGCTTGACGTCGGCGATGGTGCCGACGTCGTCCACGCCGCCGCGGAAGGCAACGTCGACCGCGCACGGTATCGGCCGCTCGTAGAGGTGCGAGCGGGTCGCGGCGGGCAGCAGCGGTAGCGCGTTGCGCACGGACGCGACCAGGGTGGCGGCTCGGCGCTCGTGATCGGCCCGGGAGCACGCGAGCATGACGTAGTTGGGCTGCAGGACGTGGTAGGCCATCTCGGTGTGGAACTCGAGAAGGGTCTCTGAGGTTTCGGAGGAGAGGTGGTGGGCGCCGGGTGACGGATAGATGTCGTGGAGGACGGTGCCGTTGCGCAGCTCCTGGTACCCGGTTTGCAGGCCGAGCCGGCGGCCGAAGATCGCCAGCATGGCCTCCATGGTCAGCAGCGGCCGGTCCTCGGGCGCCGGGGTGCTCGTCGGAGTCGGCGGCAACGACGCATCGTCCTCGACGGGCAGCCCGGACAGAACGAAGTGACCGTCGACGCTGCCGTTCGCGTTGAAGTCGTCGAGCGCATCGCCGATCTCGGCGGGCAGCTCGTCGGAGAGCTTCTTCGCGGCCTCAAGGAACCCGTACAGGTCGGCGCGGGGTACCCGCGGCAGCCGAGCGGCGAGGGCGAGCAGGTTCGTGGCGTAGGCACTACAGTCGAGCGTGGTCATGATGGCTTCCCTTCCGTGTGGTGGGCGCGCGCGTACTGATACAGCAACTCGGCGGCGATCTCTGTGGCCAGGACTGCGGTTATGCCGCCGTGGTCGTAGAGTGGCGACACCTCCATGACGTCGAAGCCGACCGGATTCAGGGCGCCGACGGAGCGCAGCAGCGCGAGGATCTCCCGCGACGAGGGACCGCCGGGGGCGGGAGTACCCGTACCGGGCGCGAACGCGGGGTCGACGACGTCGATGTCCACCGAGACATAGAGTGGGCTGTCGCCCACGACGCTGTGGACGAGGGCTGCCGCGCTGTCCGCGGTGTGCGACGAGAGCTCGTCGGCGGTGACGATTCGAACGCCGTGGCCACGCGCGTAGTCGAGCGAGTCGGGGCGTGGGTTGTGGCCGCGGATCCCGATCTGAATCGTCTGGTGCGGGTTGATGAGCTTTTCCTCGATGGCATGCCGAAACGGGGTTCCGTGGTGGTACTCGCCGCCGTAGAACGGTGGGTTGGTGTCGGAGTGCGCATCGAGGTGCAGGACGGCGAGACGGCCGTGTTTGGTGGCAGCGGCGCGCAGGGCCGCGAGCGTCATCGAGTGGTCGCCGCCGAGCATGAGAACCGCCGTGTTGTTCTCCAAGAGCCGTTCGAGTTCCTGCTGAGCCGTCTGCATGGCCATGTGCATGTTGAACGGTGTGAGATCGATGTCACCCGCGTCGGCGCAGCGGATCAATTCGAATGTGCCGGGACCTCGGTCTATTCCGACGCCGTGGATGAGGCCCGACTCCGAGCGGATGGCGCGCGGGCCGAACCGGGCGCCGGGCCGGTAGCTGGCCCCCGAGTCGTAGGGCGCGCCGACGACCACGACATCGTAGCCCTGGGGGGCTCGGTCGAGGGGCAGTCGCATGAACGTGGGGATCTGGGCGTATCGGGGTGAGACGTTGGTGTCTATGCGTTCCACCACTTCACCGTTCTTCTCGGTCGGAGGTCAGGACGCGGGAAAGCCGAGTCAGCTGACCGACTGGGACTGTCTTCCGGCGACCTTGTCGACGACGTCCGCCAAGTCCACGGCGTCCGGGTGCTCGCCGTTGGCGACGACTCGGCGGAACAGCGTCTGGAGGACGAGGTGCTTGGCGTGGCGCAGGTGAGACGCCGGTACACCGGCGTCGACGAGCAGCGCGGAGAACGCGGCGGTGGTGCCGGAGCCCTCGTGGACCCCGAGCTTTGGCCGGATCACGGTCGGGTGTGGCAGGAAGTCGGCCATGGCGGTGCGCAACACCCACTTGTCCCGCCCGTGGCGGTGTTTGAGACCGGCCTCGAGCGAGGTCAAGGCATCCAGCACCTCGCGATCCCAGAAGGGGTGCGTGGACCAGTGGCCGCCGACCGCGGACAGGACGGGGGTCATCTCGTTGAGCCCGTCGAAGGTGGCCATGTCGTGGCTGACGGCCGTTTCCAGCGCGTGCAGTCGGCCCTCGCGGTGCATGCCGCCGAGTGGGATGTCGGCGCCGTAACCCGTGAGAATGCGTCGGGACGTCTCGTCGGCACGCAGGTAGAGCACCGTCAGCGGCAAAAGGTACTCGACAATATCAACGTTGGTGGTCTCCGCTGCCCAGACGGTGTGCGGCAGACGGGCCAGCAGATCGGCGGTGGACACCACGATCTCACGGTGGCGCGTGGACAGGTGGTTGGCGACGAGTCCGGCCTCTGGGAACTCGTTGTGACGCTCGGTGCCCATCGCCAGTGTGTCGATCGTCCGGCCGTCGGCCGCCTCCACCGCGAGCGCCGCGATGCTCGACGAGTCGATGCCTCCCGAGATGACGACCAACGGAGTGTCCGTCCCGGTCCGGGCGCGCACACCGCGCCGCAGCGCGTCCCGGACCAGGTCGGTGGCGTCCGCCTCCGGCAGGATGCGACGCCCGAGCGGCGGCTTCCAGGTGTGGTGGACGTCGGTCATGCCCCCGACGATGTCGATCTCCAGCACCACGCCAGCCTTCAGCTGGCAGACCCCTGGCAGCGCGTACATCGGCCGGGTGCCGGCGAGTCCGCCGGTGCCCGACGTACCGGCGAGGCTTTTCGCCTCTGTCGCCGCTGTGACCTGACCCGGTCTGGCAGTCACGTACAGCGGTACCGTACCCGCGTGGTCGGTCGCCAGGAGCGCGCGGTTCCCGGCGACCGCGAAGACTGCGAAGCGGCCGTTGAGCAGCCGGAACGCGTGCACCCCGTAGCTGTCGAGCAGCGCGAGTACCAGGTCGGCGTCACCGCTCGCGCCGAAGCCGTCGGGCAGCAGCGAGTGCAGGTCGGCCTGGTTGTAGAGCTCCCCGGCGAGCAGTACAGCGGTGTCGCCGCGGCGAGCCAGGGATCCGTCGGGGGCGGCACCGTGCAGCAGGACGATGTGCAGATGCTGCCTGCCCCGGTTTTCCCGTACCACTGTCCGGGAACCTTGTGCTGCGAAGGTCGGCCGGAGCGCGATCTCTGTGTCCTGTGAGGCCGCGGCCAGGAAGCCGGTCGCGGCGGGCAGCGTCGTGGTCATGTCAGATGCTCAGCGCCCCGAAGCCACCGGACGTGAAATCGTAGTTGACCGGGACCTCGATGAGGAAGGGCTGCCCGGATCCGGCGCCCTTGCGCAGGGCGGAGAGCAGCTCCTCGCGGTTGGCGGCGCGTACCGCGTCGATGCCGTTGGCCTGTGCCAGCTGGGTGAAGTCGACACTGCCGAACTTCACCGCCGGGTCGTGCGAGCGCTTGTGGCCGAGATTCTGATAGAGCTCGATCAGACCGTTCGTGTCGTTGTTCACCACGACGGTGACGATCGGCAGGTTCAGCCGGGCGATCGTCTCCAGGTCGGCGCTGTTGGAGTGGAAGCCACCGTCACCCGCGATCAGGAACGTCGGCTGGCCGGGACGCGCCAACTGGGCCCCGATTGCCGCCGGGATGCCGTATCCGAAGCTGGAGCAGCCCGCCGAGGTGAGGAATCCGAACGGCTGGTCGGCACGGGCGAACAGCACGCCGTAGTGCCGGAAGAAGCCGATGTCCGACACGATGGTGCCCTGGCCGGTATCCGCGGTCTCCTCCATCACGGTGTTCATGGCGTCCATGACCTGGTGGACGCGCATGCCGTCGGCGTACTTCTGCGGATCGGCCAGGAACTCGGCGATCCGGGCGCGCAGAGCCGAGATGTCGTGCGGCGTCTTCGCCGCGAAAGTGGCACGCTCGTCCAGATACTCAACGAAGGCGAGGACGTCGGTCACCACGTCGACGTCGGGGCGGTAGACGCGAGGGATCGGGTTGACCGTCGGCGACACCCGGACGGTCTTCTTGGAACGGCCTCGGGACCACATCGAGGGCCGCAGGTCCTCGGCGTAGTCGTATCCGACGGTCAGAACGAGGTCCACGGGGCCGAAGAGAGTCTCGAGCGCGGGGAAGGACAGGATGCCGTCCATGTAGCCGGTGACCGCGCCGTAGTTGAGCTCGTGCCTGTGGGGCAGCACGCCCTTGGCGATATATGTGGTGACGACAGGGATCCGGAGGCGCTCGGCCAGCGCCCGGATGGCCGGGACCGCCCCGGACCGGATCGCCGACGCGCCGACCACCAGCACTGGGTGCTCGGCCTGGGCGAGCAGCGTCAGCGCCTGGTCGGCCGCCTGCCGCCAGTTCGCGTCGACGGTGCCGATGGGCTTGACGACCGGGTGGATCGGCGGGCGGGGGGACGACAGGTCGGCCTCAGCGCCGAGCAGGTCGACGGGCAGTGACAGGAAGCTCGGCCCAACCGGCTCGGTCATGGCGGCCGCGATCGCCGAGTCGACGAGGTCGGTGACGTCGTCGGGGCGTTCCAGCTCCGTGGCGTACTTCGTCATGGGCCGCATGACGCCGACGGAGTCGAGGCACTGGTGCGTGTCGTTCGGGAAGATGTCGTGGGACTCTGACTGCGCAGCCAGAGCGATGACCGGCGAGCGGTCGAGGATCGAGGTGGCGACGCCGGTCGACAGGTTCGTCATGCCGGGGCCGAGCGTGGCCCAGCAGGCCTGTGGACGGCCGGTTATCCGGGCCAGGACATCGGCTGCGACACCGGCGGTGAACTCGTGCCGGGTCAGGATGAAGTCCAGACCCTCGATCTCGTCGAAGAGGATCGAGGCGGCCTCCCGTCCCACGACGCCGAAGACGTTGGTGATGCCGTGGTCGCGCAGACGCTGCAGGAGGAGACGGGCGGTGGTTTCGCCGTTGTCCGGCGTGCTCGACACTCGTGACATTGAGACTCCCGGTTGCTAGGACGGATACTCCTGTGCCGGTCGGGACCCGCGGGTGGATGTGGTCAGGACGACCCGACCGGCTGACGCGACCCTGTGTGGGTGAACTTGCAGGGACTTTGACGATTGCCTTGAGTGATGGAGTCGCGACGCGAGGTTCTGTCGCCGGAGTGGTCAGAACAGCTCATGACCCAGGCAAGTCGCGGAGAGCAATGTGAGACGGCACCCCGAACCGGTCATCGGAGGAGAGTCCGTGGATGTTCTAGAGATCCTGCGGGGCAAGGCCAGCCTCAACCTCTTTCCCATCGAGAACAGGCTTTCCCCCCGGGCGAGCGAGGCGCTGTCGAGCGATGCGAACAACCGCTACCCGTACGTCGAGGGACCCGTCACCCACTACGGCGATGTCATGGGGCTCGGCGGCGTGTATGACTACTGCGTCGACCTCGCCAAGGAGTACCTCGGTGCGCAGTATGGCTGCGTGCACTTCCTGTCGGGCCTACACACCATGTACACCGTCATCACCGCGTTGGTGCCAGCGGGCAGCCGCGTCATGGTGCTCGACCCCGAGGACGGCGGCCACTACGCCACCATCACCATCTGCGAGGGCCTGGGCCACACCGTTTCGCGCCTGCCCTTCGACCGGGACAGCCTGCTGATCGACTACGAGCGGCTCGCCGACCAGCTGCGGCGGGAGCCGGTCGACGCGATCTACCTGGACGCCTCCAGCGTGCTGCGTCTGCCCGACGCCCGGGCCCTGCGCGCGGCGGCGCCGGACACGCTGCTCTTCCTGGACGCCTCACACCTGATGGGTTTGCTCCCCGCCGCTCCGCAGACGACCGTCCTCGACGGCGGGTTCGACACCATCCAGGGGAGCACGCACAAGACCCTGCCAGGCCCCCAGAAGGGCCTGATGGTCACCAACCGCGAGGACCTCGCCGTCAAGGTAGCGGCACGAATCCCGTACACCGCCTCAAGCTCGCACGCGGCCAATGTGGGCGCGCTGGCCATCACCTTGGAGGAACTGCTGCCCTGCCGGATCCAGTACGCGCATCAGATCGTCGCCAACGCCCGCGAACTCGCGGGTCGGCTAGCCGAGCGTGGCTTCGGCGTGGCGGGAGAAGCGTTCGGCTGGACGGACACCCACCAGGTGTGGCTGGACATTCCGGCGGAAGTCGGTCCGCACCGGTGGGGCCGGCTACTCACCCACGCGAACGTGCGTAGCACCACCGTTCCGCTGCCGAGCAGCAATGGCCTGCCGGCGCTACGGCTGGGCACCCAGGAGCTGACACGAATGGGTATGAAGGAGCAGGAGATGGGTGAGGTCGCGAGCATCCTCGACCGGATCCTGCTGCGCGGCGAGGACCCCGACTCGGTGGCGGACAGCGTGGCAGCGCTGGTCGCGAAGTTCCCCGATGTGAAATTCGTTGGCGAGCCGGCGTGACTCTTGACAGTTGTCGCTTCGCCGCGCCGTGTCGCACAGCTGGCAACCAGGCGATGTCTTCTTTCCCTCTGGTTTGCATGCGATGCAGCGAGCTGCCATGCTGGCTGTCCGAATAGGACGGAGCCATTGTCCGGAGTAGATGGTGCAGCTACTGCGGCTGTGACCGTTGACGCCGGAATGCAACCACTCGGCGTCGGGGGAACTGGCATCCTTCACGGCGCTTGGAGACTGCCCATGATTCTCACCGGGTCCGAGATCGCGCGAGAGCGCGCCAACGGCCACATCACGATCGAGCCGTTCACCCCGGAGCAGGTCAACCCGAACAGCTACAACTTCCGGCTCGGGAAGACCCTGCGTGTCTACCAGCAGACGCGGCTCGACGCGCGCCGGACGAACGAGTTCGACGAGATCGAGATCCCGGACGACGGATACGTGCTCGAGCCCGGGCGACTCTATCTGGCGCACACCATCGAGGTGCTCGGCAGCGAGCACTACGCGCCGACGTTCGCGGCCCGATCCTCGGTGGCCCGGCTCGGGCTCTTCATCAACCTGTCGGCGAGCCTGGGCGACATCGGTTACGTCGGCCAGTGGACGCTCCAGCTCTACAGCATGAACCGGGTCCGGGTGTACCCGGGCATCAACATCGGTCAGATGATGTGGTGGAAGCCGCGCGGCGAGATCCTGCTGTACGACGGCAAGTACCAGGGATCGGTCGGCCCGCGGTCCAGCGACATCCACGTGGACTTCGACAAGCAGTTCGCCCGGCAGCGATTCCCCGGGCTGGGCGCCTCCATCGACGTGGCCGAGGTTGGCCCGAAGTTCGCCGAGCTGGCCCGGTCGAGCCACCAGTTCCGGGTGCCCAACGCGTTCGTGGTACCCGCCGGCGAGTTCACCGCCGCGCTCACCGACGAGCAGCGCGCCGCGCTGACCGACGTGTTCGTCGACCTACGGGCCACGGTCGGGGCGTTCTTCACCGACTCGGTGGCGAGGATTCAGAAGGTCGGCGACAACATCCGGCTGCCCGCGGATGCACGTAAACTGCTGCGTGCCCGGCTGGCCGAGATGTTCGGTAACGACAACACGGCCCCACTAGCGGTGCGTTCGTCCGGTCTGGACGAGGACACCGACGCGTCCAGCCTGGCCGGCGTACACCAGTCGATCCTTGGCGTGACCGGCGCGGACGCGGCGATCACCGCGATCGAGCGGTGCTGGCGGTCCTACTACGAGGCGCCCGCGGTGGCCGCCCGGATCCGGGCCGGCGACTTCGACCCGACGCCGCGGCTCGCGGTGATCGTGCAGCAGATGGTGCGGCCCACCCTGGCTGGGGTGGCGTTCACCGGTCTGGACGGCGAGGACACGGTGTCCGTCGAGTACGTCGAAGGGCTCTCCGACGAACTGGTGGCCGGAGTCGCCGTCCCGACCCGGGTCGACCCGGCCACGATCACCGATCAGACCCCCAACGTCGCGGTGCTGCGGGAGGTCACCGCACTCGTCGAGCGGCTGCGCAGCACCCGTGGGCAGGACGTGGACGTGGAGTGGGCGGCGGACGCCGCCGGAGTGCACCTGATCCAGGTGCGCCCGCTGACCGCCAGCCGCACCCTGACCAGGAGCAGCGTCGAACCGCTGGTCCAGGCGTACAGCCTGTACTTCGACGAGCTACCCGCCTCGTTCCACCTGGGTGAGGTGGTCGCGGTATACGCCGGCTACGTGGCCAAGCGTGGCCCGGCACACCGGATGGCGCACGACAACGGCGTTTCCACCGGCGCCGGGTGGGTGCTCCAGTTCAACGGTCGCGGCCTGCACGACCCGGCCACCGCGGCGACGCTGCGCGAAACCCTGAGCGGCGGCTCCGACGAGTGCGTCCTGGACTTCGGCGACACCCTGCGGCAGATCGTGGTGCCCAAGGACGAAGTGCTGGACAACCTGGTCGCCACCACCGGCGCGAAGGCGGACGGCATCGCGCTGCACGCCGTGGTGGTCCGCGACTTCATCCGCGGCCGGCTCGGCGTGATCTCCCGCCTGGCCGGTGACGACGGGCTGGTCGTGGAGTACACCCCACACGGCCTGATGGCGTTGAACCGGGGCATCGCGGGCGGCGAGACGATCATGGTCGGCGACGTCACGAAGGGCTTCGACGGGGACGGCAACATCCGAATGGCGCCGACCGGCGAGGTGCTGCGACCACACCTGGACCAGATCGCCCGGTTCACCACGGCGATGCACGCGAAACTCGGCCCGGTGACCCTGGAGTGGGTGTTCGAGGGTGACCGGCTCTACTTCGTCGACCACTCGGTCCTCGGCGGGCACGACGCGATCTCGGTGGCGCACGGCGAAGTGTGCATCTCACCCGGTACCGCCCAGGGGCCGCTGCTGCGCCTGGACGACGACGACCTGCTACGCCGGCTCTCCATCGGTCCCGCGGTGAGCATCGACAAGTCGCAGGACGTGAGCGAACACGAAGGTCTCGCCCGGATCCTGGACCGGGTCAAGGCGTACGACCGGAAGCCGATCGTGACGGCGGCCTGCCCGTACGCGGTGCTCAGCGTCCTCATCGGTCACGTCGCCGGGTTCGTCTTCGACCAGGGCTCCGCTCTGGGCCACCTGGCGATCCTGCTGCGCGAGGCGGGTGTGCCCGCCGTCGCCGCCGTCGACGTGACGGGAGACGAGGCAGTGATCAGCGATGGCACGATCACCACGACCGGCCGCAAGGGGGAATGAGAGTGTTTTCCGGCGCCGCACCGGGCCGTACGGCCTCGCTCGTTCTTGGCGGGTTGCACCTGCTCAACGGCACCGCCCCGCTAACCGGGTCGGATCCGGTGGTGCTGGTGCCGCTGCCCGCACCGGTGGAGTCCGACTTCCCCAGCAACACGATCGTGCTCCGATGGGACACGATCGGTCCGGTCGACCTGCTGTCCCGCACGGTGGACGGGAGCCGCACCGGCAGCGCGAAGGCGGACGGCACGCAACTGTTCCCGGGCATGCTCCCGGGCGCGGCGGTGCGCGCGGCGGTGGCCGAGGTGTCCGGCACCGGCGGCCCGCTGGTGCCGCTGTTCTACGTGACCGTGGACGGCGACCGGGCGCACGTGTACAGCCAGATCCGGTTCCTGGCCGAGGACGCCTGCTTCATCCGGATCACCCCGGACGCGGTCGCCGCCGACGTGGCCGCGCTGGGCTGGCTGGCCGACGCGGTCCGTCTGCATGCCGAGCAGTTCCTGTTCCTCAACAACCACCAGCGCTACTACCGCAAGTGCTTCAGCGGCAAGGAGCTGGAGTACAAGTACACGCTGCGGCCCCCGGTGGACAGTTGGACGCTGACCGTCGAACTGTACGAGCGGCTGCGCGCCGGATCGCTTCCCGACTACGTGATGGAGTACCGCGACGAGTTCCAGGCCTGGGACTACCTCAACCACCTGTTCGAGGTCACCGGACCGACCGAGGCGGAACGCGGCTACGCCTCGTTCATCCCGACCACCGACGGCAAGCACCTGGTCAAGCGCAAGTGGTACGCGGAGGACACGTTCGAGCGCCGGGAGACCCACACGTACGGGCTCGACCTGGCCGACGACGGCGGGTTCGAGCGGTACGTCCGCGAGGAGCTGAAAGTCACCGCCGTCCGGCTGCCCTCGTTCCGGCGGGTCCGGTACGACGTCAACTTCGAGTCGGTACGCACCGGCCACGTGTACGGCATATTCTTCGACCACTGCTCCCTGGTCGACGCGCGTACGGTGACGCTCAACCAGTGCGAGCTGGAATACCTACGCAGCCGTACCGCGATCGAGCCGAACGAGGCCGAGGTGCTCGCCGAGATCGCCGAGATCGCCGAGTGGCTCGAGTCGTTCCTGCGCGCCCACGACCTGAACGCCGAGCGCGGCTTCTACTCGAAGCGGACCTTCCTCAAGGACGCCGTGGCAGCCCGGCCCGAGCTGGCTCGGACGGTCGGCTGATGGCGGCGGTACGCGCGGTCCTACTCGACCTGGAAGGCACCCTGTACACCAACGAGCAGGTGCTCGACGGGGCCGTCGAGGCGGTCGCCGAGCTGCGGAAACTCGGCCTGGGCGTCCGGTTCCTGACGAACACCGACTCCAAGCCGGCCGATCGGATCCGCGGGGAGTTGGCCGGCTACGGGCTGACGGTCGCCGCGGCGGAGCTGTTCACCCCGGTGGTGGCCGCCGAACGGCTGCTCACCGCGGCGGGCGCCCGGACGTGCGCGCTGCTGTCGAAGGAGCTGCTCGAGCTGATGCCGACGGTGGTCGCCGAGGGACCGCACACGCACGTGCTGATCGGTGACTGCCGGGAGACACTGGACTACGCGATGCTGGACGAGGCGTTCCGGGCGGTCCGCGGCGGTGCGGAGCTGCTCGCGTTGCAGCGCGGCCGGTACTTCAAGCGCGCCGACGGCGACCACATCGACACCGGCGCGGTGGTCGCGGCGATCGAGTACTCGTCCGGCGTCACCGCCCGCGTGCTGGGCAAGCCGGCCGCGGACTTCTTCCGGTTGGCCGCCGCGTCGCTGGGCGTCGATGCGGCGGAGTGCGTGGTGGTCGGCGACGACGCCACCACGGATGTCGCCGGTGGGCGGGCCGCGGGTCTGCGCACCGTGCAGGTGCGCACCGGCAAGTTCGCCGACCAGCGCGCGGAGGGCCGCACCGGGGACGCCGACCATGAGGTCCACTCGGTGGCCGGGGTGCCCGCGCTGCTGCGGAGGCTGACCGCCGGATGACGGTGTACTGGGTGGTGTGGGACGCCGCCGCGCACTGGGTGGTCAGCCGGCTCGAACAGCAGGACGTACTGCCGGCGGTGCGCCGGATGCGCGAACGCGGGCAGCTGGCCGCGGCCCGCCCCGCGCGTCCGAACTGTCAGACCCCGCCATCGCTGGCCACGCTGTTCACCGGCACCTGGCCCGCCGAGCACGGCGTCACCGGATACACCGTGCCGGGTGCCGGGCGGGGCGGACCGGGCAGCCACCTCAGCGGGTTCGCTCCGCGGTTCCCTGCCGTGCCTCCGGTGTGGGAGACGCTCGGGGCGCGTGGCGCGTACGTGCACGTGCCGTGGGTCTTCGACGGCGCGGACGCGGTCGCCGCGCACGTGGACGCGGCGGTCGAGGCGTACAGCCGCCGCACGGTCCGGCACACGGCGACGGAGGTCGAGCCGGGGCCGGCCCGGGAGTGGCTGATCGGGCCGCATCCGGTCACGGTCGAGGCGACCGGCGACGGGGTGCGGGTGACGGGCCACGGCGAGGTGTGGCTGACCGTGGGCGGCGGCTGGCAACCGCTGTGGCTGACCGGCGACCGGATCGGTACGTGGGCGGCCTGCGCCCGGTCCGGTGACCGGCTGCTGCTGGTGCACACCGGGGTGTGGCGTCCCCGGTACGGCGGGGCGGATCCGGCGCTGCTCGACCGCATGCGCGACTGCCCGCCGTTCGCCGGGGAGGGAGTCGGCCCGCTGTACCGGGCCGGCCTGTTCGGTGACCGGCTCGCCGACGGCGGCGACGGCACGGCCGAGGAGTTCTTCCTGTCCTCGGTGGAGTGCGCGGTCCGCTCGTTCGGCGCGGTCACCGACGCGGTGTTGGCCGGGCACGACGCCGAGCTCGTGGTGATCTACCTGCCGATGACCGACGACGTCGGGCACGAGATGCTCGGCTTCTGCGACGAGCGCAGCGCGGCGTACCGGCCGGACATCACCGAGCGGATCTGGTCGCTGGTCGGCCACTGCTACCGGTGGTCGGACGAGATCCTCGGCCGGGTGCTGGACGCCGCCGGACCGGACGACTCGGTGGTGCTCGGCGCGGATCACGGCATGGTCGGCAGCGCGTACCTGGTGCACGTGAACGACCAGTTGGTGACGGCCGGCCTGGCGGTCACCGGCGCGGACGGCGAGGTGGACCCGGACCGCTCCGCGGCGTTCTACCACCCGGCGAACAACGGTGCGCTGTACGCCACCGGGGACGGGTTGCTGCCCCGGGCCAAGGCCGCGCTGCGCGAGTTGCCCGTACCGATGCGGTTTCTGGATCCGGACGGCCGGCCGCTCGCGGACGGTGAGACGGGTGACCCGCGGGTGACGTTCGTGGCCCTGCACGACGACTACCAGCCGACCGCGGCCGTGGCCGGTGCACCGCCGTACGTCCGGCCGCTGCACAAAGTCGGCGCGCACGTGGTCTGGACCGGTTCGGACCGGCTGCACGCGATCCATGCGGCGGTCGGGCCGGACATCGTCGCCGGGTCAGCACCCGGCCTCATCGACAACACGGCACCCGCGCGGCTGGTTCACCGCCAGGTGACCGCACGCGCTGCAATCCCACGACGAAGGTTGTCCTTGATGCCCGTCTTCCCGCATGCCCTCTCGCCGCAGGAGCTGACGGCTCGGCGCTACGAGCACGTCCGCACCTTTCTCGCCGGCCGCGACCTGAACCCGGGCTGGTTGTCCGGGCTGATGCACGAACGGGTCGGCCCCGGCCGGTTGCTGCTCACCAGCTCACCGGTGCACGGGCTGGCCAACCCGACCAGCGACCTGGACTTCATCCGGATCCAGCCGGACCCGATCGACGGGCCCCGGATCTCCACGAAGATCTTCGAAGACGGCCACCATCTGGAGGTGGTGAGCTTCGCCGAAGGCGAGCTGACGTCCAATCTCGACGAGCTCGACCGGCTCGCGGCGCTGCCGCCGGGGCAGACCGTGGAGGGTATCCGCGGCTGGGACAAGAAGCGTGAGCCACGCCGCAAGCAGACCGAGCGGATCGTCAACGGCATCACCATGGACGGCACCGCGCCCTACCTGCCGTGGCTGCCCGCGCTGGCCACGGTGTGGAGTCGGCACTCGCTGCACCTGGCGCTGGAGCAGGCCGCGTACGCGGCGCTGGCCGAGGCCGCCGGCGAGCCCCGGGGCCGGGTCGGTTACGCGTACAACACCCTGCTGCACCTGATGGACGCGCTGCTCTCCCACCATGGTGACGTCTACACCACGCGCAAGTGGTACGTGCTGCGCTGGACCCGCCTGGTCGCCGACGGCCGCTGGCGGGACGCCCGGGTGCAGGCGGTCGCCACCACGCTGGAGAGCCTGCGCAAGTCGGTGGCCGCCGCGCTCGAACCGGCCGCCGCGACCCGTCCGCTGGCCGGCGAGTACGTGTCGCTCGCGCTGGACGTGGCCCGCGCCACCGGCACCGTGACCGGCGTCGAGGTGCGCGCCGAGGCCGGCGGCAACCTGATGCCGTTTCTGCCGGGTGCCACCGTGCTGATCGGCGACGGCTCCGGTGTGGTGCTGCCCGACGCGTCCACGCTGCCGCTGACCGACAGTCCCGCGGATCTCGCCGACCTAGCCGGGCTGGACTGCCGGGAAGCCGGCACCCTGCTGCGCGCGCTGCGGGCCGGCGTCACGCGCCTTCGCATCACGTACCGCGACGAGGAGACGGCAGCATGACCGACACCACCACCACCACGACGGCAGCGGCGGCCGGGATCACCGTGTTCCCCTCGGTGCGCGCGGGCCACGCCATGCCGAGTCAGGCGGCCGTCGAGTCCTGGGTGCAGGCCGCCTGGCTGATGCTGGCCGAGGGACGGGCGTACATCGAGGACCTGGCGGGCGGCGCCGACCAGCCGCAGATGCGGCAGGCGGCCAAGCTGCGCCTGTTGGAGCAGCTGCTCGACGTCGATCACCGGTTGGCCGGACGGCAGCCGGTCGACGACGCGCACTGCCTCGCGCTGGCGCTGGAGTACGGCATGCACGAGGTGATGGACGCGACCGGTCCGCAGCTCGCCGCGGTGTTCGCGCTCGATGAGGAGTTCGGCGGTGACAGCTGCCGGGTGGACGGCATCTACCTGCTGTGGGAGCGGCTGCTCGACGGCTTCCCGGGCGAACTGCCGGACCGTCTGGTCGCCGAGGGGCAGCGGGACATGCTGCGCACCATGCGGGTCTGGGCCCGGCTGGCCCGCGAAGCCGGTCTGGACATCGGCTTCCTCACGTCGTCGATCAAGGCCGCCTGAGAGGAGGAACCGACATGCCGACGATTACCGCGGAAACCCACGTGGCTCGTCCCGCCGCGCAGGTGTGGGCCGCCGTCCGGAGCGCCGCCACGCTGGCCTCCCAGGCTCCGCACGTGGTGGACGTCCGGGCTGACGGTGCGAGCACCCACTGGACGGTGCTGCTCAACGGCAGCGAGGTCGCCTGGGAACAGCGTGACGACGTGGGGCCGGGCACCGTCCTGCGCTTCACGCAGATCACCGGGGATCTGGAGGAGATGTCCGGCTCGTGGGAGGTCGCCGAGGCCGCCGGGGGTGCCCGGGTCCGCCTGACCATCGTCTTCGAGCTGGGTGTGGACGGGCTCGCGCCGCTGCTCGAACCCATCTGGGCGCAGTCCTTGCAAGCCCATGCCGAGGCACTGCTGCGCGTCGTACCGGCCGGATCGGAGAACCTGTGAACCGCTACCTGAACTTCCTGCACACCACCGTCGCGTTCGAGGTGGCAGCCGACGCCACGGCGGCGTTCGAGCCGGTGGAACGGTTCTTCCGGCACCTGATGGCCGACCGGCCGGCGCGCGAGCCGACGTTCCGGATCACCGTGCTGGGCTATCACCCGGACACCGACGTGGAGCCCGCGGTCTGGCGGATCCCGCCGTCGATCGTGCGGCGCAGCAGCGCGGCCGAGTTCACCTTCGACGCGCATGTGGTGGTCGGGGACGGTCGCAAGCGCTACGTGAACCGGGCGACCCTGCTGGACGCGCCGCTCGATGTGGCTACCGACAACAC
The DNA here is from genome assembly GCF_030345795.1 of Micromonospora sp. WMMA1363. Lineage (NCBI taxonomy): Bacteria > Bacillati > Actinomycetota > Actinomycetes > Micromonosporales > Micromonosporaceae > Micromonospora > Micromonospora sp. WMMA1363. The sequence continues at coordinate 4,031,958 of NZ_JAUALB010000001.1, forward strand.
GTTCACCGTCCGGATCACGGAGAAGTCCACCGTGCAGGTCCTGGACTTCGTCCGGGACCTGGTGATCCGGCACGAGGAGAACGAGGGCACGGTGGTGCTGCACGCGTCCGGCGTGTCCAAGAACGGCCGAGCGGTGATCATCGCCGGGCCCAAGGGCGCGGGCAAGACCACCACGTTGCTGTCCGTGCTTCGCCGGCCGGGCTGGAAGTACTTCACCGGCGACAAGCTGTTCTGCACGCTGGAAGACGGCCACGTCGTGGTCTACCCGTGGCGCGACTACCCGTACGTGGGTGTCGGCACGATCCGGGCCGAGCCGCGGTTGGAGAAGCTGGTCCGGGAGAACGTGGACGAGCGGATCGACTCGTACCAGCCGAGCAACAAGGTCCTGATGGATCCGGACCTGTTCGAGTCCTGGATGGGTGCCGAGTTCTCCGCCGAGCCGCTGCGGCTGGCCGCGCTCCTGCTGCCCGAGGTGAAGCCGGGCGAGCAGCTGACCACGTGGCGACTGACCGACGGCAACGAGCGCTGGGCACACCTCAACAAGATCGTCGATCGGCAGGTGGACACCACGTTCTTCACCTGGCAGTCACACCTGGTCCCGGACTACGCGCGGTTCTACGCCTCGCTCGCCGAACTGCGTACGGCCCTGGACGCCGTCGAGATGATCCGTCTGCGCGGGACCCTCGACATCGACCTCGACACCCTGCTGTCCGGGGAGGAACGCCGACCGTGAGCATTCTACGCGTCTCCGTCGTCGGTCTGGCCGGCGCGGGGAAGTCCACCTGCGCCTCGCTGATCGCCGACTTCGCCCGCGAACAGGGACTCTCGCACGCTGTGGTGAAGCTCGCCGAGCCGCTCTACGACCTGCAGGACCAGGTCTACCGCCGATCCGGTGTCACACTGCCCGCGGGCGCTCAGGATCAGGTGCTGATGGAGGCGCTGGCCGATGCGATGCGCCGTATCCGGCCCACCGCGATCGTGGACGACTTCCTGGCCCGGTTGGACCGGGCCACCGCCGATGTGATCGTCAACGACGATCTGCGCGACCCGCACCACGACGCGCCCGGTCTGACCGGGCGCGGCTTCCGGATCCTGCGCGTCACCTGTGACGACGATGTACGCCGGAAGCGACTCGCCGAACGCGGCGACCCGTCGCTGGCCGACCGCTCCACCCGGCACATCGACCAGATTCCGCCGGACTCGGTGATCGAGAACACCGGCAGCCTGGACGCGTACCGCGTCCGGGTCCACGCCGTGCTGAGGGGCTGGGTGTGATTCTGAGCGGTCTCGAGATCCTGTCCGAGGTACGGGCGGGACGCATTTACATCGACGACTTCGACGCGGAACGGATCGAGCCGAACAGCTACGGATTCCGGCTCGCCGAGGACATTCTCTGGTACAACGACGAGGTTATCGACTGCTTCCGCCCACCAGCGGCCGAGCACGTCAAGATGGGTCCCGACGGCCTCGTGCTGGAGCCGGGCCGCTTCTACCTGGGCGGCACCATGGAGGCGATGGGCAGCCCGCACTACGCGGCCACCCTGTACGCGTGCCGGTCGTCGTCCACTCTGGGTATTTGGATTCAGTTCTCCGCCCCGCTGGGGCACAGCGGCGCCATCTTCCCGTGGACGCTGGAGATGACGGTCGCCCAGCCGGTCCGGGTCTACCCCGGGATGGTGATCGGCAAGCTGGCGTTCTGGTCGATGCAGGGTGAATCGATCACCTACGACGGCAAGTACACCGGATCCGAGTCCGCGGTCGCCTCGCGTCTGAGTCTCGAGGAGGGACGTGGCGTCCGCTGAACTGTTCGAAGTCGTCGTCGGCCTGGTGTCGCTGCTACTCGCGGCACACCTGGTCGGCCGGCTCTTCGCCCGGTTCCGGCAGCCGTCGGTGGTCGGTGAGATCCTGGGCGGCCTGCTGCTCGGACCCACCGTGCTCGGTCAGCTCGCACCGGACGCGCAGCGGTTCCTCTTCCCCACCGGGGGCGCCGCCGCAGTCGGCGTCTCGCTGGTCTACCAGCTCGGCATGCTGCTGCTGATGTTCACGGCCGGCGTCGAGATGCGGACCGTCTTCTCCCGGGAGAACCGCGCCACGGTCGCGGTGGTCTCGGTGGTTGGAATGCTGGTGCCGTTCGGCATCGGGCTGCTCATGGTCACGGCGATCGACACCACGGCGCTGGTCGGCCCGGCCAACGACGTCACCGGGCTGACCCTCATGATCGCCTGCGCGATCGCGGTGACCAGCATCCCGGTGATCTCCCGGATCATGCTCGACCTGGGGATCATCCGGTCCCGGTTCGCCCGGATGGTGCTCTCGGTGGCGGTCCTGGAGGACATCGTCCTCAACGTGATCATCTCGATCACACTGGGCATGGTAGCCGCACGCGGCGACGAGGGTTTCGGCCTAGCCGTCCTGCTGGGCATCGACGCCACCGCGGCCAGGGCCGTCTACCATGTGGTCGTCTCGCTGGCGTTCTTCGCGGCTACCGCGATGGTCGCAGCGTGGATCCGCCGCGGCACCGGCGGCCGTCCCCCGAGGTCACGGCCCGGCGAGGTGGCCGGCCGCATGACCGTGCTGCTTTCCGTGGTCGCGCTCTGCGTCTTCCTCGGAGTGGCACCGATCTTCGGCGCGTTCGTGGTCGGCCTGATGTCCGGCCGGCGCGGCAGACCGGATGACAACGAGGCGCTGGTGTCCATCCGGCGCTTCTCGTCCGGCTTCTTCATCCCGATCTACTTCGCCGTCGTCGGCCTCAAGCTCGATTTGGTGCACGCGCTGGACCCGTGGTTCACCGCCGGCTTCGTCCTGGTCGCCTGCGTAGCCAAGGGCGCGAGCGTCTATCTGGGCGCCCGGATGACCCACCGGTCGACGTCCGAATCGGCCAACCTCGCCTTGGCGCTGAACGCCCGCGGCGGTCCCGGCATCGTGCTCGCCACCGTGGCTTACGACGCCGGGATCGTGAACGAGTCGCTGTTCACCACACTGATCCTCACCGCCGTCGGCACGTCCCAGTTGGCCGGCTGGGCACTGGAGGTCGCGGTCCGGCGCGGCACGTTGCAGGCCGACGACAACACCCGCGTGCCCACCGGACCCGGCAACGTGGTCGACGACAGCCACGTGCCCGCCGAACATACACCCGGCAACGCGGTCGTGGGCTGACCTGCCCCATCTCTCTCGTACGGAAAGGCGTTTCTGGTGGTACACGCTGCCAAGTACATCTTCGTCACCGGAGGGGTCTCGTCCTCGGTCGGCAAGGACTCACCGTGTCCGGCCTCGGCGCACCGCTCCAGGCGCGGGGCCCGCGGGTGTCCGCGCCGCACGACAACGGCATCCGGCCGGACGCGATCGTGCCGTGCCCCGACCGGGAGGCACCCGACGCGGGTCACCGCAGGACAGCACCGACATGCGACGTGGACCTCGCTGCGGTGGTGGCCGCGGTCCGCCGCGCCCAGTCCCGAACGTCCTAGAGAAGGGTTCCGACCATGAGCACCACACGCCGACCGGTCGTCGCGATCACCGACGCCTTCTCGACCGCGCGGCACCTCGCCCCGCTCTTCCACCAGGCAGGCTTCGACTGCCTGCACGTGCAGAGTCTGATCGACCCGCCCGCGTTGTTCGCGGCGTCGTCTCAGCCGGACGACTTCCTGGACACCGTGGTACACACCGGCGACCTGGACGCCACGGTGGCCACGATCCGCCCGTACGCTCCGGTCGCGCTGCTCGCCGGTGCGGAGAGCGGCGTCGAGCTGGCGGACGCGCTGAGCGAGGCGATCGGCGTGCGCACCAACGGCACGGCACTGAGCGGCGCCCGCCGGGACAAGTACCGGATGATCGAGACGGTGAAGGCGGCCGGTCTGCCCGCCGCCGACCAGATCCTGGCCACCGACCTGGACACGCTCCTCGGCTGGTACGGCGACACCGACCGGCTGGTGGTTCTCAAGCCGCTGCGCGGCGCGCTGAACGACGGCGTGCACTTCTGCGGTACGGCCGCCGACGTGCGGTCCGCGTTCGAGACGCTGACCGGCCGGCGCAGTGCGCTGGGCCAGGGCAACGATGGTGTCGTGGCCCAGGAGTACCTGGTCGGCGCGGAATACTACGTGAACACCGTCAGCGTGGACGGCAAGCACTACGTCTGCGACCTCTGGCGCACCCACCATCTGCGTGTCAACGGCGTCCGCGACCTGCTCGGCGGCTCGCAGCTGATGGTCCGGGACGGCCAGGAACAGCAGGCCCTGGTCGGGTACGTGAGCCAGGTGCTGGACACACTCGGAGTGGCGAACGGCCCCGCGCACACCGAGGTCAAGCTGACCCCGGACGGCCCGCGCCTGATCGAGACCGGGGCGCGCGTCTGCGGTGCCGAACTGCCGCTGCTCACCCGCGCGGCACTGGGCAGCAGCCAGTTGGAGTGGACGGTCACCGCGTATACCGACCCGGACACGTTCCTGGCGCACTGGCAGGACCACTACGAGACGCCCCGGCACGCGGTGTGCGTCAACATGATCGCGCCGGCGGGCGGGAAGCTGATCGGCTACCCGCGGATGGACGAACTCGAGAAGCTGGAAAGCTACCACGGCCGGCTGACCAGGGTGGGCCCCGGCCAGGAGCTGTCGCAGACCACCAACGACATGACGTATCCGCTGCTCGTCCACCTGATACACGAGGTGGAAGGCGTCCTGATGCGGGACTACATGACGGCCCGATACCTCGACGGTGAAGGATTCTACGATGTCGCGTGACGGTACCTCGGCGAGCCGGAACGCTCCCCTCGTGGGCACCCTGCTGGTACTGGGCTATTGCGTGATCAACTCCACGAAGTCGGTTTTCGAGGGCTCACTGGTCCAGCATTTGTCCCCGGAGTTCATCGCGTTCAACTCGTTCGTCCTCGCGCAGGGCTTCTACTTCATGATCTGCCGCGACAAGGCGGCGCTGCTGGCCACCGTCCGGCGTTGCCTGCCGGATGTGATCGCGTTGAATGTGGCGACCATGGTCTCCTGGGTCGCGGTGCTGTACGCCTTCACCGTGTTCGAGCCGGCCATGGCGAACTCGGTGATCCTCGGGCTGGTCCCCAGCATCACCATCGCGCTCGGCTTCAAGCTGCGCCCCGGCGTGCGGGCGCTGCGCCTGGAGGTGGTCGCCGCGCTGGGCATGCTGGCCGCGATGAGTTTCTTGGTCGCGGCGGCCTGGAACGGCTCGTCGGCGATCGGTGACCTGCCGAAGGACGACCTGGCGGCGGGACTGATCTATTGCGTGCTGACCAGTTTCGCGCTGTCCGCGATCACCTACTTCACCCGGCGCCTCGGCGACCAGGGCATGTCCGTGCAGCAGATGATGGCCTCCCGCTTCGGCGTGCTCATCCTGGTCACGCTGGGCCTCCTGATCGGTCGGGACAGCTTCGACGCCTACACACCGCGCAACATCGGCGCGATCCTGCTGATCAGCATCGTCGGCGTGATCGTCTCGCTGTACCTGCTCCAGGCGGGCATGGTCCGCACCGAGCCGATCACCGTCTCGATGTTGTTCGGCACCAACCTGATCATCACGTACGTGGTTCAGTTCCTCGACCCGCGACTGCACCAGTCCACCACCACGTTCGTCGGCGTGCTGGTGCTTTCCGCGGCGATGTGCCTGGGTGCCTGGGCCCGCTGGCGGGACGGCCGGGACAACCCGCCGGCCGGGGTGCCGGACAAGGTGCCGGCCGAGGTGCCGGCCGAGGCGGAGGGCACCACGCAGAACGTCGGGAACCGGACGTGACCGTCCTGGCACACCTCAGCGATTTGCATCTCGACGGAAGCCCGGAACGCGCGGGCCGGGCGCGCCGAGTCGTGTCGTACCTGTGCGACCTGGCCGGGCCCCTCGACGCTGTCGTGATCACCGGGGACCTCGCGGACAGTGGCACCGCGGCGGAGTACACCCAGGTGAGCGACGTGCTGAGGCCGTTGCACGACCGCTTTCCGGTGCTGATGTGCCCGGGCAACCACGATGTCACGCCGGTCTTCGCCGAGTACCTGGTCCCACCGCAGTCGGCGGCCGTTTACGGCGGCGTCCAGATCCTGCTGGCGGACTCCTCGGTCCCCGGTGCGGACGACGGTTTGCTGTCGCCGTCCGCCCTGCAGTGGCTGGACGCCCGGCTGGACGCCGCCCCGGAGACACCCGCCCTGGTGGGTTTTCACCACCCGCCGGCCGCCCTGAGTATCCCGTTCGTCGACGCGATCGGCCTCCGTAACCCGGCGGCCCTGGCCACCGTGCTGTCCCGCCACCCACAGGTGGCGGGTGTGCTGGCCGGCCACGCCCACGCGGCGGTGTCCACCACCTTTGCGGGCGTGCCGCTACTGGTGGCCCCCGGCGTGGTGTCGGCGGCGGTGCTGCCGTGGGAGCGCGCCAACGCCTGGAGCTATCAGCAGGACTGTGTCTCTCTGATGTTCCACGTCCTCACCGCGGGCGTGATCACCACGCACGTGCGCACGGTCCTGATCCGGTAGCGGACTGCGCGGTCCGGCGTGGCGGCCGTTTCTCCGACCGCTGCGCCCGAACCAGCAACGGCGATTGGCGTCAGCCGAGGCGCGGACGTCCCAGCAACCGTGACCGGGCCCTGGCATCTACGACACGGGACCGGTTCGAGTGGAACACCGGACGCGGGGTCGGTTTTGAGGCATCCGTGCAGGATGCCGACGAGTCGGTTGGCGAGCTGGCGCAGCGCGGCGCTGTGGTTGGCGCCGCAGGCGCGTTGCCGGTCGTAGTAGGCCCGAGCTCCGGGCGATGCCTTCAGCGCGGAGAACGCCTGGGTTATCAGCGCGTCGACGAGTCGGTCGTTGTGCACGAACCGGGCCATGACGGCTCTCTTCTTCCCGGACGCGCGGGTGATCGGGCTGGTGCCGGCGTAGTTCCTTCGGGCCTTCGCCGAGGCGTAACGGTCGTGGTCGTCACCGAACTCCGCGAGCACCCGGGCGCCGAGGACCACACCGAGTCCCGGCTGGGACAGGATGATCTCAGCGGCCGGGTGTCGACCAAAATGGTCCTCCACCTGCCCTTGCAGGGCCTTGACGTGCTTGTTGAGAGTGCCCAGCAGGGCGACCAGTGCCCGTACCGTCGCGGCATACGCGGCGGTGAGCACGTCCGGCTGGCCGAGCTGCTCGGTGCGCAGGGCGGCCTGGATCGCCGCCGCCTTCGTCGGGATGTCCCGGCGGCGGGCCCGTTTGAGCGCCGCGCTGATCTGGCTGCCGCTCAGCTTCGCGGCAGCGGCCGGGTCGGGTGCCTCCGCCAGCAGTTCCAGGCTGTCGCCGACGTCCAAGTCCTCGAACGCTACCAACGCGGCCGGGAAGTACTCCCGCAATGCGTGCCGTAGCCGCTGCCCTGCCCGTGCGTTCCCAGATCAGCGTCTTGTGCATCCGGGTGACAACCTTGGCCGCCTCCGCCTCGGCGCTGTCCCCAGCGATCGGACGCAACTGGTGCGAGTCGGTACGGACCATATCAGCCAGCATGTGCGCGTCGGCCGCATCGCTCTTGGCCCCGACAAGGCGAGGCGTTCCCGGTACCGGGCCGCCTGCAACGGGTTCACCGAATACACCGTGTAGCCCGCCGCAACCAGCGCCTGCACCCACGGACCCCGATCGGTCTCGATCCCGATCTTCACCGGCCCGGCGATGTCCTCGGCATCGATATCGTCGCCGAGCACCTGCCCGATCATCGCGTGCAGTCTCGCCATGCCCGCCATGCCCTCGGGAAGCCGGGCCTTGGCCAGCCGGCGGCCGGAAGCGTCCATCACCTCAACGTCGTGGTGGTCCTCCGCCCAGTCATCTCCTACGAACAGCAACGCCTCTCCTGCCTGTCGAACCGATACCACAGGTAGCCAGGCGGAGAACTATCAGCGACCTAATGAAGCAGTGCTCACGCCGCGACCGGCCGGGCACGACATCCCATCAGCGATCAACCCTCCAACACCGACCAGCAGCGGCACGATCTTTGAACAGGACTCCACGTCCAGGCCCACGGAGTGCTCGTCTGCCGGCGGCTACCTACCCGCCAGGAGTTTGCCGGATGGCTCACTCCCAGAACTCATTAGACCTGCCCACCGGCGCCTGACCCGCGAGGGTCCACCGATCGCCGTGTCCCTGCCCGGTCGGGCTTCACGCACCGGACGGGCAGGTGGGTAGGTCACCGACTGCGTTGGCCCACCGGCGCCACAGCGCACGAATCCACCCCTGGGGGTGCCGGGCGCTCAGACCAGACCGGCGTCGTGGACCAGGAGCGCCACCTGGACCCGGTTGTTGAGGCCCAGCTTCACCAGCAGCCGCGACACGTACGCCTTGACCGTCGCCACGCTCATGAACAGTTCCCCCGCGATCTCGGCGTTGCTGCAGCCCTGACCGAGCGCGATCGCGACCTCCCGCTCCCGCTCGCTCAACGTGGCGAGTTGCCGCTGTGCCCGCTGGCGGCGCGGCTCAGCGCCAACGGTCCCGGTGACGTGCGCGACCAGTTGGCGGGTGACCGTCGGGGAGAGCATGGTCTCACCCGCTGCCACCCGGCGGACGGCATGCACGATCTCGGCCGGTGCGGTGTCCTTGAGTAGGAAGCCTCCCGCCCCAGCCCGCAGTGCCCGCAGCACCTGTTCGTCGGCATCGAACGTGGTCAGCACCAGCACTTCGGGCGGGTTGGGCGCGGACCGCAGTTCCTCCGTGGCAGCCAGCCCGTCGAGCCGCGGCATGCGGATGTCCATCAGGACGACGTCCGGCGCGTACGCGGCCACGGCCGCGGGCACCTCGGTGCCGTCGGTGGCCTCCCCCGCCACCGTGAGGTCCGGCGCACCGCCGATGATCATCGACAGTGCGGCCCGGACCAGTGGATCGTCGTCGACGATCAACACCCGCACCGAACCAGCCGGCGCCCCGTCACCGGGCGGCGGGCCGTCCAGCCCCCCGGGGCCTGACCCGTCAGGCCCCGGACCGGTCATGCCGGCCATGGCAGCCACGCGGCGAGCCGGAAATGCCCTGCCGCGTCCCGTCCGTGCTCCAGCCGTCCGCCGGCTAGGCCGACCCGCTCGGCGACGCCGACGAGGCCGGTCCCGGCGCCGGGAATGCCGGCGCCGGAGCCGGCTGCGGGGCTCGCCGCGCCCTCCCCCGCCGCGCCGACCGGCCACGGGTTGCGGATCTCGACAGTGAGCCCGTCACCCCGGCGCCCGGCGAGCCGCACGTCGACGACCGCGCCCGGGGCGTGCTTGCGGGCGTTGGTCAGCCCCTCCTGCACGATCCGGTACGCGCTGCGGCCCACCGCGGGCGGCACCTCCCCCCGGTCGGCGACCTCCTCGACGACGCTCACCCGGACTCCGGCGGCTCGGGACTCGCCGATCAGCGTCGGCACGTCGACGAGGGTGGGCTGAGGCCGCTCCGGTTCGGCGCCCTCCGCCACGCCGGTCTCCGCCCGGAGCACCCCGATCACCTCCCGCAGGTCCTGCAGGGCGGCGTGTGCGCTGCCTCGGATCACCCCGGCCACCCTGGCCACTTCCTCGGCCGAGGTGTCCGGACGAAACTCCAATGCTCCGGCGTGCAGGCTGAGCAGCGAGATGCGGTGAGCCAACACGTCATGCATCTCCCGGGCGATGCGGGTTCGTTCCAACTGCCGGGCCTGCGTCACTCGCAGCTGCTGCTCCGCCTCGGCCCGGTGCGCCCGCTCCCGCAGCGACACCACCAACTGGCGGCGCGCCCGGACGAACATGCCCCAGGCCAGCACGGCCCCGAGGGTCAGCAGGATCAAGACCACGTTCAGCCACAGCGACGTCCCCGGTTCGGGGCGCAGCCGCAGATAGATCGGCGCGATGAGCAGGTGCGCACCGAACATGCCGGCGGCGACCGGGAAAGGCCGGTGCACGGTCACCGTGAACAGCACGATCAGCAGCGCCACGCCGCTGCTGACCGAGAACAGCGCCAGCGGCAGGCTGGCCAACGCCAACCCCACCGGCCAGCGCCGACGGACCCAGAGGGCGGCGCAGAGCACCAGGCTGGCCAGGAAGTCGACCTCGTTGAGCCAGCTGGGGCCGGTGTTCAGCGCAAGATCTGGCTCGTCCAACAGCGAATCGCCCCACGCCACCACGGCCCAGCCAAGGGCGGCCAGGAAGCAGAGGCTGTCGACGAACCAGTCCCGCGGCGTCCGCCCACGGGCCGTGGGGGCCGTCAGGGCGCCCGGAAGGAGCCAGGGGTGGTCGGGTACGGCGGTGCTGGTCACCGGTCAATCGTAGGGACCGGCCGGGGATGCCCGACAGCTACTAAAGTCGACGCCGGCCGTGGCCCGAGGTCTACCCGACGACAGACGGTCGGAGGCAGCGCACCACCGGGTCGCCCCGGCAGCATCGACGTCATGATCACGGTCGAACACCTCACCAAGCGGTACGGCCCGGACACGGTCGTCGAGGACGTCTCGTTCCACTGCGAGCCGGGCACCGTCACCGGCTTCCTCGGGCCGAACGGTGCCGGCAAGTCCACCACCATGCGGATGATCTGCGGGTTGACCCCACCGACCGGCGGCGGCGCAACGGTCGCCGGCCGGCCGTACCGGCAGCTGCCCAACCCTGGGCGGGAGATCGGGGTGCTGCTCGACGCCTCGGCCCAGCACTCGGGGCGCACCGGGCGGGAGACGCTGACCCTGGCCGCCACGACGATGGGCGTGGACCGTCGGCGGGTCGCCGCGGCGCTGGACCTGGTCGGGTTGAACGCGGTCGCCGCCAGGCGGCGGGCGGGTGGGGGCGTACTCGCTGGGGATGCGGCAGCGGCTCGGCCTGGCGCTGGCCCTGCTGGGTGACCCCCGGGTACTGATCCTCGACGAGCCGGCCAACGGCCTGGACCCGGAGGGCATCTTCTGGATGCGCGGCCTGCTGCGCGACTTCGCCGACCGGGGCGGCACCGTGTTGCTCTCCTCGCACCTGCTGCGCGAGGTGGAGGCGGTCGCCGACCGGCTTGTGGTGATCGGCGGCGGCCGGATCGTCGCCCAGGGCGGCAGGGACGAACTGCTCGCCGGCACGGGCACCCTGGTACGGGCGTGGGACTCGCATGCCCTGCGGCTCACCCTGAAGCGGGCCGCACTGAACGCCACCGCCGACACCAACGGCGGTTTCGTCGTGCACGCCGAGCCGGGCGTCGTGGGTCAGGCCGCCGCCGACGCCGGATTGGTCCTCACCGAGCTGCGGCCCGCCAGCGGTGGCCTCGAACAGCTCTTCCTCACCCTAACCGCCGGCGCGACCACGAAGGATGCCGTCAAGTGACCACGACCGTCGCCCCCACCACCGAGGCGGGCCCCCGCGTCGCGGCCGTCAGGCCGTCCATGGCCCGGCTGACCTCCGTCGAGCTACGCAAGCTCACCGACACCCGCGCCGGCCGCTGGCTGCTGGCCACCATCGGGCTGATCGCGGTCGCCATCGCCGTGGTGCAGCTCTTCGTGTTGGACGACGCGCAGCGGACCTTCACTGGCTTCCTCGCCCCGTCGCTGCTCCCGGTGGGCCTGCTGCTGCCGGTGGTCGGCATCTTGTCGGTCACCTCCGAGTGGACGCAGCGCACCGCGCTGACCACGTTCGCCCTGGTGCCACATCGGGAACGGGTGGTGCTGGCCAAGCTCGCGGCGGTGATGCTGGCGGCACTCGCGTCGGTGGTGGTGAACCTGGCCGTGGCCGCTGCCGGCACACTCGCCGCCGAGGCCACCGGTGGAGCCGGCAGCTGGGACGGCGAGTGGGCGCTGGTGCTGCACGCGGCCGTGATCCAGCTCGTCAACGTGCTGATGGGGGCCGCGTTCGGCCTGCTGCTGCTCAACACTCCGTTGGCGATCGTCAGCTATCTGCTGCTGCCGACGGTCTGGAGCATCCTCGCCGCGATGATCTCGGCGCTGCAAGGCCCGGCACGTTGGCTCGACACCTCGGTCACCATGGAACCGCTCTTCGGCAACGAGGTGACCGCCGGGCAGTGGGGCCGGCTGGCGGTCTCGGTACTGGTCTGGGTAGCCGTGCCCTCGGTCGCCGGCATACTGCGGACCCTGGGGCGGGAGACGTCCTGATGCGCGATGGGTGGCAGCCCGCCGCCGCCACAACAGTGGATGGCGGCGGCGAGGAACTGGCGGTGATGTGGGGTGGCTTCCCGCTGGCCGGAGCCGGGGCGGGGTGGGCGCTGGTCGCCGCCGCCGACTGGGTGACCGGGCTGCGCTGGGCGCCGTGGCAGGGCCTGTTCGAGCTGCTGGCCCGCCAGCCGCCGCGGCCGGCCGCGGCGGTCGCTGCGGCGATCGGCCTCGCGGCCGGGCTGTTACTCGCCGGCGTCGGCACCCGAGAGCGGCTGATCGTGGCTGTCGACCGGGAGCAGGTGCGGCTGCGCCGCGACGGCGCGGAGCGTTCGGTGCCGCGGCGTCCGGTCAGCGCCGTCTTCTGTGACCGCAAACACCTGGTGGTGCTCGGCTCGGCCGGTGAGGAACTGGCCCGGGAACGCGGCGACCTGAGCCGGGAGCGGCTGCGGGACGCCTTCGCCGGGCACGGCTGGCCGTGGCAGGACGTCGACCCGCACGATGCGGCGTACCGGCGGTGGGTGGAGGGGCTGCCCGGCCTGCCGGCGGGGGCGGACGCGCTGCTGCGCGCCCGGCAGCGCGCCGTGGATCGGGACCGGCGCCGGGACGCGCGGGAACTACGCACCGAACTGGCCCGGCTCGGGGTGGTGGTCCGGGACCAGGATCGTCGCCAGTACTGGCGGACGGTCACCCTTCCGCTCCGCCGGGAGGAATTCTCGGACGGGCAATAGCAGGACGGTTGAGACACCGGGACGGCGCCGATGACCGAGCAGCAGCCGTACCGAGTCCTGACCCGCCATGCCGGCTTCGAGCTACGCCGCCATCGCACAAGGTCACCCAGGGTCGGACAAACACGAAATCGCGTTGGGTCAGAGAACCAGATCGGGAGCACCGGGGCGGGGGTCCCACCACCGACGCGGCCCCGTGCACCACATCGATCCGCGTCGACACCCTGAGACAGCTGTTGGCCGGCGCCGGCCGCGGCGTCGCCGGTGCGGGGGAACGGCTCGATGGAGCAGACCACCTCGACCGGTACCTCGAAGTACGCGGCGATGCGCAGCGCCAGGTGCAGGCTGGGCCGGAACTCGCCCCGTTCCAGGTAACCGATGGTCTGGTAGTGCACACCGAGTTCGTCGGCGAGCTGCCGCCGGGAGACGCCCCGCTCGGCGCGCAGCACCGCGATCCGGTTGTGCACGGTCTCGCTCATCGCCGCCCTCTCATCCACCCGCTGCATGGCCTGCTCCCGCCGGGCCGCGACCCGCGAGCCGGACTCCCGGCGGGCCATCCGGCGCAGCAGCACCGGGGCCAGCACGAGCCCGAGCACCGCCCAGGCGCCGAGCACGCCGAGCATCTCCGGATGGCGCCAGGATCCGCCGAGCTCGACCGCCGCCAGGTCGGCCGGAATTGGCGCAGCGACCTCCACCGACGCCCCTTTGCGCGTCCAACGGACGGCAGCGCCCGTCGTCGGCCTAGCTGCCCGACTGGCGCAGCGACCTCCGTGGACGCAGCCGCGATAGCCTTCGGGGTTCGCCGCCAACGACGCGGCTGGCGCAGATGGGGCGCGGGTTCGATGTCGTCCGCGCATACCGAGGCGGGCATAATGCCTCACCATGATCCTTCGAACCCGAGCGGCAGCCCACGCAGCGTTACTCCTGCCGCTCCTCGGAGCCTGCACTGCCGACCCCACGCCCGAGCGGTCGACGAGGGCGGACCGCACCTACCAGGTGCCAGCCGACATCTGTGACCGTCTCGACTACGATCTGGCAGGAGCCGCACTCGGCAGCCCGTTACCCTTGCCAGCAGAGGATCTTGACCAAGGGCCGGGGTTCCGCTGCGACAAGTGGTTCTTCGATGGTGGCGGCAAGCCCGGTGGGTTCGTGCATGTCACCGTCCGGGCCGCGAACAGCCCGACGGAAGCCCGGACCGGTTTCGACCAGACCGCTCCGGCCAGTTCCGCCAGCCCTTTCCCGGGCGGCGACGCAATCAACGCCGACGGCATCCGCTACCAGCGACTGGCCACCGAAACCACCATCGACGTCGTCGACGCCAATCTGTTCGTCGGCGTCCGGCTGGTCACCCGCGAACCGATGAGCGCCGAGGTGAAGACCGAGGTGGCGGTTGCCGCCGTGCACACCACGCAGCACGTGCTCCAGCTGATTCAGGGCACCGAAGACACCTGAGCCAACGCGGGTCGCCGGCGCCGCGGTCCGGCGGCTGCTGATCGTGGGATTGTCAAGGGTGCCTTCCAGCGCACGGCCCAGCAGCCCACCCTCGCCGGTCAGCTTCAGCCCGTCACCCCGGGTCCGATCGACCAGCACCGCGATCAACTGCTCATCCGTGCCCACCACCCACCAGCCCGGCGGCCGGCTACCCCACGGTGGTCTCGGTCGTCACTGGCGGTCAGCAAACGTCGGTGCCGGCGCAAAGCCGGGGCGCCACCTTCTTCGCCCAGTAACGAGCGTCGGCCGCCGTAGCATTGAAGTCGAGTCGGAGTTGGGCCACCAGGTAGCCCTGACGGACGATCAGCATCCGCCTCGGGGGGCCGGCTTCGTCCCACGACCCCGCATCCATCGGGTCACCGCCGGATCCGACCAGCATCGATTCGTCACCACCCAGCCCTTCAGCCATGATCGTCATTGCGCCGGAACGGACGGGACGCACCGGTACGCAGTCGGCGATCACCTGTCGCAGCCGCTGCATCGAGGTGGCGGCCCCGTCGCCGGAGTGTCCGGTCGCCCGCTCGACCAAATGGTGGGTGGGGGAGTCAAACTGCGCGGTTGCCGTGGCCACGACGTCGACCATTATCCACGGCGGACGGTTGTCACAGCGGGCGGCGGCTTCCGCTTCCAGGGTCCAGTCGGTGTCTACTTCTCTCGTCATCGTCCAGCCGGACGGCAGGGGCAGGTCGGCGAGTTGCAGCATCGCCTCCGCCGGGATCACCTGCTTGGCCTGGCCGGTGGTCGGGGCCGGACTCGACGGCGTGGCACGGCCCGGGCTCGGGTCGCCGGTCGGCGACGGGTCGGGGTTCGGGGCGGGGATCGTCGGATCGACGGTGGACAGGGGCACCGGAGCCACGTCCGGACGGCCGGCCAACGCCACTGCGCCCGAGGCGACCACGGCGACGGCGACAGCGCTGGCCAGGACGGCGGCGGCCCGGGTACGGCGGGTGCGTTGCCGACCGCGCCGGCGTACCTGCTCGACCGGCGCCCTGGACGAGCTGTGGCTGGACCACGACTTGGGCGGCGACGACACGATCTGGCCGGTCGTGGAGATCCTGGAACAGGCCGCCTTCGAGAAGCGCCCCTTCGACATCGGCGTTGTCAATGTCCATTCCTCCAACCCGGGCGGCGCTGCGAAGATCGCGCAGGTCTTACGGCACTGGGGCTATCGCGTCCATGTCGCGTCGGGTTCCGCGGAGGTCGGCTATCTCGACGGCCCTGCGGTGAGCTGATCGGTTCGAACACGTCGTCGGCCGGCCACCACACTCGGCCTGCGGCAGATCAGGATGCCGCGGCACGTCATGGTCCGAGTGCTCCGCAGCGTCCGCACTGGCACCTCGTCAGCGGGGCCCACTACCCACACGAGCAAGTACCTCGCGTGCCAGAATCCGGCATGACGATTCGCCGTGCCGTGCCCGACATCACCACCGCCGATCCGGTCGCGAGCAGCGGCTTCTACCAGCTTCTGGGCTTCCGCGAGGAGATGAACCTGGGCTGGGTGGTCAACTTGGTCTCACCGTCCGACCCCACCGCCCAGGTCATCCTCATCACCAAAGATGCAGCGGCTCCTGTAAACCCGGACCTCAGCGTGGAGGTCGCTGACGTCAACGCCGTCTACGAGGCGGTGTGCGCGACGGGCGCAGAGATCGTGCACCCGATTACCGACGAGCAGTGGGGCGTCCGGCGCTTCTTCGTCCGCGACCCGGACGGCAACGTGGTCAACGTCGTCAGCCACCGCTGACCAGCCAACGGCCTACCGTCCCGACAAGCCCCTCGAGTCTGGCGAGCTGGTGACTTGTGCGGAGCGCGACGTCTCCGCCGGTCAACGAGCGCCCTGGAAGCGGCAGATGAGCGCGCCCGCTACGTAGCGGCGCCGTTCGGCCGGTCGGGACCCGAGGCGGGATGTTTCTTGACTCTCGACCTGGTCGAGGGCTGACCCTTCCTGGATGACGTCTGAAGAGCGCAACCAACGATCAGTCCCACTCGCGATTGACCTGGAGATGCTGCGGCCCGTACTACGCAGCGGCTGGGGAGCGGATACCTGCGACCCGCACGATGTGCAGGATTGGCACGCCGGCAACGCAGCACGTGGTCAATGCGGGGTGACTGCCTTGATCATTCAGGACCTGCTCGGCGGAGAGCTGATCCTCGGCGAGGTCCTCGCCGGAGACGTCAAGGTCGGCTACCACTACTGGAATCGGTTGGCCGACGGCCGCGAGGTCGATCTGACAGCTGACCAG